>JAYODE010000035.1:24875-36578 GCA_038106185.1 Gammaproteobacteria bacterium | reverse complement strand
CATCTCATGTATGGCACCTCATGTAAGGCATCTCATGTATGGCACCTCATGACCGACGCCGAATACCACAGCACCGAGTGACGTAAAGCATCTTCTAATGACATAAAGCATCTAATGACATAAAGCATCTAAGTACTCAAAGCATCTAAGTACACAAAGTATCGAAGTACATAAAGCATCTAATGGCATAAAGCGTCGAGTGATAGAGAGCATCGATATCTGATAAGTATCTGTAAATACACAGTTTATGACGTACAAAAACGTTTCGTCTTAGCGTAGATGTAAGCACTCTTCCGTGCTGTCTTGCAGATCTGTCTCGCTAATTGTGGAAGGATTTAAGCCTGTCTGGAACAAGGTCTGATTGACCCGAATCAACTCTGCATTCAATCGGCGCTTTCCATTACCAACCTCAAATAGCGCCTTCTGTGACAACCTTCTATCGCTAACCTCAGTGAATAGATGGCTTTGAGGTCTGCGTTATTTACCGGCCCGCTCGCTCTTACTGGCGCACGCCACCAGTTTGGTTTTTGATCTGCCGCAATGCGGTTTTGGACACCATCGACGACACTAAGCCCCTTAATAGCATGATGTCGCCGGTCACCCGCGCTTCTTCAGCTGTCGTCCGGGGTTGTCGTCCAGATTCTGTTCTTAGTTTAACGAGTTCCTGAACCAGAGGCTGAATGTCGGGCAGATTTTTCAAGCCTTTTTTTCTAGTCTTTTTTTTCTAGTCGTTTGTTTCGAGTCATTTATTCGAGTCATTTATTCGAGATCGTTGAATTGGAGCGATAAATTGCCAGATCAGAAAGAAGAAACCGCCGTGTCACTCGCATCCAAAGCTGTTATGAACAGTGATCAGGAACAGCACCCCAGGGTCGTTGTCTGTGCAGAAACGGCAGCCTCGACTGCAAAGGTGATACCCCATGCAATGGCGCTGTCAAGTGCGCTCGGCATTGAGTTGCTGCTGGTTCATGTCATTGAGCCTCGACAAACGGCCCAAACGCCATTCGATCCCTTTGAGTGGGACCTGCGTCGCAGAGAAGCCGAGGCGTTTATCGAGGGTTTGTCAAAGCAGTATGAGTCGCGCAAGCGAAAAATTCGAACTCGAGTTTTGCAAGGTCGGTCCAGTGATCAAATCTGTACCTGCTTGATTGAGAATATTGATGATATTGCCGCTTTATGTCGCTCAGACGTAGAGCAGATTGGCCACATAGGTCAGACTGCCAGGCGTGTGTTGGAGCGGGCGGCGAATTCGATACTGATGGTTCCTGCGAGTTCGGATGCCGACAAGAATGTCGCGGTGAATTATCAACGTATCCTTGTACCCCTTGATGGCTCCGCTCGCGCCGAAACTGCCTTACCTTTGGCAAAAAGAATTGCTCAGGCGACCAATGCCACACTGATATTGGTACATGCGATACCCGACCCAGAGCTCACGGAAATCGATCCGCTCGACAATGAGGATATTGCATTAAGAGACAGTTTGTTGCGCAGGAATGAACGGGTTGCTCGAGAGTATTTAGATCGGGTCAAAGAGAATATCCGTGCTGTTGGCTTAGCCGCTGGCAGCGTGATACTCACCGGTGGCGATGCCCGTCGCCTGCTGAATGATGCCATCGTGACTGAGTCAGCAGATCTATTGATCCTGTCTTCTCATGGACACAGTGGCCACGCAGAAGTAGCAACCGGTGACGTTACCAGCTATCTGCTAGCCCACTCCAGTGTACCGGTGCTGATGATTCGTCGAGTACGTCAAAACTATAATCATGGTAATCATCATTTTTTTCGAAGTGCAGAGTCAAGGGGTGTGCGGCGACCAACCGGTACTAACTGATGATGATGCAAGACAACGGGCAGCAGACTGACGGTCTGGAAGCTCGCGGATTTTCTCTGGCATTGGATCATGAGGTGTCGGCTAACAAGGCACCCAGATTTGCGCTTTATCGGCGACTAGCATTAGTGCCTGCCTGGCTCGAAGAGGCCAGACGATATTGTCAGAATCCAGCCGCCGATGCGATACGTATTGCCGACTGGTTACTGGATAATGACTACCAGGTTCTGCGTGCTGTCCGTCAAATCCGTGTCGATCTGCCACGGAGGTTCTATGAGCAATTACCCACTTTAAAAACGCCGGCTGGCGAATGTGTGCCGCGACTCTTGAGTATTGCCCATGGCGTGCTGCGTGGCATGCCGAAACAACTTTCGCTGGATAATCTGTCGCTGTTTATCAATGCCTATCAAAAAAATGCCACGCTGAATATTGCCGAGCTTTGGGCATTGCCGTCTTTTCTGCGCCTTGCCAGCCTTGAAAATCTTCTTGATGCGTTTGAACAGGTGAATTCGAAGCTACGGGCACCCTGTGCCATGAGTTCCTATTCGATAGAAAACCGCGGCGCCGAATTGGTCGATCGCGTTTCACAGGCAATCAGCAGTCTAGCCGCGATACAATCAATCGAGTGGCAGGACTTTGTTGACCAGACCAGCGAAGTCGAGCGCATTCTTCGCACGGATCCAGCGGCGGCTTATGGATCCATGAATTTTGAGACCCGTAACAAATACCGCAGTATCGTCGAGAAACTGGGTCGTGGTGCCATCCTCAGTGAGACGGCGATTGCTCGCCAAGCTGTCGAACTTGCGCAGAGGGTTGTCGCAGCGACGGATAGGCTAACAGAGAGATCGCGGGAAAAGCAGAGCCATGTGGGTTACTGGTTAAGTGATAACGGCCGGCCAACGCTGGAATCGTTGATCGAATACCGCGCCGCTGTAACGGATCGCGCACGCAAATTTCTGCTTGGTCGTCCTCGAGGCGTTTACACCCTGGGGCTGATCACAGTGTTGTTGCTAGCCCTTGTGCCGCCTGTGTATTTTCTGGCTCAAAGTCATGCAGGTTTATGGGCCTGGGTGGGTGGCGTTCTGTTATCGCTGTTGCCCGCGACTGTACTGAGTATCTCTGTTGTCCAATGGTTAATCACCGCCATGATCAATCCGCGAGTCTTGCCGAGCATGGATTTCAGAAAGGCGATTCCCGCTTCCGCCAAAACCGCGGTCGTTGTACCTGTCATCGTCGGAAGTCTAGAAGACATACCTCAGATGATCGAACGATTAGAAATCCGGCGTCTGTCCAATCCAGACCCTATGCTATATTTTGTATTGTTATCTGATTTATCAGATGCCGCTCATGAGCGAGTGCCGCAAGATGACGCGATCGAGAATGCGCTGATGACGCAGATCGAGGCACTCAACGAGCGGTATCAGGATGATGCGGAGCGACGTTTCTTTCTGCTGCATCGTCACCGGCACTACAATCCGGCAGAAGAATGCTGGATGGGCCGCGAGCGTAAGCGCGGCAAGCTTGAGCAGTTCAATGAATTTTTGCTCAGTGGCGATCAGGGTGAATTTTCTCTGCAGTCTGGCGGTGTTGAACAGCTGCGTGGCTGTCGATTCGTGATAACACTGGATGCCGACACCATGCTGCCGCCGCAAACTGCCGCCAGCTTGATCGGTATCATGATGCATCCACTGAATCGAACAGAGCTGGATGAAAACTCAGGTAAGATCGTTAGCGGCTATAACATTGTTCAGCCACGCCTTGAAGTGCTGCCTTTGTCGGGCCCCGTCTCTCTGTTCTGTCGGTTGTATGCGGGCGATACCGCAATTGATATCTATTCGAGAGCGGTATCGGATCTCTACCAGGACCTGTTTGGTACCGGCAACTTTGTAGGCAAGGGTATTTATGAGGTTTCAGCATTTCAGCGAAGCCTGGAAAACCGAGTGCCAGACAATGCGATTCTCAGCCATGACCTGTTTGAAGGCATACATGGGCGCACAGCGCTGGCATCCAATGTTGTGCTTTATGAGAATTTCCCGGTCAATTACCCGGAGTATGCATTACGTTTGCATCGCTGGATTCGCGGTGACTGGCAGCTCATTCCCTGGCTTCGTGCTCGAGTTCCGACCGCGAGTGGTGGCACTAGGGCCAATAGTTTGTCTGCGCTGGATCGATGGAAAATTATAGACAATCTACGGCGCAGTCTGCTCTCGCCCGCTTTACTCCTGTTTTTTATCGGGGGTTGGATGATATTGCCCGGCAGTGCCTGGCTTTGGACCCTATTCGCCGCGGCCACGCCTGGGGTTTATCTGATCGGTGAGTTGTCCAGTATTCTCTCTCAGGGTCTGCGCCATCGACTCTACGCTGATATTCTTCGTAGGGTCTCTGAACGCAGTGGTCGTTGGTTTCTGTCCATCACATTTTTAGTCAGCGATACACTGCTGTCTCTTGACGCCGTTGCCAGAACCCTTTGGCGTTTACTGATCAGCCGGCGCCATCTCCTTCAGTGGCGCGCGGCCGCGCACGTGGCCGCGATGAGTGACCACTTGGGTAGCCGTCGATCGACCTGGCGATTGATGTGGCCTTCAGCCGTATTTGCCTTTTTGGCAGCGGTAATTCTTGAACGCTATTTTCCCGACGCGATGATGCCGGCAGCGCCCATTCTCTTGCTTTGGTTGATCGCACCTGAGGTCTCAATCTGGATTGGCAGACCGCGAGAACCCCGGCGTGAGTCGCTCGATAAGTCTGCTCAGCTTTTTCTCCTGCAAGTCGCACGTCGAACCTGGCATTTTTTTGAGACATTTGTTGGTCCTGATGATAACTGGCTGCCACCTGACAACTTTCAGGAAGAGCCCAGGGGGCTCATCGGGCACCGCACCTCCCCGACCAATATTGGCTTGTTACTAACCTCGTCATTAGTCGCTCATGACGTCGGCTTCATCGTTCGTAGTGACTTCGTGATTCGAATTCGCAATGCGTTGGAATCTATGTCGCGCTTGCGATCTTACCGGGGCCATTTGCTGAATTGGTACGATACGCAATCATTACAGCCGCTCGAGCCAAGGTACGTCTCGACCGTGGATAGTGGCAATTTGGCAATCAGCCTTATTTGCCTGAAGCAGGGCTGTGAAAACCTGGTAGATGACGCAGTGTTCAATCAGGAGATATGGAGTGGGCTGGCATGCACCTTCGGGCTTCTGTCAGATGCAGCGAGACAGCTTGAAGGCGCCGACCATAACGGGTTTAACGAACAACAAGTCCGCATTGAAAATGCCTTCAGTTCCGCGAAGGAATCTGCGCAGGCCTGGCACCTGATCGCGGAAGATATTATCGAGAGATTGTGGCCTGACTATGAGCAGGTTGTGGCATCTTCGATTGCTTCATCACCGAATGCAGGACAACCCTTACTGTTAGAATTGCATGTCTGGTTGGAGAGATTTCAGCATGACCTTGGCGTATTGCGCCGTGAACTTAATCATTTTTGTCCCTGGTTGAACTTGCTCTCGGCACCGCCTTCAGGGTGCGAAGAGCTCAGTCGGCAGTTAAGTGATACGTTGTCGCCCTTGGCGCTACCGTCGAAGGTTGCGTACCACGCCGACTTTGCCCAAAGGCTGATCAAGCAGAAGCTGCAATCTACGGAAGATCATTCAGAGGCGAAAATGTGGCTGACCAGTCTGGCTTCTGCGCTACACGAAGGCACTGACAGGCAAAACCGGCTGCAAGAGGATTTGATGGACCTGGCTCGTCAAGCAGATCGTTGGGTTTGGAACATGGACTTTAAATTGCTGTACGACGTCGAAGTCCGTCTCTTCAGGATAGGATTCAATGTGAGTAGCGGTCAGCCTGATCGTCACCACTACGATTTGCTGGCGACTGAGGCACGACTGGCCAGTTACCTTGCTATCGCCAAAGGTGATGCACCGATTGAGCATTGGTTCTTTTTGGGCCGTCCGATTACTCGTCTTGAAGGCCGGCCAACAATACTTTCCTGGAATGGCTCGATGTTTGAGTATTTGATGCCTACCCTGTTCGTTCCCGGGCATCGAGACACGCTTCTGGGTGAAAGCGAAGCGATAGCAGTTGAGTATCAAAGGCGATATGCGCGCAAGCACAGAATGCCCTGGGGTATTTCTGAATCGGCATTCGGTATTACAGATGTTGAAGACATCTATCAGTACAAGGCGTTTGGAGCGCCCGGGCTAGGTATTCGCAGGGGTTTGACTGACGACCTGGTTGTGGCGCCGTATGCGACAGGGTTGGCGCTCAGTTGCTGGCCGGAGGCGGCGGTGAAGAATCTGCAACTGCTCGACAGATTAGGTGCGGCCGGGGTTTATGGTTTCGTCGATGCGCTCGACTATACACCGGAGCGGCGTCCACCGGGACAGAAGTTCAGATTGGTAGCGACCTACATGGCGCACCATCAAGGCATGATGTTAGCCGCCATTGGCAATGCGCTGAATGATGACATTCTGGTAAAGAGAACCATGGCTGAGAAGACGCTGCTGGCGCTGGAAATTCTGCTTCAGGAGCGAATTCCGTGGGATGCAACCACAGAAAAAGGCCGAATCCAGGAGGTCAGAGGCGCGCCGGTTTTACAGCAGAGACCCATCGTTGAACTCTGGCCCTGGGTACCCTCTAATGAGGCGACCGTACCGCAGATGCATATGTTGGGCAATGGCCGTATGAGTGCCTGGGTGTCTGAGGCTGGTGGCGGCGGACTGAACTGGCAGGGACATGCGGTGACTCGCTGGCGTCCGGATTCCACCCGGGACGCTTATGGTTATTGGTTGTATATCAAAGACCTGGATAACAACGAGGTCTGGTCGGCGGGGCGCTTGCCAACAGGGGAGCCAGGCCACGAGTCAAGAACGCTGTTCCACCAGCATCTGGTTGAAGATTTTCGGCGACACAGAGGGGTCGCGATTCGAGTCGAGACCACGGTTGCGCCCGATGATGACGTTGATATTCGCCGAGTCACGGTGGTCAACGAGGAATCGAGACCACGAGTCATCGAGTTTACCAGCTATGCTGAGGTTGTCCTTGCGCCTGCCATCGATGATGAACGTCATGAGGCATTCAGTAAATTGTTTGTCGGCAGTGAATTTAATCGTGCTCAGAATGGCCTGGTTTTCGAGCGGCGCCCGCAGCGGCCAGAGGCGCTGGCGCCAGTGCTTCTGCACAAAGTGGTCTTCAGTACCTCGGATATCCAGCTGGTCGGCTATGAGTCTGATCGAGCCAAGTTTGTCGGTCGCAATGACTCGATGCGTTACCCGCTCGGTATGGTCGGTGATTTGTCGCAGACCACTGGCTGGACGCTCGATCCGATCATGGCCCTGCGGCTGAGAGTAACCCTCAAGCCCAATGACACCCAGAGTTTTGCGTTACTGAGTATCGTCGCCGAGTCTACCGCTGCGGTCGAAAAGATCGCGACTCGGTATTCTTCTGTATCATTGGATTGGGTCTATCGTGACTCAGCTCGAGCGACGGCTCGTGAGGTGGCGGCGCTTCACCTGGAGCCAAGCCAACTACCTGCTTTGCAGACGCTTTCGGCACTACTGATACAACCCCATGCAGACCTGCGCGTCGTTTCGGCTCACGTCAGTGAAAATCATCAAAATCAGCAGAATCTCTGGCATTTTGGTCTTTCAGGTGATCTACCGATGTTGATGATTCGAGTCAATCACGGTCAGGGCAGTGGACTGCTGGAGTATATGATCAGAGCGCAGCGCCTTTGGCGCCGAACCGGGCTGCGAATGGACCTGGTGGTTCTGCGCGTCGGCTTTAGCGGTTATGAAGACCCACTTCGAGAAAAAATATTAACGCTGTTACGTGATACCTCATCCACTGGTTTTCTGGGACGATCAGGTGGCATCCATCTGTTGACCTCTGATCATATGGATCCGGAGGCGCGGCGCGGAGTCGAGGCGGCGGCACATGTGGTACTTGATGACGACGGTGTCGCTTTGCAGCTCAAACTTGACCGTATCCTGGAGCAGCGGACAACTTTGCCGCCGCTTGAGGCCATTATGATGCCCTGGCCGAAGGTGCGCTCAGATCGGCTCAAACCCAAGCACCTGCAGTTTGAGAATGGTATCGGTGGATTCGAACCCAATAGCGGTGACTATCTGATATATCTTGAGGCAGATGCACAGACCCCAGCCCCTTGGTGTAATGTGCTGGCGAATGAGCATTTTGGTACCATCGTCAGTGCCAGCAATCTGGGTTTTACCTGGGCTGTGAATAGCGGTGAGAACCGGTTAACCCCTTTGTCTAACGACCCTTTGTTAGACATGCCGGGTGAAGTCGTTTATTTGCGGGATGAAATGACGGCCGAGGTCTGGACCATGACGCCGGCACCGTTGGGTGCTGACGACCCCTGCCTGATTCGCCACGCCAGTGGTCTCACCAGTTGGCAACGCCAAAGCCATGCCTTAGAGCAGAAGCTCGAGGTCTTTGTCCCTCTGAGCGACCCGGTAAAATTGCTTCGAGTCAGTCTGACCAACCAATCAAGCCAGGCTCGACGCTTAACCGCAACATTCTACGTAGAGTGGCTGCTGGGCGCCTTAGGTAGTCAGGTGAGACCCCACATTGTCTGTGAATATGATCCAAGACTTCAGGCGATTCTGGCGAAGAATGCCTGGAATCCGGATTTTTCAGAGCGGGTAGCTTTTGTGAGTGCCAATCGACCGCCCCACAGTGTTACGGGTGATCGCTATGATTTTTTGGGTGCTGAGGGCGATGTGAGACAAGCAGCGGCGCTCCGTCACACTGACCTGGGAGGCAGGTTTAATCCAGGTGGCGACGCCTGTGCAGGGTACCAAGTGCATATTGATCTGGCAGCCGGTGAGGCGGTTGAGGTGATTTTTATGCTAGGTCAGGGTGCCGACAGAGCGGAAGCAGAGCGGATCATAGGTGCCTATCAGGATCACACGGCAGTCGATGCCGCATTTTTGCAGGTACGATCCTATTGGGCAGATCTGTTGGGTCGAGTCCAAGTCTCGACGCCAGACCCGGCTTTCGATGTCATGGTCAATCGTTGGCTGTTATATCAGGCGATTGCTTCGCGAATGACGGCTCGAGCAGGTTTTTATCAGGCCAGTGGTGCTTACGGGTTTCGTGATCAGCTGCAGGATGCATTGGCGCTGGTGTTTGTTGATCCCCAGCGGGTTAGGGCGCACATCTTGAGAGCAGCAGCCCATCAATTTGAGGACGGTGATGTGCAGCACTGGTGGCATCCACCGTCGGATCGTGGTGTTCGAACACGGTGTTCGGATGATTATTTATGGTTGGTTTATGTGACCTCCCGGTATGTCGCTGCTACGGGAGACAGTCTGATTCTTGACGAACCTGTGCCCTTCCTGTCGGCACCTGGATTGGCCCGAGATGAACATGATCGTTACGCGAGATTCGACAAGGGTATGACGGCGACCTTGTTCGAGCACTGTTGTCGAGCTCTGGATCGAATGCTTCCGACCGGTGCCCACGGACTGCCATTGATGGGATCAGGCGATTGGAATGATGGAATGGATCGCGTCGGCGTCAATGGTAAGGGCGAAAGTGTCTGGCTCGCCTGGTTTCAGATCGCAGTGGTCAATAATTTCTCGCCGCTTGCTGAGGAGCTGGGTTTTGCCGATCGTGCCCATCGTTGGCAACAACATTGCCAGGCCTTGAAGACAGCGATCGATAACATGGCCTGGGATGGCGAGTGGTTTTTGCGCGCCTTTGATGATGATGGACAACCCTGGGGTTCGTATGCAAATGATGAGTGTCAAGTAGACTCGATTTCCCAGTCCTGGGGCGTGCTGGCAGGATTCGGCGATGAGCAGCAGGTTAGAACAGCGATGCGCTCGGCCAAGGCGCGCTTCCTGGAAACCAGTGGAAGCATCATTCCTTTATTAGATCCGCCGTTTCACTTAACCGCCCGCGATCCAGGCTATGTTCGCGCCTATCCGCCAGGGATTCGAGAGAATGGCGGTCAATATAATCATGCAGCCGCCTGGTTGGGTATGGCTTTTGGCATGCTGGGAGATGGCGATTCAGCTTGGCAAGTATTTGACCGAATGAATCCGATTCGCCGCGCTGGCGATGTCGCTAGCGCCGGGCACTATGCGCGTGAGCCCTATGTGTTGACTGGCGATATCTACGCCCACAATGCTAACGATGGCAAAGGCGGCTGGTCCTGGTACACAGGATCGGCAAGTTGGGCCTGGCAATTAGGCGTCGAGACTATTTTGGGCCTTCGAGCGGTCGCGAATGGTTTTATAATATCCCCAACTCTGCCGCCGGCATGGGGCGGGGCGAAGCTCCTGATCAAAAGTGCGCAAGGAGACCTGCAAGTGACCATTGAGGATCCTGATCATCGAGGACATGGCAAGGTACAGTTGACGATCGATGGTGCGCAGATCACCGGAAACAGTATTCGATTCCCTGGAGCGGGTCAGCTTAGCGAGGTTGTTGCCAGAATAGTCGCTGTTCACAAAGCAGGCTAAGCTTCTCGCGGACAAAGAGCCGGGATAAATGTCAACAGGTTTCACGATAGGCCGTTCAGCAGATTTTGCTTGTAACTTGTCGTTCTCCCTGTTCAGGTGTGAGTTTAATAGCCCCGAATCGAAATGAACGCTATGACTACAGCCCCGCGAGAGAGAGTGGCCCAGGCCAACCCAAGTGTCCCAAAGGAGCCTGCTCGCGCGCAACCGGCTCAAGAACAACCGGCTCAAGAACAACTGGCTCAAGAACAACTGGCTCAAGAACAAATAGTCGCTCTAGCCAAGCAAGCGACTCCTGTTTTCGGCTCTGATATTGAGATGCTCAAATTGAGACAAATCAGTTGAGCAAGCAAACGGGCGACCATGAAGCCTTGTACCGCCAATTGTTTGACAGGCTGAGTGACGGCGTTGCGATCTGCGAGATCCTCTGTGACGAAGCTGGCCAACCGTGTGATTACAGATTTCTCGAAGTGAATAAAGCCTTCGAAGAACAAACAGGTTTGATAGCGAAGGATATTGTCGGTAGGTCCGCCTTGGCGCTTGACTCCACGCCTGATCAGTTTGATCTGCAGCACTTCACCAAACTGATGCTCGAACCTGAGTCGAAAGCGATGGTGGATGGTATCGAATGGAGACTGAATAACTATAAAGCGACGGCCGTGTCCCTTGACGGCGATAAGTTCGCCTGGATTCTAAAAGCGACCAATGAGCCTCCTCGTGAAGAAGGGTTGAAGGGCTTGAATGCGATTAAACCCTTAGATGAATTTATCGAGGACGCAGCGCACGCGTTAAATCAGCCATTGTCGGCTATCAATATCTATGCGAGTGTGGCCGTGAGAATGCTTGATTCAGAATTAACGCAGACGGAAGAGTTTCGACAGGCTGTGATAGGTGCACGTGATCAGGCAATCGCGGCCAGTCAGCTCGTGAGTCAGCTGACGAGTAAGCTGTCTAGTCAGCTGACTCAGCAGCTGTCTAATAAGGAGAAGGGAGTAGGTCGCAAGCCTACTAACTAGAAAGAGAGGCCTGTCGACTGGCATTCGGCTAAACTTTTTCGGCTAAACTTTTTCGGCTAAACTTTTTCGGCGAATCCTTTTTCGGCGAATCCTTTTTGGTAAAAATATTTTGTTAAATTTTAACAGCTAAATATCAAAGACACAGTCTGGAAAGCAGATACAGTCTTGCAAAGAAGGCAGAGTCTTGCAAAATTTGATTTGAACTTGGATGTTGCGTGTACAAACCAAGGTAAATGGAGTCGTTGGTTCGAAAGGACTGGAAAATGCAGGCAGAGAGCATCGTTTATATCGTCGATGACAATGACGGAGTTCGGCACTCGTTGTCCCTGTTGCTGCGGTCAGCGGGAATGGACGTTATGGCCTGTGAGTCGGCCCA
>JAYODE010000035.1:20057-24775 GCA_038106185.1 Gammaproteobacteria bacterium | reverse complement strand
TGTCCCTGTTGCTGCGGTCAGCGGGAATGGACGTTATGGCCTGTGAGTCGGCCCAAGAATTTCTTGATCACTATGATCCGACTCGGCCTGGATGTCTGGTGCTGGATATTCGCATGCCGTATATGAGTGGGCTTGACCTTCAAAATAAATTGTCTGAAATCAATCCCTCCTTACCTATCATCGTTCTCACTGGCTACGCAGATGTATTGCTCGCCGTGCGCGCCATGAAGGCGGGTGCGATCGACTTTTTCGAGAAACCTTTCAATGATCAGTTGCTGCTCGATAGCATCAATCTAGCGATCGACAGAAGCGTCGCGCTGTTTATAGAGCAGCAAGATCATATCAATTTTCAAGCCAGAATCGACAGGCTCTCGCCAAGAGAGATAGAGGTGATGGACCTTCTGGTTCAAGGCGGTTCAACAAAGGAAGTCGCTGCAGTTCTGGATATCAGCTCCAAGACGGTGGATGTCCACAGAGGCAACATCCTGGGGAAAACCGAGGCAAGATCGATGCTTCATCTGGCCAAGTTGATGTTCAAGCACGGTGGAAATTCCAGCACAGTCTGAACATCGATCTTTTCAAATCAGTAAATTTCAGGGTTTATAGATTTCATCTGCCAGTTGTTCCTGCCCTTCGCACAGTCTTACCTTAATAATTTGTAACCAAATGTAATAAGAAACTTACCTATTTCTTTAGAAAATTGGATAATTGTCTTTCGCCGTGAATCTTGGATAGTGGTTCCACCTTGATCATTTATGGTTGGACATGGGCGAGCGTTGGAAAATTGTGGCGTTTGAATTGCACAAAACCCCACATTTTTTCCGCGGTTGAGTTCAACGATGGATCAGATCTTGGAGTGGTCTTCAGTCTGGATGGTAGAAGGCGCGTTTTAATTATGAACAGAGGGAGTAGGGAATGTCGAATAGAGCGGTAGGTACAGTAAAGTGGTTCAACGATGCTAAAGGTTTTGGTTTCATTGAGCGAACAGATGGCGAAGATGTGTTTGTGCATTTCAGATCAATTCGAGGAGATGGATATCGAACACTTAAACAAGGCGCCAGGGTTGACTTTAATATGACTGCAACCGACAAAGGCTTTCAGGCGGAAGATGTGGTTGAAGAGGCCGCAGAAACTGAAACAGCTCACTGAGTCAAAGCTTTTATGCTTGATATGCTTAATAAGCTTGATATAAAAGCTGATATAAAAGCTGACATAAAAAGCTGACATAAAAAGCGCTAGAGAAAAGACTTAGGTACCCCAAAGGAACCCTAAAGATGCATGTGCCCTCTCCTCGAGGGCACTTTTTTAAGTACTGTCAGCGCCGCTGTTCCGGTCGAAGGCGCTGGCATTTCAGCACGTGAATTTGCGCGCACTGAGTTCCAGTAATGATAAATAGCTGCGAATAGCCGTCGACGTGAATCAGCGTTGAACAAATTCCTCGAAAAGAATTCATGTAAACAGCCCCGCGAGCAGAGTCCAAAAGTACGCGCCCTATGGGTCTTTGATAATTGTCAGCCAAGCTCCTAAGATGCCTCATCCTCTGCGCAATTCAGTTGAGTTGAGGGGCAATTCATCAGCGTAAGGATTTGGTTATTAGTTTTCAGGCTTCACAGTGGCGATTGCAGGGTCCAACTGCTGGCGGGTTGCTCGTGCTGCCGATCATTCTATACTTGGGAAACCCGGCGATTGCGTTGCTGATTGGCATGAGCCTGACGTTGTTATTTGACCGACCGCTTCTGCCAAACACGGGTCTGTACAGCAGGTATATGCTGCAGGCAGCCATAGTATTGCTCGGTTTCAAACTGGATATGGCGGACATGTGGCAGATTAATGCCGACTACACTCTTCTTGTTGCTATCTATGTCTTGTCCGTCATCAGCCTCGGATTGTGTCTCGGTAGGATGATGGGCGTTGAGAATATATCCAATGTCTTGATTGCCTCGGGGACTGGTATTTGTGGAGGAACAACAATAGCCACCCTGGCGCCGATTATTAAAGCCAATGCGGAACAAATGGGCGTTGCGCTGGCGATCGTTTTTTTGCTGAATGCTGTTGCCTTGTTCACCTTTCCCGCAATGGGTGAATATTTCCAGCTCAGTCAGGCTCAATTTGGCGTCTGGGTGGCGTTGGCGATCCACGACACCAGTTCTGTGGTCGCCACCGCGGCTGTGTATGGCGATCAGGCAGCCAGTGTTGCGACGACGGTGAAGTTAGGCCGAACCCTGTGGTTGATTCCATTGGTGGTCGTCACGGGCCTGGTTGCAGGAAGGGGCGCGGTCAAGGTACGTATTCCCGGGTTTATCCTGTTGTTTGTGCTGGGTTCCATCCTGGGGTCAGTGTTGCCGATGCCTGCCGCTCTGCCAGGCTTGGCCGGGGTAGCCAGCAAAGGCCTACTGGTGATGGCTTTGTTTCTTATTGGTACTGAAATCAACCGCCAGACCCTTCGCAGTGTAAAGGGACGCGTGCTGGGGCAAGCCCTGCTGCTCTGGATGTTGGTGGTGCCAACGACCTTGTTGCTGGTTATGCAGTTGGTAGATTAAATCGCATTTTGGTTCTAACCATATGAGCAATGGTTCTTTTACGGTGACTGGGCAGTTTTTGTAACCTGCATGCATGAAAAAGCATTCAGTTAAATTCGATCTGCTCAGTATCACGTCAGTGGGAGTGTTTATTGCCTACCTCGTTTTGAGCTTTTTATCGACCTCGATCTAAGGTCCCGATCTAAGGTCCCGATCTAAGGTCTCGATCTAAGGGCCTGATCTAAACTAGAGAGTAGTCTGAATCGATGCGGCTCTTACTGGTGTCGCCCGAGCTGATGACGCAGGAACCTGCCATGCCTTGCAGATTCTCGTAGGACCCGCCAGACTTCAGCATCCAGCTCCCGCACCGACAAAGGGTGCTGATGTACCCCACCTTGCCTTCCAGAGATAACTCCAATGCAATGGGTCTTGTTCGATTGCTTTAACACCTTGATCGATGACTTCGAAGCAGACGGCAGTATTGACGGGCTCGACACGATAGCCCATTTGCCAGTTGCTGCCGGGTTGTATCCGTCGATCAGTAGCTTCAGATCTGCTTACTCGACGGCGCGAGCAGTGAATTGGTGGCAGTCAGACAGTGAGGTCCACTTTCCCGTTCGGCTTCGAGAGGTTTTTATTCGCGATGCGAGAGTGAGCTGCGCGGTCGCAGAACAAATCACGGATCAGATGCTGGATGAATTCGCGCGAAGTTATCCGGGTAGTCTCAGGCTGACGCTTGGGGTTGAAGCCATGCTGCAAGCCTGGTCGAGGCATTGCAGGCTTGCCGTAGTGTCTAATTTTTTTATGCCAGATTGGCCGCAGAAAATGCTCGAGCAGTTGGGACTAGGTGATTATTTTGAGTTCGTGATCGACAGTGCTGCGGTCGGTGCCAAGAAGCCAGAGCCTGAAATTTATCAGGCTGCGTTGCAAAGAGTCGCTGTCGATCCCGCCCAGGTACTGTTTGTCGGCGACGACTATCAGCGGGATGTCTTGGCGCCTCGAACCCATGGTATGCAGGCCCGTCATGTGTGTCGACACGGAGTAAGGCCAGGCATCGATCCCAGTCCCGAGGCCAGCGCTATCAAACATTGGGATGAGTTTCGCCCCTGATCTGACACCTGTAGGTAATGCTCCTCGCCATTGCAAAATTTGATTGGCACTGGCGATATGCGAGTGTTGCGCTTACACTTTGTGGCAGTCTGATGAAAAAAGTAGAGAAACACGGAAAGAATTACTGAGAGAAACACGGAGAGAAGATGGCCGACGAAGAGCCTGTATTGGTCGAGCAAAAAGAGGGTTGGGCAGAGATTGTTTTAAATCGACCCGAGCGCCGTAACTCGGTGATTCCGCCTTTGAGCGATGGCGTTAGATTGGCGCTGGCTGAACTGGCTGCGAATGATAATATTGCCTGCGTTATTCTGCGGGGTGCCGGCGGATATTTCTGTTCCGGTGTCGACCTCAAGGCCCTGCAGGCAGACCCGCCACCGGCCTGGAAGGCGCGCCAATTTAGCAGTTGGCGCGAGTTGCACTTGGCGTTGTACCATTTTCCCAAGCCGGTGATCTGTGCACTGGAAAAGTATGGCATCAATGCCGGTTCAGCGCTGGCGTTAGCCTGTGACCTTATAGTGGCTGGTGAAACAGCCTATCTGCAGGTGGGTGAGATTCAGCAAGGCGCCATGATGCCGATGAATGCTGCTTGGTTCAAAATCAAATCCACCGAGCAAGTCATGGCGAGAATGGCGCTGCTGGGCGATCGAGTATCGGGTCCTGAGCTGTTTCGATTAGGGCTGGTCACTGAGTCAGTGGCCGATGAGACAGTGGTTAGCCGCTGTCGTGAGCTGGCGATGCGGATTGCAGGTAATCCGCCGGGTGCGGCGAGGAATATTAAGCTCAGTATGATCGATCAGCGAGGCATAGAGGATCCAGAGGCGTTTTTTCGCCAGCCCACGAGTCAGGCGCTGATGACGGCTGGTATGGTCAAGGGTTAACTCGGCTGGACGGAATTTGGCCGCGGAAAAAAATACCATGGATTGGCTTCGTTGTTACCTGTGACTTTTGATACTCTGATACAGCGACTCTGATACAGCGACTCTGATAGAGAGGCTCTGATAGAGAGGCTCTGATAGAGAGACTTGGCTGAAACAGTTGGGTTCACTTTGAATGGCATGCCGCCCGCGACTGGCCGCCCGCGACTTGCCG
>JAYODE010000035.1:12660-19957 GCA_038106185.1 Gammaproteobacteria bacterium | reverse complement strand
GTTGGGTTCACTTTGAATGGCATGCCGCCCGCGACTGGCCGCCCGCGACTTGCCGCCCGCGACACGCCGTCCGCGACAGCGAGCAGCTAGCGCTATCTATTAGCGCTATCTATTAGCGCTATCAGAGAAAGCCTTCGAATACGGGACTTTAGAAAAATGAACGAAATGAATGAGTTAGGATTCTACACGCTGGCAGGTGCACCGCGATCGCCTCGAGACCTGATCGCCGAAGTCCAGGATGCAGAAGCCATGGGTATAGGGACCTGTTTTATCTCTGAGCGTTTCAATATCAAGGAGGCCGCGACCCTGTCTGGTGCTGCCGGCGCCGTGTCCGACACGATTGGCATCGCCACAGCGGCCACGAATCATAATACTCGACATCCCATCGTCACCGCCGCCTATGCCAGTACCATGCATTTTCTGACAAATGGGCGTTTCAGTTTGGGATTGGGGCGCGGAATCAACGCAGCATTTGACGCCTATGGTCTGGCGCGTATTAAGACGGATCAGATAGAAGACTTTGCTAATCTCATGCGTCGACTGTGGCGTGGTGAGACAGTTGTGGGTCATAACGGACCTGCGGGTAAGTGGCCACTGTTAAGGCTGGACCCGGACTTTGACGAGTATATTCCCCTCACGTTCACCGCTTTTGGCCCTAATTCCCTGGCGTTGGGTGGCAGGGCTTTCGATGCCGTAGTCCTTCATACCTTCTTTACTGACGAGACAACTCGGCGTTGCGTAGACACCGTCAAACAGGCGGCTGCTGGAGCAGGTAAGGACCCGGCAGACGTCAGAGTCTGGTCCTGTCTGGCGACTATTGGTGATCATTTGCCGCATGCGGTGCGGCTCAAAAAAACCGTTGGCAGAATGGCGACCTACCTGCAGGCCTACGGCGACCTAATGGTCAAGACCAATGACTGGGACCCAGCGGTCCTGAAAAAATTCAGAGCTGATCCCATGGTGGCAAACTTTCAAGGGGCGATCGATCAACGAGCGACAACAGATGAGCTGGAAAAGATTGGCGAGCTGATTCCAGAATCCTGGTTGGCCGCAGCGGCTATGGGCTCGCCCGAGCAGTGTGTGGCAGCGATTAATCATCAGTTGGATCTCGGCTGTGATGGCGTGATCCTGCACGGTGCATCCCCCACTGACTTGCGGCCGATTGTTGAGGCGTACACTCGACAGCGAGACCCAAGTCGGTTCGCGCATTTACCCAATAATCCAGCCCTGCCGATCTCACAGGTTCGCCGCCATGGATAGCAGTTTGGCCGCCGGCTGGGTGTACCCATGACCATCAGGTACGGCATGATCGGTACGGGCATGATGGGTTGCGAACACATTCGTAATCTGGTGCAAATCGATGCAGCAGAGGTTGTTGCCGTCGCGGATCCTAATCCTGAGCCTAGACAGTGGGCTCTGCAGGCCTGTCAGTCGAGGTTCTCGCCAACCGTCTATGCAGACTACCGGCAACTGCTCGCGCGAGACGATATCGATGCAGTGGTCATTGCTTCGCCGAATTTCACCCACATTGATGTGATGCGTGAGGTCTTCAAGACTGACAAGCATGTCCTGGTGGAAAAGCCCATGTGTACAACTCTTGCTGATTGTCGCGAAGTTGTCGCAGCGGCGAGTCAGCATCAAGGCCTCGTTTGGGTTGGCCTGGAATATCGGTACATGGCGCCTGTCGCTCGGTTTCTTGCCGAGCTTGAGCAGGGTGCAGTGGGTAACCTGAAAATGATGTTCATTCGAGAGCACCGGTTTCCGTTCCTGAAGAAAGTCGGCGACTGGAATCGCTTCAATAAAAACAGCGGTGGCACCCTCGTAGAAAAGTGTTGCCACTTCTTCGATCTGATGAATCTGGCGGTGAAGTCGCAACCCGTCAGTATCTATGCCTCAGGTGGTCAGGATGTCAACCATCTGAATGAGCGCTATGACGGCGCCACCCCGGATATTCTCGACAACGCCTATGTGATCATAGACTATGCCAACGGCGCTCGTGCCTGTCTGGATCTGTGTATGTTCGCCGAGTCCAGTCGTAACGAGCAGGAATTAGTGGCAACTGGTGATCGAGGCAAGCTCGAAGCTCTCATCCCCGAGAACCGCCTGGTTCGTGGTGGTCGTGAGTACCAGAAATTCGAACTGATCGACGTCGAGATAGACCCCAGGGTCGCGGAGGTTGGGTTTCACCACGGTGCCAGTTATCTTGAACACCTCAACTTCATTGAGGCGATAACAACAGGAGCACCAGCGGCAGTGACGGTTGCCGATGGTCTGTTATCGGTAGCGATGGGCGTTGCGGCACAGCGGTCGATTCTTGAGGGCCGCAGGGTTTTGATGACCGATGTCTAAGCTTTCCGGTTGGCCAGAAGCAGTTACAATTCTCGAGCAATTTGAGTTTGATGGCGTGCGGTTTCCGGCTGTTATTGAGAACGGTCAGGCCCTGAAGTCGCTAGCGACTACCATCGATTGGTTGCAAACCAACCAGGCAGGGCTTGAGCAAACCTTAGATGATGCCGGTGCTTTGCTGTTTCGCGGCTTTCCGATCGATAGCGCCCAGGCGTTTGACGCTTTTAGCGCTGCATTTGGATATCCTGACTTCACCTACCAGGAATCTCTGTCCAACGCGGTACGGGTCAATCTGACAAAGCGGGTATTTACTGCCAACGAAGCGCCGCCTGAGGTTGAAATATTCCTGCATCACGAGATGGCGCAGACGCCCCTCTCACCGACCAAGCTGTTTTTCTATTGCCACGCAGCCGCGGAGCAGGGCGGCGCGACAGCCCTTTGCCGGTCGGATCGGTTATATGCGTTGATGCTCGAAAATATGCCAGAGTGGGCCAGCAAATTTGAAAATCAGGGTGTGCGTTATACGACCTTGATGCCGTCGGCAGATAACGCGCAGTCAGGTCAGGGCAGAAGCTGGAAAAGTACCTTGAGTGCCGCCAATCGAGCCGCTGCCGAGGCGCGGCTACTGAGCCTCGGTTATACATGGCTATGGCTCCAGGACGATAGTCTGCGGGTCACCACCCCTCTGCTGCCGGCTGTTGTGGCGCTGGGCGATGGTCGCAAAGCCTTCTATAACCAGCTGATAGCCGCCTATATGGGCTGGGCCGGTGTCAAGGAAAACCCGGCTTCGGCACTGCTGCTCGGTGATGGTTCTGCTATACCCGTCGCTGTTTTCGAGGAGTTGGTCGCTATGGCGAAGTCTTTAACATTCGACCTGAATTGGCAGGATGGGGATATAGCGCTGATTGATAATCGGATCACCATGCACGGTCGCAGGCCCTATAGCGGTGCTCGACGGCGACAAGTCTGGGTGGCTTTGGCGGCCGCGACCGCGCTGACGGCTGGCGAAACAATCGGCGAGCGGGTCATGAAATAAACGCCTGACTTGGGGCGAAATAGCGTATCCTTGCCGCTCCTCAATCGGGCTATCAATCTCGATAGTCCAGCACCAGGCTGTAAAAACTCTATGCAAGTGACTAAAACACCCGCATTCGTTGCTTCCCGTGTCTTTGCCCATTCTGTTTATTCAAAGGCTTTGTTTCAGCTGGGTCACACGCTGGCCATCTATATCGTCACCATCGGCGTAATGTTTGCGTCATTGTCGTTGAATTATGGCATTACATTGCTCTTAGCCTTGCCAGCGGCTGCCGCCTACCTGCGTTTGTTCATGATAGGTCATGACTGTTCCCACGAGTCTTATCTGCCGCATAAGTGGCAAAATACGCTGCTGGGTAACGCCATCGGCGTTTTGACGAACACGCCGTTCAGGTACTGGGCGGTTCAGCATGCGATGCATCATCGCAGTACCGGTAATCTTGATAAGCGAGGCGATGGTGACGTCATGACTCGCACGGTAGAAGAGTATGTCAGTTCAAGCTGGTTCAGTCGGCTTTGCTACCGTGTCTATCGTAATCCCTGGGTCCTGTTTTTCTTTTCAGCGCCGCTGCATTTCGTGGTTCTGCAACGCGTGCCGCTGGGAGGACAGGCTAAAACGCGAGGCGGATGGCTGAGTGTGATGGGCACTAACCTCGGCATTAGCCTTTATTATGGTGCCATGATCGCGATGTTTGGCTTGAAGCCCTTCCTGCTGGTTTACATGCCGGTCGTCATGTTGTCCTCAATGGGTGCAGTTTGGCTGTTTTACGTTCAGCACCAGTTTGAAGATGCATACTGGCAACGCAACGACGTCTGGAACTACCATGATGCCACGCTTGAAGGCAGCTCCTTCTATGACCTGCCTCGATGGCTACACTGGGTGAGTGGTAATATCGGTTATCACCACATTCATCACCTGAACCCGAAAGTGCCTAACTATCACCTGCCGCCCTGTTATGAAGGCCAGCCGGCGCTGCAGAATCCGCGAAAATTAGGCTTGATGGAAAGTCTGTCAACCGCATGTTTGGCGCTCTGGGATGAAAAATCTGGGAAAATGGTCTCTTTTGCCAGCCTCAGATCATAAAAACATCAAGTCTGATTTGTGCGCGAAATGGCACGCCTGCTTTTTTTTGCGTTGCAAGGCGTGCAAGTTGCACTAACACAAGTTCTGCTAGTGCAGGGTCAGCGGCTGCCAGTCGCCACTGAAGGCCTGGGTGTCGCGCCAGATGGTCTGCTCTGGCCCCGGCCCAAGGGGCAGTTGCTTTGCCAACGCGATTTGAGGCTTGTCAGTAACCTGACTGAACTTAAAGGAGGTGACCGTGTCTTTGGCAAAGTCGATTTGCATAAAGCCAGGCCATTGTTCGCCTTTGAGAGTGCCGGCGTTGATTAGCGTCATGGCCTCAAAATGAATCATAGTTCGAAAATGTAAATGACCGTTGATCACATACTGGTATCGGCCAGCCTTGATAAGGCGGTCAAGCGCACGACTACGAATTGGCGGCATGCGGGTTGAGCCTGGCCAGATTTTTTGCAAGTCATTGTCACCAATGCCATGACACAGGAGCAGTCTGCCCTTCAGGGTGTCGAGTTCTATCGCGCTCGGCAGGCTATTCAGGTATGCCAGGCTGGCATCCTTGAAATCAACCTGCTCATGCGCATGATCAATATGACGAACCCGGTTTTCAAGAAGCCAGCGATCATGATTGCCACGCACCGTATGGACTCCGTGGGCTTGCAACAGCTGCAGTGATCTTTCCGGACAGCCTATCCCATCGACCACATCACCCGTACAGATAATTTGATCGACGCCGTTCGCGAGTAAATGATTGATGGCCAGCTCTAGCCGAATATCTTCAGCATGGACGTCACCGATCACGCCGAGTCGAGTGATGATAGCGGGTGCTAACGACACAGATAATCCCAGATGGTACTCAGTCGCTCATGGGTGCTGCGGGTTTCGAGAATCACCTGCATCTGGTCGGGATCAAAGCGCAGGGTCTGAAATAACTGAAAGCTGAACTCGTCAGGACTCAAGGATTGCCACTCAGAGCCTGTGATAAGGTTCGCAAATTCTGGACTTTCGCTGCCGATCAGGACGAGAAGTTTGGAGTTGATCAGCTTTTGCAAATCGCGGTTGCGGGTCTTTTGCACCGCAGCTTCATCGGCACTGGGTATCTCATCATCAAGCGGTTGGCTAGCCACGATTCGATAGGGTAATGACTGTATTTCCTTGACGATTTGCAGACGCCGCTCAACTCGAATCTCTGCCATGATGCGACCATCGTCCAGAGTCTCAATGATTTCACAGTAGCCGGCCGAAAATACGGGCTGCGGCAGATAGGTCGCTTGATTCGAGCGCATAGCTTCCAGTTGAGTCTGGTTAGCCTTAGCTGCACGAATGGTCTTACGGGTATGACAGACCCCTATCATGCGCTCATCCCGAACACAGTCTCTGATCATTTGTCGGTAACGGGGTTCAAACACATGCAAAGGAACCACCGTCCCAGGGAATGCGACCATGCTTGGAATCGGAAAGAGAGCCACTTCGATAGTTGCTGAGCTCGGGTCTGACTGATTGTCAGAGCGATTGTCTGAGTGATCGTCTGAGAAAATATTCGACAACTTTGGCTCCTGAATCTTCATGGGGTTGGTTGCAATCATTAGTTGAAATCAGCAGCTGAAACTCTCTGATAAAACACAGTTCAACCCTGCGTCTACGATAGCACAGGCTCAAAGGATCACATCGCCAAATGGCCGTCGTGCCACGCGCTTGCCGCTCAACAGAAGTCCAGTTTGACATGAGTTCGAAAGGTAGCGCGAAAAAACAGCGAGTTCGGCTGTTTCTGATGAGTTTCAGATTGACAGCCGAAGCCTGAGTGACAAGGAAGCTTCCCCGGCTGAATGTCTGAAACACTTAACTTTGCTGCATGATCAGGCCAATCTGACGGCTTTGCGCCACGAGTTGCCCTTGGCTGTCCCAGAGTCGGCCACTCTCGATCATGCGCCCTTGCTGCAGATCCTCGGTTAAGAACTCGGCCTGAATCCAGCCCGGCGCCGGTCGGCATCGTACCTGTACGGTAAGCTCAATAGTAGGTACCCAACCGATCACCCCCAGCAGCCCAAACGGTGATGGTGGAAAGGTATCGGTGAACAGTGGCAGAGTGCCGGTATCGGGCTCGCGCCCGTCAAGGAATCGAATCCAGCCGGCAATCATCGCAACCTGGGATTGGCCGGCTAGCGCCAGCGCCGGGTGAAGCCGAACATCGAGCCGGCTGGCGATGGGCAACTCAACGCCCTGAGTGCCACCGTGACGTTGAATGCAGGCTTCAGGCGGTGGAATCACTGGCGGTGGAACGGTCAGGGTGGTGTCAATACCGGCAGAGACTTGCAGGTCACCGAATCCAGCCAGTACCTCGAGTCTGACTTTGCCCGCCTGAATCAGGCTGGCGCGGGCTGTGCTGAGGGTTCTACCGGTACGAATGACACTGACGTGGACTTCAAAGGGTTCACCTGCAGTGCCTGGGCGCAAATAGTGCGTCGTCACGGTAATAGGATCCGAGTGTGGCAGGGCCAGCTTCAGCGCACTGAGGACGCAAGATAACAGATAGCCCCCATTGGGATTGGTGCCGATATTCCAGCTTTTGCTCAGAGTGCCAGACCAGATGTGATCGTTGGTCTGCGTCACCTTAGTGTCTATATCAAATTGACTCACTCGCTGATCCTTAGGTTTGAGTGTTAAACCAGTGTTGCCGCTGGTCTTTGTGATCGCAGAATAAACCATGTTTGTGCTGTGGCTGCAACGTGCATACCCGTTGCTACACCAAGACTGATGCAGGTCATGGCTTGGTGCTCGAGGCCTGGTTAGCTTAACTTGACTTAACTGAGTTTAATTTAACTGAGCATTCTTTAACTGAGC
>JAYODE010000035.1:5109-12560 GCA_038106185.1 Gammaproteobacteria bacterium | reverse complement strand
TTCTTTAACTAAGCTTTCTTTAACTAAGCTTTCTATAAGTAACCTAGGGTGATGCGCTATTGTCGCGGCCATGTCGCGGCCATGTCGCGGCCATGTCGCGGGAAGGTCTTCGCGCTGAATGTCAGTCAGTATGTGAGTTTTTGGGTCGAGAAGCCGCTGAACATGCCTTCCTGTTATCTCAAAGTCAGAACCTTGGCCTTGTGGTTGAGACTCAAAGTCCTACTGTATGACCTGATCTCGGTCAAAACATCGGTATCTCGTGGTATCATTAGCAGGCAAGCTGCGAAGGCCAGGAGCCAGAACAATTGGCCTCATGTCATCAGCTTTGTGAAGCAGCGCCTGGGACGAGATCAAACTGCACAGCTGGCAGATTTCAGTCGCGCGTTTCGTTGGACTGGGTTGAATTTTAATAGTTTTTTTCTGCGAGATTTGTTCACGAGACAAGTCAGTGCTAACGATTAGTTTGGAGGGAGGCGAGGCGTGCTGCCTTTAATTTGTGAGATGAGAGTAAGAGTATGATTTGCGACTTGCTGATAGTGGGCGGTGAGGGTGACCTGGCCTTTCGAAAGCTCTATCTTGCGCTTTATCATCTGGATAAAAGTCAGTTGTTACCCGATTGCCTGAAAATTGTCGGCGTATCCCGCAACTCTCAGAGCCTGGAGGTATTCCACGAACGGCTACGAACGAGTCTTAAGGCCATTCTTGGAGATAGCCTGGATGCAGCTGTCTGTGACCGATTTTGCCGACGAGTGACCTATAGATCTGCCGATGCGACCGATCCAAGAGAGATGGCGGGGCTAAACGAGGAGGAGTTCGCGGATAACCGAAGAGACTTGATCGTTTACCTGGCAACCCCACCCTCAATATTTCAACCGGTTTGTGAGTGCCTGCAGCAGGTTGGCCTGGTTCGGCCGAACACACGTATCGTTGTGGAAAAGCCGTTGGGGCACAGCCGTGAATCCTTTGTCAAAATCAATGCCAGCCTGACTTCAATTTTCGACGAAAGTCAGGTCTATCGCATCGACCACTATTTAGGCAAAGAGACAGTTCAGAATCTGCTGGTGACTCGGTTTGCCAACTCTTTGTTTGAGCCTTTGTGGAGCAATAAATATATTGACCATGTGCAGATTACGGTGGCTGAAACCGTTGGTGTCGAGGGCCGCTGGGATTTCTACGATGAGGCGGGTGCGCTGCGTGACATGATGCAGAATCACCTGATGCAGCTGTTGTGTCTGGCAGCGATGGAACCGCCCGCTCGGTTTGATTCGAGGTCAGTTCATGATGAGAAAATCAAAGTACTGAATTGCCTGAAGGCCATTGATCGAAACAGTGTCCTGCAGAACACGGTACGTGGTCAGTATGCTGCTGGTGCCATAGCGGGTGAGGCTGTACCTGGGTACCGGCAGGAAAAAGGTGCAGACCCCCGCTCGAATACAGAAACCTTTGTTTCAATCAAGGCGGAAATCGATAATTGGCGCTGGGCGCGCGTGCCTTTCTACTTGCGAACTGGCAAGCGTCTTGGTGCGCGCTACTCGGAGATTGTCATTCAGTTTCGCGACGTACCCCATGCAATATTCCCCGATCAATTGGCAGGAAATTCGCCCAACAGGCTGGTGATTCGAGTTCAGCCCGATGAAGGTATCAGCCTGCAGTTATTGAACAAGGTCCCGGGTCTGGAAGAGTCCATGGCACTGCAAACGGTGGATCTGCAGCTGGCGCTGTCAAAGGCCTTCACGGGCAAGCGAGTACCGGATGCCTATGAGCGTTTGTTGTTTGATGTGATGCTTGCGAATCAGACTCGGTTCATGCGGGCGGACGAGCTTGAAGTGGCCTGGTGCTGGGTCGACAAGATTGTTGCCGGCTGGCAGGATACAGGCCAGAAGGCCATGTCTTATATGGCGGGCTCCTTCGGTCCGACTGAAAGTGTCGCGCTGATTGCCAAAGATGGCAGGCGCTGGCATGAGAATCAGACGTGAAGATCGAATTGCCACAAACACCGAAGGACCTGTGCAAATGATCCATCTGCATGCTTATCCTGATGACCCCAGTCTGGTCACGGCTCTTGCTCAGGAAATAGGCGCCGGACTGGCTGCGGCGATCGAGATGCGTGGATCGGCTTCCCTTGCCGTTTCCGGCGGCAGTACCCCTAAGGCTTTGTTTGCAGCGCTGTCGCATCAGCCCATTGCTTGGCAGCAGGTTCAGATTACGCTGGTGGATGAGCGCTGGGTAGATGAAGCCAGTCCTGATTCGAATGCTCGCCTGGTGCGCAACTATCTACTCTGCAATGCTGCGCGCGCAGCCACCTTCACGGAGCTGAAAACGCCTGACCTAACCGCAGCTGCCGGCGTTGACCAGGTCGAGGCGCGAATAGCGCCTTTGTTTCCCCTCGATATCGTCGTTCTTGGTCTGGGTCATGATGGTCATACCGCCTCATGGCATCCCGGTGCCGCGACACTTCAGGCGGTTTTGAACCCGAGTAACACGCGATATTGCGGGGTAGTCGTGCCTGTTAGTGCCCTGCATGAGCGGATGACCTTGACCCTATCTGCCGTCTTAACCGCCAAACAGATTTATCTTCATGTAGTGGGTGAGACTAAAAAAAAGGTCCTGGATGTTGCTCGGCAGCCAGGGCCTATCGCAGTAATGCCGGTGCGCGCGGTACTTCAGCAAGACAGAGTGCCGGTAGACATCTACTATGCGCCTGAGACCGACTGATCGGCCGAATCAGGCCGGCTAGAGCTGAATATTGAAATAGTCTTTAAAGCGGTCGTTGTACTCAGTGTCAGTCAGGTCATCACCCATCTGGATCCAGTCCTCGTCGGTAATTTTATTTCGACCGGCACAAATGCCGTCGGCGTCGACGCCCACAGGCCAGCGAAACTGATAGGTGGGTTGGGTTATGGCTGTCAGAATCGCGTCGGCGACCTGTTGCGGCGCTGCCGGTGCCTTGAATCCTGTGGCGTAGAGTTTGCCATTACGGCGCATGATGGGCTGGTAGGGAGACGTCTTGTCATACCGCGTAGCGCTGGCTGAATTGTCGAAAATACTGGTGGCGACGACGCCAGGCTCGACACAATAAACCCTTACCCCGAAACGATAGACCTCATGAGCGAGCGCTTCAGAAGCACCTTCTACCGCATATTTGGAGGCAGAGTAAGCGATCTGGTTAGGCGTGGCCAGGATGCCAACGATGGAGGAGATGTTGACGATGTCGCCGTGGCCATTTTTGCGCATGGAGGGCAGGACAGCCTGAATACAGTTAATGGTGCCAAAGTAGTTGGTCTCAAAAATTTGGCGATGTTCTATCTCCGGTGTCAACTCCAGCGGAGTTGCGCCGCCTATTCCCGCATTATTGACCAGCAGTGAGACATCCCCTGCCGCATGGATTGTCGCAAACGCGTCGCGCAACGAGGTGGCGTCAGTGACATCCATCTGCAATACGGTAACCGGCAGAGACTCGGCTTTGGCGGCATCGATGAGTGGCTGCGCCTTGCTCGTGTTGCGCATGCCAGCAAAAACAGTGTAGCCATTGCGAGCGAGATGCAGGCTGGTTTCAAATCCAATTCCTGTGCTGGTACCAGTGACGACTGCGATTTTCATACCCTTATCCTTTTATTCGTTAGGCGATAATCGCCAGTGGCCAGTCTACAGGTACCCGCTGGGCGATCTTGCGAGTCAAATCTCGAGTGCTGAGCGCCTGCATGAGATATCTGTTTAAGTTGCCAGACTCATAAGGCAGTGTAAAGCTTGAAATCCAGGTTGTCAGGGCGAAGCACTAAGCCTTCGAACTGATTTATTTGTATTCCAGGCCCAGAAATAACGGGGTTGCTGGCGGGAGTGATTGAGGTCGTAAAAAACTTCATGGTCAGGCTTTATCTGCTGGGTACTTGTCGTGCTACTCTTAGGGCTAGTCATATGATTTCAGTTATTCAAGGAGAGTAAGCCATGAGCCTCGAGGCCTTTCGAGAAGATGTTCGCAGCTATATTGCCGAGCATTGTCCACCAAGCATGAAAAATCGAACCTTTCATTTTGAAGACGCCCATGAGGTCTACAACACGGCAGATGCTGATAGATGGTTGCAGGCCATGGCGGCTCGCGGTTTAACTACCCCGACCTGGCCTCGTGAGTATGGCGCTGCAGGTTTGAGTTATGAGGAAAATCGGGTCCTGCAAGAGGAGATGGCAGCCGCTCGGGCCTTGCCGCCCTTGACCGGAATGGGCGTATCCATGATTGGCCCAACCCTGCTGGAGTTCGGGACCGAAGAGCAGAAAGCGCGCCACCTGCCTAAAATTGTCTCGGGTGAAGTCAAGTGGTGCCAGGGTTACAGTGAGCCAGGTTCGGGTTCTGATCTGGCGAGTCTGCAAACCAAGGCGGTGGTTGAGGGCGACCACTTTGTACTCAATGGCCAGAAAATCTGGACTTCTGGCGCCCAACACGCAGATTGGATGTTTGCCCTGGTGCGCACGGACTCGACGGCACCCAAGCATGATGGCATCAGCTTCGTCCTGTTGGATATGCACCAACCCGGTGTCACTATCAAACCTATCGCCCTGATCAGTGGATCCTCGCCGTTCTGTGAAACCTTTTTTGATAATGCCATCGCTCGCCGAGACGACTTGGTCGGAGAGTTAAACAAGGGCTGGACGGTAGGTAAACGCCTGCTGCAGTACGAACGTTCTGCTGCACCAGCGCCTCGGTCGAAGCAAGCCAAGCCCGTCAATGGATATGCGACCATCGCTAAAAAATACTGTGGTGAGACAGACGGTAAGATTGCTGATCCGTTGGCTCGAGACAAGGTGTTGCTACAGACCATGAAGGAAAAAGCCTTGCAGCTCACGGTTCAGCGAGTAACCGATGAATCCCGATCAGGTAAGGCGCCGGGTGCCACCACATCTATCTTTAAGTTTGTCGGTTCCAGCCTTTCTAAGGAAGGCTCATCGCTAAAGTCCTTTTTGCGCGGTTCTGCGGGCATTGGCTGGGAAGGGGATGGTTTTGGGACCGAAGAGGTTGAATCGACTCGAAGCTGGCTGCGTGACCGAGCCGTGACGATCTATGGCGGCACGAATGAAGTGCAACTGAATATCATTGGTAAACGGGTTCTGGGACTACCAGATTAGGCCTGCTAGCGGGCAATGTTGCCAGCTCGGCACAAAAAAATGTGCGCACGGCTTTGATGGTTGTTTAGACAGTATACTCGACAGGGTGGCGAAGGAATCAGATGGCGGAAATAGCACTTTCACGAATCGTTGCTCATTGGGCGGCAATACAACCGAATCGCATCGCCATCCATCACGAAGGCGAAACGATTACCTGGTCCGAGCTGGAAGAGCAGACTAACCGTCTGGCGCGAGTCTATGCCGACTTGGGCGTCGGTCAGGACGACTTCGTTACGATCGCGCTACCCAACGGCATAGAGTTTTTTAAAGCGACCATTGCCACCTGGAAAGTTGGCGCGACCCCGCAACCCGTGTCAGCCAGGTTGCCGAAGTTTGAGCGCGATCAGATCATCGAGGTGGGAGCGCCAAAACTGGTGGTGGGTGTCACAGCTGACGACCAGCCGGGTACACCCTCTTTGCCTGTAGGCTATGAGCCTTCCGCGGATATCAGTGGTGAGGCGCTTGATGAGCGAATCGCCACGTCATTCAAGGCCATGACCTCAGGCGGTAGTACCGGCCGGCCAAAACTGATCGTCTCGACGACTCCGGCTGTTTGGAACATTGCTGAAGACCGGCTGCAAACCAAGTTACAAGGCTCCATGTTGATTCCGGGGCCGCTCTACCATAACGGCCCTTTTTTGTGGGGTATGAGTGCGCTGTTTCGCGGTAATCAGGTGACTGTAACAACGCGCTTCGACGCCGAGCAAACCTTGCATCTCATTGAGGCCCAGCAAGTTGATATAGTCTATATGGTCCCGACTATGATGCAGCGTATCTGGAACTTGCCAACAGAGGTGCGCAATCGTTATGACTTGTCCAGCCTGAAGGTGCTCTGGCATCTGGCGGCACCCTGTCCCGCCTGGCTGAAAGAAGCTTATATTGATTGGCTTGGGCCCAGCGTGATCTGGGAGCTTTACGGTGGCACTGAGGGGCAAGGGGGAACGGTCATCACCGGCGAGGAGTGGCTGCTTCATCGAGGCTCAGTCGGCAAACCTAATGCGACCTGTGAAATGATTATCGTTGATGAGGCTGGTCAGACGCTACCGCTAGGCGAAATTGGTGAAGTATTCATGCGACCGCTGACGGGTCAGGGCAGCACCTATCGGTATATCGGCGCCGAGGCGAAAGCAATAGAAGGTGGCTTTGAGAGTATCGGTGACATGGGTTATTTCGACGCTGATGGCTACCTGTATCTTGCCGATCGTCAGACTGACATGATTCTCTCCGGCGGTGCCAATATATATCCGGCTGAGGTAGAAGCCGCCATTGATGCCTATCCCGGCGTCAGATCCTCTGCAGTCATAGGTCTACCCCATGAGGACCTGGGAAACTATGTTTATGCCATAGTGGATGCACCAGCCAACGACGTCGATCAGTCGGCGCTTCTGGCTCACCTGCAAGAACGTCTGGTGCGTTACAAGATTCCCAGAACGATCGAGTTCTCCACCGAGCCTTTGAGAGACGACGCAGGAAAGGTACGCAGGAAAGCGCTGCGCCAAGAGCGCCTGAAGAGCAATTAAAGGGGCAGTGTTTCAGCCCACACCCAGTCGACAATGAACCGGCAGCGAAGAACCGCAATACAGAAAAAAGACTCACTTAACTATTTTGGCGGCTTTTATCGCGTTTTCTTCGAAGCCGCCAAACTGAGCAATTTCTGACACCGTGACTCAAGAAGCGGCGCTACTTACTAAGGGCGAGGCTGGGCGGCCATGGCATCTGCCAGGGCGTCGGAGCCGGCATCGCGTAGTTGAAGAATCACATTATCCTGATCTTGGCTCGAACGGTTCTGACTCAACTTGTACTTACACTGCACATCAGTGATGCTGATTTCGAGACCAACGATGGCGTCAAGCATTGTTGTGCTATAGCGAGGTTGCCAAGGGTGATCAAAGCCGGCCTCATACTTTGCGGCCAGGCCATCAACGATACCACGCAGCGCTGGCGGATCATCGATCTGCCGACACTGGCCATACAGGTGAACGGCTTGGTAGTTCCAGGTGGGTACGCCAGCGCCTGTGTACCAGCTGGGTGAAATGTAATCGTGGGGCCCTGCCAGGATAATCAGTACTTCCTGGCCACTGATACTCAGGTGTTGGGGATTCATTCTGGCCAGATGGGTCAGCAAACAGGACTTGTCCGGTGACACTAAAAAAGGCACATGTGTGGCGAAATGTCTGCCGTCAACACTTGAGATGAGTTGACCAAAAGCGTTGGCTTCGATAAAAGTAAAGATCTCCTTCTCGTCTGTGATCTGGAAATGTGGCGGTAGATACATGCTGTCCCTGATTGCTGTC
>JAYODE010000035.1:3397-5009 GCA_038106185.1 Gammaproteobacteria bacterium | reverse complement strand
GTGCTTGATTGCTCGCTTGCTGGATTGCTTGACTCAAAAGCATGAGCCAGCAATCGATTGGTTAACTGGTCGGTGAACGATACTATATTATGCAGCACTGGTATGTTACACAGGTATGTTGCACGATACAGCCGACGTGAGAAAGCGCCAGCCACCGCTCACGCAGATCAGAGTGCGCATTGATGTTGTTGAGACTAGCATGAGTAAAAGCCTTCCTAAGCAAGTTTTTATCCAAGGTACCGTAACGCCCGGTTTCGAGTCGGTTAAAAGCCTGTATGAACGTAATATGCAAACCTTGGCAGAAAGAGAGACTCAGCTCTGTGTCTATCATCAGGGGGTCAAAGTTGTCGACCTTTGGGCTTCGTCAGTCGCCAACCCGAGTTTCTCCGCAGATACGCTGGTCAATGTGTTCAGCAGTGGCAAGAGTCTGGAGGCGCTTGCGATCGCATCGCTATTCGGTAAGGGGTTGTTGGATTATGCGGGCAAGATCTCTGACTACTGGCCAGAATTTGGTGCAAACGGTAAGGCGAATCTGACGGTTGCTGAATTAATGCGGCATGAAGCGGGTCTGGCGGCTTTTGATGTGTCCGTTAAAGCCGACGATCTGCTCCTGAGCAATATCAAGCAAAATAAGATGGGCACTATCATAGAAGCGCAGGAGCAACAGTATCGAGCGAATGGTGGTAGTGCGCGAGAATATCATGCCCTGACCCGGGGCTGGATTGTGAACGAGCTGTTTCGACGAGTAGATCCGGCTGGTCGGACCATCGGCGAGTTTTTGCGCGCTGATATCAGTGAGCCGCTGAATGTCGATGTAATTGTTGGCGTCAGGGAAGATGAACTCAGTCGAAGAGCGGAAGTCGTGCCACTACCCCTGGGTTATCAATTCAAGGAGAGCCTCAAGCCCCGTTTGCTCAAGCGCAAAATGGAGCACAATATCTTTCAGGTCATCAATAGACTGATGCCGATCATCCCTCTGTTGCGAAATCGAGTTCGAGCGGGTGCGCCGCCGCCGATTGAGGGCATGCAGCGTATCACCTATTTCAATTCACCGGCGATTGCCATGGGTGAGACGCCCTCTGCGAATGCCAACTGTACCGCCAGAGGGTTGGCGAAAGTGGCTGCTATGCTGGCAGGTGGTGGCCAGTGGGAGGGGGTAGAATATTTGCCGAAACAAGCCTGGGAGGCGCTGCATGCTGCGCCGGTCGAGGCGTCGATGGGGATTGCCGCGACAAACTTTACGCAGGGTGGCGTAGCCTTGTTTGCGCCGCCTGTCCAATATCACTCTCGGCTGGATCAGGCATTGAACCGGGGCAGAGAAGGCTTCTATGGCTGGATGGGCCTGGGTGGGTCCATATTCCAGTGGCATCCTCAGGCTAATATCGGCTTTGGTTATGTGCCCACATCATTGAATGTCCTGGACCTCTACAATGAGCGAGGTAAAACCTACCAGGCCGAAGTACTGAAGTGCGTAGCCAGACTGTAAAAAGCCTCGAGAAACTAACCCGCCCTAAGTGCCAATGGGACGGGGCAGGGGTTTAAACTTTCCTCAAGCGAGCCTTTATTGGTGAGCCAAAGCCGTCGCCAGGCTCGCTAGCGAGCCCATCGCCAA
>JAYODE010000035.1:0-3297 GCA_038106185.1 Gammaproteobacteria bacterium | reverse complement strand
GCTCGCTAGCGAGCCCATCGCCAAGGAAAGGTGGGCTAGCCCAGCGCCAAGAGAGCAACGCCGCTAGGCGACCTTGATAAAGGGATCATTGTTGATCAGCGTCTTGAATGAATCCCGGTGCATGTGATGCTCGACATAGCGCGCAATATTGGGATGGCTGGCCGCGGGTAAAGCCTCGCCGGCATACAGCATCTGGACAAACTGACAGGTGATGGCAATGTCGGCAATACTGAAAGCATCTCCCACCAGATAGGTCTTGTCACCAATTTCTGCTTCCAGGTAGTCAAATATCGGTGGCTGCACCTTGGCGATAATCTTGTCGATAACGGCTTGGTCGGGTTCACGCTTCATCATTCTGACGGCAACCCGGTTGAAAAATAAGGCGGCGGTGGCCTTGGGTAGCTCAGTGTCGGCCCAGATGTGGTACCAAAGGGCTCTGCCATAGGCGCCGTCCTCGCTGGGATACAGTGGGTGTTCTGGAAAGCGCTTTTCCAAATAGCCACAGATCGCGGCTGAGTCAGGAATCGATAGATCACCATCAGTCATGGCCGGAATCTTGCCCAGTGGTGAAATAGCCAGATGAGAGGCGGGTGGCGGAAAGGGACTGATGGCATTGTGTTCGTAGCGCACGCCCTTTTCTATCAGGCAGACCAGAGTCTTGCGTACAAATGGTGAAACTGAGGAGCCGTGAATGGTGATCATGGTGCTATTCCTTCTTATCCTAAACGATGGAGTCTGAGCGTCAGTGTAACCTGATGTGGTGACTCAACGCTGCAACTGAATATGGCTGTCGAGTGCAAGTCGGAAAAATTTATCTCAGGGTTTCGGACTGAACCAGGCGCCCGTGCGATTCACCAGAGCGACCAGCGAGAGCATGACCGGCACTTCCACCAGCACGCCAACGACAGTGGCCAAAGCCGCACCCGAGTTCAATCCAAACAGCGAGATGGCGACCGCTACCGCCAGCTCGAAAAAGTTGGAAGTACCTATAAGGCATGCGGGTGCTGCAATATTGTGCGGTAGTTGAATGATTCGAGCGGCACCGTACGCAATCGCAAAAATGCCGTAGGTCTGGATCAATAATGGAATCGCAATCAGGATAATCATGGAAGGCTGGGATAGGATTTTCTCGGCTTGAAAGCCAAACAAAAGCACCACGGTGGCGAGCAGACCGATCACCGACCAGGGTTTCAATGTCTGCACCAGGTAATCGATTCGATGACGGTCCGTCTTTACGACCAGTCGATGGCGTGTCAGTGCCCCCGCCAGCAGCGGCAGGACAACGTACAGGACGACGGATAGCAGCAGGGTTTCCCAAGGTACAGTGATGTCGCTCACGCCAAGCAGTAAGGCGGCCAGAGGTGCGAAGGCAAACACCATGATGATATCGTTGACTGACACCTGCACGAGGGTGTAATTCGGATCACCCTTGGTGAGCTGGCTCCAGACGAACACCATGGCGGTACAGGGCGCAACCCCCAGCAAGATCATACCGGCGATGAATTCGGTGGCGGATTGCGGATCAACCCAGTCGGCAAAGAGAACCCTGAAGAATAACCAGCCCAGGGCTGCCATGGAAAACGGCTTGATAAGCCAGTTCACCACCAGCGTCAGCACAAGTCCCTCTGGTCGCTTACCCACATCCTTGATAGCAGCGAAATCGACCTGCACCATCATGGGATAGATCATCACCCAGATGAGTCCGGCGACGACCAGATTGACGTGGGCAAACTCCACGCCGGCAATAGCCTCAAAGACGCCGGGTAGCAGATTACCCAGCAGAACGCCGGTGAGAATGCCGAGACCAACCCAGACGGAAAGGTAACGTTCAAAGAGTCCCATACGGTTCAGTCTCTGTAATCAGGGCCAGTCATGGGTGCTACAAACCCAGGACGCGTTTGGCAATAATGTTTTTCTGGATTTCATTGGCACCGCCATAGATCGTCTGGGCGCGAGTGCCAAGATAGTCGGCTGTGGACTTTGCTGCAGACTCAGATGGCATCTGCCGACCGACAGCAGCCAACGCGTCATAACCCTGGGCTTGCATAGACAGTGCAGTGATGTCCTGAGCAATTTCTGTGGCCAGGATCTTTAGTATGGAGGACTCGTTGCCTGGGGAGGCGCCATCGGCGACGGCAGACAGGACCCGGAGGACGGTAATGTCCAGGGCGTTAAGGCGCACTTCCAGTGCATCAAAGGCTTGCCAGAAACTGGAATCCTGGGCCAGTACCTGGTGCTGTTCTGCCAGCGCTCGAATAGCCGCCATTTGCATCCTTTTGCCGGCGACGTGGGCGTAGGAGGTGCGTTCGTTGCCCAGCAAAAAATTGGCGTAACGCCAGCCTTCGCCGACCTCGCCGATGCGGTTGCTGACCGGTACTCGAACCTGATCGAAGGTGACCCGATTCAAGTGGTGTCGGCCGTCGATGGTCAAAATGGGGTGGACCTGGATGCCGGGCGTATCCATGGGTGCGCAGAGGAAAGTAATCCCTTGCTGTTTAACGGCCTCGTGGCTGGTGCGCACCAGCAGGAATATCCAGTCAGCATGTTGGGCCAGACTGGTCCAGATCTTGGTGCCGTTCACCACATAACTGTCCCCGTCCAGAATGGCTTTACATTGTAGTGAGGCGAGATCTGAGCCTGCGCCCGGCTCCGAATATCCCTGCGCCCAAAAAGTCGTGCTTTGCTGAATGCCTGGCAGCCAGCGTGCCTGTTGCTCCGAGGTACCGAACGCGCAGATCACAGGGCCAACGTAGATCACGCCCATGGGCACCGGATTGATAGCGCCCGCCAGCTCTAACTCCTGGTCAAAAATATACTTCTGGTTGGCGGTCCAGCCAGTGCCGCCATGTTCTTTCGGCCAATTCACGCAAAGCCAGCCTTTGGCTGCCAGAGCTTGTTCCGCGCGCTGATAGTCGCCTTTCTCCAGTGGAAACGCGCTGGCAGCTTTAGTGATCAGATCCCGTGGATACTCGTCGTTAAAAAAAGCCCGCACCTCGGCTCGAAATCTCTCATCATCAGCATTGAAATTCATGTCCACGTGCAGTTTCCTTTTTCATTGGCGAGTCTGACGAAACTTTTTTGGGTCGCTGGAAATGACCGAGCCCCAGCCTTAAAAAGCACAGCTCGCATTGTTACCCTGGGTCAAATGCTCGCACACCGCAAAGCATTTCAAGAAACTCAATTTGCGTCAATGGCCGCAGCGATCAACATTTATCAAAGTCACCCTTTGATCCTTCAGTCTTGCTCGCTAACAGAAAACATGCTCTAGTCTGATCTGTCGCTGTCAGGCGTTTTGGC
>JAYODE010000034.1:21231-37795 GCA_038106185.1 Gammaproteobacteria bacterium | reverse complement strand
CTAGAGAAATCAGGAACCGAGGTTATTCGATCATTTTGCGCCTGTTGGTCGACGCTGGACGCAGCTGCGCTAGCCAGTTATTTCACTGAAGATGGGGTTTATTACAATATGCCCTCGGCGCCGGTGAGCGGGCGGGCCAATATCGAACAGTTTATCGCCGCCTTCGCTGCTAAGTGGGTTAAGACCGATTGGGAACTGCTGAATATCCTCGAGCAGGGCAACCTGGTGATCGCGGAACGGGTCGATCGCACCCTTGTCGGCGACAAGGCCGTTAATCTGCCTTGTTGTGGCGTGTTTGAAATGGAAAACGGAAAAATCAAAGTCTGGCGCGACTATTTCGATCTGAATACCTACATGAAGGCCCTAGCCTGAACGGGTCTGTCGCAGCATTTTAATCAAATCAATCCATCAAATGGCATGAAACCAGGTGAGCCTTGTCCGCCATTGGCGCGCCAAGCTGCGGAATTTCCTGGCTGCAGCGCGCCATGACGCTGGGGCAACGCGGGTGGAACGTGCAACCAGGGGGCGGGGCTATGGGTGAGGGCACATCGCCGCTGATGACCTGACGCTGCACCTTGCGATGAGGGTCAGGCACTGGAATGGCCGAAATCAGTGACTGAGTGTAGGGATGCTGGGCATTTTTATAAATCTCTTCGCTGCGACCAGTCTCCACGATTTTACCCAGGTACATGATAGCGATGCGGTCTGAAATATGTTTTACAACCGCCAGATCATGGGCGATAAACAGGTAAGACAAGTTGAATTCCCGTTGCAGTTCAATCAGAAGGTTGAGTATCTGACTCTGGATCGAGACGTCCAGTGCGGAAACAGGTTCGTCACAGACCACAAGCTTTGGATTCAGTGCCAGTGACCGAGCAATGCCAATCCGCTGGCGCTGACCGCCCGAGAATTCAAACGGATAGCGGGTGGCCGAGCGGGCGGGCAGGCCAACGATGTTCAGTAGTTCTAGAACCCGTTTGGCGCGCGAAGCTCGGTCGCCGATGTTCTGGACAATCAGAGGTTCCTGAATGATATCACCTACTGTGTGGCGTGCATTCAGTGACTCCATGGGGTCCTGGAAAATCATCTGGATATGTTGGCGATGGGGCTTCAGGGCCTTGCTGCCGAGGCGAGTGATATCTTGGCCGCAAAACTCGATAGCGCCTTCGGTCGGTTGATAGAGTCGAGCAATGCATCGCCCCAACGTTGACTTGCCGCAGCCGGATTCTCCCACTAAGCCAAGGGTTTCACCGGGCGCTATGTCCAGGGATACACCATCGACCGCCTTATTGTATTTACTGGCTCGAAGCAGGATGCCCTCTTTGACGGGAAAGTGCATTTTCAGGTTACGAACTTTCAACAGTGAATCAGTCATAGGTCTCGCCAACGAAAGCAGCTCACTTCATGGCCCAACGAAACCTGTTCGATCAAGGGTGAGGCTTGTGTGCACTGAGGCTGTCGATGGGGACAGCGATTTTCGAAACGACAACCCATCGGCAGGTCAAGCAGCCCGGGAACCATGCCCTCTATGACGCTGAGTTTGGCCTTGGGTTTTGTGTCGAGCCGTGGAATAGATGCTAGCAGTCCCCGCGTGTAGGGATGAGTCGGCTTGTCAAACAGATCAAAAACGGAGCCTTTTTCGACAACCTTACCCGCATACATGACGACGACTTGATCGCAGGTCTCGGCAATCACGCCTAAATCATGGGTGATCAGTATTACCGACATGCCGAGGTCTGATTGCAGCTCCTTGATGAGTTCGAGAATCTGCGCCTGAATGGTCACATCAAGGGCTGTGGTGGGCTCGTCAGCGATCAACAGAGAGGGATTGCAAGCCAGGGCTATGGCGATCACTACGCGCTGACGCATACCGCCAGATAATTGATGGGGATACTCGCCCATACGAATATCCGGCGAAGGAATGCCGACTCGATCAAGGATTCTGACAGCTTGCTGAATAGCTTGTTGCGCCGTGTAATCCTTGTGAAGCAACAGGACTTCGGTGATTTGCCGGCCAATCGTATGAACCGGATTCAGTGCGGTCATGGGCTCCTGAAACACCATGCTGATATCCGCACCGCGGATTCTCTGCATCTCAGTTAATGGCAAGCGTGTCAGGTCACGGCCTTTAAACAGAATGCTACCGTCGGTAATTTTGCCCATGGGTTGGGGCAGCAAGCGCATGATCGACAGAGCCGTGACGCTCTTGCCGCAGCCTGACTCGCCAACGATCCCAAGCGTCTCTCCAGCGCCAGCAGAAAAACTTACGTCATCTATAGCGCGAACGACACCTTCGTCTGTGTCGAATTCAGTGACCAGGTGGCTGACTTCCAGTAATGCTTCAGTCATGGATTCGTTGCCTTTGCCAAAAATCGCTGATCATTTGAATTGATCATAAATGTTGATTGCCGGGCCAAAAGACTGGTTATCTTGCTGAGCTTCGACGGTCTCAGCTCGGATTTTCGAATCCAGCCAATGCACGTGATACTCACCTGCTGAGCCAGAATGTTTGTGGTTGAAAAACTCTGGGTAACGTACCCATCGCCAATGACCAAGGCGATAAAACGGTTGATAGAAGCCAGGCACAAAGGAGGCGTAGTCATGATGCATTTCAGTCATTTTGTGAGCCAGCTCAATCATTTCAGCCTTGTCGGCAGACGCACGGTAGGCCTCAATCATTTGATCCATTTCGTAGATCGCCAGAGCTTCTAGGTTATTGGTCTGAGTTTTCAGCTTGCGGTCTGGATTAATGCTGCCATCATCAAGAAAAGCGTCGTCATAGGCGTTGTCAGAATGATAGGTCTCCCAAAAACGCGGATACATCTCTAGGGATGTGTTAAATGCCGAAAAATGTATGTCATGCTGTTTTTCCTGAACCTTTTTCCAGCCAGCTGTGCCGTCAAGAATCTCGATGCGTAGTTCAAGCCCGGCTTTCAGTGCTTCTTCCTTTAAAATTGTGAGTACATCCTTCAGCGTCTCGTAACCTGAAGAGACCGTGAATGCCAGCTTTTGGCCTTGGGCGTTGATCAGAATGCCGTTTTCGTCCCGCGTGGTAAATCCAGCCTTGGCGAAGTGTTCCAGGGCCTTGTCCAGGTCATATTCGCGCGCTTTCAGAGTCGAGTGGCTGAATTCACCATAGCCGTCTGAAGAGGTTTGCAGGCGCGCATAGTCGCCGCGGAAGAACCGGTCGATCACGAGTTGCCAGTTAGTGGCGTAATTGATACCGATACGAACATCCTGATTGTTCAAAAGCGGTTTCGACGTATTTATCCAGAGGCCATAGGTAGGCCGCGGCTTTTGATTGTAGAACACGGACTTCTGGATATATCCCTTGGCGACGTCTGGGTCGCTGTCCGGTAACTTGTCATACCAGTACTCCGCCAGATTCAAGCCAAACTGGTCGATATCACCCTTCTTGAAGGCTTCGAAAACCTTGGCAGAATCACGGATGACGGTGAGTTGAATGCGATCCAGATTGTAGCGGTTTTTCCAGAATTTATTGTCCTTTGCCCACCAATCCTGAAGTCGAGTCAGAGCAATAGAAGTGCCCTTGTTGATGTCCTTATCTTTAATGATGTAAGGACCGGTGGTGGGTTGAAAGCGCCACTGATAGCGATCCACGTAGTCATCGCCGAGCTCCTGATAGAAGTGGCGAGGCATGGGGCGAAGCTCCAGCACTCGCGAATCCATATCAGGCTTTGCTTCAGGAATCGTGATCGAGAATGTGAGGTCATCATAGCGTGTAATATTGGTGTATTGCGTGCTGTACCAATTCTTGTACCAGGGAGCAACGATATAGTCCGATTGATAGATGAAAAACATGAACATGAAATCTTCAGCCGTCACCGGCTCGCCATCAGACCAACGGGCGTTAGGGTTGAGCCTGGCGTAGATCGTCTTGGTTTCTGCATCCACGGCCCAGGACTCAGCCAACGCCGGATAGAAGTCAAAGGCGTCAGGATGCCGATGAGCCAGACCGAGACTGGTATAGTCGAGAATCCATGGGCGAAATGAGCCATTGGAGTCTGGCCCGGCGATACGTAATGTTCTGGGGAAATCCTGAATTTGACTATATTCGGTGCCACCTTTGATCGCCGAATCCGAGCCTATCTCGGGCAGGTCCATACCGTTTTGCCAATTCAGATTGGCAGGCAGGTCGTCCAGCGTTTTGAAACTGAAAAAATCCGGGCGCGCTGCATAATAGTCCCTGACTTCTTGCCGGTTGTCAGGTAACTGTGCCGCGTCAATGGACTCAGCGTCCTCAGTGCCGCCGCAGGCAGAAAGGAGAACACTCAGCATTAGGGCGCCTAACAGGAAAGGAAGGGTCGTTGTGCGCATAGCTAACCTCTATGGTTCGATGTCGATGTCTAAATCTGTTTCTATAACTGTGACTTGTATCTATACCTGCATTAAGGCGCATCGCTGCCAGCGGGCCCTCATCATTTGTAAACCGTGAATTTTTTCGGATCAAAGGATTCCCTGACGGCCTCCCCGATGAAGGTCACCAGCGTCAACAGTGTCACCAGTGTCAGGAACGCGGAGGTCACAATCCAGGGTGCCGTTCGCATATTGGCGGTACCCTGCTTCAGTAATTCGCCAAGACTCGGTGTTGGTGCCGGCAGCCCAAAGCCCAGAAAATCCAGCGCCGTGATGGCTCCGATCGCGCCAACAATGGTGAATGGCATGTAGGTCACCAGGGTCGACATGACGTTGGGCAGTATGTGGCTAAATATAATGCGACTGTGACTGGCGCCAATGATACGCGCTGCAGCGATATAGTCTCTGGTTTTTTCCTTGTAGGTCTCGGTGCGCATGTAGTAGGTCATCCCTGGCCAGGAAAAAAGCACCATGACTGTCAGCAGGATCCCTATTCGAACAGGCACAGAGAAAGTTGAGGGTATGACGGAAAACACGATGATGACGGTGTAAAGAAATGGAATATTGGACCAGATCTCAATCAGACGTTGAAAAATCAGATCGAAAGCACCACCAAAATAGCCCATCGCGCAGCCGATGCTAATGCCGATCAGATAAACCCAGATCATAAAAGCGATGGAGAACATCAAGGCAATTCGAGTCCCGTAAAACAGGCGTGCCAGGATATCGCGGCTGGTAGTGTCAGTCCCCAGGTAATGCTTCAGCGCCAAAGAGGGTGGCTCCGGTTTATAGATGCCGCTCGGTGCATGATTCTCAAAAGCGCTGTAAGGAACCAGCGGCATAATGACGAAATCGCCCCGGTTCGCTTGTTTAAATATTTGCTGCAGTTCTCGATAGTTGGTTTCATAACCGTAGTTCAAGCCGAAATCAGTGCCGGGATGAAAGTCAGCATAGGTAGGGAAGTACCAGGTATTTTCATAGCTGACCAGCAGGGCGCGATTGTTAACCAATAACTCGCCCATAGAGGTCAGCACAAGCAAGCTCATCAAAATAATTAAACTGTAATAGCCGCGTTTAATGTCACGGAAACGTCTCAGCTTTTTCAGCGTCTGCGGATTAAAATTTAACATGCGCGGCTGCCGGTCATTGGAAGCGAATCCTTGGGTCAACCATAGCTACCAGGAGGTCGGAAATAATATTGCCGATCAGCAGCAGAAAACTGGTTAAAAGGACGACCCCCATGACCACAGGGTAGTCGCGATCAAGTACAGCGGTTAAACCAAGCAGACCAAAGCCGTTGATATCAAAGACGGTCTCAATCAAAAAGGAACCGCCAACCAGCAAGCCGATATTTTGACCAAAGGTGGTTGCAATCGGAATGAGAGAATTACGCATCGCATGGCCAGTGACGGCCTGGCGAAAGGACACGCCTTTGGCGATAGCGGTGCGAATATAGTCGGACGCCAGGTTGTCCATCAGGTGATTCTTAAGCAGCAGGGTGGTAAAGGCGAAAGCACCAATCAAATAACAAATCAAAGGCAGTACGGAATGGTTCACCAGGTCCATCACCTTGTCCCAGAAGCTGAGGTCGTCAAAACGCATACTGACGAAACCCCCCATCGGAAACCACTCGAGGCGTACCGAGAAGTAAAGTAACAATAGGGCGCCAAGTACGTAGCCTGGAACCGCATAGCCGACAAAAATAAGAATTGAGCTAATGGTGTCTACAGGCGTCTTGTGCTTGATTGCCTTCACGATACCTAATGGAATGCTGATTGCGTAGGTGATGATTAATGTGACAAGGCCATAGTATAGGGATATTGGAAAACGATCGCTGATGACATCCCAGACCGGTTCGTTATAGCGATAGGAGGAACCCAGATCACCCTTCACGACCTTGGTGACCCAATCCAGGTAGCTTTCAAAAATGGGTTTGTCAAATCCGTAATACTCTTTCAAGCGCGCCAGCTGGGCTTCCGAGAGCGCCATGCCCTCGCCGGCAACCTGAGTACTGATGCCCGTGGTCGCGTTCATCTGTTGTGATTCCATGATTGCTCGTTCCAGCGGACCGCCGGGAACCAGACGAGTGATGGCAAAGACGATAATGGTCACACCGATCAAGGTCGGCAAGATAAGGAGTAATCTTCGAATAAAATAATCGCGCATTTGCGTCTGGGGCTGTCCATTGTGCTGCTGTTAGAAGACTTTTGATCTCCCAGAAGCAAAAATCGCCTGGATGAGGCGACTTGACTAGTGGGGCACATGACCTGTTGATCATCGAAGTGTGCCATAAACTGGCGTTCGGCGAAAGTCAGATGACGCTTGCAAGGGTTAATCATGCGCGCAGAGTTGCACCACGAGGGCTGCAGAATTGGTCTTTTTTAGAGTAACCTGACGGCTGGCGATCATTTTGAACGCTTACATTGAATGCTTACATTGAACGCTGACATTCAACGCTTAGTTTGAGTGCAAGGAATAACGACGATGGAACAGAATCTACTGGCCGTTGATAAATATACAGAGACGGCCGTGTCGATGGCGATCAATTATGCGCCGCAGTTAGTGCTGGCATTAGCCACCCTGGTTGCCGGTTTGTGGGCGATAAAGGTTGTAGTCGCCGGTGCTCAAGCCGCCTTTGCTCGCACTGGCATGGAGACCACGCTGCAAAAATTTCTTTTGAGTCTGATTAATATCGGTCTCAAGGGTTTGCTGATCATCAGTGTGGCATCGATGGTGGGTATTGAAACCACTTCGTTCATTGCCGTATTGGGCGCGGCCGGATTAGCGGTGGGCCTGGCCCTGCAAGGCAGCCTCGCGAATTTTGCCGGTGGTGTGTTAATTCTGCTGTTTAAGCCCTACAAGGTCGGCGACTATATTGATGCCGGCGGACATATGGGTACCGTTCGCGAAATCGGCATATTTCATTCGATAATGACTACCGGTGACAATAAGACCATTATCATTCCTAATGGTGCCGTCTCGAACAGCGCGATCACAAACTATTCAACCCAGGCGACGCGGCGAGTCGATATCACCTTTGGTATTGGCTATGGTGATGACCTGCAGCAGGCAAAAGACCTACTGCGTGAATTGATTGACGCAGATACAAGAATTCTTAAGGATCCTGAGCCGTTGGTTGTCGTTGCTGCGTTGGGCGACAGTGCGGTGAACATCTCGACGCGCGCCTGGGTCGAGACGATGAACTACTGGCCTGTGCTGTTTGACTTAACTGAAAAAGCCAAATTAGCCTTTGATGACGCGGGGATCAGTATTCCATTCCCGCAGACCGACGTGCATTTGTATCGCAAATAATCGAACACCAAAAGTTGGTGGCGGTGACAAGCCTGCAGGTTGCACAAGACTTAGCCAGCTCCACCCCCTCACAAGAAGGCTTGTGCGGTTCAGGACAGATTAGCAATACAGCGGTAGACAGCCTTTGACAGAAGCGTTGATCGAGGCTCGGCGTTAGTATCAGCGCGCATCTGGTTCATCGCGTAGCCGATGGCAACCTGCTCTATAGGATCGGCGAAACCGCTTGAGCCACCAGCGCCATCGTGTCCGAAGGCCTGCTCGTGGGGACCAAATTCCTCGCGACTATTGCGCATAAATCCCCGTGCCCAGCGCATGGGTTTGTTCAGTACTCGGTCCACAGGTGACTCAATCTCAAGGGTTGTCGCAGCCTGCAGTGCCGCATTGCTGATGATGTCACCGCCACCCGTGGCGAGCGCTGAATAAATTGTCGCAATACCGCGCGCATTTGCCTGGCCATTGGCCGCGGGGATTTCTGCCTGACGCCAGGCTGGACCGCTGACATCTCGAAAGGGGCTGATCACAGGATTCTGTTGTGCAATAGCAAAAAGTGCCGGTACCGGTGAAGTGGGGCCGATCGCAGGTTGCTTGCGGGCTCGATTGGGTCCGATCATAGCGGCGCAGCGGTGAAGTTCAGTGGCTGGCAAGCCGATATAAAAGTCGGCTTGCAGCGGAGTTGCGACTTTTTCATGAAAGTATTGGCCTAGACTCTTGCCGGTGATGCGCCGAATGAGTTCCCCTGGCAAATAACCCCAAGTAATCGCGTGGTAGCCTGTACCCTCACCCAGTGGCCAAAGGGGACGCTGGGCCGCCAATAAGTTAACCATTTTTTGCCAGTCATACAGGTCGGTAACCTCTAATCGCGTATCGACACCGCATAAGCCGGCTTGATGAGACATACACTGGGCGACGGTGACAGCCTGCTTTCCGGCAGCACCAAATTCGGGCCAGTATTTGCTCACAGGATCCTGATAGGCGATTTTGCCTTCATCTACCAGTAGTGCCAGCGCCAAGGCGCCCATACCCTTGGTGGTCGAATAAACATTCACCAGGGTGTCTGCTTGCCAAGCTTGGCTCAAGGCGGGATCTGTAAAGCCGCCCCAGAGGTCAACGACCTTTTCGCCACGGTAAAATGCGCAGAAGCTGGCGCCAACTTCAACATCTTGCCAAAGTGTCTGAAATACGTGTTTAACGGGCTCGAAGCCCTGAGCGACCTCACCCTGAATGTTGATGTCCATAGTGACTGGTGGTTCCGTAGGTGGCTGTCATTGAAGGGTCAAAGCTTTTGGATAGTAACATGATTTTTGACCTGAGCAATTTCAGTTCGGCCGCTGACGTGAAGGCAATCTAGGGTTCAAAAGGGCTCCTCTCGAAAGTTTTCCGGGTTAGCCAGGCGTGCCTGTTGAGCCGCCGATGTCAGTTCAGAAAACCAGGCGGGTACTGGTGGCTCGCCGCATTGCGCGCAAAGCTGATTAAGGTATTCGGTCTGCTTTTCGGCGAGTTTGTGATAGTGGCGAGTCTTGATGCCGGCATGACGAAATTGTTGCAGACGCGCTTCCTGCGCGGCCTCCATCTGTGCCTGACTGGGCAGGTCGAACTGGCCGGCCAGGCATCGAGCAAACCAGCGGGCCTGGATTTCAAACAGAGGAAATGGAACGACTAAATACGGCAAGCCTATGAAGGCTAAGGTTGGGTGCCCAGGCACCACCAGCTCCTGGTAGAGCGGCCTAACCCAGTTATCCTTAACGCTGACAATGTCTCGGCTTAAGAATGGAAATCGATATTCGTAGCCGGTACAAAACATAAAGGTATCAATGTCAGTGAGCACTTGCTGATCGCTGAGCAACAGATTGCCCTGCCGATCAAAACCTATCGGCTCCGCGCGAGTACGAACTCTGCCAACTGAGCCTGTGGGGTACCGGCTGGCCAATGCAGCTCCGCACCAATCCACGGAGGTTGCGGTTGTGGCGATCTCTCGAGAGATATCGGTGCCAGAAGCGGCGGCTCCCCAAAGCACCACGCGCTGATGACTGAATGCGCTAGCGTCTCTGTAGTTGTGGCTGTGAATGATACGCCCTCGAAAATGTTCGAGACCCGGCAATTCAGGCACTCGAGGGTGCGAATAGTGACCGTTGCAGACCATGACTGCATCAAAGTCCATGGGGCTTGAGGCTTTCCCGTCAGTACTACTGAAGACTTGCCAGGCGCTTCCAGCGGGTCTAACACTCGTTACCTGGTGGTTGAGGCGTAAACAGTCCTTCAGATGAAAGTCACGACAAAAGCGCTCAAGATAGGTGAGGACTAAGCTATGGTGTGGAAATCGTGGCCAGTCGTCTTCGCCGCCGCCAGCTCCGTCAAAGGGGTAGTCAAGAAAAGCCATCAAATCCTTTGGCAGGTTAGTTCGAAGGCTGGCATAGATGGATGAAAACACCGGCTGCTTGACATGCCGCCCACTCGGGTCGTCGTCAGCGAATGGATCATAAACCCAGGCGCCACCAATGCGCGCTGCTTGTTCAAAGACCAGCGGCGCATGTCCTGCTCGAAGCAGTTCACGGGCAGCCACCAGTCCTGCAGCACCACCACCAATAACGGCGACTCGTCGAGCAGACACGGCTCAGCGGGACTCGGCCAAAGCCAAGTCTTCACGAATATAACGATTTGCCAGGGCATAATGCAGCGCTGCCCACAGGTTAATGCAGATAAATACCATGAGCGAGTAGCGTAAGGACTCATTGCCATAGTCAGACTTGAAGTAGTCACTGAGCACGCCAACGAGTTGAGGGCCTATGCCCAGACCAATAAGGTTGGTTAGAAACAAGTTGATGGCCGCAGAAACGGCTCTCATTCTTACAGGGACCAGGCTTTGAATCGCTGAAAAACCGGGACCTATATAGAAGCCGCTACAAAAGGCCGGCACACAGAACAGAGCGATAGCTATCCATGTTGTCTCAACCAGAAAGGAGGCCACAGCCAGGGGAACGACTGTCGTCAGCGCGATCGCAACCACCCACAGACTCCAGCGTGCATCTCTCACAGCGAGTCTATCGGCGAGGACGCCAGAGCAAAAGGTACCTATACCGCCCAGGATGCCGAACAAAAAAGCGAGGGTAAAACCGACTTCAGTCTGGGTCAGTCCGTGGGATCTCACAAAATAGGCGGGTAACCACAGGACCATCCCATACCCGACAAACGCCGCCAGCGAGCCTGCAGCCACGACATGGCGCAGAGATCGCGTCTGCCACATGTTCTTTGCTACCGCCATAAATGCTGGTGGTTCTGTTTGAGTCTGGGGTTTTTTCTCAGAGGCTCCTCTGACGGGTTCAATTAGGGTGAATCGAACCAGGAGTGCGATGAGCAATCCTGGTGCGCCCACGACAAAGAAGGCTGTGCGCCAGCCAAGATGTTGGCTCATCCAGCCACCGCCTATATAGGCGAACAGCAAGCCAAGATTTACCCCCACGGCAAAAATCGCCATGGCTGTTGAGCGCCTTTCGATCGGGAAATAGTCAGAAATCAGCGAGTGGGATGGCGGATTTGAGCCGGCTTCGCCGATGCCCACGCCAATTCGAGCGAGCGCAAGCTGCAAAAACGAGGTCGCAAAACCGCAGGCGACGGTCATTGCACTCCAAGTTGCGATGGCGATCGCAATGATATTCCGTCGATTCCCTCGATCAGCGAGCATGGCAATGGGCATACCAAGGGTCGCGTAAAAGAGAGCGAAAGTGAGACCGACCAGAAAGCCCATCTGTGTATCCGACGCACCCAGATCGGTTTTGATGGGTTCCAAGAGGATGCCGATAATTTGTCGGTCGACGTGACTTGAGGTAAATACCAGGGTCAAGACAAACAAGGCATAATTACGATAGCGATTAGACAAGTTGCGAGCGGGTGGTTCTGTGGGCTTTTGCATGCACGTCCCAGCGATGTTTAAGATTTCTATGATTTGGCAGGGAATATAACACAGTCAGTCATGGGGTAAAGGTGCAGTCTACTGGTGTATCATGAGGTGAATTGCGGCGGAGCACACGGGTGTTTAGGGTCACATTAATACAACAAAGAATGCTTTCAGAGTCGACCATAGAGCTGCAATTTCAGCGTGATGACGGTGCGCCTGTTATCTTTGCGCCGGGTCAGTTTTTCCGCTTTGTCTTCACCGACTCGATTGGAGAATTCGAGCGCAGCTACAGTCTCTGTAATCTGCCCCCCGAGACCGAGGGCAGATTAAGTCTGGTCATTTCAAAGGTGACGGGTGGGCGTGCCACGAATCTGCTGTTTGACACAGAGTGTGGCCTGAGCGCCAGGGTGACGGGCCCCTTCGGTCGACTGACGCTGCCTCAGGCGCTGCCCAAGCGCCTCATTTTGGTTGCCACCAGTGTGGGGATCGCCCCGTACCTGCCCATGTTAAAAGTCTTATCCGGTCCTCTGTTACGGAATGAAGTGGAAGTTCTATTGTTGCTTGGTGTCAGAGAGCCGGCGGAATTTATCTACGAGAAGGAGTTGGTTGAGTTTCAACACCAGCATAGCCGTTTTCATCTCACTGTTTGCTATTCTCGACAGCTGCCAAATGCGCCACGCACTTTTGAACTCGCCGGTTACGTTCAGGATCATCTGCCGGCTATTGCGCCTCAAGAGGATCTCGTCATGCTGTGTGGTAATCCAATGATGGTAGATGCCTGCTTTGCTAAACTTAAACAAGCCGGTCTGCCGTCTCGGCAGATACTGCGAGAAAAGTATGTCTTTGCGAAACGCGCAGCGAATAAGCCGGCAACAAGCTTAACTGCGGAGCAGAAAAGGTTGATCGCAGAAAAGATGCGAAAGTATCAGCAATAACTAGCCGGCGATGCAGGCCCAGTGCCAGGGCTCATAACTAATGCCAGTTGTATTGTCGCGGGGATACGACAGCAGAAAATCAAATAGCTGGGCGTTACGACATAACCAGTCAAAAGCGTCAGTTTTATCAAATGCCTCAGACAGGGGTTGTGTGCCCGGCGTGCTCAGATCAAGGGCCCGACCTGTGTGGTGCTCGCTAAACCCTGGCATAGCACTGACTTTGAATATCTCGCTCAATTGCTGACCGGCGGCGACTTTTCTGCGGATGAGCTGGCACTGATACTCAACTGAGCGAAACGCCGACACCAGTTGCAGTTCAATGTTGTCGTGACTGGCCGCCAGCTGCATGGCTTGCCAACGTATCAAGGTCAAGGGTGTCATCCATTGTTCTCGAGCAAAAATGTCTGGCCCGGCGGAAACCAGATCCACCGCCTCGGGTTGCATCGGCAAGGTGCAGTTCAGGCGCAGATCAATCGTGCCGCCAATCTCGACCAAAAATTTGTCAATGAAAGTAGGGTAGTCTTCAATCATCATCTATGCTCGATTTATTCCAGTGACCCAATTTGGTGACGCTTTTTCGTCTAGCTGTCGCGTCAATCTGGGTTGTGAATCCGTCTTGTAAATCTGTCTTGTAAATCCATCGTGTAAATCCATCGTGTAAATTACAGGGTCATGACGCCCGCCAACAGACTGAGGACAGTCGTGAATGAAAAGAATAAGAGATAGAGGGCGCTAAGAACAACGAACTTCAGCGCAGTCCGAAAATATCCCTGGCCATACACGCTCGAAAGGCTCAAATACAAATAGAGAGGTATCCAGGCGAGGAGCAGGCTTGCCAGCAAGTCGATGACAAGGAAATGCTCCAGTGGTATCAGCAGACTCTTGAGCGACAGGATCAGGAAAATAAAACTATGATTGTGCACCGCCATAATAAGATGCTGAGTGTAGTAGCGGCCAGTGCCAAGATAAGCCAATTTCAGCATCAAAGCGAAAATGGGCAATAGAATAAACAGACTCGGTGGAATAGTATCCAGTAACTTGCCCGCAAGCTCTCGAGGATCTTCCTTGGCGGCAGCGACGGCTTTTGCCACCTGAATTTCTAAGCGTTCGGTGAGCTTTTGATTTTGTTCGTCAGTCAGCCATGGCAGCGTCACCCTGGTGGTCAGTTTAGACAATTCGGCATTCGCGGCCGCTCGCGTTTGGTTTTGCTGCAGCAGCTCAGACTCTGAGGCAGCAGTGCCAAAGGTGATACTAGTTTGCCCTGAATTGGCCTGCCCTGAATTAGCTTGCTCTGAATTAGTTTGCCCTGAAAAGGTGTTTTGAATCGATAGCAAGAGGAAAAACAGTAAGCTCGCGAAGAGGTAGAGACGCAAAGGTGGTAGATAGCGAGCGCGACGTCCCGCCAAATATTCCTTGGTGATAAAACCCGGTCGGCAGAGCACTGCGAACAGGGTTTTCGCAGTGCGCGAGTCCACGCTGAAGATATTATCGAGCGCCTCACTCAGGAGTGACCAGAAAACCCGGTCCATGCCTCGTTGATTTTGGCCGCACTGATAACAATACTGGCCCTTCAGCGGCGCAGAACAGTTCGGACAATGGCCTTCGTATGACTCGCCAGTCGTTGTCCCCATGACCGTCAGGCGACGAAACGCTCGAGATGGTGGTCGGTATTACCGAATTGGGAATCAATGACCATCAAGCGCTTGAAGTAGTGAGCGACTCGCAAAGCTTCCGTCATGCCCATGCCGCCATGGAGTTGTACTGCGTTCTGACCGACGAAGCGCGAGGACTTGCCGATGAGGTATTTCAGCGCGTGAATAGTGCGTTGGGTTTCGCTGTTGCCCTGGGTCTCGAGCATGGTCGCCTTCATGCACAGAGACTGGGCCAGTGCATGTTCCATGAACATCTCGGTCATTCGGTGCTTGAGAACCTGGAACTCACTGAGGGGATGGTCGAATTGCTTGCGCTGTTGCGTGTAGCTGATGGTGTCTTCGTAAAGGATCTGCATACCACCGACCGCCTCGGCGGCCAGTGCCAAAATGGCGCGATTGGCTATTTTTTCAATGATTTCATAGCCTTCATCGAGCTGACCTAACAGCTGCTCAGGGCTGACCCGAACATTGGTAAACTTGATCTCGGAAGCGCGAAGACCGTCGACGGTAGGATAGTCGATACGCGTCAGGCCGTCGGCGCTGGCGTCAACGATAAACAGGCTGATGCCATGAGTGGCTTGACTGTCGCCGCTGGTGCGCGCTGATACCAGAATTTTACCCGCCGACTGGGCGTTCAGCACCAGAGATTTTTCGCCATTGATAACGAAATCCTGACCGTCACGAACCGCACTGGTGATGATATTGTGCAGGTCATGGTGCGCTTGAGGCTCAGCGTAGGCGAAGGTTGCGATCAGGCTGCCATCGATGATGGCAGGAATCAGTTCCGCTTTTTGGGATCGAGAGCCGGCTATATCAAGGGCGGTGCCAAATAGCACAACGGTCGGCAGGTAAGGCTCAAGAACCAGACCTTTGCCGAACTCTTCCAGCATTATCATGGTATCTACTGGTGAGCCGCCTATGCCACCGTCTTCCTCGCTGAAAGGCAAGGCCAGCCAGCCGAGATCGGCAAATTGCTGCCAGTGTTCGCGGCTGAAGCCTTCGGCAGAAGCCGAGATTTTGTTGCGCTGACTGATATCGTAATGATCAGCTACAAATTTTTTAACGCTGTCTCGTAAGAGATTCTGTTCTGCAGTATAGGAAAGATCCATGTCAGTGCTCTCTTCTTGAGTTAACCTAAACCAAGGACATTCTTGGCGATAACATCTTTTTGTACTTCGCTGGCTCCACCAAATATGGTGGTGGCTCTAGCACCCAAATAAGCACTGGTTGCGCCTCGAGCAAATCCCGGTCCTGCAGACGCGCCCCAGGCAGCGGCATAAACGCCAGCAGCTTCCAGGTTGAGTTCGGAGATGCGCTGTTGGATTTCAGTCCCCTTGAGCTTCATGATGGACGATTCCGGGCCTGGATTGCCCCCTGCAGCAACCGAAGCCAAGCTGCGCAGCTCGGTGAATTCCAAGGCCGAAAGCTCAGCTTCCAAAGCCCCCATTTTGTTGCGAAACGCGGGTACATCCATCAGCGTGCCGCGCCCGACCCTGACGGAAAGCGCATTTTGCCGGGCTTTGGCCAGTCCTAGTACCGAGTTCTGAATGCCCGCAAGGCCGGTTCGCTCATGGATGAGCAAGCCTTTGGCGTAGGTCCAGCCCTTGCCTTCTTCACCGATACGATTTTCAATGGGTACCTTGACGTCCGTGAGGAACACGTCATTTACAGAGTGGCTGCCACCCAGTGTGATGATAGGTTTGACGGTCACGCCCGGGTCATTCATGGGAATGAGCAGAAAGGTAATACCCTCCTGTTTGACACCGGTACTTTGGGTTCGGGTCAGGCAAAACATCCAGTGAGCAATATGTGCCAAGGTCGTCCAGGTCTTCTGGCCGTTAACTGTGTAGTAGGTGCCATCGGCTGAGAGTGCTGCGCGAGTCTGAAGATTAGCCAAGTCAGAACCGGCGCCGGGTTCCGAGTAACCCTGGCACCAGTTGATTGAGCCATCCCGAATGCCGGGTAGAAATCGATCCTGCTGTTCCTTGGTGCCATAGTTCATCAGGATTGGTGCCAGCATGCCGACGCCAAAAGGAATCTGAGGCGGCGTGCTGTTGCGAGCCATTTCCATGTCAAAGATGTAGCGCTGAGTCGGCGTAAAACCCGGCCCTCCGAATTCAACGGGCCACTTTGCGACATCCCAGCCACCCTGATCTCGCAGCGCCTGAAACCATTCGCCACGCTTGGTCCACATGTCCATGCCTTTGGGCAAGTGTTGCTTGATGAAGTCCTGAACCTTCGCCTGAAACGCAAGGTCTTCCTGGCTGAATTCGATATCCATGGGTTCGCGTTCTCCTGGTCCAAATATGGCTGTTGAGTGAGAATTCTTTATTTAAAATAGGGCTGAGAAAATAGAGTTCTGAAAAATAGAGTTCTTAGAAAATAGAGTTCTTAAA
>JAYODE010000034.1:7416-21131 GCA_038106185.1 Gammaproteobacteria bacterium | reverse complement strand
TAGCGCATTGAGAAAACAAGGTACTGACACAACCGATTAAAAATTTGTCGAAAGCCTCTTTGGAAAGCCTCTTTGGAAAGCTTGTCTTGAAAGCCTGTCTTGAAAGCCTGTCTTGAAAGCTTCTCTCGAAAGCACCGCCTGGATCAAACAGTGCGACCAGAGATTATGGCCCCAGTGGTTGATTGCAACACGCTGTTGCGGCGAATGACTTACATCATAGGAAGATTGCAGCGGCAATACAACAAGCGCCCTTCCGGCCCAGAGACATCTGCGGCACACTGAATCAGCAATGATCGCGTCAAGCTCCGGGTCAGGGGTTTAGTCCCAGGCAACCGGCGTCAACCCTCGCCTCTTTCAGTGCGTGACAGAATGCATCAATAGCCGTCAGGTTTTCAAAGTACCCGACCTGAACTCGATGGATCTGGCGTTGCTGTAGCTGGGTGGTCTCTATAAAAACATGTAAGGCTGCAACCAGGTCTGCATGTTTGTGTTCCAATTGGCGCCAGAACTTGATCGCAGCGGCCGAGCTGCGAAAGGCGCCGAGTTGTACTCGATAGCCTTGAATGACAGGGCTGGGATTCGGGGGGCCGTTGGTACGCCATTGCTCGGGCAAGTGAAAATTCAATGGAAGGCCCTGATTTACGTCAGTTGTGGCTTTAGTTTGAGAGGTTTGAGAGGTTTGGGGCTCGATTGCGAGCGCTTGCAGACGTTCAATGGCGCGCTCAAAACCACCCGCCGCGGATTTTTGCAGCCAGCTGATCGCCAGGTCCATGTCAACCTCTGTACCTGAACCATTGGCGTAGAGACTGGCGAGGTAGTACTGAGCGGCTGGATAGCCCGCTGCCGCAGCGCGTTCATACCATTGCAATGCCTGGCTGGTATCCGCCTGGGTACCCTCGCCAAAAGTATACATCAGCGCCAAAACGGTCTGGGCACGGGGGTCGCCAGTGTTCGCAAGACGGCTGAATTCAGCGAATGCCGTTGAATAGTCGCGCTGTTGATAGGCGAGAGTTGCAGAATCGAAGTCGGCAAAAAGAGGGGTTGAGAGAAGACTCAACAGGCTGTAGAGGAGGAGTGGACGCATCGCACTAGTCTAGTCAATCTGGCCAGCAACCACTAGATACTCGAGACTGTCCTGACAAGAGAGTGCCGACCATGGATCCCGATGTCGCGACAAAGTCGGTCGAGGAGCTTATGATGTTGGTTAAGCACGCCAAACGGCGATGGCTGGTTTGTCCCGAGGTGACGCTGTTTTAATGCAGGTTATTGAATAGGCGAACAATGAGGTATGGCTTTATGGTGTTCGGCATGGGGGTCTACTGATGGGCCTATTTATTGACCGACATATGGACCGAGATATGAACCGAGATATGGACCGAGATATGGACTTGCAGTCACTGGCCCATGAGGCAGCAGCTAACCTGATTAAATTGGGACAGAGCGTGTCCGTGGCCGAGTCTTCAACTGGTGGGCTGATCTCTGCAAGTCTGCTGGCTATTGCCGGCGCGTCTCAGTACTACGCGGGCGGCAGCGTCATTTATACGCGCGCCTCTCGCAAGCGCTTCCTCAGTCTTGATCCTCTATTACTTAAGGATCTGGCGCCCTTAAGTGAGGAGATGGTCATAGTATTTGCCGAGGCTGCTAAGCACAGTCTTGACGCCAGCTGGGGTTTGGCGGAGTTGGGCGCTGCAGGGCCCACTGGCACGCCTTATGGTCATCCGCCGGGGGTAAGCGTGATCGGTGTTTCAGGACCAGTCAATCTGTCGACTCGGATTGAGACAAATAGCGCCGATCGAGACCAGAATATGTGGCGTTTTACGGAGGCTGCTTTGCAGTTATTGACTCAAGCAACTGCACAAGCGTTGAAAGCACGCGACTAGTCTGTCATGAACTTGAAACTTGGATATCAACGATGAACCTGAATGACTATCGGCGCACAATCCTGATGTTGAGCAGTTGCTTCAGTTTTGCATTACTCACTGCCTGTTCTGGCCAGCAGGTCGAGCTGCTGGCTCAACAGCTTTCACCCTGCCCGGCGGCACCCCATTGTGTCACCAGCGAAACGTCTCAGTCGGCTAGCGCATATGTAGCGCCCATCGCTATGAACGGACTCTCCGCTGGCGCAGCAAAGGTGTTATTGCGTCGTGCGATCCTGGAAATGGGAGGCGAGATCCAAACGGAAACTGATCAACTGCTGATTGCCAGGTTCAGCAGCAAGCTATTCGGCTTCACGGATGATCTTCAGTGTCGAACGGACACCCAAGCGCAGGTGATTCATGTCCGCTCAGCGTCACGTCTAGGCTACTACGACTTTGGGGTCAATCGCCGCCGAGTAGAAGCTTTGCGACAAGCCTTTGCCGCGCTGCGGGATACTTGAAGGCCTGTTTACAGATACTGTTTCGACAGTGCACTCAAGGTGGCGAAGAATTCGTCACGGGTCTCGTGAAGAATGTCTTTTACCGGTTTGATGCTATCAATCCTGCCACTGACCTGGCCTGAAAGAGGAATAGCCGCTTCCATATCGCCACCATAATACAGGTCCTTGGCGACACCGAACTCGGGCATGATATTGGTTTCAGTTTGCTTCTCCAGGCGGCTGGTGCGCTCCGTCCGAAGGGCGCGCAGGGCTGGCGAATGAAAACGATTGAGAAAGACTGTGTCGGTTTCGGCGGCATTGACGATAGACTGTTTCCAGTTATTGTGCACTGGCGATTCGAGGGCAGAGACCATGCGAGTCCCCATTTGAACACCTTCAGCACCTAGAGCGAACGCCGCAGCCATGGTCATGCCGTCCACGAATCCGCCGGCGGCAATAATAGGCACATCCACCTTGGATCGTACCAGTGGCAGCAGCACCATGGTGGCGACATCGCGAGGGTTCTTGAAACCGCCGCCCTCACTGCCTTCGACGATCAATCCATCGACACCGGCAGCAACCGCTTTCAAGGCTGCGCTCAGGGTGGGCACCACGTGAAATACGGTCAGGCCGGCCTCTTTGAGAACAGAGGTATATTGGGTCGGACTGCCCGCAGAAGTGGTAACAAAGGTCACACCCTGATCAATAACGAATTCGGCAATTTTAGGGTCGCGAACAAAAGCCTGGGCGATATTCACGCCAAATGGCTTGTTCGTCAGGTCGCGCATTTTGCGAATTTCTTCCTTGATAATGTCCAGTTCGCCAGATGAGGTTTCAATGATACCCATACCGCCAGCGTTTGAAACGGCAGCAGCAAGCGTAGAGCGAGCAATCCAACCCATGGGCGCCTGAACAACAGGAATTTCAATGCCCAGCATTTGTGTCACGCGATTGTCGAATCTCATGGTTTTAGCCCCTTTGGGTTAGTCAGCAACACTTGGTGTCTTCTCGAAATATTGGTAAAGGTAATCGATATTCGACTCAAAATGCGATTCTCTGATCAGCTTGAATGCTTGCGTAGGAAAGTCTGGAAAACGTATGTCGCCATCAACTTCAGTTTGAATGGTGGTGAGGTGGACGGCATTCACCAGCCCTTGCGCTAATGCCTGCTCATAGATCTGACCGCCACCGACGATAAATATCGGTCTCGGGTCGTCAGCGACGGCAGCCAGCGCATCGACTAGGGAGCTGGCTACGCGACAATCTGGCACTGAATAGTCGGGGTTCCGGGTCACGATGATGGTACTGCGACCTGGCAGCGGTCGGCCAATGGACTCATAGGTTTTGCGGCCCATAATGAGAATGCCGCCCATGGTGATCTCACGAAACAGTTTTTGCTCCCCCTTGACCTGCCAGGGAATATTCGGGCCGTTACCGATAACGTTGTTGAGCGCGCGAGCAGCGACCAGACTGATGTTCATTTACATTTGCTCAACGGTATCGATACCCAGCAGATTCAAGCCCTGCTGAATGACTTTGGCCGTGAGGTCCGCAATGAGCAGGCGACTGGTCATAACCTCTGGTGAAGCCTTGAGAATAGGGCAGGCCTCATAGAAGGCCATGAACAGCCCTGCGAGCTCGAATAAGTAGTTGCACAAAATATTGGCCTGGTAGTCTTCAGTGACTGCATCCACTGTCTCGCTAAACTGTAAGAGCTTCAGTCCCAGCTGCATTTCAAGGGGTTCCTGAATCCGTATTTCGCCGGTCAAGCCGGCAGGGTCCAGATCCGCGCGGCGAAACACGCTGCGGATTCTCGTGTAGGCATATTGCAAATAAGGTGCTGTATTACCTTCAAAAGACAACATGGTGTCCCAATCGAAGACGTAGTCTGTCAGGCGGTTCTTGGAGAGCTCTGCATACTTGATGGCACCTACGCCGACGACATTGGCTATCTCTCGGCGTTGCGCGACGTCGAGATCAGGATTTTTACTGCTGACAAGCTCAAATGCGCGAGCGATAGCTTCGTCAATCACTGCAATCAGCTTAACGTCAGCGCCGTCACGGGTCTTGAAGGGCTTGCCATCATCTTTAAGTATCACGCCGAAGGGCAGGTGTCGAAAGTCTTGTTTGTCGCTGATGTAACCGGCGAGCCGCGCGACAGCAAATAATTGTGAGAGATGAAGTCGCTGGCGCGCATCAACGAAATATAGCGCTCGGTCAGTCTTGAGTGTTTGGCTGCGATATCGCACCGCGGCGATATCACTGGCCAGATAAGGATAGCCGCCATCTGACTTCTGAACTATGGCGGGTAACGGGCTGCCATCCTTGCCTTTAAATTCATCAAGAAAGACACATTTGGCACCTTCGGAAACAGTGATGAGTCCTTGCTTCGTCAGTTCCTCGACGACTATGGGCAGGTCAGCGTTGTAGTCGCTTTCAGCCTTGATATCAGCCGGCGTCAGGCTGATGTTGAGCTTGTCGTAGACTGCCTGACAGTGTTTGATGGATTCGGCGATAAATAGCTGCCACAGCTCGCGACAGCGCTTGTCACCAGACTGAAGCCGCACAACATACTCTCTGGCGCGTTGAGCAAACACAGGATCCGACTTAAACAGACCACTGGCCGCCATATAAAATTTCTCCAGGTCTTTGAGCTCACTCTTGAGGCCGACGCCACTTGACTCCAGTTGGTCCATATAGGCGAGTAAGCTGCCGAACTGTGCGCCCCAGTCGCCCACATGATTAGCGCGGATGACACGATGACCCTGAAATTCCAGGCTGCGTGCGGCGGCGTCGCCGATAGAAGTGCTGCGCAAATGGCCTATATGCATCTCTTTTGCCAGATTCGGTGCCGAGTAGTCAATGACGATGGTTTCAGGCTTTCTGGTTTCTACGCCAAGGCGTGGATCAAGGCAGAGTTGGGTCAAGCTGGCAGCAATAAATTCAGCAGACAGATGGAGGTTAATAAAACCCGGTCCGGCAATCTCAATCTTGTCAGCCTCCGGCAGTTCGAGTGACTCGATGACCTTGGCGGCGAGGGCTCGAGGCTGAGTGCCGAGCAGTTTGGCGGCGCCCATCACGCCATTAGCCTGATAGTGGCCGAACTCGAGGCGCTGCGAGTTTTTGATGACAGCGGGAGCATCAGCGGCGCCGGCACGGGTCAGTGCACTGCAGATCGCCCGTTCTAAGAAATCTTTGAGGTTCATGGTTGTTGATATCGAGGTTGCAAAAACCTCGCCATGTTAGCGGTTTCGTTATCTCGGCGCTACAAACTCGAGACCGGGTGAGTGGTCCTGGCGAGTATTTCATGGCAAATGAAGGCGGGTGACTCCCCCTGCCTGGTCGCTTGGGAACTCACCTGAAAAGGGGAATGACAGCCGTGCTCGAGTTCTTGTCGGCGACTGATGGCGTCGAAATCCAAACTTGAGTAGGATGAAAGGCTACTTTGAAGAGGTTGAAGCAAATGCAAAACAGCGGTTTTCATCACGTCGCCTTTGCTTGTCGAGATTTGGACGCGACAGTCGCATTTTATCAGGGCCTATTGGGTTTTACGTTAGTCCATACCGAGGTTCAGGGTAGTCCCGAAGGCTTCCTGCGACACATCTTTTTTGATCTGGGGGATGGTTCTAGCCTCGCCTTTTTTTATCTGCAGGGCATTGGTGAGCCGAAGGATTACTCGACGGCAATCTCCACCGATCTGGGTTTGCCTATCTGGGTCAATCATGTGGCTTTCCGTGCTGATCAGACGCGCTATGATCAGGTCAAAGAAACCATGACTGCTCAGCTGATAAAGCCAGTCATGGAGGCCGATCATGGCTGGTGTCGCTCTGTCTATTACGCCGATCCCAACGGGATTTTGATCGAGTTTTGCCTCGATACCCCGGGCTTTGAACCAAACCCACAGGCTGCTATGGATCTGCTGCACTCTGTACCTGAGGGGCGGGGTGCCTGAGGGGCGGGCGTGAGTCGTTTAGCGCTGACCAGTCCCATGATAGTTCCAAGCGCCTTGCTGACGAAATGGTATGGATTAGGGCCGCGGTCTAGTCCAGCATAGAGCGAATCCGTTCACAGAGTAGCGCTGTACTGTAGGGCTTTTGAATCAGCTTATCACCCTGTTCAAGAATAAATCGAGTGTGAGTGCCGTTATAGGGGTAACCGCTGGTATAGATGAGTCGGACCTGCGAAGAGATGGCTCGCATACTTGCAGCGATATCTCGACCGCTGACTTTCGGCAGTACAACATCCATGATGACCAGGTCGATTTTTGGGTGCTGCTTGGTAAAGATACGTAACGCCTCATCACCGTCACTCGCGGCTAAGACCGTATAGCCGACCCCCCGTAGAATGAGTTGAGCCAAATCCCTGACCTGGTCGTGATCTTCGACCAGAAGCAGAGTCTCAGTGCCACCGATGATTTTGCGCCGTTCGATGCTGGGCTTCATCAGCTTGCCATCCTGGCTGGCGGGCAGGTGAACACGAAACGTAGAACCAGCACCTGGGGTACTGGCAATCGTGATAAAGCCTCGGTGTTGTTGAACTATGTCGTCGACGATGGACAACCCAAGACCGGTGCCCTTGCCTTGTGCCTTGGTGGTGTAAAAGGCCTTGAAAATGTGCTCCAGGTCTCTGTCGCTGATGCCGTTACCGGAGTCTGTGATTGAAATAATCACATAATCTCCGGGACGAACCTCTCGACCCTGGGTACATTGGGTAGCTGTGATGCGTTGACATTCAGTGGTAATTGACAGGGATCCGGTTTCTGCCATGGCGTCCCGTGCATTGATCGTCAAATTAATAATGACCTGCTCAAGCTGTGTTGAATCCGCCGAGACCAGCCCAGGGTCAGACGATTCCTCGATGCGAAGATCAATGTTCGCTGGCAGCAGGCGTCGAATCAACAAATTGAGGCGCCTGAGAAGATCGTTGACGTCGATCACTGAGTGCTGGGCCTGATTAGGGCGACTGAATTCCAGGAGTTTATTAGTCAATTCAGCTGCAAGACCGCCGGCGTGCTGAATTTGGCGCAGGTAGGTATCTCGGTCCGCCCCAGTTGTTGACGGGCTCATGCACAGCTCTGTGTAGCCGTTGATGGCAAATAACAGATTGTTGAAGTCATGAGCGACTCCACCTGTGAGCAGTCCTACTGACTCCATTCGGTGAGCGGCGAGTAGCTGATATTGCAATGCTTGCTTTTCACGCTGTCTTTCAATGAGTCGGGAGTTATCTCGAAAAATAACGGTAGTCAGCGCGCAGCCTTTGAGGAGTTGACGGTTCATTGACACCTCAACGGGAATCATTCGCCCGTCCTTGTGCCGGCCATTAAATGTTCGGCGAGATAAGGCGTAATCATCTCCATTGAATGCGGATTTGGGGCTTGGCTCGGCGATAGTATCTGCCAGAAGCCCGCTGGCAACGTGCTGAACGTTACTGTCATTTGTTGTCAAGGCAGGCAGTAGATCGCTGAGTGGGCGGTCATGCAGATCCTCTTGGCTGTAACCGAATATGGTGCTGGCAGATGCATTCGAGGCGGTGATGTTGTTGCTGTCGTTGAGGATAACGATTGCCTCAGGTGTCAGTTGAAACAGGATAGAGTAGTTAGCTTTGACTTCTTGAATCTCAGACTGCAGGTGATGAACCCTGGATAGGGATCTGGCGATGAAAACGGTTTTCGGTGGTTGGTTAGCCACTCCAGGTAGCTGGCTGTAGTCAATTTCTGCAGGCAGCCAATAGCCATCCTGATGCCTGAGCTCGACTGTTATTCTATCGGTCACCATTGCCATCGCTGGTGTCATGGGTGGCGTGATGCTGAGCGCTTTGAGAAGAGATCTGGCTGACTCTGGCGCAAATAAGTCAGCCACAGACAGCGTCAAAAATTCGCGCTGTGAGTAACCCAGCCATTGAGAGACTGAAGCAGTAGCAAAAGTTATGTGTTGCTGTGTATCCATGACCCAAAGGCTTTCAGTCATATGCTGGCTGACAATATCGTATCGATATTGAAGTTTTGCCAGACTGCCGCGGGTCTTGATGTTTTGCAGCCCGAGGCGACTATTTTCTTGGCTTTGCATGACAGTTTTATCGAACAACTTCAGTAGCAATATCGTTTGCTCACGCTTTTTAATGGCAGGCGTTACGAAATTTCTTGCCAGGTGTCGAACCAGGCTCAGCAGGGTAAGCTGAATGTCAAAGGTGACCAAGTGCTGTGTTTGCTGACAGGCGACCTTAGCCAGGTATTCTGACTTGCTACCCATGAGTGCCGCTAATTGACCACAAAGCAGCTGGTGAAGCAGCGGAGAAGGCGGATAACCTTTTAGCAGTCTCAGGTTAACGCGAAAATGCCGCGCGCTGATTCGTTGGATATCCAGCTTGCCAGGCAACATTTTTTCGATAGCCCCACAGGCGCCAAAGGCAAAGCTGTAAGCGGCATATAATCCCGGCAGCAACTCGCAGATTTGTTGGCAGGTTCGAAAATGGTCGTGCTGCCAGAGGCCAATTCCGGCTTCCACAAGTTGGCGATTGTCGAGATTGGCAGTCATTATTTTGTCGACTGACAAAAAAGTCGGCCAGTCGACTGAAGTGTCAGTGTTGGGCCATTGCGCACAAATCTCTGCAGCAGCGAGCAGGTTCGAATGGTCTTTGAGCTTTGCTCGACAAAATGTCAGAAGGCCGGCCAGATAATGGCAGCTGAGGTCTGGCGAAACATCTGTTGCGGGCTGATACCGGGCCTTCTCGTCCATGAGATTACCGATCAATGCCAGTTGGTGTTAGGAAATAATCTCTGCTTAAAGCCGATTGGTCAAGCAGCCAGCGCAAAAGGTCATGGATTTGGCCGGGTTTCTGTCGCCTGGCTGATGAAATTAAGTGCTCTTTGACATAGTGCCGGATAATTTTCGAGATCTGCCGCACCCTGCGGTGTGAGGCAATAGACTCCTCTGCTGACCTTTTCAAACCAATGGTAATGGTTATCACTGAGGATTCTTGCGGTCTTCTGCCCGGTACCCAGCTGGGTCAGACTGCGCGTGGCAGAAGGCCCGAGATGCTGCAGGCAACACGCAATCAATACTGCATTTTCTCGATAGGCTGTGATGAGTTTTTGTTGGTGAGTGCCGCCGGTATTATAGCTGCCTGAACGGCCTGCCATCTCTGCAAGGATGGCGGCTTGTTGTTGGTTTTTGCGGCGATCTTTGTCCATTGAGGCGTCGCTCAAATGCTTGGGCAGTGTAATGGCTGCGCCCTCAATTGGGTCAAATTCCTTTTTGACGCTGATACCCATTGGGCCGAAATTCACCACCAGCAAGCCTAACTGTAAGCGTTGCAGTATTTTAATCGTGCCTCGCCATTGGCGGCTGCGGCGATTAGCTATCTCAGGAATCGCGACGTAAACCGCTTTGGTGATGGATTGGCGAGCAGTCGCCTGAATCAGCAGGGTCAAGTTGATCCGGGTTTTGAGCTCAACGACAACTATTTGCTCATCTCGTTGGGCCACGATATCGCAGTGCCGTACCTCTGCCTGAACCGCATAACCATGTGCCAGCAGATAATCCTTTACGGGTTGGTAGAGTTCAGTTTCAAGCATCAGGTCTAGCGTTCAACGTTGAGTCATCACTAAATAGTCAAACCCGCCTGCTGGTTTATCTGGGCGAGTTAATCCGCCCTCGTCGGCAAGCGGGCCAGTAGCTCTTGATAGAGACCGCCGAAACTGCCATTGCTCATAATAACAATGTGCCAAACCCCAGGTGCTTTGATCTGGTTCAGGGCCTGCTCGACAATCTCGGTGATGGAATCTGTGATAGTGACACTCGGGCCCGCCAGTTTTGCCGCCATGTCCCACCGAGCGCGGGCGGGACGGTACCAAATCACCTGCTGCGCTTGACTCACTGCCGCTTTCAGCGTGTCGGCATGGGTGCCATTGCGCATGGTATGGGAACCCGGCTCGACGATGGCCAGGATGTTTTCTGCCCCCACCTTGTTGCGCAGTCCATCCAGAGTCGAGGTGATCGCGGTAGGGTGGTGGGCGAAATCCTCGTAAACATAAAGGTTCGCCGAGTCATAGATAAGTTCCATGCGACGTTTGACACCCTTGAAACCGTTCAACGCCTCGCAGGCAATACTGGGCTTGACACCTATATGGCGGGCAGCACCTATCGCAGCCAGGGCGTTGGCCATATTATGCTTGCCGGTCAGGGTCCAATTGACTTCGCCTTGAGTAACGCCGTCAACATTGACCTGAAAACGGCTCGCATCAGTGCTGAGCAGTTCACCGGTGATATCTGCAGAGCCGTCCGCTGAGTCACCGAAACTGACGCGAGGGGTCCAGCAACCTCGGTCAAAGACCTCCCTGAGGTTTTCATCCGCATCGGGATGAATAATGAGGCCATTGCCGGGAATCGTGCGCAACAGCAGGTGAAACTGGTTCTGTATGGCGCTCAGGTCTGGAAAGATATCGGCATGATCATATTCCAGGTTATTGAGGATGGCCGTTCTTGGACGGTAGTGGAGAAATTTTGAGCGCCGGTCAAAGTAGGAGGTGTCATATTCGTCCGCCTCTATGACAAAAAAAGGTGAATCACCCAGTCGGGCTGACTCGCCGAAATTAATCGGTACTCCGCCCACGAGAAATCCCGGTGACAAGCCAGCATAGTCAAGAATCCAGGCCACCATGCTGGTAGTAGTTGTCTTGCCGTGAGTACCAGCGACTGCGATGACCCAGCGATCCGGCAGGAGATATTTGCCCAGCCACTCGGCACCGGAGGTGTAGGGTATGCCCGCATCAAGTACCTGCTCTACGGCTGGGTTACCACGAGGCAAGTTGGCATTACCGATCATCACCAGATCAACGTCAGCCGGAATATTGGCCTTTGTGTAACCCGTCTTGATCTCGATACCGGCGCGCCGGAGTTGATCGCTCATGGGAGGGTAGATGTTTTCGTCCGAGCCGCTTACCTGGTGCCCAGATTCTTTGGCCAGCAGGGCGATGCTGCCCATCAGGGTGCCGCAAATACCGAGTATATGTACGTGCAATGGCGGCTCCTAGGTGAGGGGTTGAGTGGGAAACAGCATCTGTGACGCGAGATTGGTCATCAGCTCTAACGTAAAAGCGACGGCCACCCCCTGAAAGACACTGATATCCATGGATCGATGAAAAATAAAACCGACGATCGCCATCCACCAGAAAAAGATCACCCAGAATGCGGATTCCGCGAACAGGCCCAGGAGCTCAATCTCGCTGTTGACCAGTAGGAGGTTTACCAACATCAGGAAAACCAGAATGATAGAGTTTGTTGCAAACAGCGAAGTCAAGGTGGGCATAACCCGTTGGCTGGCTTTCTTCAGCCAGAGAATGCCGTAAACCACAAAGCCCTCGAGTAGAACGCTGACCGCCAGACTCCCGATGAGGGCGCTGAGGGTCAGACTTGGTCGGGTCAGATTGATCGAGAGGAAGGCGACGACCAAATAGATACCGAGAGTGACAGCTAGAATCGGCAGGCTCGGCGGGACCTTGTCAGGCCCGACTCGAAGCAGACACATACGCCAGAAGTAGAGAGTGATTTGCAGCATGCTGCGATTATCACTGATATCCGCCGCGCCGTACACTCGAGTCACAACGAAAAGCGCAATAGAACCTGCAAAAAGGCGCGGGTTGGCAGATTGCGCGCAATTCTATGCCAGTGGCCAGTGGCATGACCCTGTTAATACCCTGTTCATACAAACCTGTTGGTATAGCCTTATGGCGCTAAGCCTGATGGTCTCATCCGATGAGTCTAATCTTGTCGATCAAAGGAAGGAGAACGACTTTGTGTGCGGTCTAAGACGCCAAGAAGAATTGCCAATGGCATTTCGATATTGAACTCGCGTGCCAGTCTGATTCAATCCGCTACCACCAGTCGGCTGCAGACTGAGGTAGACCGAACGAGTTACTGCGATGCCGCGAGTATCGCTGGAAAGTTAGATAGCGGTCTGAGCGGGGAAGCCCGTAACGAGATTGCCAACCACAATGGCAATCTCGTTACGAGGAGATTGTCTTAGTCCGGCAGACCGAGAACCCGCTTGCTGATGATATTCATCTGGACTTCGTTGGTGCCACCATAGATCGTCACGGCACGACTGCTGAGCCAGTTCTTGGTGGTTTCGAGTTCGACGCTGTCGAAGCCTTCGCCTTGCCAGCCAATGCCCTGAGTACCCATGAGTTTGGCTTTCAGTTCAGAGCCATTACGCGCCAGATTAGAACCGACCAGCTTGAAGATGGAGGTCGCGGCTCCAGGCGTCTTGCCGCTGGTGGCCTCTTGCATGACTCGCTGGGCCGTCAGTTGAAATGCTCTTTCGGTCATGGAGTGGTTCAGGATCTCAGTGCGCACGCCATGATCGGCGACCTTGCCGTCAACCTTGCCGATATACCGGGTTGCAATCTCCGCATATTCATTACGTTTGATTTCCCCTGGCTTGCGCTTCTTGGCGCTACCTGACAGACCACCAATACCTGATCGCTCGAATTGGAGTAAGCGCTTGCCAACTGTCCAACCCTTGTTCAATTCACCGACCAGGTCTTCCCTTTTGGCGATGGCGTTGTCAAAAAAGGTCTCGCAGAAGGGTGAAGAGCCTGAGATCAGTGCGATAGGTTTAATGGTGACGCCGGGCTGGCGCATATCCAGGAGCACAAAGCTGATGCCATCGTGTTTGGAGGCGTTCGGATCTGTTCGCACCAGGGCAAACATCCAGTTCGCGTATTGGGCGCCAGAGGTCCAGACTTTCTGGCCATTGATGACGAAGTTATCGCCGTCTATCACTGCTTTGGTTTGCAAGGAGGCCAGGTCAGAACCCGCTCCGGGTTCGCTGTAACCTTGACACCAGGTTGCCTCGCCATTGACGATTTTTGGAAGGTGACGTTGTTTCTGTTCTTCCGTACCATATTCCAGCAACGTTGGGCCAATCATCGCCAGACCCATGCCAGAACTGGCGGGAATCGCCTTTATCCGAGTCATTTCCTGTGCCAGTATCTGTGCTTCTGCGGCTGAGAGACCGCCGCCTGTATATTCTTTTGGCCAAGTGGGTGCGGTCCAGCCCTTTGCTGCCATGACCTTCAGCCATTGGCGTGCATCATCGGTGTTGTAGACCAGATGGGCATCTTCCCAATGAAATGAGCGATTACGCATAGTCTGTGGACAGTTAGCCTCAAGCCATTCGCGGGTTTCTTCTCGAAAAGCCTCTAAATTCGACATCTTTTACTCCTTGCAATCGTTTGACGATCAGTAAGCCATAAATAAGGGTTGCTGCAAATGATTATTAGTTCGGGAAATAGTGTTCGATACGCTCATTTCTGGCATTCGGTTTAGTGCCGGTTTGGCGAGTCGACGAGTCTATCTAC
>JAYODE010000034.1:5609-7316 GCA_038106185.1 Gammaproteobacteria bacterium | reverse complement strand
CTCATTTCTGGCATTCGGTTTAGTGCCGGTTTGGCGAGTCGACGAGTCTATCTACTCCAAGTCTATCTACTCTAAGTCTATCTGCTCCGAGTCTATCGACTGTTGAATGGGGCGCCTGCCAATCCAAACGGCAATAGCTTCCGCCACCAGCTCGCCTGTTTGGTTAAATATGGCGGAGCCTGCAAAATGTTTCTTGCCATCGACGTTGATTGGCCAGGCGGTCACAACCAGCGGCTCGCCAGCCTTGACCGGATGGTGAATACGCGCCGTCATGCGACCCAGTAAACCGGTTTGTTGGCCTTGGTGAAAGTAGGCCAATTGGCCTGGACAGTCCAGAGCAGTCCACAGGAATCTCGCAGGAAGTTCGCCAGCCAAATTGCCCCATTCAACCCGGGTTTGCCAAGCTGCAGCCACCTGCTCGCCCACGGGTGCTGCATAGACTTGAAGCCCTGTCGGATGCTGAGCTCCGCAGCAGAAACAAACGGGATGTTGTCCCAAACTACCTGGCATGGGCGAATCCTGGCGTATCTGAAGAGGAATAGCGAGGTGTCTGACTGCCAGTGCTTGCTGAAAGGTTGGTGGTACGGGTATGTCCAGGTTGAAGGCTTGTGGCCTGACTTCGGCGATCAAGGTACGGCTGGTCATGCTGGTACTTTCACCGTCAGGTGCAAACTCTATGGTCACTGGCACCAGGTCTTCCTCCTGATGTCGGTGGACAGTCAATGTCTTGTCCAGCGGTATGGGTGCCCTTAAGGTGATCTCAATCCCCTGATCGGCACTGAGGTGAAGCTGTTCGGCAAAAACGCCCGCGACATAACCGCCGTTGCCAGACTCTGGAGGTCCGCGAAAGCGTTTCGGAATAGTAAGTTGGTCAGGCATCATCTGAATTTCCCAGCAACGGATGGCCCTTCTGCCAAGCTGTCTTGCGTTTTTAGGTGCTAAACGCCAGAGCCCTCTGTCAGGAAGCTTGGGTGTGAAGAAGCCGGCGGCAGTTGTTCTGAACGAGGCGCATATTAGGTCAATGTCACCGTGACAGCAAATATGCGGGTTAAGTCAGGTCGATGCCGCCAGTGCTTGGTCTGGCCTTTGGTAGTCGAGGGTGACGATGCCCAGAGCCGCGAGAGTTTCGCGATTAACCAGGTCCGTTGAATCCAACAGTATGATGACTCGCGTAGTTATCGGCGTACACCCCAGTAGCTGAGTCGCGTCGCTGAGCAATTGCTTCGAAGCTCGGGAATCGACAATGACTGCCGCAACGTCATCAGTATGGGCGATAAGATCGATGGCCTCGGGGACGTTTTGGGTGTAGACGACCTGTCCTTGATTAGCCTCCCAGCGTTGGTTCTCCAGGCACGCGAGTACTGGTTTCAGGTCAGCCTGCATCGCCTCAAAGTCTTTTTTGTTAAGACCTATCGCTAAAATGGACACAGTCAATCCACCACCTGGTAATAGCTCTCGGCCATGATGTCTGGCTAAAGCCGATGAGTCGTTGATGCAAGTCAATGAGGGGGTATAGCCCATCGTTCAGACTTCTTCCATCAGTTTTCTGGTCCGGCCTACTCCCTTAGGTTTGCTCATTTCTAATTTCTATTTTCTTATTTTTGTCTTCTTAAAAGATGCAAGATGCGAGACGCAAGACGCAAGACGCAAGACGCAAGACGAAAGACGCAAGACGCAAGGCGAGACAAAGCAGAAAACCTAAAGCAG
>JAYODE010000034.1:0-5509 GCA_038106185.1 Gammaproteobacteria bacterium | reverse complement strand
AACAGATAGCCCGGACGATCGAAGCTATCCATTCAGCCGAGCTAGTAATCTGAGCTATTAATCTGAGCTGTTAATCTGAGCTATTAATCTGACGGATAGCCCATTAATCCGACCGATAGCGCTTAAGTTCGGGCGTTTTCAGTGCGTAGGCATCGATATGTGCAATTTCACAGAGTCGAGGGTGATCCAGTATTTGAACCTCCTTGCCATCTACCTTGAGAATCTCGTTCTTTTGCAATCGCGTAAAAATCCGACTGACGGTCTCCACGGCCAGTCCCAAGTAGTTGCCTATATCAGTCCTTGCCATGGGCAACCTGAATGCGGTCGGTGACAAATGACGTTGCTTATATCGAGACGAGAGGCTCAACAGAAAGCTACCGATACGTTCTTCTGCAGTCTTCTTGCCGAGCAAAAGCTGTAATTGCTGATCTTCACTGATCTCATGGCTCAAGAGCTTATACATATGGGCCTGAAGGTTTGGAATCCGACCGGAAAGCTCCTCCAGGCGACGATAGGGTATTTCGCAGATAGCCGTAGTCTCTAGTGCCTTAGCTGAGCTGATATGCTGGCCCGAGTTGATTGCATCGAGTCCGAACATTTCACCTGGCAGATAAAAACCGATCACATGCTCGTCGCCCTCACGATCGACGCTAAAAGTCTTTACGGCGCCCGATCGAACCGTATAAAGCGAGGAGAGTTTATCGCCGGCTTCGAAAATAGTTTTATTGCGTTGGATTGGCTTGCTGCGCTTGAGCGCTGCGTCGACAAGTTCGATTTCTTTATCTGATAGGGAGTTGGGTACGCACAGGGCGTGAAGACTACAGGCTTGGCACGATACTAAATACTTTCGCTGAATATCCATATTTGCTCCAAGTTTAAATCAGGGTGCAGCGTTGAAAGACACATTGCAGCTAATAACTCAGTGCAGCTAATAATGAGCAGGTTGTTTATAATAAGGCTTGTTGAACGCATTGTGCAAGCCGCAAGAATAGTATTAAGGGATCCATTGCCGACGTACGGTCGTATCCCTTCACTTTGAACTTACAAGAGCCTGAAAGAACCCTGATGTCTGATTCAAACAAGATGATTGCAAGCTGGTTGGCGGTGGTCTGTGCCACAATTTTTACGATGATTGTGGTAGGTGGCATCACCCGATTAACGGGGAGCGGCCTGTCCATGGTGGATTGGCAGCCGATTATGGGGGTCGTGCCGCCGCTGAACGCCGAGGAATGGCAAGCGGAGTTTGAGGCATATCAGCAGTTTCCTGAATATCAGAAAAAGAATCAGCATATGGATCTTGAGGACTTTAAATCGATTTTTTATTGGGAATACGGGCATCGAATATTGGGCCGGCTGATAGGTTTGATTTATTTTGTGCCCTTTATCGTCTTCTGGGCTTTAGGCCGGATCCCGAAGCCCTTTCTGCCGAAATTACTCATTGGCCTCGCGCTGGGTGGGCTGCAGGGGTTAATGGGCTGGTATATGGTCAAGAGTGGTTTGGTTGACGTGCCCAGAGTCAGTCATTTTCGACTGGCAGCACACCTGATGCTTGCCATGTTTATTCTGGCCTATTTGTCGTGGCTCATACTGCAACTTTTGCAAGCCAAGCGTGTGCAGATCGAGCGGGAACCGGTGGCTACCAACGGCACCCAAGTGCCGATTCCTCAGGTGCTGATTTATAGCTTTGCAGTCTGTCTGGTTATGCAACTTACGTGGGGCGCTTTTACAGCGGGTAGTCATGCCGGCCTGGGATATAACACGTTTCCCTTGATGAATGACCAGTGGATCGCGGATGCGGTATTCGCCATGCAACCGTTATGGCTCAGTTTCTTTGAGAGTACTGCGACGATACAGTTCGTCCATCGCTGGCTCGGTATGCTGGTGCTTATTCTGATCGCCATCATCTGGCTGCGCGCTCAGCTTGGTCAATCACAATTGCTGCGACGTACGACCAGTCTGGTGCTGGCTACGACCCTCATTCAGTTCGGCATTGGCGTCTTCACGCTGGTAAACATGATTCCCATCTGGGCGGCGAGTCTTCATCAGGCCTGGGCCTGTGTGGTTGTCTTGTCCACAGTACATCTGCTTTATATCGTTCGCCAATCGGACAGTTCCGCTGATTTGGCGAGCGTAAGTCGATGAGGATTTGCCTTGGTCAGATAAATACGACGCCCGGGGACTTTGCCGGGAATTTGGCAGCCATCCGTCAAGGTATCGACACGGCAAGTCAGGCTGAGTGCGATCTCATCGTCTTTCCAGAATTAACGATTCCGGGTTATCTGAGTCAGGATCTGTTGTATCACCCTGAATTCATTGATCGCAATTTGGCGGTTCTGGATGAGGTTCGAGCCTATACAAGCCAGGTAGCGCCTAAATTGCATGTGGTTGTTGGTTATGTTGCGCGCAACCTCAAGCAGGGCAAGCCATTTTTGAATATGGCAGCAGTGTTATCTCAGGGCGAGATTCAGGGAACTTACGCAAAACAGCTACTGCCTTTTTATGATGTGTTTGATGAGTTACGCTATTTTGAGCCAGGAGACGCGCTGCTTATTCTGCCGATCAAGGATTCCAGAGTCGGTATCACGATCTGTGAAGATCTATGGAACGACAAGGGCTCTGATGGCTATAACTACGCCGATAATCCGCTTCAACAGTATCGTGAAGCCGGGGTTGATGTACTACTTTCGCTGAATAGTTCCCCCTTTGTGCATGACAAAACCCTGCAGCGCATGAAGGTGATAGCGCCGAGTACAGAGGACGGCATGACACTGATCTACGTCAACCAACGTGGCGGCCAAGATGAACTGGTCTTCGATGGCCAAAGTTTTGTTGTTCGAGGGGGTGATCTCATCCATCTTGTTGAGGAAGTTTTTAGCGATACTTATGAAGTGGTCGACCTGAGTAAGGCGCCGATATTGTTGAAACAGGTGCATCATCCAAAGCAACAAGCCGACTTGCGGGCGCGGACGCCCGATTTATACGACCTGCTAGTCCTTGGCCTGCGAGACTACACGAGAAAGTCCGGATTTTCGCAACTGGTATTGGCGTCCAGTGGCGGCGTTGATAGCGCGGTTGTTTGCAAGTTGGCCTGTGATGCGATTGGTCCGAAAAATGTCCACGCGATTAGAATGCCCTCAATATTCAGTTCTCAGCACTCTCGAGATGATGCGATCCAACTTCATCAACAATTGGGCTGTTGGGATTACGAAGTAGAAATTGAACATCAGTCGATGGTGAAGATGCTGAATCAGCGGTATAGCCAGTATCTAGGGGATCCGACGAATATGGTGGCCGAGAAACTTAAAGCTGATGCCTATGCGGGTGTCGCAGACGAGAATATCCAAGCGCGAATTCGCGACGTGTATGTGATGCATTTCAGTAACGCATTTGGTGCCATGCCGTTGTCGACGGGAAACAAAACGGAATCGGCCTGTGGCTACTACACGCACTTTGATATGAACTTCAGTTATGCACCGATCAAGGACCTGTATAAATACCAGGTCATGGAAATTGCCCGTCAAGCGGCAGATATTCCGAGTAATATCTGGCGTAAGCCTCCCAGTGCGGAATTAGCGCCAGGCCAGATTGATGAAGCTTCTTTGCTTTCCTATGCGGTACTCGACCCGATCGTCAGGGCCTATGTTGAAGACTATGTCAGCACTTTTGCACGTTTTCGTCTTTGGGTCAGCCAGTGCGTTGATGCAGGGGAGAAAATTTCTTTGGACGTCAAGGTTCTTAGTGACTGGCTCAACTCGGCTGAGGCGGCAGTGGATTTCCAACGCATTATTCGCTTGATGGGGCGCATGGAATACAAGCGTCGGCAAACCTGTCCGGGGACTAAGGTTTCTAAAGTCGCGTTTGGTATTGGTCGAAGGATTCCCATTGTAGAAAAGTGGTCTTGACCTGATCTGCGGGCGGGACGTACCCCTTTCTAAAATCGTTGTAATGAATATGACACAGGAACTCGTGCTCAGATAGGATAATCAGTTGAGCGCTAACCGCCATTCTCAATGACGATTCGTCTGCCTTTAGCCCCAGATGCTTTAGGTGCCGTGATCAACAGAACGCCATTATGGTAACTAGCTTTGGTTCGGCTAGCATCTACGGGGGACGGCAGGGGGATCGAGCGCTCAAATCGACCATAGGCCCGCTCAGAAACATGGTATTGGCCGTCACTGCTATCACGTTCGTAATGCTTTTCGCCACTAATGCTGAGTGTCAGGTTATCGATGCTGATCTGAAAGTCTTCAGTGTTCATGCCCGGTGCTTCCAAATGGATCTCGATTTCTCGATTGGTCTCGATAACCTCTGCTGACAACACACCCCAGTAGTTGGTTTCTCGGCCCAGTGAAAGCTGTCGGCTTGAATCATTTTCCGATATATCTTCTCGTGAATCAGGTTGGCTTTCGCTGGGCGTGTACCGAGTAATCGACTGCCGAGCCTTGTGCCACAGATGCTGCCAACCCTCTGCAAGATGATCCAAGCCTTCTCTGATGTTATTTGAAAGATTCTCAAAGGTGCTCATTTTTTTCTCCTAGTCTCGCTGGGTAACCATCTGGTAAACGGCTGTGATGTGATGAAAATACCGCCTTTTTCGTCCAGTTCAGTTCTTTTTTGTCTGTGCCTCAATCTTCACGGTCATTCAGTCTGTAGTGTCAATGGAAGAGACGAACCTCACAGGCCAAAAAAAACCAAGATAGTGATTGCTAACATCGCGCCCAAATATAGCTATCGCGCGCCTTAACTGCTAAGCCGAAAAGCCAGCATGAAACCCAGCATGAAATTCTAAGACCCTGACGAGTCTGCTGCTTGCTGGGTGCAAGCTTTTACGCGATACGCGTGTCTATCTTTCAAAACTCCAGCTTTCAAAACTCCAGCTTTCAAAATTCCAGCTTTTAAATATCAAGCTGTCAGAGCGCTAGCTGTTAAAGTTCTAGCTTTCGATAGTGATGCTGACAGGCTGGTTACGTTCGCCCTTGGGAATCCTGACCTCTAGCACGCCATTTACCGCGCGTGCGGTAATGCTGTTGCCGTCGACTGCCTCTGGTAGCGTGAATTGTCTAATAAATGCTCCACTGATCCGTTCGCGGCGTTTGTAACCAGTGCCGGTTTCTGTGTTTTCAGTGTTTCTTTCACCGCGAATAGTGAGAATATTCCTATCGACCGTGACCTCTACAGCCTTGGGATCGACACCGGGCAGGTCGGCCATCACGGTGAAGCCGTTTGCGTCTTCCTTGATATCAACTTGCGGAATCCAGGCATTGCGCCCGAGAGGACTGCTGTCTTGGGAAAGTGCAGTGTTGTCATCAAATACTCGCCCTAGCTCTCGATGTAGCTGGTTAAGTGCACTAAAGGGAGAATAGATAAATTGGCTCATAGCTGTATCTCCAGGTCGTTGCGTTGCCACAAGTGGAAGTCAGTGCTTTAGTCTTTGTAGCCCCAAAGCCGATTTTGCACTGCTCGAGTATTGTCTGCTGTTTCCAGGTTCACTTTTCCAAGCGCGATTTTT
>JAYODE010000033.1:22485-38262 GCA_038106185.1 Gammaproteobacteria bacterium | reverse complement strand
GTTCTTCTTCAGCAGCCTGTTCTTCTTCAGCAGCCTGTTCTTCTTCAGCAGCCTGTTCTTCTTCAGCAGCCTGCTCTTCCTCTGCTTGTTCTTCTTCTGCCTGCTCTTCCTCTTCTGCAGCGCCCTCCTCTTCATCGCTGGACTCTTCTTCAGCCTCTTCCTCAACCAGGTCGATTCCTTCATCGTTCAAGCTTTCTGGCGGCGCGAGGAGTTTTTCCGGAGGAGAGTTGAAGTCAGCGGTAAAAGCAAACTGATTCTTGGCCAGATCTATGGTACCCGCGGCATTTTCAAGAGTCACAACACCATTCGAAACCCCGACGTAAAGGCCGTCTGCACTTCCGCTCGAGCAGTCAGCTGTACACATTCGAGCGGAATAAAGCGTGCCGCGCACACCAATAACGGCTGAGGGTGTTGATACCTGATAGGCGCTCGGATCGCGTCTCGCGACTCGCCCTGTGATGGTTCGAAACCCACCCTTTTCCAAAGTAAAGTTGGCTCGCAAAACTTTACCTTCACCAATGGCTGGCTCTGTATCTGTAGCCGGCATCTCCAGAGATTCAATAACAAAGCGAGATGCAGGTCGAATGGCGATCTTGCTGCCATCATCCAGTAACAATTGGGCATATCCTTTTGGGCCGGTCACGATGACATCACCGGCATTCAGTAGACTGTCTTTTTTCAGAGGCTCTACAGCCGGCCTCTCTACATTGTTCATACCAATGGTATAAATCACCTTGCCGACTTTCGCCCAAGTGGGAGATGCCTGTAACAGCAAACTCAGCACTAGTAGTGACAACACGGGCAGCCAATTTTTCTTCATCACTCTCAAGCGCCCTTAATCGAAAATCTTGCGAAAGGATACACCCACCTCAAGCCTGTCGAATTGAAACAGGCTGACGGTGGAATGCTTGAAACTGTAGTTGGCTCGCGTAGTCATAGTCCACTTTTTGGCTGGAAAATCAGGCCAAATACCACTGCCGGTAAAACTATAGGTGTCATCCTGACGAGTGAAGCCAAAATAGGGGTCGTCGTAATCTGTTCTAGAAAAATTCGCATCAAATACATACTGCACTCCTCCCGGCCTGAACCAGCTGCTGCTGAGAGTCACAGCAAATCCATCTGTAGAAAATGGCGATGCACTGTCTACAGTGGTGTCGGCATTTTTAGTTAAAGACAAACTTAGCTGAGAGGCTGCAAACGACCGGACTGCGCTGACGCCAAACATTGTCTGATTAACATCACGTACACTCAGTGCCGCACCATTAAATCGACTAATTGCTGCACGGGCAAAGGTCGCCATTTGCAAATTTTTGTTGACCTGGCGAAGGTAATTAGCTGTGAGTCCAGTGTCACGCCGACTGTATTCTCGAGCAAGGAACGAAAATAGGTTATTCGCCGCCAATGAGAAGTTGTTATCACCTTCGTTCCAGTTCCAGGCAACGCCCAGATCAAGGTTAGAGGCGTCAATAAAGTGCGTAGAAGGCGTTGATCGGTGATCGAGTCGACCCGTAAAGAGCAATGCAGAGGCCGTGGTCAGGGGCTTGTTGATAAACCCACCGAACGCGGTATTGGCAAAAGCTGATGACTGAGCCAAGTTACTTTCTGCTAATTGGAAACCTAAAAAGATCTGCTCGTCTGTCGCCGAGAGTGCGTTGCCGTCATAACCAGCGCCAGCTTCAAGATAAAGTTGTACTGTGGTTTTGTAGGCGCTGCTTCGCGCATCAATTGCTGCTTGATATTCAGTCACTGCGGCTATGACATTCGGCGGCGGGTTCTCAGCGAGTACTCGCGCAAATTCAGTTCGAGCCAGCTCGTTGTCGCCCACCTCAAAATAAGCGCGAGCTAACTCCAGTCTGGCGCCTGAAAAATCTGGCTTGCGTGCTATTAGACGTTGCAAACTGAAGATCGCCTCGCCTGCCTGTTGCGAGTCCAGTGCTGCAACACCCAGCAGATAATCATACGAATCATCGCCAGCCAGCACTCCTTCCTGAGCTGCCAGCAAGGCAAAAGCCTGATCAGCCTGCCCTTTCTGAAGTAACTCTTTAGCTTGTTGGTAGAGTAACTCCGGATTAATCTTCTCGGCAGCAGCAGCCGTCATTGACAGAGAAACGCTTAGCATCACCAGCGTTCCCAGAATCCATCGGCGCAGAGTCAGACTTGAGCTCACTTTACTGATACCAGCTTTGCTTCGAGAAGAACCTCGCGATCACTCCTAAGGCACATCTGAGTGCTGCTCATCGCTTGGAAGGATCCGCTAGCGCGATTATCACCAGCCGAAGCGAGGCAAGACAACGGCAAGAGGGCCGGTCTACCTCGACTCTTCCAGCTTATTACGCTACCGCTACTTTTTCTCAATGATTTTTATTGCTCTAGTTTTCAGGCGACTATTTTTCGCACATCTAGCAATATCGCCCTAACGCCGACCCCATGAGTTGACGCAGCAAGGGACCTCGTTTTTTGACCTAAGACAATACCACAAAACGACCTTCGTTTTCAAAACAGAGGGGCCTAGTATTGTTATTTTAATACCACGAGTGCTGAAGCCCATTAAGCGGAGGCAGGCGGCAGCAACGATTCGGTATCTGCGGCTAACAAGGCGCTCATCTGCGCTATTTCGCCGGCTTTTTTCGCATCGGACCAGCCCAACTCAGCACCCATCATGTCAGCCACCTGCGATGCTACTGATGCGGCTTCTCGAGGCTGGTAGAGCGCGGTACGCGTTCGGCGGTAAAGAATATCCTCAAGGCTCTGTGCTCCCTCCTGCTGCATAGCCCAAGCAACTTCGCCGGCAAGCACACTTCCACCTGAAACGAGCAGCTCTGCGCCAAGCGCCAGCACTTGTGGGGCCTCAGCACCATACAACCGCACGAGTCGGAGTGCCGCACCGTCGTTCATCGGGTAACGCTGAGTGAGATGCAGTACCTGGTCGTCAATGCTGCCAGTGAAATCACCGCCGGGTAGAGGTGTATCGCCGGCTGAACGAGTCTCTGCAAAGCCGATCAGGTCCGCAGCAGCATCTACTGTCGCCTCGGCCATTTTGCGATATCCTGTCAATTTACCACCAGCAATTGTGATGAGACCACTAGCGCTGACCCAGACCTCATCTTTGCGCGAGATCTCCTTGGAAGATTTTCCTGCCTCATAGATGAGCGGTCGCAATCCTGCCCAGGTCGTCAGACAATCCGCCTGAGTCAGACTTACGCCGAAATAACGCTGAATCGGCTCTAACAGATAACGAATCTCCTCAGGCAATACCTCTGGCCAGATTTTCGCGCCCGGCTGGTAGACAGAATCGGTTGTGCCAATGTAGACCACATCACCCCTGGGGATAGCAAATACAGGTCGTTGATCCAGGCTTTGGGTGAATACCATATGTTCGAGGGGTAGCTTGGCGTGGGGAATGACCAGGTGGACGCCCTTTGATAAAACCATCGACTTTGGCATGCTGATGGCGTCCAAAGAGCATACTTGCTCAACCCAGGGACCGGCAGCATTAATGACGCCCCTCGCCTTGACGACTATTTCTCGCCCGGAGATTGCACATGTTGCCTGAACACCTGAGACTCGACCTTGGTCCTTGAGGACTCCTGTGACTGCAAGCTTGTTGGCGGCGACTCCACCCGCATCAATACCGGCTCGAATGTTGGCCATTACCAATCTGGCGTCATCGGTTAAATACTCTCGATAAACGCTAGCTCTTGGAAATGCCGCGACATCAAGTACAGGTTCAAAGGCCTTAAGTTCATCGGCTGCAAGATTGAAGTGTCGGTCTGAGACGTTTACCTGCCCGAGCCTTTCATAAACGGAGATTCCGACACGGTACTTCAAGTATTCAAAGTAACTGCTGGTCGGCACCATCAACCATTGTGGCTCAGCAAGATGCGGTGCCAGCTGATTAACGCGCTTGCGCTCCAGCGCTGCCTCTCGAACTATATGAATATGACCCATAGCCAAATAGCGCAACCCTCCATGAATTAACTTGGTCGACTTGCTGGAGGTCCCTGCTGCAAAATCCGCAGCTTCCAATAACGCGACGGAAAGCCCTCGCAGAGCCGCCTCTCGAAGAATACCAGCGCCAGTAATACCACCGCCGATAACCACCAGGTCATAGACTTGGTTTTCAAGGGTGTTTAGCGCATTGTCCCTGGCACTCGATTTCATAAAATCCATGATACTATTTCTGCTTTATCAATCATTGTTACTCAGCATTTCCTGGGCATTGGCGAGCTCACTCACTGGCTGCCACTCACTCTAAAACCTTATCTACCACCTCAAACCTGGAGCTAAGACTTTCCTTGCATATTCTACCAGCTAATGGCCACGCACACTTGATACTAGTTCAGGCGTTAGCGCACGAAATATGGCTTGAACACTACCCGGGCATTATCAGCCACCGCCAGGTGCGTTACATGTTGGATCAGGGGTATTCAATCGACAGACTATCTCAGGAGGTCAATGAGGGCGTTCACTACCATCTACTCTACATCGACGACCAACCTGCTGGTTTTAGCGCCTACAGCACTACTTTTTCTAAAACTGTTTCTAAAGCTGCTTTTAACACAGTCCCTAACGCAGTTCCTAACGCAGTCCCTAACGCTGTTTCCACAGCGGGCCGAGCCGGGGCGCTGCACAAGCTCTATCTTCGATCATCATTTCATGGGCAAGGAATCGGTTCAATGCTTTTGAGTCACGTGGAAAGCCTGTGCGAGAACCAGGGCTGCTCGACCCTGGCGCTCAATGTCAACAAGCACAACACCCGTGCGATTAAAGCTTATCGCCGGAACGGTTTCATCATTTCACGATCAACCTTTAACCCTATTGGGCTTGGCTTCTACATGGACGACTTTTATATGACCAAAGCCCTCCCCGTCGTTTAGCTACCGAAGTCTAGCCACTCCTTTACTAGGGTAGAACAACCTCAATCAGTTGCGGACCGAAAGTCCGCATAGCCGCACCATACACTGCATTGAAATCGTCAATAGTCGTGACTCGAGCAGCCTTCACGCCCATACCTTGAGATAGCTGAACAAAATCCAGGTCAGGGTTACCAATATCCAGCATATCCAGAGTTTTCTTTGTCATCGACTGAGCGCCGACCCGGGCCAGCTCAATCTGTAAAATCTGATATTTCCGATTTGCGAGGATAATGACACAAATATCTAGATTCTCTCGCGCCATGGTCCATAACGACTGAATTGTATACATGGCACCACCGTCTCCCTGGACACAGACCACTTTTCGGTCGGGGCAAGCGACGGCAGCGCCAATCGCGGTGGGCAAACCAAATCCTATCGAGCCGCCTGTTAGCGTTAACCAATCGTGTGGTTCTGACTGAGCTGCGCTGGGATAACAGCCACCACCAGCGGTCGCGCCTTCATCCACAACAATGGCCTGGGTCGGTAAGTAATGTGCAAAACTCATGGCCACCGTTCGTGGGCTTAACTCATCCACTCCCTTCGGCGACTTGTTCAGCTTATTTTTGATCGGCTGAAACCCATCGGCACCCACTGCAGCCACTAATCGTTCAAGAGCATCCTCCGCGTTTTGGTCAACCCCTGCCAGCGTGTGGAGGACGCTATCAGGGGCATAAAACTCGCTGGCTTTCCCTGGATAGGCAAAGAAGGCCACTGGGGCCTTGGTGCCCACCATGATCAACTGCTCGACGTCCTTGATCTGTTCAACGCCCTGTTCCGCGAAATAAGCCAGACGCTCTATCTGGCATCGACCCTCACCTCGAGGCATACGGGTAAAAAAGGTATCGCAGAACACTCGAGCGCCGGTTGCCTGAGAGATCTTGTTGACCAGCTCCAGGCTGTACTCCGTCAAAGCCATGTTCCCCAACAAAAGCATGCTGGATTTACCATTTTTTAACAGCTCTACCGATCGATCTATAGCGGCTTCATCAACAACGCCTGGCGCGGGCGCTGTTTGCCGAGCTAGAGGCTCGATTGAGTCGTTCCAGGCGCAATCTGCTGGCACAATCAGCGTCGAAATTCTGCCCGCCCCTGTCGTCGCCTCGACAACGGCATCGACTGCGTCCTTTGGCAAATCTGCCGCAGTTTCAGTCGTTCGAACCCAATGAGAAATCGGTTGGGCCAGTCCGATGATATCGGACGTCAGCGGTGCATCGTATTTCTTATGATAGGTCGCATGATCGCCGATCAAGTTCACGACTGGCGAGTTAGCTTTCTTAGCATTGTGTAAATTCGCGGAACCATTCGACAATCCAGGACCTAGATGCAATAAGGTACAGGCGGGTTTGCCTGCCATCCGCCCATAACCATCTGCAGCACCGGTACAAATACCCTCGAACAGACCGAGGATTGAGCGCATGCCGTCCGTCTTGCCGATGGCAGCCACCATGTGCATTTCCGAGGTCCCAGGATTGGTAAAACAGACCTCAACACCGTTGTTAATCAATGTCGCTACTAAACTCTCGGCTCCATTCATGCCTTTGACTCCTGCCCGATTGAACGCCGAGTATAACGCAACAGTACTGAATGTCTGCTAGCCCACACAGGAATAGATTCCATGAAAGCTAAAAAAGAAGTCTCGACGACTCGCTGTCAATCATCTGTTTGCGCATCCCCCCACAGACCTTCTCATCCAATCCCGAACTTGGCAGGCGCTCCTCGACTGAAGTCTGGCGTCAAGGACCCGATTACATGCACAATAGCGTGCATCAATCATCGGTGACTTATCCTATGTACGACATTCTGATTATTGGCGCCGGCAGCAGTGGTTCAGCCATTGCCGCCAGAGCGTCTGAAAATCCAAATCTGAACATCCTGTTGGTCGAAGCCGGTCCCGACTACAGCGATATCAGCAGTACACCCAGGGATATCATCAACAGTCACAATAACTCTTATTCAGCCCACGACTGGGGCCTCAAGTACAATCCGACTGCTTCTCGCACTTCGCCCTTTCCTCGAGGCCGAGTCACGGGCGGTTCGAGCTCGGTTAATACCACGATAGCGTTGAGGGGAATCCCCGAGGACTACGATGAGTGGGCTGACCTTGGCAACAGCGAATGGACCTGGAATAAGGTGTTGCCTGCGTTTAATCGGCTTGAGCGGGATCTGGACTACGGTGATGCAGAATACCATGGCGATGCTGGACCCATCTCCATTCGTCGTTATCCGCACGATGAATTATTGCCCCAGCATCAGGCTTTTCTGGCGACGGCTCAACAACTTGGCTACAACGACTGTCCCGATGCTAATGATCCAAAGGGGTCTGGTGCGGGACCCCAACCGATGAACAAGCTCGGTCGACTGCGAGTATCCAGCGCCCTGACCTATCTTGCGCCAGCCAGACTAAGACCAAATTTGACGATTCGCGCCATGACTTACGTTCGTCGCCTGCTGATCAAGAATAAAAGCTGTATAGGGGTTGAGGTTGAAAATGCCGCAGGTGAGACCGAGAAGTTGTTTGCTAAAACGATTATCCTTAGCGCTGGCGCTATCATGTCGCCAGCAATATTGATGCGTTCCGGTCTGGGCTCATCTGCACAACTCAATCAACTGGGTATTCCGGTCATCGCAAATATTCCCGCGATCGGCCAGAACTTGAGCGATCATCCAGCCCTATCTATCGTCGCCAATGTTAAGCCGGGCATCCGCATTGATCATGATGACCCGATCATTCAAACCATTTTGCGTTACACCTGTGCAGGTTCAAACAAACGCAATGACCTTCAGATCGAACAACTAAGTTTTGCCGGTGGTCGCCAGGATCCGCCGCGATTCGCGATTGCTGGCGTCGTCGAGTACCAATATGGCCGAGGTGAAGTGCGTCTGGCATCGGCAGATCCGCAGGTCCATCCCATTATCGATAATCATTTTTGCGAGGACAGCCGTGACGCTGACCGACTGGTCACCTGCCTGCAGGATATCTTGAGATTCACCAAAACGGGGCCACTCGCTGACATGATAGAGGCGGTCGTATTTCCCGATCCGGCTCGAGGCACTGACGCGGAAAGTCTCAACACCCTGGTTCGAAAATTTTCTGCCAGCGGCTACCATCCCTGCGGCACAGTGAAAATGGGGCCCAAGGCAGATCCCGGCGCGATCGTCGACCAATTCGGCTGTTGCCATAGCATTGACAATCTCGTTGTCGCCGACGCCTCCATCATGCCGTTTGTGCCCAGGGCGAATACTAACCTGACCTGCATTATGATCGGTGAGAAAATTGGTGAATGGTTGCGCATATCACCGGCTCGCTACGGCATTTAAGGATTATTGATTCATTCCGCTTGTCTTGGCGCTCGATAAGTCGACAATCGGTTCAATAGAAATTTCGACAAGTCGTTCGATAGTTGTTTCGATAGAGGACAAGACAGCATGACAGACATCAGCATAAGAAACGTCAAGGTACTTGACGGCACAGGCGGTGAGGCATTTGCTGCAGACTTGGAAATACAGGACGGCCGAATTAAAACTGTAGGCTCTGCCGGCCGGGCAAAGCTGGAAATTGACGGCCAGGGTGCTCACATTGCACCTGGTTTTATCGATACTCACTCCCATGACGATGGCGCTTTTTTTCGCCATCCCGGTATGGCTTTCAAGCTCGCTCAGGGCGTTACAACTGTTGTCGCAGGTAACTGCGGCTTCAGCGCTATTCCGGCAGACCCAAACATTGACGCGGGGCGCGCGAGTGGCGGCATATTAGCAGGCCTGGACGCCGGGTTTAGTGATTTGAACGGCTATTTCAAAGCAGTGATGGCCAAACAACCCGGCATCAACAACATGATGTTAGTAGGTCACAATACGGTTAGGGCTATCGCGATGGGTATGGCAAAACGGGCGCCAACACCACAAGAATTGCAACACATGTATGGATTGGTTGAGCAGGCAATTGAGCAGGGCGCCTGCGGATTTTCCACAGGACTTATTTACACACCCGGAAAGTGGAGCCAAACCGAAGAAATTATCGCCCTGGCGAAAGCTGCTAAAGCGACTGACGCACTTTATACCACCCATATGCGTAACGAAGGTGACCGATTATTAGAGGCTATCGACGAGAGCCTGACAATTGGTCTTGAGAGTGATGTGCATTTGCATATTTCTCATCACAAGTCTGCTGGGAAACAGAACTGGGGGAAAATTAAGGACTCTCTGGCTAAAGTCGACGAAGCACTAAGTCGAGGTCAACGTGTCACACTCGACGTCTATCCGTATACAGCCGGCAGCGGCCGAATGATTGAATACTTCAACTTGGCTAATATCAGCCGAGACTTTGCCGAGGTGATTCGGATCGCTAGCTGCCCTGCCTTCAGAGACTATGAAGGACGCATGCTGATCGATATTGCGCGGGACCAGGCTGTCGATATCACCGACCTGGTTCGCTCGATTCTTACCGCCCCAAAAGGGGATCGCACCATTTGTATTCATTTTATTATTGATGAAAAAGATATCGCCACTAATCTACGGCATGCTGACATGATGGTGGGTTCTGACGGTATTCCAGATCTGAATGGCCGACCCCACCCTCGTCTGTTTGGCACCTTCCCCCGCGTGTTAGGTAAATATGTGAGAGAAGATGCTATCTTGACTCTACCTGAGGCAGTACGTCGAATGACCTCTTTAGCCGCAAAAACTTTCGGCCTGGTAGAACGGGGAAAGATTGAAACGGGGTATTGGGCTGACCTGGTGCTGTTTGATCCTGACATCGTGATCGATAAAGCGACCTACGATGATCCTAAGCAAGAACCCATCGGCATCAACACGGTCATCGTCAATGGCCAGATTGCATTCCATAAAGGTCAACATACAGGTATCGGTAGCGGCAAGATGCTTCGTTACCGGCGCGCGGCCTACGGCGAATAGCCGTTTACAGCCATCGCTGCAATCGAGACAGTGCCGCCTTTAATTGGTGCTGTGATAACATGCGATAATGAACGAGCAACCCAGCAAATCGCCGAGAATAGGCATCGACCTCGGTGGTACCAAAATCGAAGCCATCGTCCTGACTGAGACAGGTCTGATTCTTGACCGTGCACGGGTCGCAACCCCCAAGAGCGACTATCAGGCGACCCTGGCGAGTATCGCCGGCCTCATTGATGGACTGCAGAAAAAACACGCTCTTGATGCAACCACGCCTGTTGGCATAGGCACGCCAGGCGCCGTCTCGTTTGAAACCGGCCTGTTAAAAAATTGCAACAGCACCTGTTTGAACCACCAACCTCTGCGGGAGGACCTTGAGGCGCTTATCCAGCGTAGGGTAAGAATCGCTAATGACGCTGACTGTTTTGCATTGTCTGAAGCCAGCGATGGCGCCGGCGCGGGGGCTCACTCAGTCTTTGGTGTCATCCTCGGAACCGGCGTCGGCGGTGGCCTGGTCTACGACGGACGACTGCTGCAAGGCGTCAATGCCATCAGCGGCGAGTGGGGCCATAACCCTTTGCCGTTGTCGGCTTATCAGCCGATGCCAGAAAACGATCTGCCCGTCATTGATCAACAACGAGCCTGTTATTGCGGCCGTTCTGACTGTGTCGAAACTTGGTTATCGGGACCTGCCTTTGAACGTAGCTATCTCGCGCTGACGGGGACTCAGCTTGGCGCCATCGATATCGCTGGTCTCATTACGCGGGGTGACCCACCGGCTACCGCACTGTTCCACCAATATTGCAACCTCCTGGCGCTGGGCTTATCGACTGTCATTAATATTCTCGACCCTGCCGTCATTGTCTTAGGTGGCGGCATGTCAAATATTCAGGCGCTTTATGACGTGGTACCAGGCTACCTGCCGCGTTATGTGTTTTCGGACCATATCAATACCCGTCTTTTGCAAGCTCGGCACGGCGACTCGAGTGGCGTACGAGGCGCTGCCTGGCTCTGGCCGAGTCAATAAAAATCATGCCATTAGCTTTACTTCTTTCTCGCCCATTACACCTTTTGGAGTCACCATCATCCCCGCATCACGCATAGTAGAAATCAATCGACAGCCCATTGAACTGTTCAAAATTCTCAAGTTTGAGGGCCTGGTGGGGACCGGTGGAGAGGCCAAACTGGTCATTAGCGACGGCCAGGTTCGGCTGAATGGTAAGGTTGAAACTCAAAAGAGTAAGAAAATACTCTCCGGTGACGTCATCGAATTTCAAGAGGAGACTCTCAATATCCTTCTGAAGGCATCAGATTCTCAGGTCGATGCACAGTGACTATCCCTGTCAGATTCTTTATTCCAATAGCAATGTAGCAAAGTGGGAGCGAAACATTCCATGAAAGCAGCTGTCTGCCATGCATTTAGTCAGCCTCTGGTCATCGAGGATATTAGGTTGGCTAATCCAGGACCGGACGAGGTGGAGGTAGAGGTCAAAGCTTGTGCCATTTGCCACTCTGACATTACTTTTGCCGAGGGACATTGGGGCGGCGAGTTGCCTGCCGTCTTTGGCCATGAAGCAGCGGGCATTGTTTCTCGCATAGGCACAGGCGTCGAGCACCTTAAACCAGGCGATCATGTGGTGGTCACCTTGATTCGGTATTGTGGCGACTGCCACTATTGTAACCAAGGTAGCCAGGTGATGTGTGAGACACGATTTAACCTTGACGAGCAGGGTCCCATCACGGCTAAAGACGGAAGACCTGTCTATCAATCTATGCGTACCGGCGCTTTTGCAGAACGAATTCTGGTACACCATAGCCAGATGGTGAAGATACCCAAGTCACTGCCATTCGCTAGCGCGTCACTTCTGGCCTGCGGTGTCATCACGGGATTTGGCGCTGTGGTCAACACCGCAAAGGTCAAGCCAGGACAAAATGTCATTATCGTCGGTTGCGGCGGAGTAGGATTAAATGCCATTCAGGGTGCAGCCCATGCTGGTGCCGCCATGATCATTGCCATCGATCTGTCAGATAACAAGCTTAGTGACGCGCGAGACTTCGGCGCAACTCACGGGATCAATTCAACCAGGGAAGATGCCGTGAAACAGGTGAGCACTCTCACTGCTGGACGCGGAGCTGACTTCGTTTTTGTCACGGTAGGTGCGCCCGCTGCATTCAACGAGGCTTTTAGCTACATCACCAAAAATGGTACGGTCGTCGTCGTCGGCATGCCACCTACCGGCGTCATGGCAGCCTATGACCCGGGCACTCTCGCCGCCTGGAACCAACGGGTTATCGGCTCAAAAATGGGCGAGGCAGTGATCTCCCACGACATTCCGCGACTCGTTCAGGCCTACCAACAGGGTGAACTACTACTGGACGAACTGATCTCCAACACCTATCCGCTAACAGAAATTAATAAAGCGATTGCTGAGGTCAAGTCAGGCATGGTCAAGCGCAACGTCATCGTCTTTGACTGAGCTCTTTTAGGTCAAGGTTCTACCGGAGAGTGGCATGGTTATTCAAGATATCAAGACATGGGTCGTCGGCAACCCGCCACCACAAACTGGGGGGCGTTACTTCATTTTCGTCAAGCTCGTGACCGATGGGGGCGTCACTGGCTTTGGTGAGGCCTACAATGCTACCTTCGATCCTCATCTGACGGCCAAGTTGATCGAAGATGTCGCTTTCCGCTATCTTCTTGGAAGAGATCCACACAATATCGAGACGTTTTTTCGCAACGCCTACTCGTCCGGCTTTTCGCAACGACCTGACATTACCATGATGGGTTGTGTCTCTGCGCTCGAGATGGCTTGTTGGGATATTATCGGCAAGGAAGCTGGCCAGCCGATTTATAATCTACTGGGCGGCAGAGTACACGAGACGCTGCGCACCTATACCTATCTTTATCCACAGTCAGGCAGCGTGTACCCTGACGAAGCAGAAGGTGCAGACTCTCGCAACGTTTACAACGATCCGACCATGGCTGCCGAAGCAGCCGTTGCCTGTTGCGACCAGGGCTTTACTGCCATCAAGTTCGATCCTGCGGGTCCCTATACAATTTATGATGGTCATATGCCACGCCTGCAAGATCTTGAGAGATCCACAGCCATGTGCAGTGCAGTACGTGAAGCGATTGGCAATCGCGCTGACATCCTATTCGGCACTCATGGGCAATTTACAGCGGCTGGTGCTCGGCGCATGGCACGGGCTATTGAGGCTTTTGATCCTTTGTGGTTTGAGGAGCCCGTTCCACCAGACATGCCAGAAGTCATGGCGCAGGTTGCCAACTTCACCTCGATTCCGATTGCTACCGGAGAACGTCTGACCACTCGTGCTGAGTTCGCACGGGTCATCGAGCTTCGTGCTGCAGCGATTTTACAGCCAAATACAGGCCGCTCGGGAGGCATACTCGAAACCAAGAAAATCGCCGCGCATGCTGAATCCTATCAGATTCAAATCGCCCCGCATTGCTACTGTGGCCCGCTTGTTGGAGCAGCTAATATCCAGGTTGCAGCCACCTTACCCAACTTCCTTATCCTTGAGTCGATCAAGACCTGGGACGGGTTTCATGCAGAACTATTGACCCAGAAAATCGACTGGCAGGAAGGCCATGTCATCGTATCTACCGAACCGGGTCTGGGTGTGGAACTCAATGAAGTCGTTTGTGACGCCAATCCCTGGCGCGGTAGCCAGTTACACCTGGAATCGACGAAAGCAGTATTGGTTTAGTGATTTGCGCTACTGCCTGCATCAGCTGGCACGAGTGCTGTGTTTGAACTGGCAGTATGCTGCGACCGGAAAAGAAAGCGAATGGCACGCTTTCCCGACAAGTTTGAGTGTATTATGCCAGTCGAACCAAATGATCCAGTGGAACTTCTATAGATGACTGACAACCGCGCTGATGATGCTCGACCCACTGCCACCGGCGCCGCTGCGGTCGCTATACCGGCAGCCGCGCCTGGCCCAAGAGTCGGGTTTACTAACGGTCCGGTTGGTCGACATCTGATTCGTCTGGGGTCCTTTATGGCGATGGGTACAGTCACGATGAACATTGCCCAGCTTGCCGAGGCGATCTATCTGGGCATAGTCGGCACAGAAGCGCTCGCGGCCATGGGATTTGCCTTTCCCATCACCATCACTCTATTCGCCTTTGCCGGTGGCATTGGCTCCGGCGCCTCATCCGTCATAGCCCGAGCCATGGGTTCAGGTGATAAGGCGAGAGTGACACTACTGGTTACCCACGCCCAAATTTTAGCCATTGTCGTCGGCTGTGTGTTGGGCATGCTGGCAGCCATTTTTGCCGATACTATTGTCAGCAGTCTCGGCGCAGAAGGACTAGTTCTTCAGATGACGACCGATTATCTTCGAGTCTACATGCTGGGAGTGCCCTTCTTCGTGCTGTCCATGGTCGGTTCAACCTTGTTGCGCGCAACAGGCAGCGCCGCAAGCCCGGGCATCATCATGACTACAGGTTCCTTGCTCCAAATATTACTCGGACCAGTGCTGATCTTTGGCTGGTTTGGCATACCCGAGATGGGTATCGCCGGTGCAGCCTGGGCTTATGTGATTTCAAGGGTCTGGAGCATCGCCCTCTACAGCATACTGTTATATCGATCAAAGATGATGCGACTATCCCTGCAAGGCATATTCGGCTCATGGGCTGCGATCCTGCATGTGGGCGGGCCAGCGACCATGAGCGGACTGGTCATGCCTGCTTCGATGCTGATCATCACTCGCCTGCTTGCCGGGCACGGTCATGAGGTGGTTGCTGGCTATAATGTCGCGACTCGGGTTGAAACGATGGCACATATGATACTTTGGTCGGCGTCTTCCTCCGTTGAGCCGTTTATTGGCCAGAACTGGGGCGCCGGTCACTTTGATCGGGTCAAACGCGCCCTGCTGCTGACTAACTGGTTTAGCTTGGGCTGGGGTCTTGTCACCTTCGTAACGATGATGCTAATCGGCGACCTGGTCGTTACCCAGATTGACGACAATCCCATTGTCCATGAGGTTGCCGCGGCATTTTTCCTCATTATTCCCTTGAGCATCGGTTTTATGGGCATCATGCAAATCGCAAGCTCGAGCTTTAATGCGCGGGGCCTGCCGATGCCAGCCCTGACAATCTCGATTGTGCGAACTGTGATCGTCTATATCCCTTTGGCAATCGTCGCAAATGCCTACTGGGGTTACGTCGGTATCTTCCTCGCAACGGCCTTCACTAACGTTCTGGTAGGTACTGGTGCCTGGTATTGGAATCAACAGTCCGTATTAAAGGCCTCAATTGTTCGTGGTCGCGCTTAGGAGCAGGGAACCTTGAGTGACGAGTGCCGAGAACGAGACAACCGAGAGTCACCCGACATTGAATCTAGGGCATCGAGTCTGGAGGACTTACCCTATGTGATATTCTTGAGGGAAAGCATCGTCGCTCGTGGAACGCTGCTTGAAATCATACCCAGCGCCAAACACGCCTTTGACAAGGATCCTTCAACACCCCTGGTCATATTCAATAATCAGACAGGTCGATTCATCGACCTGGATCTCAACGGCAGCGAATCAGCAGTCACTCAGCGTTATCGGCCTCAAACCTCCTTCGATGCCAGACGCCAAGGTCACGGCGCCACCAAGTCAAGTGCCCTGGGCAAAGAAGTCACTCTGCTGCCTCGACACTGGGACTGGCTGAGTGAACAACCCGGTGGCGCATCGGTCGCCTTACGTAAGCTTGTTGACCAGGCCCGCAAGGCGAGTGTAGAGGTTGATCAGACGCGCCGAGCCAGAGAAGCCAGCCATCGATTTATGACTGCTATGGCAGGCGACAAGCCAGGCTTTGAAGAGGCAGACCGAGCCCTGTTTGCCGGCGACCTGCAACGTTTCAAATTAGAGATCGCGCGGTGGCCGGAAGACATCAGACGCCACCTGGAGCAAATCTCCGCCGCCGGCTTCTCCTCAACCAGCG
>JAYODE010000033.1:17394-22385 GCA_038106185.1 Gammaproteobacteria bacterium | reverse complement strand
GATCGTGATAATTAGCCACCGCTTACTCGAACGCAGCCGCGGCTGGCGCTTAACGGCAATCAGTCAGATGCTGCGGCTTGCAGTCGTTCCAGCCTTTGCATCTCTTCCATTTTGACAGCGTCTATTTCGGCAAGGACTGCATCGACATTCGCCAGCTCTGTACTTTCCTCGAATTCGCCGGTCAGCTTGCTATTTGGTTGCAGCTTACCCGCTTCATATAAAGCCCACATTTCCTTCGCGTATCGAGTCTCGAGCAGTTCCGGCGCAAATAACCCATAGTAGCCCGTCATATTATTGACATCTCGTGCATGCATCGCCTCAGCGTGATTATTACCCGCTGCGTCGACGACTTGAGGAAGGTCAATAATCACTGGCCCTTCCGAATTGACCAGGACATTAAATTCAGACAAGTCGCCGTGCACCATCCCGGCACACAGCATGCGCACAACATGCTGCATCATGACCTGATGATCTCGAAGGGCTTCCTCGCGAGTGAGCGCGACTTCGCTCAGTCGCGGCGCGACATTACCCTCTGCATCAACAATCAGCTCCATCAGCAACACGCCATCAACACAACTGTAGGGGACAGGCACACGCACGCCGACACTGGCGAGTCGCTTCAGGGCATCCACCTCGGTAGTTTGCCAGATTTCTTCCTGTTGCTGTCGACCAAACTTCGAACCCTTTTCCATCGCTCGAGCACGGCGAGTATTTCGCACTTTACGGCCTTCCTGATAGGTAACCGCCTGTTTGAACCCGCGTTTAATGGCTTCCTTGTAGACCTTTGCGCAACGCACCTCAGAGCCACAGCGAACGATAAAAACATCGGCTTCTTTACCGCTCATGAGTCGGCCTAGGACCTCATCGATCAAGCCGTCCTCCAGCAATGGCTGGAGTCGTTTCGGAATTTTCATGCAACCTCTATCGTCTGATTCTAGTATCGATATCACGCTCAAGCTGGTCGCTAAAAAGCGATGACAGCTTGAAGATTCACATTTAGCGAGATGATTATCCCACAACGAGCAGCATCCTGCGTCATTCATCATGAATCAGACTGTTAGTCTACGAAACGGCGAAATAATTTCAATTTTAAGTCGATATCAGGAAAAACTGAGGGTTCGAAATAGCCTGAAGCCGGCCAACGCTGGCTTCAAGCTATTTCGTTTTGCTTACGTGATCTACTACCTCAGCCACTTTTGATCAGCTCAACTTGAGCAGGAGGGCTGGATTAACTGGCTTGTTCAACTGTCTCGTTCAACAGTCTGCTCAAACGGGCTTGATCAGAAGTTAAGCAACTGCGCATAGCGGTTACGATGAAAGGACTGATTACCGTAAGCTGCCTCGACTGCGCGAGCACGCTTGAGATAGAAGCCTGCATCAAAGTCATCGGTCATGCCGATACCACCATGAATCTGGATCAACTCGTTAGACATGTGATACAGAAAAGCCCCAGCCTTAAATTTCGACAGAGAGCACAACTGCGCTTGGTTGACGGCGTTTGCATCGATACTCTGTAATGCGGCCTCCACACAGGATCGAGCCAGCTCCATCTCTGAAAAGAGCATCGCTGCTCTATGACCCAGCGCCTGAAAGGATCCGATAACCTGACCGAACTGAACACGGGTTTTCAGATAATCCAGATTCATGGCGAATGCCTGCGACGCCGTACCCAGCATTTCGGCCGCCAGACCTGCTCTTGCTCGATCTAGAATCTCTGTGAGCAATTCTCCACCTCTGTCTACTTCACCGAGAACCGCGCCCTGACTCACTGCTACGCCATCGAAATCTATATTCGCGTAACCGCGGCTATCGGCGGTCTTGAGTGTCTGACGGCGAATACCGGCAGCATCGGCGGACAGCAGAAAGAGTGTAATACCTTCGCTATCGCCGGCAGATCCGCTGGTTCGAGCAGCGACGACCAACGCCGAGGCTGCGCCCCCCTCAAGCACCATAGTCTTACGACCGGTAAGACTAAAACCTTCAGCCGTTTTTGTGGCTTTCAGAGAGATCTCCGTCGGTGCATGCCTGGAGCCCTCATCAACGGCCAGGGTCAAAATCTCGCTACCATCGACAATTTTTGGTAACCATGCCTGCTTTTGTGCCTCGGTTCCACCCAGCAGTAATGCCGATGCGCCCACCAGAGCCGATGCCAACAAGGGGGAAGCTGTCAGCTGTTTACCGGTTTCCTCCAGCACAATTCCAAACGTTAGGTAGCCCAGTTCAGACCCACCATACTGCTCGGGTACGATAATACCGGTCCAACCCATCTCGACCATGGCTTGCCATGTATCGGCATGGAATCCCTGCCTGTCGCCGCTGTCGCGAAGCGCACGAAACTTGGCGACTGGCGCCTGTTCCTTGACCCAGGATTGCGCCTGGTCTTTTATCATTGTTTGTTCTTCGGTAAGTGCTGCCATCCTGATGACTTCCTTAATGTTGTGAGGATCAACCCTTCTGGGTATTTTCCGGAAGACCTAAAATATTTTTCGAGATAATGTTGTTCTGGACCTCAAAGGAGCCGCCATAGATCGACATGGCTTTGCCCGAGAGCCAACTACGAACCGTGGCAAGCTCTGCATCATTGAAGCCATCACCCTCCCAGCCAAGACCATTGTGCCCCATTAATTCCAGCGTCAGCTCTGATTGGGTCTGAGCTATGTGTGTGGCAGAATTTTTCAGTATGGATGCCGAAGCACTGACCTCAACATTGCCCCTCGCCTCTGCAGCAATTCGACTCATGGTCAGACTATGCGCTTGCGCGTCCATTAAGTGATTTGCGAGTCGGATGCGCAGATCCGCATCATTCAGACGACCATCCGCATTCGCACCGACATAGCGTTTCGCCATATCCTGAAGCGCCTCGGTTTTGCCGCCACCGGTACCCCGCGCGCCGGTTTGACTCGCTCTCTCGTGCTGCAGCAAGCGTTTACCAACGCTCCAGCCATCATTTAACTTACCCAGCATATCGGTCTTTTCGGCCCGCGCATCCGTGAAGAAGGTCTCACAGAAGGGTGAGGCGCCAGCAATCAGTTTGATCGGACGTGTTTCGATACCAGGTTGATCCATCTTCAACATCAGGAAACTGATGCCGTCGCGCTTTTTAGCTTTGCTATCGGTGCGCACTAGGGCACCACACCATTGAGAGATATCTGCGCCTGAGGTCCAGACCTTCTGCCCATTGACGACCCAGCAATCACCCTGATCTTCCGCTTTGGTGGCGAGCGAGGCCAAGTCAGAGCCCGCATTCGGCTCGGAGTAACCCAAACACCAACGAATTTCACCTCGACACATGGGCGGCAGGTGACGCATTTTTTGGTCCTCTGTACCATATTCCAGGATCGTCGGACCCACCATCGTAACGCCCATACCGGCCAGCGCGATAATTGGATTGAAAGCGCCAATTCTGCTCATTTCTTCATGGAGTATCTTGGTCTGAATATGATCAAGGCCGCCACCACCGTATTGGCTAGGCCAAGTCGGTGTACCCCAGCCTCTGGCACCAATTCGTTGCTGCCATAAGGTTGCATCCCCCTGTAATGGCCCCTTATAGTCGCCATAGCCAAATATTTCAGCGCCTTTTCCGCTTAAGGTCGGCGGAAAATTTTCTTCCAACCAGGTTCGCGTCGAATCGCGAAATGCCTCTTGGTCTTCCCTTAGTCCAACCATATCTACTACTCCAGTTTTTAAATTATTGTGGCAAAGGCTAGTCAAGCGAGCGCCCTCCTGTCATTCGCGGAGGTCTTAAAAGATTAAGCGCCGGGGTCATTCTGCGGGAGAAATCCAGCATCTCCACAATTTTATGCTCAACAACTCTGTGCTCTGCAGGCCAAGATCGAACTGTACCTCAGACGCCACCATGACAGCAAACTCCTCTCCACTCCGTCACTTGACGAACAATAGCTTCAGCCTTGTCTAAGCTGCTACAACGTCTGTTTAGCGTCGCGTTTAGTGGGTTGTTGGGGGGGTTGATGAGTGAGTTGATGAGGGCGTTATTAAGAACCAGCTATGCCTGAACCTACCCGCGTCGACAAACTGCTGCAAAAGACGGCTTGAGTCTAACGGATTTCTGGGTGAGTATTATCGACGGATTAGCAACATGAAGCCGCAACGCCCGGTGATTCCGTGATGCCTTGCAACCACTCAACCTCGAAAAAAAGAGAGAACCATGGAAATTAAAGATCACAGTGCAATTATTGTCGGTGGTGCATCGGGCATGGCCCTTGCTACCGCTGAAATGTGGGTAGAAAAAGGCGGCAAGCTGGCCATACTCGACCTACCCACATCCAATGGACTTGCGGTTGCCGAGCGACTGGGCGCCACTTTTCATCCCTGTAATGTGATGGATTATGAGGGCACAGAGGCTGCCATCAATGCCGCAGTCGCACAGTTGGGTGCTGTTCACTTTGTGTGTAACACTGCTGGCGGCGGACTCGCAAAACGCACGGTTGCTCGCGATGGGGCCCACCCGCTGGCTGACTTTCAACGGGTCATAGATCTCAATCTCATTTCAGCTTTCAATATTTCGCGACTGACAGCCGAAAAGATGGGCGCCAATGAGCCCAATGAAGACGGCGAGCGAGGGGTCATTATCAATACCGCTTCAATCGCAGCGTTTGAAGGGCAAATTGGCCAAGTCGCCTACTCAGCCGCCAAGGGTGGTATCGCGGCAATGACGCTGACAATGGCCAGAGATCTAGGCAGTATGGGCGTCAGGGTGATGACGATCGCACCGAGCCTTTTTAGTACCGGCATCACCAAGGGCATTCCCGAAGCTGCTTCCCAAAACCTGGTTAAAGACGCCGCCTTTCCGAAACGCATGGGCCGGCCGATTGAGTATGCCAAAATGGCCATCGCCATTTACGAAAACTGCATGATGAACGGCAGTACCGTTCGTGTCGACGCAGGCGTTCGATTTGCACCCAAGTAAACCGGGTTTCCCGCGGGCGCAACAGTGAGTTGAGCCCCCGCGTCCACTAATCATGGCGCCACCA
>JAYODE010000033.1:0-17384 GCA_038106185.1 Gammaproteobacteria bacterium | reverse complement strand
CGTTGGTTGGCCCCGGGGGGTGTCTTTTGCCCCCCATTAACCCGGGTTGCCCGGGGGCCCCAAGCGGGTGTGCCCCCCGCGCTTCCTCTAAGCTTGGCGCCACCAAGCAACACCCTTAGCGTCAATTTCCACTTTGAGCATCCTTCGCTCCAGGGCACAATGCAGGTGCGCTATGGCTTCTCCCGTTGCAGGAAAGTACGTCCAATCCGTGATCTTGCTACGAAACAAGGCAGGAAAAACATCGACCGCCCGTTTAGGCTCTGCGCACAAATCATAGAGCTTCAGAAGCGCAACTTCATGCCAGTCGATCAGCGCGGTCAAGCGCTCATGGACACCGGTATAAATACTTTCATGAGCCGGCAGCACCATGAGGTCTGGCGGCAAATACTCCCTGAACCGAATACAGGAATTGATCCAGTCTTTAAGCGGATTGGCTTGTGGTTCAGAAGGCTGCACGCCAACATTGGGCGTAATCTTTGGCAACAACTGGTCACCGCCGATAATGATTTTGAGCTCTGGGCAGTATAAACAAACATGTTCCGGGGCGTGGCCATGGCCAATCAACGCCCGCCACTCGCGACCGCCGATGTCCAGATATTGACCATCTTTAATTCGGCGGTAGCCTGCCGGCAAAGGCGTAATATTGGCACCAAATTGTCCAAATCGACTACGATATCGGTCCAAACGAGCATCGTCGAACCCAGCCTGGCGGTAAAACTTGATGGCGTCATCAGGGACATCGGCCGGACCATCAGCAGCCATCACCTTGCACATGTAAAAGTCACTTCGACTCATCCAGAGCTCGCAACTCCACTGTCGACATAACCAGCCCGCATTGCCGGTATGATCCGCATGAAGGTGCGTCGCAATGACTCGAATAACGGGTAGCCCGCCAAGATGTTGTTTAAAGATGGCTTGCCAGTCTCGCTGAACCTCCGACGAGTTCAATCCGGTATCTACAATTGTCCAACCATCATGATCTTTCAGCAGCCAAACATTGATATGGTTGAGCCGTCCGCCCATTGGCAAACGGGCCCAGTAACAGCCTTCAGCGACTTTTGTCACTTCTCCGCTACCCGGCGCCTGGTCTTCAAAATAATAGGTTAAGGGGTCATAGCCCCGGCGAGACATGTTATCAACCAAGTCAATCGTCCTTTCGTTATCAAACGCCGAAATTTGCACTAAGCGGCCAGGAATCACAACCGAATTTAGCCAATTGGATGGTCTGACGGTGGCATCAGAGGATTGAGCTGCAGCAAACTACCCGTCTGTTAAGGCATCAATAGCCTCTCAGTCCACGAGACTGCGGCAATAGCCAGGAGCAGTCTGTCAAGGTTGACCGGCCTAGGCGTTTGCCCGGGGACGACTGGCCGCGAGGAACTGCAGGATCCAGCTGGCAATCAGCACTTGATCTGTGGCTGAGTTTAGGGATGCGATCCCTGATGCAAATTTTTCAGCACCCAGAATTTCCTGCCGCATTTCCATTAACCCTCGAGAATACTCCTTCAGGAACTCCGGATGCCCCTGAAGCGCCAACATGTGATCGCCGATCCTGAACATGGCATTTGGACAATGATCACTGCTCGCCAGCAAGGTTGCCCTCGGGGGTAGCTCAATCACCTGGTCCTTGTGGGAGTAGAGCAAAGAAAAGTGTCTCACGGCGGGTAACATAAAACTTGCTTCGGAAAGTATCTTTGCCTCATGTACGCCAACCCGCCAGCCCACTTCAGCTGGCTCGGTTTTACCGCCCAGGGCGGCTGCCAATAGCTGATGACCGAAGCATATACCGACCGTCGGTATTCGGGTCTGATCCAGCGCTATGACAAAATCACGCAAGCGATGAATCCAAGGTTCATCATCATAGACGCTTCTTTTACTCCCAGTGATGATGTAGCCATCACAGTCATTGATATCCTCTGGATACTGGCCTTGCTCCACATCGAAGGTGAAAAATTCAAGATGACCATTGTTTTCGGACTGAGATGCCGCCTTCAGCACACGCGCCACCATATCGGGATATTCGCCAAAAACGTCTTGAAACTGCTCGAGCACAGTGTCTGCTTTTAAAATTCCTATCTTCAATACTTACTCCGCTCGATAAGCCTTGGTTAGATGATTTCGAAGTAACGTTGCAGTTGCCAGTCGGTCACCTGTTTTTCATATTGCCTTACTTCCCAGTCACGACTAGCGACATAGTGCTCAACGAACGGTTCACCAAACAGCTGTTTTGCGGCATCAGATTGTGCCAAAGCACGATTAGCATCGCGCAAATTGGTGGGTAGCTGCGAATCCAAAGGTAAATGATCCTGAATGGCATAGGCATCCCCCACCACAGGATCGGCTAAAACCAGCCCCTCTTCGATACCCAGCAAGCCAGCACCCAGGGTCGCCGCAGCAACAAGATAAGGATTCGCGTCAGCCGATCCGACTCTGAATTCAACCCTTTGGCTTTTCGCTGATCCAGGAATCACTCGTAATGCAGTGGTACGATTTTCCACACCCCAGGTTGCAGCTGTTGGCGCCCAGGCACCCTTAACCAGCCGAGCATAGCTGTTAATCGTCGGCGAAGTGACTGCTAATAGCTGCCGCATATACTTTTGTTGACCCGCCACGTAGGACTTCTGCAACTGACTCATCGAATAGGCTGAGCTTGCATCGTGGAAGGCACTTTCACCGCTACTCAGAAATTGCAGCGATTGATGACAATGCCCGCTCTGACCCGGATAGTCCATGGACCACTTAGCCATGAAAGTGGCCAAAAGCCCTTTGCGTTGAAAGAAGGCCTTAACGAGCGTCTTGAACAACACGGCTTTGTCAGCTGCAGCAAGAGCATCATCTACGGTAATCGCACCCTCCCATACTCCAGGACCTGTTTCGCAGTGCAGACACTCAAGAGCGAAGTCGTGATCCAGACAAAAGTCCATCAACTCGTTAAACAGGTCGGCGTGTGTATTGGTTCTCAGTAACGAGTAACCGAAATTTCCAGGCGACAGTGGCACTAGATTCCGATAGTTCTTTTCACGTATTGAATGAGGCGTTTCGTCAAACACAAAGAACTCATATTCAAATGCCAGTTTTGCGCCGAAGCCTGCTTGATGCGCTCTATTCAGCACGCTCTTGAGGCGACTACGCGGACAAATAGGATGTAACTGCTGCTGGTCCTGGGTGACAAAATCGCCAAGAAAGAGTGGTATATCACCCTCGTCTTTCAGCCTTCTTTCGGTCGTTAAGTCTAATCGAAACAAGGCATCCGGGTAGGCGGTATGCCAGCCCGTAAAAGTCGCATTGTCATACAGCTGATCCGCGACGTCCCAGCCTAAGACGCAGTCGCAGAATCCGGAAGTACCAGCGGCGATCGAGATAAATTTTTCCAGGCTGATGTACTTGCCGCGCAAGACCCCATCGATATCACACACTGCAAACTTAATGCGCTTGATGCCCTCGGTCTGATACTGGGCGATAAGATCAGATATCTTCTTCATTGACTGACTTGCCTCGCTTGTGGAACTCGAATGTGCTGAACCAGGTCCTGAACTTCCTGAGGTGGCGGCGGAGTTAACCGCATGACGACCAGGGCTACAAAGAAGTTTAGGATCATGCCCAGACTGCCAATGCCCTCGGGAGATATACCAAACCACCAGTGGACGGCATTGTTACTTTCCGGGCTGACAAATTTGAAGTAGACAATATAGCTGAAAGTGAATATTAAACCTGTGAGCATGCCACTGATCGCAGCTTCCTTGTTCATTCTCGTTGAAAAAATGCCCAGAAGAATTACCGGGAAAAAACTGGCCGCCGCCAGACCAAAGGCGAAGGCCACCACTTCAGCGACAAACCCCGGCGGATAGATACCAAACAGTCCGGCAATGGCAATGGCAACGGCCGCCGCCAGTCGAGCGTAACGCAACTCCTGACGCTCGGTGATCGCTGGTCGAAAGGTCTTTTTCAACAGGTCGTGGGCTATGGCTGTGGAGATCACCAACAATAAGCCTGCCGCCGTCGACAAAGCCGCCGCCAGCCCTCCTGCTGCGACCAAGGCAACGACCCAATTGGGTAATTGAGTTATCTCAGGATGGGCTAAGACAATTATATCGCGGTCGATATAGAGTTCGTTGTCGTTCGAGGTCCATTGGTTTGTAAGTAGACGCTCACCGCTCGCCCCTCGTCCAATGTCGTATACTGGACTCTTTTCCACGGCAGCGCCGCCGCGGTATTGAATTTCTCCATCTTGATTCTTGTCTACCCAGGCAATTAATCCGCTATTTTCCCACTTGCTAAACCATTCCGGGGCGTCGGCGTACTGCAAGCCATCCATCGCATTGATAATATTTATTCGAGCGAATGCGGCGACAGCGGGGGCCGTGGTATACAGTAAAGCAATCAGTACCAGGGCATAGCCAGCCGATATTCTTGCATCTCTGACTCGAGGTACCGTGAAAAAACGCACAATAACGTGGGGTAGCCCTGCAGTCCCTGCCATCAACGCGGCGGTAATAAAGAACATATCAATGGTTGACTTGTTACCGGCGGTGAAGGCCGTCATGCCCAGCTCCTGCGTCAAACCATCGAGCTTATCCAGCAGATAAACTGGTTCGGCGGCGAGTGTGCTGCCAAGACCCAACATAGGCAAGGGATTGTTAGTCAGGGTCAGAGAGATAAAAATCGCAGGCACCAGATAGGCGAAGATTAAGACACAATACTGGGCAACCTGGGTGTAGGTGATACCCTTCATGCCACCTAATACCGCATAGAAAAATACAATGGCCATACCTATGACGACACCTGTGTTGATATCGACCTCTAAAAAGCGCGAAAAGACCACGCCCACACCACGCATCTGCCCTGCAACATAGGTGAAGGAAATAAAGATCACGCAGACTACCGCAACCAGTCGTGCGGTCTGAGAATAGTAGCGATCGCCGACAAAGTCTGGCACCGTAAACTTGTTAAATTTACGTAAGTAAGGAGCAAGTAACAAAGCCAGCAGGACATAACCCCCAGTCCAGCCCATCAAGTAGCGAGCACCGTCTGCACCCTCAAACGCGATAATGCCCGCCATCGACAGATAGGAGGCCGCAGACATCCAGTCTGCGGCAGTGGCGGCGCCGTTCGCCAAAGGGTGAACGTGCCCCCCGGCAACATAGAACTCTCGAGTGGATGACGATCTACTCCAGATCGCGATACCGATATACAGGGCAAAAGAGAGTCCAACGAACAGATAGGTCAGTACTTGCGCACTCATGGCTTACTCCTGCTCGTCCACGCCGTACATTTTATCCAACCGGTTCATCCGCCAGGCGTAGAAAAAGATCAGAGCAACAAAAACAAAAATGGATCCCTGCTGAGAAAACCAGAACCCTAATTTGAAGCCAAAAAGGGCGTACTGATTCAGCACATCAACCCATAGGATGCCGCAGCCAAAGGACACGAGAAACCAAATGAGCAGCAGACTCGACATCAGCCGAATATTAGCGCGCCAATAGTCGTTATCTTCACGCTCAGGTTGCTTGATGATGTCTTTATCACTGTTCTTGTCGCTACTCTTGTGAACCACGTAACCCCCTTTTCTTATACCTGCGGACGCCGTTTCAACCGCCCTTTTCGCCTTTTTCTACCAAACCATGCGGTTCTTCATTTTCGGCCACGACCCTAATCACCAACCCATCCTTTCAACTGTCTAAAATGATGCGACGCAGCAAAGATGTCCACATTTTCTGTGGATAACTCTGGGGATAGTTTACGACTAGTTATAAAAACCTCGACGTTTTTGCAAAAAAACTGACTGTACATTTTTTGTACACACCCATAATATTCTATTTATTCAATAACTTATAACGCTTAGATAATGCAGAAGTTGATATTTTAACGCCAATTGCCTGTTCTTTGTATTTGGGTCAGGTTGTGAATAACTTAATGACATTGTAAGTAACTACCAACGCCACAGTCCTCTAACCACCAGCGAATAGGAACCCTTGATATCAATTTCGACCCTTTGGAAGCCGGTTATTGTATTCGCCGGGAGCATCTTCGACTTCGTTTTCAATCTTGCGCACCAAAGATTTCGCTTTCCAACTGCTCTGCTCCTGCTCAGCTATTTCAACCAGGTTAGCAGGTAAGACCTTCGTGACTCGCGCACCGAGCTCGCGCATGTTTTCCGCCCTGGACACCAGATTGCCCTTGCCGGATGTTAATTTATTATGCGCCTTAGCATACACAGTCTGAACCGACTCTAGCTTGGCACCTATGTCTTCCAGGTCAGCAACAAAGTTCACAAACTTGTCGTACAGGGCGCCTGCTCTGCTAGCAATCTCTTGCGCATTCTTATTCTGCTGCTCGTATCGCCAGATATTCTGGATGGTACGAAGGGTTGCCAACAGCGTCGAGGGAGCCACCAACACAATGTTTTTATCGAAGGCATTCGAAAATATTTCGTTATCTTGTTGAACTGCCAAGGTAAACGCCGCTTCCACAGGCACGAACAACAACACAAAATCTAGTGTTCGAACGTTCTCCAGGTTTTGATAGTCTTTTTCACTCAGCTGCTTGACGTGTTGGCGCAGAGACAGAATATGGGCTTTTAGCGCATCTTGTTGGGCCGCGCCCGGTTCCGCGCTGCAGTAGCGCTCATAGCTTACCAGCGAGACTTTTGAGTCGATAATCACGTCCTTACCTTCAGGCAGGTGGACGACAACGTCGGGTTGAAAGCGTTGACCCTGTTCATTCTTGAGATTTACCTGAATTTCATATTCACGGCCCTTTTCCAGCCCTGACTTCTCCAGTACTCGCTCAAGAATCACCTCACCCCAAGTTCCCTGAGTCTTGTTCTCACCCTTGAGCGCATTCGTCAGGTTGACAGCGTCTTGACTGATGCGAACATTCAGGTTTTGCAGGTCACGCACCTCTTTGGCAAGAGAGAATCTTTCCTTACTTTCTCGGTCATAGGTCTCTTCAACTCTTTTCTCGAAATCTTTGATCTTCTCGCTCAGTGGTTTTAGCAAACCATCCATCTGCAGCTGGTTCTGTTCCTTGAAGCTCTTCTGCTTGGCATCAAAAATATCGTTAGCCAGATTTTTAAACTCGGCATTCAGGCTTTCACGTGCCTGCTGAAGCAGTGCCAACTTCTCTTCATTTTGCTTCTGCTGCTCCAGCAGCGTGGTTTGTAGGTGGCTGACTTTTTCTCGATGATTGGCGTTATCGGCGCGCAATTGCTCGGCCTCACGGGCAGCCAGTTCAAGGCGCGTCTCCAAGCCAAGGAGTTGCTGCTGACATTGCTCAACCTGAGACTTCAGGCCTGCCTCAGCTATCAGAGCACGTTCCAGTGCTGCTGATCGGTCACTGACCTGCTGTTGCTCTCGCAGCAGCCGCTGCATCAGATCTTCTCGATCTCGTTGAGCGGTCGTGATACTGGCTTGCATCAGCGTTTGCTGAACTAACGCTTCCGATGTCCATCGGTCTCGCTCGACGCGCATTCTGCCACGGACCAAAAGCCAGCCTATCAAGACCGTAAAAAAAACACCCAAGACCATTCCAACGGCCACTGCAATGTTAGTTTCTATACCCATGCTACGAAGCTCTTGACTGCGATAAACCCCACCGAAACCCTAAGAGTCTACCGCCTGGCTTGGAATATATATAGCCAAATAACCCAGGAAATCTGCACACTGCTTTGGTAGTCTAGGCTTTTTTGGCAGGGTCAAATATCCAAATGAACGCGTCCCCAAATATCCTAGAGGTCTCTGTAAGAAGTTTTCAGCAAGAGGTTGTGGAAAAGTCCCGCCAATTGCCTGTGGTTTTAGAATTCTACGCAGTGGAAGCACCACCTTCTAAAGCGCTGGCACCTGTCCTGAGGAAACTCGCTGATGAGTTTGTCGGCAAATTCGTCCTTGCCCGGGTGAATGTTCAGGAAAATCAGCAGATCGTTCAACAACTTGGAGTAAGGACGCTACCGACAGTCAAAATCGTGGTGAATGCCCAAATCGTTCAAAATTTGGAAGGCGAGCAATCAGAGGCCCGCTTGCGAGAGGTACTGCAACCTCTGGTTATGAGCTCTATTGAGCGCATACGGGAGCAAATAAACCAGCTATTGCTCAACGGTGATCGTCAGAGCGCCATTCAAATGCTTCATGAAGCGATCATCGAGGAACCAAAAAATACGGCATTACAGGTCGAACTGGCTGACCTGCTGGTCATGGAAAGTCGCATCGATGAAGCTCGGCAGATTCTTGCCAAGCTGCCTGCCGATACAGTTGGTATTAGCAAGCCAAAAAATCGTATTGAGTTCATCGAGCTATCTGCGAATTTGCCTGCGCAGCAGACGCTCATAGAGAGCATCACAGAGCAGCCGGAAAATTTGTCCTTGAAGTATCAATTAGCTATCAGGCTGGTAGCTAATGACCAGATTGAGGCTGCCTTGGAGGTATTGTTGGAGATGCTGAAGCTCGATAGGCATTTCGACGAGGACCTTGCCCGACGAACCATGGTGAAGGTCTTTGAGCTACTGGGTAAAGGCGATCCCACAGCAACGGCCTATCGAAGGAGAATGTTTACCTTCCTTCATTAACCGGGCAATTTGGCTTTGAGCCATCGCCAAGGACAAAGTCAAAGCCAGTGCCCAGAGCCCAAAGTCCAGAGTCCAGAGTCCAGGAAGGGTTAAAACTGAACAGCCCTGCTCGAAGGCTTGACTCTGGCGATTCTGACCTACCCTGATTGGCTATTCCTTTCCAATCCTAGATTGCTTACTGGGTCGCTTACTGGGTCGCTTAAAAAACCCCTGACTGTCAGCTGAAATTTAACAGCATCTCAGTGTCTCTGCTCTCGTTAGCATTCAGACCGAACAGTCAGACCGAACAGTCAGACCGAGCAGTCAGACCAAAGAATGAATCACCAAATAGCCTAATTAAATAGCCTCTTCAAAATATCGGGGATTAACCAAAATACCGAAAAAATTTACCCTCGTTTTTCAGCACGGTGGCTATGACACCGGGGGACTTCCAAGGATTGAGATTACCCCGATAGAGCACCTTGTCGCCTCTCGTCAGCAGCCAGAGATCCATGGATCGTATATGTTTGATTTTCATTTTGACCTGCCCTCACTGGATGGGGTGTGCCCCGCTAATACGCAATAACTGTATGCGAGTACAGTACTGTATATTAAGACAGTAAACAACAGGTTTTAAGAAAATTTAACTGGGAAGAACTTCGAGCCAATCGAATCCCGTGTCTTGCTGCGAAACCTGGAGCTGCCCTTGCCAGCCACTGGCATTTGCCTGCAGAACTTGATTGACTGCGTCCAGCGCAAGGTGGGTCGCATTATTCTTTTCGCTGATATGAGAAATCACCAGGTGCTGCAGACGAGTTAACTCGATTTTTTGCAGTAGACCTGCCGCTTGTTGATTATTCAGGTGCCCCAGCATACCGCCGACCCGTTGCCTTAATGCGAAAGGATAGGGTCCATCCGCCAGCATCTGCAGATCGTGATTACATTCCAGGAGTAACGCATCGCAACGCTCGTAGTGACGCTCAACGTGGGGGGTGATATGACCTAAATCGGTTAGCACGCCAATCGCGACTCGCCCAGAGGAAATCACGTACTGACAGGGTTCCCGTGCGTCATGAGGGACCGCCACAGGTTCAATTGACAGGCTGCCTACTTTAAACGGGCGGTGGCAATTGACCTTGTGGAGATCCTTCACCTGGCCTAGTCGATCACTGGCCAGTGTGCCGGGGGTCAGATAAACCGCCGTTTTGTACTTTCGAGCGAAAGCACCTACGCCATAAATATGGTCAGAGTGTTCGTGGGTCACGAGCACGCCACTGATATCCTCCGGCTTTCGTCCGACTCTGTGCAGGCGTTTTTCGATCTCTTTCAGAGTAAATCCAAGATCGACAAGTATGCAAGTATTCTCGTCCTCGATGAGCGTACTATTTCCACGACTGCCACTACCCAAAGATGTAATACGCAAAATCGATTTAGCCGTCCTAATTTAGCCGTCCTAGCTGGAGTGCTCTTTAATAATTTTCAGCAGCCGCTCTGCCACCAGAGGCTCAGCGAGACTGGAAGGATTTTTGTAGACTATCACATGCACACCATCCTCATGGGACTCTAGGTGAACCTGATACTTGTTCTCCTCGCCTAAGGTTTCCTCGTCTGAGAAGAGCCGACTAAAAAAATTCGGCTGGCGATTCATGGTCGCATTATAAAGCACATAGTAAATCGCCGAGCTGCGATCCCTGTCGTCAATGTTAATCGACGCATCAGACAAAGCTTTACCCACTGTAGCCCAAGCGCGATCAAAATCGAGCTTATAACGCAACACTGGCTTGGTTTTATCAGGCAGCAATTCGACGCGACTGCTGCGAATATTCATGGCACCTTGAGATATTGAATAACCCTGAGGGATCGTCTCACCGAGAAAAAACGCCAGTTCTGACAATAACTTATACTCCACTTCGCCATCGTCCGAAGTACCATTCCAGTTAGCGGTATCCTGTCTGACTGGTGCTCCGAGCGGAACTTGCTTGTGCTCAAGGTGCACCTCAGAGCTACCTGAGCGAATACCGGCTTCTATGCTCAAACGGAATTTATTTTGTACCGTCGCTTTCGAATCTGCCCAGGCAACTCCACTCTTCAGACTTTGGAAAACCTCATCAGGCTCGCCGGGGACGGAGGCCAGCCAAGTACTCTCCAATATCCCGCGACGGGCATCGGCATACTGCAGCTCCATGTTGTTCACTTCCCAGAAGAGTCTGATTTTTGGCCAGACGGCAGCGGGCGGCGTATCGATAAATATCCAACGGTCTTCGCCGAGGCGACGAATCACGATCTGCTCAACACCTGTCGCGGTACTCAACGGCTCAGGCAGTCCTACCTTGAGCTTTTCACCCATCAAACCTCGAGAGTCATTAATCTCGGGAATCACGAGCGCATCGGTAAATTCTGGCGTATCAAGGCCCTGCGGAATAGTGACTCGAGGTATCGACTCAGACTCAAGGTAATCGTCAGAATTATTCTCGATACCGAGCCAGCTGCAACCAGACATCAGCAGGGAGAGAACGACCAGTAATCCAATGTGGCGCAGCACACGGGAACTGTTTACATGACATCTAGAGTTAACGCTCTGTATCACTAGTTTAGTACTCCAGCTTGTCGCAGTGCATCTCGAACAGCGTGATGGTATTGCGGTGATAATTCAGTCAGCGGTAAGCGAATGCCCTGATTAATTCGCCCCATTTCCAGCAATGCCCATTTGACCGGTATCGGATTAGACTCCAGGAATAGATTTTGGTGCAACCCCAGCAATCGTTGGTCCAACTCACGGGCCTCATCTATCCGACCTTCATGCATAAGTCGACAGATTTGGGCCATCTCCGCTGGCGCCACATTCGCAGTGACACTGATAGTACCACTGGCACCGGCTATCATCAGCTCCACCGCAGTTTCATCATCACCAGAGAATACCTTGATCGGAGTTCGACAGAGTTCGAGAATCTGCAGCGTTCTATCAATATTTCCTGTCGCCTCCTTTATTCCTATCACCTGATCAATCTCGGCCAATCTGGCGACTGTCTCCGGCAATAGATCACAGGCAGTTCTGCCGGGCACATTGTAAAGAATCTGGGGTAGATCCACGGCTTCAGCAATCGCTTGATAATGTCGAAACAACCCTTCTTGAGTCGGTTTATTGTAATAGGGCGTTACCAACAAACAGGCGTCAGCGCCAGCATCCTTGGCTGCTTGGGTCAGCTCGATCGCTTCTTTGGTGGCATTCGCGCCCGTCCCCGCTATGACGGGTATTCTGCCACGAACTCGCTCAACAACGCGCTTGACGATGTCGCAATGTTCTTTGATATCCAGCGTTGCCGACTCGCCGGTGGTACCCACTGGCACCAAACCATTGGTACCACTGGCAATATGCCACTCGACCAGTTCATCGAGTCGCTGCCAATCAATGGCACCGTCCGCATGCATCGGGGTGACTAATGCTACTATACTACCTGAAATCATCTTTCAGCCTATTCTTGCGCGTCGCAGGTTACGGCCTCGCAGGGTTTGAATCGAAAAAGCGCCAATCTTAATGGTGTCTCATAGGGATCACAAGGAGGATGACGCCTCAGTACCCTTCTGTGGCCAGGAGGTCATGACTGCCTTCACCAGGGTCGCCAAGGGTATGGCAAAAAACACGCCCCAAAGCCCCCACCAGCTGCCAAAGACAAGGACAGCCGTGATGATCGCAATCGGGTGCAAGTTGACAGCCTCGGAAAACAGCAGTGGGACTATAACCAGACCGTCAATGCCTTGGATAATGGTATAACCCAGCATAATAGAGAAAAAATCTGGACCCCAACCAAACTGCAGGTAGGCAATCGCGACCACTGGCACTGTCACCGCTACCAGCCCGACATAGGGCACTATCACCGACAATCCCACTAAAAATGCCAGCAACGCGGCATAATCAAGCGCGTAAATCTTGAAGAAGATGTAACTGACTACCCCCAGAACGATGATCTCCAAGACCTTACCACGTATGTAATTTGCCATCTGCTGATCCATTTCAGCCCCTATTCGGTTCAATAAGGGTCTGCGTCGAGGCAGCAGTGACGAACACCATCCCAAAATCGCTTCCTGGTCCTTTAACAGAAAGAATACGAGTATCGGCACTAGTGCGGTATAGACGGCAACCGTGACTATGACTGGCAATTGCGATAGCGAGAAAGATACCAACCACTGGCCTATGCCACCTGCCTCAGTGTTCAGCATTTCAATCCAGCTACCAACTTGCTGCTCGCTCAGAAGCGAGGGATATTCCTTTGGCAGGGTTAAAAGTAAGGTGCGGGTTTGTTCGAGCATATTCGGCAGGTTGTCAAACAGGGCGCGCATCTGACGCCAAACCCTGGGGATAATAAAGAATAAAAATGCAAGAAATCCACCCATGAATATACCGAATGTGAGGGCCACTGCCATGCCTTTCGGTACCTTAAATCGCCTCAGTGTTTTAATCGTACCCTGCATGATATAGGCGAGTGCGATACCGGTTAACAAGGGCGCCAAAATGTGACCCATGAAAATGATAATCAGCGTGGATGTCAGGAGTATGGCTGCCAGCAATACGCCTTCTTCATCAGACAGAAATCGATTGACCCAACCTCTCATCACGTCAAACATTGCGTGGAATTCCTTTCATCTGGCTTACCGGCTGTCGATTGACAGCCCGCTATTTAACCTGTCCCCTTTCGCAATCATGATCAAAGCGGCTTGCGTAGAGAGAATCTACCCGGCCTTCTTCAACCAATAACGATACTGACCACCTTCTACCTTTGTCTGCAGAAGTATATGACCGCTTTGCTTAGCAAACACCTGAAAATCTCTTACCGAACCTGGATCCGTACAGACCACCGACAAGACCTGACCTGACTGGAGCTTATTCAGTGCCTGTTTCGCTTTCAGCAGAGGCAAGGGGCAGGTCAATCCCACAGCATCCAGCGACTCATCAACTTGAATCTCTTTGAACTGCGACTGGTTGGTATTACTGCTCATGGCGCGGCTCGTCTTGGTAAAACCGTGATTATAGCGCGTAACTAACCGGGAAACGAACTGCACCTAGCCATTCTCGCTTGCCGGGAACATATCGATACTGATAGGGTCCAACTTATCTCTCACCTTCTGGCTCGTAACTTCATGGCTGCCGCTGATTCACGCTGGACTATCCTGCCGATTTTCGTCTGGCCGCGACCCTGTTTGTTAAGACCCTGGGCTTTCGGCCTCGTATTCCTGGTGGCACATCTGGTGGCACTTAGTGGTCTTTCCAGGGCTCAGGCTGCACAAAACCAAAACCTACCCCAATTTGGGGATACCACCTCAGCCATTATTTCACTCGCGGAAGAACGTGCCTTGGGCCAGGAGTTCCTGCGATCTTTGCGGGCTCAAGCACCCCGGGTCACAGACCCCCTGATGCAGAGCTATCTGGAGCATCTGATTTACAAGCTCGCCACACACAGCCGCTTGGAGGACCGACAACTAGATCTCACCATCATTAATGATGCCGCGCTAAATGCTTTTGCTGCGCCAGGCGGTATTATCGGCGTCAATCTCGGCCTGTTTCTTGTCGGCGAAAGTGAAAATGAAATATCGTCGATACTTGCCCACGAACTGGCCCACCTGAGTCAACGTCACTTTGCTCGCGGTCTTGAAGCCGGCCGTGGCGCCAGCCTGAAAAGCCTGGCCGGGCTTTTGGCCGGCGTGGTACTGATGACGACAACCGGCGGGAACGCCGGCATGGCGGCAATCACTGCCAGCCAGGGTCTCGCCGAAAACGAACGCTTACGCTACAGCCGCTCGCGAGAAGCCGAGGCTGACAGAGTCGGCATAGACACCTTGATTGAGGCGCAGATGGATCCACGGGCGATGGCTTATATGTTTGAACGCCTGGAACGTATCAATCGGTTCAATACTACCCGCATACCGGAATTCCTGTTAACCCACCCGGTGACGAAAGATCGAATCGCAGACTCGTACAATCAGACTCGCAGCTACCCACAAAAAGTCTGGCCACAGAACCTGGACTTTCAATTGATGAAGATGAGAGCTATGGTCCAAACGAGCGAGGCGAACGCTGACCTGATCAAACGCTTCGAGGCTGGCGCTATGAGTAATGACCCTGTCGTGAAAGTGGCTCATCAATACGGATTAGTACTTGCCCATATTGACGCCGGCAGAGTAGAAATCGCTCAAGGTTTGCTACAACCTCTGCTGGTCGAATACGACGGCAAGATAGCCTTCACTCTCGCCGAAGCTAGCCTCAATATCAAAGCGGAACGCTACGCAAAGGCTCAAGAAATTTTGCAGCAGGCACTCCGTATCAACATCAACAATTACCCGTTGACGATGAGCTATGCAGATGTGCTGATGCGCACAAAACAAGCTGGTAAGGCCGTTGAAGCGCTAACCAAACTTACTAAGGAACGGCCCAACGATATCGATGTGTGGTATCTCTTAGCTGAAGCTTATGGTCTTGCAAACGATATTATTGGCGTCCATGAAGCTCGCGCAGAGTACTTCGTGATGGTGGGCAACTTTGATCAAGCGATCAAGCAGCTCAGCTATGCCATTCCCCTGGCCAGAGACAATTTCAGCTTAACTGCCAGACTACGCCAGCGAATTACGACTATCCATGAACTTCGCCGCGAACAGCGTACCTCCTAAAAGGGCACAACGCCCTTTCGACGCTCCTCGTCCACGACCCCTGGGACTACTGAAGCTTCAACGCTGGGCTCGCATGCGGTAATCATCAGAATTGGCAAAGGATACCATCCGCTCCAACGGCACGAGTGCTCGACGGGCTATGTCATCTGCAACGGTAACTTCGTTCGTGCCAGCCGCCAGGCTAGCATAGAGGTTCTGCAACTCGTTCATCCCCATCCAGGGACAATGGGCACAACTACGGCAGGTCGCGCTGGTACCCGCCGTCGGGGCCTCGATAAAGGTTTTACCGGGTGCCATCTGCCGCATTTTATGGAATATTCCTCGATCGGTCGCGACGATAAAATGGCTGTTAGGCAGATCTCTGGCGGCGTTGATGATTTGAGTTGTTGAACCTACGACGTCTGCCAGGGCCACGACACTGGCCGGTGACTCTGGATGTACCAGAACCGCGGCTTCGGGGTAGACATTCATCAAATCGCGCAACCCCTGCGCCTTGAACTCTTCATGAACGATACAGGCACCGTTCCACATTACCATATCCGCACCAGTCTCGTTCTGAATATAGGAACCAAGATACTTATCTGGAGCCCAGAGAATTTTTTCCCCCTGGTCCATCAGATGTTCGGCAACCTCAAGAGCGATACTGGAGGTAACTACCCAGTCAGCGCGCGCCTTAACAGCCGCAGAAGTATTCGCATAGACCACGACAGTACGATCTGGATGCTGGTCACAAAATGCCGAGAATTCATCTATGGGGCAACCCAGATCCAGCGAGCAGGTCGCCTCCAGCGTTGGCATCAGCACACGTTTCTGTGGACTGAGAATTTTCGCCGTTTCACCCATGAAACGGACGCCGGCAACCATCAACGTCGAAGCTTCAGAGCGACTGCCAAAGCGCGCCATTTCGAGCGAGTCCGCAACACATCCGCCGGTCTCCTCGGCCAACTCCTGGATAGCATCATCTGTGTAATAGTGTGCAACCAGTACCGCGTTTTGCGCCTTCAGGAGCCCTTTAATCTTGGTCTTATAATCCTGTATTTCCGCTGCTGTCATCAAATGGCTCTGGTGCAATGGTACATCAAACGCGATATTGGCCATGTTGTTTACGCCCTTGGAAGAATTGATGAACAATTATACCTAATTCGTCAAAAGATAGATCAATATAGGCAGACCCTGAGGACTGCGAGTAAACTGGATCAACTCCACCAGATGCCCCGCACCATGCCAAGCATTGCATTTCTTGTCGCCAAAACTGATCGAGTCGTCGACGATAACTACCAACGATTTTCTAATGTCATGCTTGAGCAGGGCTATTCTGTCTATATTGGCTTTATCGACTCACTCGCCATGGAGACTTCACAGGTCGTCGCCGACCTATTCCAGCTTACTGAACGCTTACTGACAGACTCACCCTTCCCCCGTATGCGCAGCATGCCACTGGGGCAGATGGATAACATTTGGGTCCTGTCTCTGGGTTTACGCAACAGTTTTCTGGACAAGTTTCAGCTACTCTATACCCTGGAAGGCCAGTGTCGAATCATAAACTCCTTGAACGCGATTATGCACTTCAAGAGTAAGTACTTTCTTGCCAGCCATGGGCAGATTTTTCAACACCCAGACCTGTTTGCTTCTACAGATCCACAGGCCCTTTATCGGCATATGCTGCATGCCGAAGAGCGCGAACCTGGTCAACGCTGGATCGTCAAACCTCCTGCGGGCAGCCTCGGTCGAAGCGTCTTTCTAATCAGCGTCAAGGATCCAAATGCCCAGGTTATTCTTGAAACACTCACAGGTGCAGATGCTGACCAGTATTGCCTGCTACAGCCCTACTTGAAGGAAATCGAAACCGGCGAGAAGCGAGTTCTTATCGCTGGTGGCGAACCAGTAGGACAATATCTACGCCGGGCAGCAAAGGATCACCGCACTAACCGCATGCAGGGCGCACACCTCAGCGCCTGCGATTTGACACTTGAGGAACTGGCCTATTGCCGTCAAATAGGCAAATTTCTTGTCGATCAGGGCGTCGAGTTTGCAGGCTTGGACCTTGCTCACCCCTGGGTTATCGAGTTTAACGTCATCAATCCCGGTGGTCTGGTGACCATCGAACAGCTCACCGGCGTTAGCCTCTGTAAAAAGATCGTCGAGCAGATCTTCAGACCCTAGAGCCCTCAGCTTATATAGAGCC
>JAYODE010000068.1:2013-6277 GCA_038106185.1 Gammaproteobacteria bacterium | reverse complement strand
AGGCATTATGGTGGGTATACTGCGACACTGACCTAGTTTGCGAAATCGGGTTTGCCAATTCGAGGTTTGCTAATTCGGGTCTGCGAATTCGGGCTTTTGATGGCAGGCTATCCGCTTATTTTTCAATAATCGCTACGGCTCGAGTCCAGCCAGCCGATGCAGCGCGAATCTTGTGCGGAAAGCAAGAGATCATAAACCCATAGTCAGGCAACACCTCAAGGTTGTGCAGCTTCTCAAGATGGCAGTAGCCAATCTCTCGACCCGCCTTGTGCCCTTCCCAGATAACGCTGGCATCACCGGTCGCCAGATACTTCTCACGTGTGTGAACAAACGGGGCATCCCAGCTCCAGCCGTCGGTTCCTGTGACTCGAACTCCTCGCTCTAAAAGATACAGTGTCGCATCGCGCCCCATCCCGCAGCCAGCTGAGACATAATCATCATGTCCATAGCGCTGACCAGCCGCAGTATTCACCACGACAATATTCAAGGGTTGAAGCTCATAGCGAATGCGCGCCAACTCGGTTTTGACATCATTAGCGGTAATGACATATCCGTCTTCTCGATCGCGAAAATCCAGCTTCACGCCATCCTGAAAGCACCAGTCGAGGGGAATCTCATCGATGGTAATCGCCCGCTCACCATTATTCATGGTCGAATGAAAATGATAAGGCGCATCCAGGTGAGTGCCATTATGGGTACTCAGATTGATCTGCTCGACGGCCCAGGCTTCACCGTCTGGCAGATCCTGCGCCTGCAGGCCTGGAAAAAAAGAAGCCAGACCTTTAACCGATTGATGGTGATTGATGTAGTTTATTTTTGGCCCAGCACCGGGCGGGTCAGAGATCACATCGTTCTCGAGATAAATAGACAGATCTATGAGTTGTCGTGCCATGGTTCTAACCCCTTGGTTTTTTTAGCCTTAGCTACGCCTCTGCACAAAAGCCAAGATGCAGATTAGAGAGCGCAGATTAGAGAGCGCAGATTAGAGAGCGCACGCCATCTAACGCTGATTTCGCTCCAGCATAGCGTCTCGGGCTGCGGGCCGCCAGGTTCAGGCACCATTGAATTGCTCAACCTGCTGCCGCAACGCCGCCAGACCTACCAGTTCGTTGAAATCCGCAAACGCCAATCGCGGTTGCTCTCGAGCCAGCGCACCCGTGGCAGCCAACTCGGCATAAGCCAGCTGCAGGACACGTGCGTGGCGCAGCAGCGCTGAGACCGGGCGCAGAATCAGACGAAAGCCCATTGCCGCCAGCTCTTCTGGCGGTAAGTCCGGCGTCTTTCCATCTTCCACCATATTTGCAATCAGAGGTACGCCGGCAAACGTCCTGGCGATGATCTGCATCTCTGCTCGACTTTGCGGCGCCTCGATAAACAAAATATCAGCACCGGCGGCCAGCATGCCATGACCGCGACTCAACGCCTCATCCAGGTCGTGCGTCGCTCGCGAGTCGGTGCGCGCTATGATTAAAAATTCCGGATTCGTTCTTGCCGCAACCGCGGCCCGTATTTTGCGAACTGCTTCTTCCACAGGCACTACAGACTTGCCTTCCATATGCCCGCAGCGTTTTGGCATGACTTGATCCTCGAGCTGAATAGCAGCTACGCCTGCGCGCTCATAAGCCTGCACAAGACGCATGACGTTAAGCTCACCACCATAGCCATTATCACCATCGGCGATCACTGGCAGAGTGCCCGCGGCAGCAACTATCTGAGCCGCTCGTTCAATCATTTCTGTTGCCGTCACGAGGCCAATATCGGGCTTGCCCAGCAAACTGGCAGCTACCCCAAAGCCCGACATATACAGCGCCTTGAAACCCGCCTGGCTCGCGACCAGCGCCGATAGACCATCATAGACGCCGGGCAAGACCAGGTAATCGTTCGCATTGATCAGTTGTTTCAGCATCAATTTATCCAGAAAGCTTTTCCGACATACTACCATTACGACGCCGTCAGCAGTACATTGAAGCCTGGAGCCAGGAAAGCTTTCCTGAATATATTCAATGCAACCAGATGACCGGAGTAAACCATGCCCAGACTCAGACAAGTGTCCCGCGCCGAGGCCGATGCCGCCATATTGCCCTACTACAATGCGCTGTTCGGTGAACGAGATCCGGTCGCAGAACCGGGTACCGCCACTGGTACACCTGGCAACTGGTGGACAGTCTTTGCTCTGGTGCCAGAGTGTTTTGCCCACGCCGTCGCCGGATTTCAGTTCTATCGAAGCAAGAAGCGACAAATCAGCCCAAAACTGCGCGAGCTAGGCCAGTCGCGCGCCGGTTTTAGTCGTGGGAGCCAGTTCGTCTTTTCTCAGCACTGCAAGTCACTGAGGGCCGTGGGCTACTCTGAAGCGCAGATCAGTGCCATACCCCACTGGCAGAGCACCGACCTGTTCAGTCCGCTGGAACGGGCGGTACTCGCCTACACTGACGACCTGGTTCTGTCCGGTGGGCGAGTCGCCGATGGCACCTTTGATGTGCTCAAGGCCAATTTGTCAGACGAGGCCATTCTGGAACTGACCTATATTACCTGCACCTACGAGATGCACGCGACCATGACCCGGGCTTTGCGCCTGGAATATGATGATGTCGATGAGCGCATCACTGAAATAGCGGCACCGGAAGACGATCTGCAGAAAATGGATTTTATGCGCGCGGTGGATTAACGACACGGACTTCGCCGTCGGCGAAAACGGGTCGGCCGGCAGGAGATTCGGGGCTTTGCGCCACAGGCGCAAACAATGAATGCCGGCAGGTTTTTCGCGCCGCGAAACATCGAGGGGCTGTCCACGGACAGCCATGATCCCCCAGTGGCCAGTGAAGACCAAATCGGAGCCAAATCATGCCAAACCTTCCCCTCTCCCACATCACGGTCCTTGACCTGACCATTGCCAGAGCGGGTCCCACGGCAGTACGCCTGCTGGCTGACTGGGGGGCCAATGTCATTCGCATTGAACCACCGGCGGGCAAGGATACTTCCGGCGGGTCAGTCACAGGCGCCACCAACGGCGCCGACAATCAGAACCTGCACCGCAACAAGCGTGGCCTGGCCATCGATTTGAAAAGTCGTGCAGGCCAGGTCTTGTTCCACCAACTGGTGGCAAAAGCCGACGTGGTCGCAGAAAACTTTCGATCAGAGGTTAAAACCCGACTGGGTTGTGAATACGAAGACCTGAAAGCGATCAATCCTAAGATTATCCTCGCCAGTATCTCTGGCTTTGGTCAGGATGGTCCCTATGGACACCGCCCCGGTGTCGACCAGATTATTCAAGGTACCAGTGGTCTGATGTCCATCACTGGCGAACCGGGCCGAGGGCCCATGCGAGTCGGTATCGCGATTTCAGATACCAGTGCCGGCATGTTTCTTGGCCAAGGGATTCTCTTGGCACTGATACACCGCGACAAAACCGGTGAAGGTCAGTGGGTCCACACTTCCCTGCTGGAAGCCATGCTGAGCAAGATCGATTTTCAGGGTGCGCGTTACACCATGTCCGGTGAAGTTGCCGAGCAACAGGGCAATTTTCATCCCACTCAGGTACCCATGGGCGTCTTTGATTCTGCGAACGGCCAGGTGAATCTGGCCGCCAGTACCGGCAAGATGTGGGTCAATTTCTGTCAGGCGCTGGACGCTCAGGACCTGCTGGAAAGACCCGAATATCAGAGAGGCGCTGATCGAATCCGGCATCGTGATCAACTCAATACAGACGTCAATCACCTGACTCGCGGCTTTACGACCGCCGAGTTGGTAGAGCGGTTGAATGCCGTCGGAGTCCCCTGCGGGCCCATCTATACTATTGGTGAAGCGTTCAACGACCCTCAGGCTCGACACCTGCAGATGACCCGCAGCGCCCCGCATCCCGTCTTGGGCGATATCAACCTGGTGCGTTCGCCCATTAACTTGTCAGCCTGCCCCACACCTGATCACTTCCATCATGCGGGACCTGCCGTAGGGGAACACAGTGCCGAGATCTTGCTGGAGCTAGGTTATTCCAGGGGTGAGATTGAGGCATTGATGGCGAGCGGGGTTGTGGAGTGAGTTTATTTTGACAAAGGCTGATTGAGTCGCGGGTTACTTGAGTCATTGAGTACCGAGATTCGGGATTGCTTCGCCTGTCGGCAATTATATTTTGCGCCCTTGGCGCCAAACCACGAATCTCGCCTCTCGGCATTCATGTTTTGCGCCCTTGGCGCAAAGCCACGAATCTATGAATAAAGGACGACGGAGCGGATGCTTTCACCGGCATGCATCAGATCAAAGGCACGGT
>JAYODE010000068.1:0-1913 GCA_038106185.1 Gammaproteobacteria bacterium | reverse complement strand
TAAAGGACGACGGAGCGGATGCTTTCACCGGCATGCATCAGATCAAAGGCACGGTTGATATCTGTCAGAGGCATGGTGTGAGTGATCAGGTCATCGATATTAATCTTCTTGTCCATATACCAATCGACGATCCTCGGCACATCGGTACGTCCTCTTGCACCGCCAAACGCCGTACCTCGCCAAGATCGACCTGTGACCAGCTGAAAAGGTCGGGTCGAAATTTCCTGACCGGCGCCGGCTACTCCAATGATACAACTCTGGCCCCAGCCCTTGTGGGTACATTCCAATGCCTGACGCATGGTATGGACATTGCCGATACACTCAAAACTGTAGTCCACTCCGCCGCCGGTCATTTCGATCAGGGTGGCCGTGACATCCTTGTGCTCCTTCGGATTAACGAAGTCAGTCATGCCAAATTGGGTTGCCAAGGCGACTTTTGACGGATTGATATCGACACCGATAATACGAGTTGCACCCACCAGTTTTGCGCCCTGGATCACATTCAGGCCAATACCACCCAGCCCAAATACGGCGACGGTGGAACCCGCTTCCACCTTCATGGTGAAAGCCACAGCACCGATACCGGTGGTAACGCCACAGCCGATATAACACACCTTGTCAAAGGGCGCATCTTGCCGAATCTTTGCCAGTGCAATCTCTGGCAGTACCGAATAGTTGGAGAATGTCGAGCAGCCCATATAGTGCAGAATCGGTTTGCCCTGATAAGAAAAGCGGCTGGTACCATCCGGCATCACACCGCGGCCTTGTGTCTCTCGAATCGCCTGACAAAGGTTAGTCTTAGGATGCAGGCAGAAGTCACACTCGCGACACTCAGGTGTATACAAAGGAATGACGTGATCGCCGACTCGCAGATGTTTGACGTTTGGGCCCACTTCTACCACAACGCCAGCACCCTCGTGACCGAGTATCGCCGGAAATGCGCCTTCAGGATCATCTCCAGACAGCGTAAACGCGTCCGTATGACACACGCCGGACGCTTTCATTTCCACCAGTACCTCACCATCGCGAGGACCTTCCAAGTCGACATCAACGATTTGAAGGGGTTGACCTGCGGCAAACGCCACAGCAGCTCGTGTTTTCATCGCATCATTCTCGTATCAATCGGTTAACAGCTTTAACGCTAGCACAGCGCGTAACGCGTCGCTATGGTAACATGTCGGCAACTCAATCTGGCAGACCTGCGCATGCCCACTATTCCTATTACCGTTATTCCCGGCGACGGCATTGGCCCGGAAATCATGGATGCAACCTTGAAGGTCTTAAAGACACTCGACGTCGGTCTGGTATTTGATGAGGCCCTGGCTGGCGGGCCAGCCATGCAACAGGGCCTGGATCTGATTCCTGAGGAGACGCTGGAGAAGATAGAACACAGTGCGGCTACCCTCAAGGGCCCGATCACAACCCCCATAGGCAAGGGCTTTACCTCCGTGAATGTCTCTCTACGCCAACATTTCAACCTGTTTGCCAATGTTCGGCCGACCTTGTCTATACCCGGCGCTACGACCCGCTATTCGGACATTGATATCCTCATAGTTCGCGAGAACATGGAAGGTCTGTATTCTGGCATTGGTCATATCCGTAGCGAAGACGGCGAGCGGGCGGAGCTTCGTAGCGTCGTGACCCGCAAAGGCTGCCTGCGTATCCTTCGTCATGCCTTTTTACTGGCCGAACGCTTAAAGCGGCGCAAGGTGACGGTTGTGCATAAAGCCAATATCATGAAATCAACTTCGGGTCTGTTTCTGGATGTCGCTCGCGAAGTCGCACAGGAGTTCCCGGCGATCGAATGCGAAGAGATGATTGTCGACAACTGCGCCATGCAATTGGTGATGAACCCGCACCGGTTCGATGTCATCGTCACCACCAATCTGTTCGGTGACATCCTGTCCGATCTG
>JAYODE010000032.1:27865-40580 GCA_038106185.1 Gammaproteobacteria bacterium | reverse complement strand
TCTTCGCGTTCCATCCACACGTTGGTCTGGCTAGCGCCGTCCGGCTCGCAATGCGCTGTAGCCATTTGTAATTTTTACTCCGACCCCATGTATCCTTTTATCTACAACATCGTTCCAAACATTAGTTATATAATCCGACGATGAAATCTACACCAAAAGAGCCTCTGTCCAAGGAGTCACTGCCAAAAGAGTCCATTGTCATTGTGTGGTTTAAACGGGATCTTAGAATTCACGATCACGAACCCCTCACCACGGCTGCTTCTCTGCAAAATAAGGGTATTAAAGTATTGCCCTTGTACGTGGTTGAACCTGACTACTGGCAGTTACCCGATAGCTCGGCGCGTCACTGGCGTTTTATCCGTCACTCCCTTGCTGAATTGAATCAAGCGCTGCTAAATCTCGGCCAAGGATTATGGGTAGAGCACAGCTCTGTCATTTCTGTGTTAAAAAGACTGGCAGCACACTTTAATATTGTAGGACTCTATTCGCATCAAGAGAGCGGTAATTTATGGACCTACCAGCGTGACAAAGATGTCACAATCTGGTGCATTAAAAATAAGATAAAATGGCATGAATCTGAAGCCTATGGTGTGTTCAGACGTTTTAACGATCGTGACCGTTGGTCGTATTATTGGGAAAAATACATGGTGCGCGAAAAATCCATCGCACCCGTATCGCTAGCAAAAATAGAGTCACTGAATCTTTATGATGATAGGCCAGGATTTGCTCTGCCGTTGCTCGATTTAACAGTACTTGAGAGTGATGAAGATCAGCACTTACAAGAAGGGGGACGTAGCCGAGGCTTGGCTTGTTTTAAGAGTTTTCTTAATGAGCGAGGAAAACACTATTCCTTTAATATGTCATCGCCATTAACTGCTTTTAGCAGTTGTTCCCGACTTAGCCCTCACATTACTTTCGGTACCCTGTCGTTAAGAGAGATTGTCCAGAAGTTGCGTAAACAGGCTAAAACACCCCAACTTGATGCCTCCTGGAAGCGCTCCCTACGCTCTTTTGATAGCCGCTTGCATTGGCATTGCCACTTTATACAAAAGCTCGAAACAGAGCCATTGTTTGAAACATACAATATGCTGCCTGCTTTCAACGGTTTGCGAGAAAATGAGTTTAACGAAGAATATTTTGAAGCATGGAAGTCGGGTAATACCGGCTATCCTTTTATTGATGCTTGCATGCGGTGTCTGCGACACACAGGTTGGTTAAACTTCAGAATGCGGGCCATGCTTATCTCTTTTTCATCCTACCAACTATGGCTGCATTGGCAGCGACCTGCTTGGCATTTGGCCCAGTGTTTTACCGATTACGAGCCCGGCATTCATTACTGCCAAATACAAATGCAGTCGGGGACAACCGGCATCAATACCCTGCGTATTTATAACCCCGTTAAACAATCGCAAGACCAGGACCCTAAAGGCGTTTTTATTAGACACTGGGTGCCAGAATTGACCGAGTACAGCGATGATTACATTCATGAACCTTGGACGATGCCTGTGGCGATGCAGCAACTCAAAGGCTGCGTTATCGGCGTAGCTTATCCGCAACCTATTATTGAACATGTCGCTGCTTTACGTGAAGCACGTGCAAAATTTACCGCATTTAAAAAGCATCACCCGGAGTTTTGGGAGCAGGCGCAAGCACTCAATGCGAAACATGGCAGCCGCAAGGGTAAGCTTAAAAATCGCCTTAAAGGCACTAGTAAACGGCTGGCGAATACTAAAATAAAAATTGATACTGATCAGCTAGCCTTATTCTAATGAGCCTAGGTGATTGATTTCATATACTCACCCTTCAGATCCTGTAATGCCTTGGCGATAGAGATAATGGCTCATAACAAAGTACAACCAGACAGCAAGATTTGCCCGGGCGCTGACAGGCACTTTAATTGGCGTAAGAAATGGCAAAGTTGTTGGACTGCAGCCAAATATTGCTCTGCGCGTTGTCGGCACCGCAAACCAATCCAAAACAGTTCGGATATCAAACATGCGTAGACTCTATCTTATCTTGGGAGACCAGCTTGATCGTGATTCTCTGATTTTTAATGACGTCGATACTGAAAATGATTGCTTCTGGATGGCAGAAGTTAATCAAGAATCGACGCATGTATGGTCACACAAGCAGCGGATCGCACTTTTTCTATCCGGGATGCGGCACTTTGCGGAAGAGCTGCGCGAAAAAGGCTTACCACTGCACTATCACTTTTTAGAGGATGACCAGTTTAATGACTTAGCAGAAGCGTTAGCGTATACGATCAATACTGAGCAACCGGAAGAGGTCTGGTTTGTCAGACCTGGCGATTATCGCGTCCTCGAGTCATTGGTTAAGACTTGCAAGCAATATGATGTGCCGTTTAAACAATTAAACGATCAGCACTTTCTTTCTACTCCGAAAGAATTTTTACAGTGGGCAGGAGATAAAAAACAGTTACGTTTGGAATACTGGTACAGAGAATTACGTAAAAAATATCAGATCCTTATGGAGGACAACAAGACGCCACTAGGTGGCAAATGGAATTATGATGAATCCAATCGCAAGTCATTTAATAAAGAAGGGCCGCAAGATCTTCCTGAAGCGCTGTCTTGGCCAGCAGACAAAATAACCCAAACGGTTATTGCTTTGGTCAACGAGAAATTCCCCGATCACCCCGGCACCCTGACAGAATTACATTGGCCGGTAACTCAAGCGCAAGCACAACAAGCGCTCTCTCGTTTTTTTGAGAACTGTTTGGATAACTTTGGCGATTACCAAGACGCCATGTGGATGGATGAACCCTTTTTGAATCATTCGCTAATTTCAACCGCAATGAATATGAAGTTATTACACCCGCTGCAGGTTGTTCAGACGGCTGAGTTTTATCACCGAGAGAAAGGTGCCCCTTTAGCGTCGGTCGAGGGCTTTATTCGCCAGGTATTGGGCTGGCGTGAATATGTGCGAGGTTTATATTGGATGCATATGCCAGATTGGCTAGATATGAATGCGTTAGGGGCTAAGCAGAATCTACCCGATTTTTATTGGACAGGGGATACTGATATGACCTGTATGCACCAGAGTATTAAGCAAACGTTAACTTACGGTTATGCCCATCATATTCAGCGTTTAATGGTTACCGGCTTGTTTTCATTGCTTTACGGTGTTGATCCAAAGCAGATTCATCAATGGTATTTAGCGGTCTACGTGGATGCGGTCGAATGGGTCGAGTTACCCAATACTTTAGGCATGAGCCAGTATGCTGACAATGGCATTATGGCCTCGAAGCCTTATGTGGCAAGTGGCAACTACATTAATAAAATGAGTAATTACTGTAAGAACTGTCGTTTTACTCCTAGCGAAGCCGTGGGCGAAGATGCCTGCCCGTTCACGACATTATTCTGGGATTTTTTAGACACGCATGCCGATACTTTTAAAAATAATCCGCGTATGGGTTTCATGTTAAAAAACTTAGATCGCAAAAGTAAAAAAGACATTGCAGATATTAAGGCACAAGCGATAAAAATCAGGCATTTGAACAGCTCGACCCTATCAGAAGAGTAAGTACCTTTTTCACTCAGGTCCAGCAGCAGTTCTGACCGCGAATGGCCCGTGGCTTGGGGACCAGCGCCGCCAATCTTGCGGTAAAGTCCAACGGCTCGAAGATCACACGGGTGCTGACGTCCCGGTACGGTGTCTTGAGCGGGTAGCGTCTTTGGTGATTAGATAGAACACCTTGCGCCAGAGCCCGCAAGCCTGTGATGGAGGACCTCGACCCCATGAGCAGAACCACCAATAATCAATTCGCGGTAGCAGCCTTCTATCTGAATGGCTTTATCAGAGAAATGATTCCTATCTATCCGCTTTATGCGGTGATGTTTGGGGAGCATGGTGTCTCTCCCCTGGAGCTTTCATTGCTGTTTTCCATCTGGGCTGCTGTGGGCATTCTCACAGAAGTGCCTTCAGGTGCACTGGCGGATTCCTTCTCACGAAAATGGTTAATTGTTGCCAGCGGCTTTCTAAAGAGCAGCGCTTTCATCTGCTGGTATTTCTTTCAGGATTTTTACGGATTCGCCCTGGGCTTTATTCTGTGGGGGTTGGCATCCAGTATCCGATCAGGAGCATGGGAAGCATTACTTCATGACATCCTAAAACATGCAGGTGAAACATCACTGTTTACCCGACACTACGGCCGAATACGGGCGCTGGGCACCTCCGGCGTCCTCGTTGGTGAACTCACAGGCGGGATCCTCATCATGCATGGATATGACTTTGTACTACTAATCAGTGCTGTCATCCCTGTTGTTGCCTCGATAGTCTTCCTGCTGCTTGTCACTGACCCACCCATCGACGAAACCGTTTATCAGTCTGGATATCTGCAAAACCTCAAAGCAGGTATTGCTGAGGCATTTACGAGTCTCCCCATTCGCTACATTCTACTGACCTTCACGTTCCTGATCATGGCATCCGGGATTCTCGATGAATACGTCAACCCGATCCTATTCGAACAGGGGTTTTCACTGTCGACCATTGCCTACTTATCTGCCGGCATTGCACTATTCGAGGCACTGGGGAATGGCCTGGCTGATCGATTCAGCCACTTGTCTCTGAATCAGTTGTTGGGGCTTATGGCGGGAGCAACCTGTCTCCTCTTTCTTGTATTGCCTGCGGGTGGATATGCTGTGCCGTTGCTGCTAGGCGCTTTCTTTGCCATTTTTGGCCTTGCCAGCACGCTCTTTTCAGCACAGCTCCAAGACCAGATTGAAGGCTCAGCACGGGCTACTGTCACTTCTGTGGTGAGTCTGGGTGACGGCATCGGCGCCATCATCTGGTTCATGGTTTTTGGCAGTATGGCTGAAGCCTCCAGCATGACCATGGCAACGTCAGGTTTCGCGGTTATCACACTCATCGCCTGCTGGGTCTTCTTTCTACTGGGTAGACGTTGGCAGATCACGCATGAAAAAGCATCACTGACGCCATAGTGCGCCGTGTGAAATGGAAGGCAGCCGAGTTGTAAATATCATTTATCTATAAATTTTACCCCGACCCATTTCTTCCCACCATGCTGAGCTATCAAGGTTAGGCGCGCGCAATGCGTGGCACAGTAATCCTGGCCTGCTTCAATATCGACTTCACGCTATGCCACCTATTCTCGCGACGAAATCCGGCCACACGCCTGCAAAACCGCCTTTGAGTGTATGAGGAATAAATACCCTTATGCGACCTATATTCATTGCATTATGTGCTCCAAACCTTATAGTAAAAAGGCTCGGCAGATTCGAGCAATGCCCAGTCAAGTTGAGTCTAAAATGTCATCACAGTCGATGTCAGCTCGGCCGGTCGATGCCATCAAAGCGACTGAGGCGAGACTGCAAAACACCACTATTTTGGCGTTCTCTGTGCCTCGTATCGCGTTTGGCATCATGGGCACGCTGTTCACTGTTTATCTGATGAAATTTGCCACCGACGTACTCCTGATCGCACCGGCGATTATGGGCACAATTCTGGCGATTTCCCGCCTGTTTGATGGTCTGACGGACCCGCTAATCGGTTATTTTTCCGACCGAACTCAATCCAGTCTTGGTCGACGCCGTGTCTGGATGTTCTGGTCTGCCATTCCCATGGCAGTCGCCCTGGTTGGCATCTGGTCACCGCCAATGGCCCTCAACGCCACTATGCTGGTGGTCTGGATGACCAGCTGTCTGTTGTTGTACGAAGCGGCCTGCACCGCTTTTTTCGTTCCGCATGGCGCGCTTGGTATGGAATTATCAACCAATTATCATGAACGTACTCGCCTGTTTGGCTACAGCCATATGATTGGTATCTTTGGCGTGGCGGCGGGATTATACGCGCTACACCTGATGAACCAGGCCGAGGACAAGCGCGAGTTTGCTTTCAATTTGTCTCTGTTTGCCGGCACTGTCATCGCCACAATGGTGCTTTGGACCACCTATCTTTTGCCTGAGCGGACAACCTACCAGGGACGAGGTGCTGCGAATCCCTTCAAGTCCTTTAAAGATGTTTTTCGTAATCCCCATGCACGACTACTGCTGATTGTTTATGGCATTGAAACCTTTGGTGGTGCCACCCTCGGTATTCTGGCGGCCTACACTGCGGAATATGTCGTCAAGATGGAAAACCTGGTGATCATCCTGGTGGTTTATCAGCTGCCACAATTTATCTTCGCGCCTTTGTGGATTCGACTTTCGAAATACTATGGCAAGCGTAACCTGTGGATCGGTGCAACCCTGTTATCTGCCCTGTCCTTCGGCGCGCTGATTTTTGCAGGAGAAAACAGCGACCTTTACGTCTATGCCTGCTGCTTCATGGCCGGCCTTGGTGGCGGAGCCGGCGCCGTGCTACCGCCTTCGATGCAGGCTGATATCGTTGACTATGACGAATATATGACTGGAGAGCGCAAGGAAGGCGCGTACATTGCCGTCTGGAACCTTGTGCGCAAAATCGCCGGTTCGATCACAGCATTTGTGATTGGTATCGCCCTGCAGGTGTCTGGCTTTGAGCCCAATGTTGAACAGACTGAATTTGTAAAATGGACCATCCTTTCTTTGTTGGCACTGATGCCTGCCGCTTGCTATATCGTCGGCGCGGTACTGCTGCTGAAGTTCACCCTGAACGAAAAGGAACATGGGGCTATTCGGCGAGTGCTAGATGACCGAGCAGGGTAACCTACTCGGCACTATCGACTACTTCTCGGCCTAACGACTCCACCAGACTGCATCAGAGAACGCTTTTTTTTAGCAGCGTAACTGCCAAGCCAACAACAGACTCTTGATCGCTGTTGTGACTGCCAATGGTTCGTCAAACATCAAATGATGGCTGGTGTTGGGAATGGTCAGCATGGGGATCACGCCATCGGTGAGCTGGCGAGTATAGACCAGACTATCCTGACTGTAGTCGAGACTCTGCTCAGCCATAATAAACGCGACTGGGCAGGCCAGATTCAGCAGTTTCGCTTCTCGACTCGGCTCACCCGGCGCCTCCATCGTCAGATTCTTGAACATGCCTGGGTCAAACTTCCAGGTCCAACCGCCCTCCACCGGTCGAATCCCCTTGGCGCCGACATAGGAAACAATGGCAGGATACTGACAGGTTTGCTCTGGCATCAGCCGAAACCGCGCCAACGCTGCCGCCTGATCTTCATACACTCGAGTCGGCTTGACCGGTTCTGCGCGGCGCTGGGCACGAAACTTGGCATATTCCGCCGCCTGCGCTGGTGACGAGATAGTGAAGTCCAGTGTGATGATACCGCCCAGTGCCTGCCCAAACAGGTAGCCGGTATCCAGAGTGACAAAGCCGCCAAAGCTATGACCGACCACGAAGGGTTTGTCGCCAAGCGCCGCTGCCTGGGCTACGCCCATCACCTCTCGCGCAAACTGGGCACCCGAGTAGCTGTCACGCCAGCCGCTGTCACCGGCACCAGAAAAGTCCATGGCGGCCACTCGAAAATGATCTGCGAGGAAAGGCGCGACCATGCGCCACCATTCGAGGTGCGCATGACTGCCATGAAGCAAGACAATGCCAGGCTTGCCTATCTCACCCCAGGTCTCAAAGTGGATTGAACAATCATCGACAACGACATCTCCGCTTTCACTGGGCACAGCAAGCGCTCGTTGAAACCAGGCAGGTAAAGTGTCATCGAAGCCATGCGCATTAACAGCGGCGGACGAAATCATAACTACAGCTCTAAAAATAAAAAAAAGGTTCAAATAAGACGGCTGCAAGCAACCCAAAAGCTGAGCGAGGCCGACATGACAGAGGGGAAAGATACTCTCGATGGCAGCCTATTGCCAGCCAACGCTGTCATCGGCGTCCTTCAGGAATTTCCAAGCTGTTGGTCTTTATGAGCGTTTATAACCCGCCATTTTGTCCATCGAGTCGATCCGCCCCTGATCCAGCCCAACTTCAATAAGATCATCTCTCACCGCTTCATAAGCAAATCGACGAAACACGCGACGTCGAGTATGGAAAAAATAGACGAGTAACCCCCAGCCGTTGAGCACCAGGCAAACCAGCGCAACCCAAGGTCTGATGAGATCAATAAAATAGGCCACCATCAGAATCTGTATCCAAAACTCCGGCTTGGTCAGGGTCACGACAAAGAGGCCAAGTCGACCCGGCAGCATCGTCATCCAGATTGCCATCATCAGCAGCGCCAGGCTGATAAAACCAATTTCCAATTCAAATCTCGTCACCGCACCCTCAAGAATGCCGTTGAGGGCGACAAAACCCAGCAAAAAACACACAGTCGCGTGCATTTTGTGCCCTACCTTATCGACTAGCAGCAGGTAGCCATTGGGTCGATCTGACAGCGTCATCCACGCCTTTGGCTTGATCAGAAAATCATCGAACACCTCATACAGCCCCAATCCCAGGTAGACGATCACTTCAACCCAAAGAATGCCTTTTAATAGAGGCGTCAATGTATAAAGCTCAGCTGACTCCAACACGTTTGTTTACTCCCGTTGTATTTCGTCCTGTCATTCGTCTTGACGCTCATGAAGGTGGTATCAGTCGAACCTTTTTTATCCTCACTACCCTACTTATTTTTTACTCTGTCGGCAAATAACCCTAGAATCTGCTTTCGCCACTCAACATCAGGAAGGCCAAATTGCCAGAGACCTCATCGCTCGCCCCTCTGCGCAACCAGACGTTCCGTGCCATTTGGATGGCCAGTATTCTTTCCAACTTTGGCGGCATGATTCAGGCAGTTGGGGCTGGCTGGATGATGACCTCTCTGTCTGAGTCAGCGAATCTGGTGGCGCTGGTCCAGGCGTCGACTACCCTGCCCGTCATGGTCTTTTCGCTGATCTCAGGGGCAATTGCCGACGGCTTTGATCGGCGACGGGTTATGCTGCTGGCGCAATTTTTCATGATTATTGCCTCTGCCTGCCTCGCTGTCTTTGCCTGGCTTGATCTGCTTACACCCTGGGTGTTGCTGGGTTTTACTTTTCTGATCGGCTGCGGTGTTGCGTTCAACAACCCCGCTTCGCAGGCCGCCGTGGGTGACATAGTGCCTCGCGAGGAGGTACCGGCAGCCGTACTTCTGAACAGTGTTGGCTTCAACGTGACTCGCAGTATTGCCCCTGCTTTGGGTGGCGTGATCGTTGCCATGGCTGGTGCGGCTACCGCTTTTTTTCTGAATACCTTGAGTTATATAGGCCTGATCGTCGTCCTGTGGCGTTGGCAGCCCAGCGCGCCTAAACCTGGACTGCCCCGCGAACCCCTGATTTCGGCCATGACCACAGGAATGCGCTATATCGCCATGTCTCCCAATATTGCCAAAGTCATGCTGCGCGGCTTCATCTTTGGCCTCACGGCTATCGTCATACTCGCCCTGTTACCCCTGGTTGCACGAGACCTGATATTGGGCGGCGCCCAAACCTTTGGCGTTCTGCTGGGTGCCTTTGGCGTTGGAGCCGTGGGTGGTGCGATGATTTCACGCCCGGCCAGAGAGCGCTGGGAGAACGAGGTGCTGGTTCGTATGGCATTTATTGCGCTGGCGGCCTGCGCTGTGATTACCGCCTTCAGCGGGAGTATCTGGTTGACGAGCATTGGCCTGCTACTTGGCGGTGCTGCCTGGGTATTTGCCCTTTCGATGTTCAGTACCACCGTTCAAATGTCGACCCCGCGATGGGTCGTTGGCCGCGCCATCTCCCTGTATCAGATGTCGGTGTTTGGTGGTATGGCGCTGGGCAGCTGGTTATGGGGCGGGCTGACTGAAGCCAGCTCACTGGTGCTGGCGCTCAATAGTGCGGCGCTGGCCATGATCGCGGGCGCGATCATGGGTATTCCCATGCCCCTACCCAGCAAGGAGATGTTGAATCTGGATCCACTGAATCGCTGGCAGGCACCCCTGATTGCATTGAAGATAGACCCGACCAGTGGCCCTGTGGCGATCAGCGTCGAATATCAGATCAAGACTGAGTCGATTGCCGAGTTTATGCCGCTGATCGCACAGCGTCGCCGTATCCGACGCCGAGATGGCGCCCACGAATGGACCCTGTTACGGGATCTGCAGCAGCCCGAAATCTGGGTCGAGCGCTTCGAGATGCCCACTTGGTTGGACTATTTACGCTTTCATATGCGTACCACCCATGCTGACGGTCGAGTCAGCGACCAGATCCAGGCTTTACATCAGGGACCCTGGCCGCCCACTGTGCGGCGTATGCTGATACGAGACCCTATTCGCAGTCGAACGGATCCCGTCGCTCCTCCGCTGACCGACGACCTTCCGCTTTGACTCTCTCAGCGCGCTAACCCGAAGCTGGCCAAGGCTCAGATTTTCCTCACCAGAAAGGCAAAAAAAATGCCGGTGGTAAGGATTTACGCCGGCATTTTTCCTGAGTCGCTCGTTGGGCAAGCTGTGAGGTTTCCCTGACTCTTGTGGAGCCTTCCCGTTCGCGCCTTGTGGGCTAAATAGACTCTGCAAATAGAAGCTACAATACGGGAGAAAACCGCTATATCACGAAGGGCACTATAAACCACAGACGATAGATAATGATTGCAAAGTCGAACTAGTTATGTCTTGTTATTAGCGTTTTACGCTACTAATATCTTATCGTATGATATTTTGTGCTAACTTTACCTCTTGGACCAAAAGACTATGCTTGAACTGGACCGAATTGATCGAAAGATCCTGGCTCAACTTCAGCTCAATGCTCGTATCACCAACACGGAGCTTGCCGACAAGGTCGGACTGTCGCCTACACCCTGTCTGCGGCGGGTCAAACGCCTGGAAGACAGTGGCATCATAGATCGGCACGTGACGCTGCTGAATGCCCAGGCACTGGGCTTGGGTCTGACAGCCTATGTGGGCATCTCCATGGATCGACATACGCCGGATCGGTTTGCAGCGTTTGAGAAAACCATTGAAACGCTGCCAGAAATCCTCGAGTGCGCCATTGTGACCGGTCAACAAGCAGATTTCTTATTGAAGGTCATAGTCCGAGATATGGCCCACTACGAGCAATTCCTGCTCGGACGATTGGCCAAGATCGCCGGCGTCAGTGGTGTCCACACCAGTTTTGTGCTTCGCCAGGTCATCGCCAAAACCCAACTGCCCGTGGAATGAAATCCCGGTGGAATGCGTTGATCGCCGAGTGCCGCGGGCGTTTTTCAGCGCTCCTCAGAGACTGGGGCCACAGACCGTCGAGTGCCGACCTAGCTGACACCCGCGAGCTGTTTCACCGCCCTGCAGAAGGTTTCGACGGCTTCTCTCAGATCCTTGCGCCGCTGCGCTCCAGCACTCTCACTGAAGCAGAACGAGATGCGCAATTGATTGAACCCCGCGCTCGGATTGCGAATCCTCGCATCTGGCGGATAGAAGTCATACATGGGAATGACGACCAGACCATAGTCAGTGACCATTTGGCGAATGAATTCGTCATCAGTACGGACAGTCCCGGCAACGAAGGTAAATACCGAAAAAAATCCGGCCATAGGTACTGTCCAGTGGAAAAGGTTTGGATAGGCACCCAGATTGGCTTCAAAACCCTGCAGCATGATCTCTCGATTTTCTCGGTAGACTACCAGCTTCTCTTCTGCAACTGGCCACAGAGACTTTCTCTCGCTGAAGTCTGCTTCGTGTAACAAGGCTTCAAAGCCCAGGTAGGCGGCTGGATTAGGGAACAGAATGTCAGCACTGGCCTGCAGCAGGGCCAGCTCAGCGAGACTTGCCTGCTCGCCATTATCGATCTGGATGGATGCCTCCGAATACAGATAGGCGACTCGAGGACCGGGAAAACCAATCTTGGAGCCGGTGAACAGATGAACCGTTTGTTGCGGATCAAGGCTGACAAATGGCTGCTGTCTATCCTCCGGCGCGGCAAAATTGATATACAAATAGGGGGCATCCTCGACGATGAGAATCCCTTCGCGCCGACAAATCGCCAGTATTTCCAGGCGTCGTTTTGCCGAAAAAGAGAACCCCGCCGGATTATGTCCGTCTGGGACTGTGTAATAGAAGGGGACAAAACGCCCAGCCGCTCGCGCCGCTCTGATCTGCTGCTCGAACATCGAGGGAATTGGACCTTCAGCATCCATCTCAACGCTGTAAATCTTCGCCTGCTGGCACAGACCGGCTCGCGCCATAAAACCTGCGTAGGTAGGTGCATCGGTCAGATAGGCCAGCGGCAATCCAGCGTTCTCAAAGACAGAGCAGATGAGACTAATGCCGCCGGTGGCACCAACGGTCGGGATCAAGCATTCCGGCTTCAGCTCAAGATTCCAGTCATTGCCGTATACCCGTGCAAACACCTGCCGTGTGCTTAATGGCCCGAGCGTGTCGCCATAGGAGAAAGCCTCGCGCAGATTTTCAGGCAGGACACTCGGGTCATTGACTCCTTCCAACTCAGTCAAATAAGCCAGATAGGCGGCTTCATGTTGCAGAAACTCCCGCGGGTCAGTGACTTCGGGATGCGGATAGCCGGCTCCCAGGTGGTGGATCTTCAGACCCTTGTCCTGCGCCAGTTTGCGCAAGCCCGGCAGCGAAGCCGACATCTTGCGGGTTACCGATACAGACATGCGCTTCAATCCGGGTGCGATAAGATTCGTCAAGAGAATTCCTGTTGTTCAACAATGATTTTCTGGGGTTACGGGTCGTCATGCATCTCAGCAACTGATCATCGGCGCGACTCGGGCTTTACTGCGAATCGCGGCGTGTGGTTCCAGTAAAAGCTGACTCGCTTGCTGACCTGCTGCTGACCTGCTTGCTGAC
>JAYODE010000032.1:22285-27765 GCA_038106185.1 Gammaproteobacteria bacterium | reverse complement strand
TGCTGACCTGCTTGCTGACTTTAACTGCAAAGAACAGCAGCGAGTGTATATGAAGAGTCATTGCTTTTTCCAGTCTCCCGCTCGGATAGCGAGAATTGACGGCCTATGCCTGAGACGATTCTTTACTTGGCGCGCGACCTCACGACCTTATCTAACAATGACCAAGGCGAGCCCTGGGGGACCAATCAGAGGGAGGCGCTGGCCGTTTGCGGCCAGTCAGTCGTTCAGTGTGGGTGGCTCTGCCTGTGGAGCGGGCTGTTCAGGTGTTTTCAAGCGCCTGGCGATAGTCACCGAGTATGGCCAGATGATTGAGCCTCGCCCGTTTCAGCAATGCTTGCTGAGCCGCCACCTGATTCGCGGACTCACCGCGCCAAATTTGCAACGGACTTTGTTGCAAGGCTCGACCATAGGACAGACTCAGCTGCCAGGGAGACTTATGACCCAGCTGGTTGAGTGCATTCAGATTTTCTGTGGCCTCTTCAGGCGCCTGACCACCAGACAAAAAATGAATGCTCGGCACCGCAGCAGGGACGGTTCGGCGCAGGACTTTGAGTGTCGCCATGGCAACCTCTTTTGGCTTCGCACGACGACAACTTAGGCCCGGCAAGACCATGTTGGGTTTGAGAAGGATCAATTCAAGCGCCACATGATGACGACGCAGGGCTTGGAATACCGTCTGTTGAACTTCCTCGGTCACGACGGCGTGACGATCGATATCATGATCGCCATCCATCAAAACTTCCGGCTCCACAATCGGCACCAGACCTTCTGCCTGACACACCGCCGCATACCGTGCCAGTACCTCGGCGTTTGCTGCGATTCCCTGACCAGAGGGTGTTTTGTGCGTAACGGCATACACTGCTCGCCACTTGGCAAATCGGGCTCCCTGGGCTTTGTAGCCTCTCAGTCTTTCGGCCAGACCATCTAATCCCTGTGTGATGGTATCGCCCACGGACAAGGCCAACGGCACTTTACCCTGGTCAACCTTGATACCCGGCACTATTTTTTGCGCCCAGGCAGCCTGCGGAATGAATACGCCTGTGTCTGCTTGCTGACTCAGGGTTTCATCAAAGAGAATAATTCCGCTGATATAGTCACCCAAACCTTCAGTGGTGACCAACAGGTTGCGCCAGGCTCGACGAGACTCTTCATTGGCACGCACGCCGATCGCCTCGAATCGCTTGGACATGGTTGGGACACTTTCGTCCGCTGCGAGAATACCTCGACCTTTTTGCACCAGATCGTTGATCGTGGACTCGAGTTCTTGGGCATACTGCATCGGTGTGCTCCCGCAAGATTCACTTCAGCCTACGTTTTCTTGCGGGTATGTCCTTGTTTTAAATCATACAAAGGCTTCACAGCATTCAGAGGTTTCAGCTCACACTGTGCTTCAGGTCATTCAAAGGCTTCAAATCAGCCCATAGCCTGCACTTTTGATCTCGACACGCAGAACCCCACTTGGGTTTTAAAAAACGCCAGCAGCGGCCAGTGCCATCACGCTCAATCGGCGAGACTCCAAAGGTTTAAATATTCGACATAGGCGGCGGGTCGCGCCATGCCCTGCGCCTCGATATGATGGGAGGTCTTGATCAGGCGCTTGCCATGACCCTTGTCGCTGACGGCCATTATGGCAATTCGATCGCGCAATCGAACTCCATCACCGACCAGCACAGGGCTTAGAATCCTGACCTTATCTGAGCCATAGTTGAGGGGGTGCTGGCCGTCTGGATACCAAAGCCCACCCAGCTCGAGAAAATGCGTGACCAGGCTGACGATGAAAAAACCATGCACCAGCGTGCCGCCATAGGGGCTATTTTCTTTGGCCCACTCGGGATCATTGTGACCACGTTTCGGCCAACGGGTAATCTCACCAAAGATATTCACCTGCATCTGGTCTAGCGAGACCCAGTCAGTGATGGCGACTTCCTTACCGACCTGCTGGTGCAGGTCACGCAGTAATAGACTCATTCGCAAATCCCCAAAAATATTGCAGTTGCATGGTACACAATCTCAGTGCCGCTTGCCTTAGCGTCCCTGCCGCCAGGCTGCCGACGCATCCGCACGGTGGCGTGCCGCATAGAACTAATAGTCATCTTTGAACTGATCGCGTATCATGCCCGCCGCTCAGGTATCGCCTGACTGCCGTACCTGATGATGTTGCATAAGAAATCGCCCATGAATAAGCTCAAAACCCTTGCGGGTTCAATAGGTTCCCGCAGGCTACAGGTATCCGCCGAGGTGCTGCTGTTCGGCGTCTGCGCCTTTTTTGCTCTGGTCTTCAACCTGCCTTTTTGGCGCGGTGCCAGCCAATTTCTTGGCACCATGAGCTTTCAAGTCGGTCGCGACCTGCTCTTGATGGGGGTGGTGATTACCTGCCTGCATTTTCTCCTGTTACTGCCCTTCGTTAATCGCTATACCCTTAAACCAATACTCAGCCTGCTGGTGATCGCCGGGGCCGCCGCTGGTTACTTTTCCTGGTACTACGGCACCTATTTCGATGTCTCGATGATTAACAATGTACTGCAGACTGACTCAAACGAGAGCCAAGAGCTACTGACCATGCACTATGCCCTGTTTATGCTAGTGATGACGGTACCACCACTGATCTTACTCAACACCGCTGTTATAAAAACCTTTAGCATGGCATCCGCCATTAAACGCCGCTGCATAAGCGCGGCCGCCGTTGGGGCTCTGCTATTAATCTCGTTGCTGGTCAGTTTTCAGACCTTCTCAGGCTTAATGCGTAATCACACTCAACTGCGCTATCTGGTCAACCCGGGCAATCTTCTGGTATCGGTACCCAGGTCCCTGCTTAACCAGGTCAACCATAGCGCCATCAGCAAACTTCCCATCGGTCTGGATGCGCATATGACCGCAACGTCAAAGCCCGCCAAACCGCGCCTACTGGTTTTAGTCGTTGGCGAAACTGTGAGATCAGCAAACTGGGGACTCAACGGCTATGAACGTGACACGACGCCGAGGCTCAGCGCTGTTCCAAATCTGATCAACTTCGCGGACGTTCTTAGTTGCGGCACCAGCACGGCGGTATCATTGCCCTGCATGTTCAGTGATGTCGGCAAAGATCAGTATTCCGAGGTCTATGGGCTCAGCCATGAATCACTTCTGAATGTCGTTCAACACGCCAGCTTTAAGGTCAAATGGATCGACAATCAATCGGGCTGCAAGGGCGTCTGCGACGGTATCGATCTGGAAATCATCAAGTCCGACCGGGATACCACTTTGTGCACGGACGGTCACTGTTTCGACAGGGCCCTATCCAATGCCTTGGCGGCGGATTTAACTGAAGCTGCTGAAAACGAGCTGTTAGTATTGCACATGCAGGGTAGCCACGGCCCTGCATACTTTCGGCGCTATCCTATGCCATTCGAGGTATTCAAGCCGGCCTGTCATAAAGACGAGATCAGTCAGTGCTCCCAACAAGAAGTGGTCAACGGTTACGATAACTCTATCCTCTATACCGACCATGTGCTGGACAGTATGATCAGTCGCTTGAAAGCGGAACAAACCCGTGAAGTTGCGCTCATTTATGTGTCTGATCATGGCGAATCGTTGGGTGAAATGGGCCTTTACCTCCATGGCCTGCCTGACTTGATTGCACCGGCTACCCAGACTCATATACCCATGACTTGGTGGCTGTCAGACGGTTTTCTTGCGGCGACAGGCATCAGCCAACAATGCTTGCAGGATCAGGCTAAACGCACCGTCAGCCATGATTACCTCTTCCACTCAGTGCTTGGCCTGCTGGATATCGAAACAGAGGTTTATGATCGCGATCTGGATCTCAGCCAGACCTGCAAGACCTGAGTGGAACCTGGACCCCTCGCCTGCCTTCGACTGAACAATTCTTGCTGCCTGTTGCCCAATTCATGGCGTATGATTCAGACAGTGATCTTCACGCGGGCGTGCCTTCGTGGAACTATTCACCCGTCTGTTCTTTGAGAGGATCTATTCGCGCGTATGATCCTGCAGGGCTATGCTGAAGTGAGTCTCTGCAGTAGGTTGCTGCAGTAGGTTGCTGAAGTAGGTTGCTGCAGGCGCACTCAAGTCCGTCGAGCACATCAGCAACAAGCGCTGCATCGGCGCATCAACTCAACTGAAAGGTACCAAACCATGCTCAAGAAAGAGTTTATAAATCCTCATCCAATGGGTTTTACCAATACGGTGGTTTGCAGTAAAAATGGCACTAAAACGATCTTTATCTCGGGCCAGGTCGGCTATGCAGAAGGGCGAGTCGGCGAGTCTTTTGAGGAGCAGGCACAAATCGCCTACGCGAATCTCGTCAGAGAACTGGACTCAGCCGGTGCGCGTGTAACTGACGTGGTCAAACTCAACACCTATGTCGTCGATCTTGACCGAGAGAAAAGCAAGGCCAACCGAAGAGCAAAAGATCAGCACTTTACACAAGACAACCAGCCCGCTTCGACCCTGATAGGTGTCAGCGCCCTGGTCATGGCAGAACTGCTCATCGAGGTCGAAGCGACTGCCATGCTGGATGCTTGACCGGTACATCAGCTAACGAGATCTTAGCTGGTCTTCTTGGGACAAACGCAGTTCTATCATCAGAAGGGATTTTTCATGCGGGAATTCAAATCCTACCAAGTCTGGGATGCCGGCACTCGGCTGTTTCACTGGGTTAACCTGTTATGCGTGATCGGTCTTGCGACCATCGGCCTCGTGATTCTTTATGGCAAAACCTTGGGTATCTCGAGTGATGGCAAAATTTTGCTCAAGACCATTCATAGCAGCGTCGGATATGTTTTTGCAATAAACCTGATCTGGCGCTTTATCTGGGCATTTAAAGGCAACCATCACGCTCGCTGGCAGGCAATGCGTCTGGGCCGCGGTTATCTGCAAGCGGTTGCGGCATATTCTGCCTCGATCAAATCCGGTCAGCCAAATGTGTATTTGGGCCACAATCCAATAGGTCGCTTGAGTGTTATTGTATTGTTCCTGCTGCTGACCACTCAGGCCATCACGGGATTGGTACTTGCCGGCACAGACTTATTCTATCCGCCCTTCGGTCACTGGATTGCTCAATGGGTCGCGGCACCTGGCGTTGATCCTGGATTACTGGTGCCTAACGCACCGCATCTTTACGACAGCGCGGCCTATGCGAACATGCGTGAATACCGAAAAATCTTTGTTTCTGTGCATGTCTACGGTTTTTATATCTTGGCAGGCGCGATCCTGCTGCATATCGCAGCCGTCGTCGTCACAGAGCTGCGAACCGGCAGCAACCTGGTTTCGGCCATGATTACCGGAAAAAAGATACTGAGCCAGAAGCCTGTCGATGACCAAGTCTGAAAGCCTCTGAAGCTGACTAGTCCCGTCAATCTAGTCCTGTCAATCTAGTCCTGACAATCTAGTCATGACAATCTAGTCATGACAATCTAGTCATGACAGCCCTGCGAGATAGCTTTTGAGCACCAGCTTTGAAGACCGGCTGATTAAAAACAGCT
>JAYODE010000032.1:15807-22185 GCA_038106185.1 Gammaproteobacteria bacterium | reverse complement strand
TTAAAAACAGCTATTAAAAACAGCTTAAAAAAAGTCGCGCGCAAGCAGTGGTTGCTCGATAATACGACTCAATGATCCATGCAATCCGCACCGGTCGCGCGAAAAGCTGGTTCTCGTCGACCACGACACTTGAGCAAGCGACCGGGCATTCACAAATACTCTGACTCGACAGATTCAATATGACAGCCAATCGACGTTTATCAATTAATGCGAGATCTGTTCCCCGCAGGGTATCCCGTCAACTGCGAGCGGCACAACGCGAGGCTAATCTGACACTCAGAGCGCAACAGCCGTGAATCCTGCAGAATCTGGCATTCGCCTTCAGCCGAGCACGATGCTCGATCTGCCTGACGAGATTGGAAGACCCAACTATACCCGCACCGAATGTAAAATCGGCATAGTTCACATTGGCGTCGGGGCCTTTCATCGGGGTCACCAGGCCTGGTACACAGACACCGTGTTGAACGCCGGGGGTGGTGACTGGAGCATTCTGGGGGTGAGCCTTCGAAGCGATCGAGCCCAACAACAACTTCGCCCACAAGCCGGTCTCTATACGCTGGTTCAACGCAATGGCGAGACCGTGTCGAAACAAATTATAGGTGCGATTCAGGATGTCCTGTGTGCACCTCAAGACAGCCATAAAATTCTCGAAGCGATCGCTGCTGCCGACACAAAAATTATCAGCCTGACGATCACCGAAAAAGGCTATGGCTACGATCCCGCAACCGGTGGCCTTGGGGTCGCCCAATCCGACATAGCGGCTGACCTGGAGACATTTCGCGATCAGCCGCACACTCAGCAGCCCCAGTCTGCATTAGGCTTTCTCATCGCCGGACTGCAACGCCGTCGAGCAACCTCGAATAGTGATCTGACGCTGTTAAGCTGCGATAACCTGCCTAACAATGGCGATACGCTCAAGGCGGTTGTGACGGACTTTGCGCGACGAGTCGACCCTCAACTCAGCAGCTGGATCCTGAACCACGTTAGCTTTCCTAACAGCGTCGTCGATCGAATGGTACCGGCCACTACTGCTTCGGACTTAGCGGCACTCACGCAAGAGAGCGGTCTTAAGGACCCGGCCGCCGTATTTACTGAAACCTTTAGCCAATGGATTATCGAAGACAGATTTATCGCCGGGCGGCCTGAGTGGGAGCTGGCTGGCGCAGTCTTTGTCAGCAACGCCAAGCCCTTTGAGCAGGCCAAGCTGCGCCTGCTCAATGGCAGCCATTCCCTGATTGCTTACCTGGGACAACTGAGTGGTTATCAACATGTCCACGAAGTGGTTAGCGACAAACTTTTCGCCGAATTGGTCAAACGTTTCATGGAGGAAGTCGTTCCCGAACTGCAGATGCCTGAAGGTTTCGACTTGAACACATATCAGCGGCAACTGCTGCAACGCTTTGCTAACCCCGCGCTCAAACACAGAACCGCCCAGATAGCCGAAGATGGCTCGCAAAAAATTCGCCAGCGTTGGCTGGAAACCGTGCGACCGGGACCCGCTAAGGCATTCAGAGCACACGCCCTGGCGCTGGCGGGTTGGGCAAAATTTCTCGAACAAAGTCGAGACAATGGCGAAACCTATTTGATCACAGATCCGTTTGCAGACGAATTGCTTCAAGTGTTGGCGCGTCATGAGACTGCGCCGATCGGTGCGCTGCTGAACAGTATTGGACTGCAGCACATCGCCTCCCAGCTAACAGAATTTCTTGCCCTCGCTGACGGATATCTGAAGCAGCTGCAAAAACAAGGCAGCCAGGCGACGATCAAGGCGTTTCTGGCAGAAAGGCTGTAAGTTTTCGCACGATTGCAGTTGCCTATTTCTGGACGGCCGAGTTTAATCATTACGAGTAATAATGGGTGCTGCCTGAAACTGCCCCCATCACCCCAGCGGCGAACCTGTAATGCGCCTCTCAGGAGTTTTAGATGAAACAGACATGGCGTTGGTTTGGACCGGAAGACAACATTACGCTGCAGAAAATCAGACAGGCCGGGGCTACCGGCATTGTGACTGCCTTGCATGAGATACCCACGGGCGAACTATGGCCACTGGCGGCGATCATGGAACGAAAAATACTGATCGAATCGCAAGGTATGGAGTGGTCTGTCGTTGAGAGCGTACCTTTGCATAATGACATCAAAACTCGAACTGGCGATTACCAACGTTATTTGAAGAATTATCAACAGACACTGCTGAACCTGGGCGAAGCAGGCATTCGTACGGTCTGTTATAACTTTATGCCGGTCGTAGATTGGACCCGCACGAATCTTGCCTACAGCCTACCTAACTCAGCTGAGGCGTTACGTTTCGAGATGACTGACTTCATCGCCTATGACGTCCATATGCTGCAGCGGGAGAATGCTGAAGCAGATTATACAGAGGCGCAGTTAGCGCTAGCGGCAACACGCTTTGATGCCATGTCAGAGAGCGAGCGTGATCTACTGGAGAAAAATATTATCGCCGGCTTGCCAGGTGGCGAAGGATCCTATGATCGCGTCAGCATTCGCCGAGCGATCCGTGACTTTACGGCCCTTGGCACAGAGGGCTACCGCGCCAACCTGTTCGAATTCCTGCGGGATGTCATACCCAGTGCCGAGTTGGCGGGCGTCAGAATGTGCATTCACCCGGATGACCCACCCTTTTCATTGTTCGGACTACCAAGGGTCGTTTCCACTGCCAGTGATGCCACGGCGCTGTTGGACGCGGTGCCCAGCACCAGTAACGGCCTGACCTTGTGCGCAGGCTCATTCGGGGCGCGGGCGGACAATGACCTGGTGGCTATGGTTCGTGCCTTTGGTCCCAGCATCTACTTTGTACACCTGCGAAATATAAAACGCGAAGCTGATGGGTCCTTCTATGAGTCCGACCATCTCGACGGTGACAATGACATGATTGGCTTGGTCTCAGCCCTGCTCGATGAAGAAGCCCGACGTAACCACCAGGACCCAATTCCCATGCGCCCCGATCACGGTCATACACTCGCCGAGGAACAAGATAAACCAGGCGTAAAACCTGGCTATTCTTACGCCGGCAGAATGAAGTCGTTAGCAGAACTCCGCGGTTTGATCTATGCACTGGAGCGCGTCAGGCCCACGCCGCATTAGCCTGCGATTCACTCCGGCACACTGGGCACCTGCTGAACCTGTACTTGAGCACCTGCTGCTGAGACAATTCACCTTCGCGGCATGCCACTCGCATCGCTGAATCACCCCATGGGTGAGACGGCATACCTGTTCTATTCACGATAACAGTTCAGGTCAAGAAGCAATAAATCAGAAGGGTGGACGACTAAGCCCACCACAGGGATAAGAAATTGACCGACACGGAAACGAGAAAGGCACTCATACAGGCTTACAAATCGACTGCGAAAGAAATGGGCGTGTACCGCATTCGCAATACCAAAAACGACAAGGCCTATATCGGCTTCAGCAAGGACATTCGAGCTCGTATCAATCGGCATCGCATGTCACTCAAGACCCGCAGTGAAACTATCAAAAACCTGCAGGCAGATTGGCTTGAGCATGGCGAGACCACATTTGAATTTGAAATCCTCGACCTTCTTAAACCGCTGGACCAGCCGAATTATGACCCGACTGAAGACCTGGCAATGCTGTGGTCCCTATGGATGGAGAAATTACAACCCTTTGAGCCAATTGGCTATCACCTGAAACGGAACTAGCAAAACCACGAGAACCCCAACAAGTCGAGACCTGACCCCATGGCTTAATCTCAAAGCCCAAATGGAAATGTCTCTGGTGCACCCTCACCTGTCTCTGGTCCCAGCGGGTCAATGGCCCGAGTCTCGTCAAACCAGATATATTCATCGAACTGATTCGGCAGTGAGGCATTGAAGTAGTGACTGGCAAGTTCAGTCTCTGGCCGGTAGATCACTCCGATGGCGCGCTCAAGACGCGCCTCTTGCAGGGCTCTAACGACGGGTTGGCGGGCATCTCGAAGTGGTAGCAGGAAGGCATCAAGACCAGCGTCATGGCACAGTCGCTCATAGCTGGCCGGGTGAGAGGGTCGAACGACTTTAACCTCCATCGGCTCTCCCCAGTGACTGGCAGCAGCTACCGTACCAAGATGGGTACCGAAACCGATCTTATAAGCATCCCGACCCAATTGCTGCTGACACAGATGACCAATGTTGATTTCATTTCGGGCGCCCATCTCCGTCGCCGCCGCGTTACCGATATGGGAGTTATGCGCCCAGATGACCGCCTTTGAATGAGCACCATGAAACGCTAACAGATGATTTAGGGTTTCAAACATGTGCTGATCCCGAAGATTCCAAGCGGTCGTGGAACCACGATACATGAGGCGATAATACTGCTCTGCATTCTTGATCAGACGAGCATTCGAGACAGCATCAAAAAGCTGCTGATCCTTATTTTGCGTATTTTCCGTGTCAGCGACGCGTTTTCGCAACAAAGAGTCCAGCACCAGCACCACCTCTCGTTCGCAGCTGCGGTGTTGATCAGTCATTGCCAATCGACCATAGGTGGCCGGGTCAGATTGCCAGGGCGTCAGGCAGCCGTAACGGTGCTGTGCGATCATCGCCAATTCCTGATCAATACCTCTTAGATACTGAATCACGGCGTTGATAGAGCTGAACAAGCTGTATAGGTCAAGCCCATAGAAACCAACTGCCGAACGCACAGTTGAGTGACTGGCGTTGAAGTCGCGAAGCCATTTTACAAAGGCCAGGACTTGAGTATTGGCCCACATCCAAGTGGGGAATCGTGTGAAGACCGGCTCCAAAGAGGCGCCGGGACTGGCACCGCGAACAAATCGATTGACTTGCGCCGCGTCGGGCCAGTCGGCTTCAACTGCGACGAAATTAAAACCCTTGTGTTCTACCAATGCCTGAGTAATGCGCGCTCGCATTTCGTAGAACTCGGCACTGCCATGACTGGCTTCACCAAGTAAAACAACTCGCGCGTGCCCGATTCGATTGAGAAGACCGGAGAGATTAACATGGTCGATGCTGGGAATATGAAAAGCAGCGCGCTCGATGAGCTCAGAGACGGGCGACAATTGTGCTTTTATCGTTCGATGCCCTCGACGTTTGAACAATCGATCCAGCACCTCAGCTTGATCGAGCACACTCGTGTCGAGCGCATCAGATTTGGAGAGCGGGACATATCTGACGCGCGGCAGCGTCTCGACCTCCAGCTTATCCTGACTGACTCTCGTCATTCGCAATAGACCCTGCTCTCGCGCTGGACTGTCTGTCGGCATGACCAGGCGACCACCAACCGCAAGCTGCTCCAGAATCCCTTCGGGTGCCTGAGATACGCCTGTAACAAGGAGAATCGCGCTATAGGGTCCATGTTCTGGCCAACCCAAGGTGGCATCGCCACATAGCACACTGACATTGTCGAACTGCAGCCGCTGCAACCGGGTACGCGCTTGGTGCGCCAACTGTGGGTGAGGCTCCACAGAGAATACCCGACTGACGATACAAGATAACAGGGCCGCCCCATAACCAGAACCCGTGCCCAGCTCCAAGACTCGATCCGTGGCGGTGAGATTCAGCGCCTCAAGCAACAGCGCCACCAAATAGGGCTGCGCCAGTATCTGACCCTCGCCAATCGGCAATGGCGCATCATCGTAGGCGAATTCGGCCAGATCCAGACCCACAAACTCCTCTCGAGGCACATCCAGCATGGCGCGTAAGACACTCGGGTTTCTAATGCCTCGCCTTCGCAGCAAGGCGACCAGGTCGCTCTTGGCCTGCTGCGCGATATCTTCCACTAGTTGCAGACCATCAGTTCTGCGTCTTCCAGCTACCATCAGCCTGCCGACAGGCAGTCCCGTACACAGTTTCCTCTTTACCACCCACGCTGGCATCGATCGTATATTCTCGACAGGGACCCGCACTGCTCTCCCAGGTTCGGGTTGGGACCACCGAGTAGGCATTACCGGTGTCTGGATTCGTCCATCGAGTAGGTACGCCAGTTCTCACCGTTTCCAGACTCATAACCACTTTCTGCCGGTCAACTTCATCCATCGACTGACCGATGGAACCACCCACTGCTGCGCCGATCATGGTGCCAGCGATAATAGCAGCCGTACGACCACGCCCCTCTCCAACCTGGGAACCCAGCACTCCACCCAGAAGACCACCGATCACAGTGCCCGCCTGCTCGTGTTGACCCTGACCCGCACAGCCACTGAGCAGAATCATTCCCAGCAGGATTGCTATCGCCTTGGCTTTATTAGTCATTGGTTCATTGTTAACTGGTTGATGAGTTATTGGCTGGTTAGTTATTGGCTGATGAGTTATTGCCTGATGAATTATTGCCTGATGAGTTATTGCCTGATTAGTCATTGGATGCTCCTTTTACGCCAGTTAGCCTGAACCCAGATTGCCTGAA
>JAYODE010000032.1:0-15707 GCA_038106185.1 Gammaproteobacteria bacterium | reverse complement strand
ATTAGTCATTGGATGCTCCTTTTACGCCAGTTAGCCTGAACCCAGATTGCCTGAAGCCAGATTGCCTGAAGCCAGATTGCCTGAGACACGTGACCTGTCTGACAGCGAGCTTTAGCAGGTCTCGCAGAAAGGCTTAATCTAATCGTGAATCAAGCGCGCCATCTTGATTTGCATCAGACAACACAGAGGGCAGCAATCTCAGCGACTGGTCTGCAGGATCATCAACTGCCCTGACCGCAAGTCGCGCCACTATCTTTCCCCGCCTTTTGGCTTTATCGAGGCTCGACCGCAGGAATTGAATCCATGCTAGTATTCCAGTACCAACCTCACCGGAAGCCAGTCCTATGGCAGACTTTGAATTCAGCGGTATCAACCACTTGGCACTCGTTTGCGCGGATATGGACGTCACTGTGGACTTTTATACCAATGTGCTTGGCATGCCACTCACCAAGACACTGGATCTGCCGAACGGCAGAGGCAAGCATTTCTTTTTTGATATTGGTAACGGCGACTCGCTGGCATTTTTCTGGTTTCCGAACGGCCCCAAAAAAGTCTCAAACGATCGGCTGCGACAGATAGCTGCAACACCGGGCACCATGAACCATGTTGCCTTTAATGTTGCTCCTGACAATATTCAAGCCTACAGAGACCGGCTTGTCGCCAAGGGTATAGAGGCAACAGAGGTCGTCAATCACGCCGACGTTCCGAGCGGAGTCAGCGTCAGCAACGATGAAACTGTATTTGTTCGCTCTATCTACTTCTTTGACCCAGACGGCATTCAGTTAGAATTCGCCGCCTGGACTCGCGAACTGAACGAGCGAGATGTGTCCTATTCGCCTGCTAGTTAGGCCAGTAGATGTAGTCATCACCCTCGACGTAGGTTTTTGAGCCATCCTTGTCGATCAACATCGGACTATCGAGCACGCTCGGGAACAAGGGCGCTACCTGTTCGGCATTATGAACAGCCAACAGGCCTTCAAGCAGGGCAAGTTGCTCAGGATGGGTCGCAGCCAGATTGTTTTGCTCCGTAGGATCAGCCGTCAAGTGAAACAACCAGCGCTTGTCAGGTCGATCGGCGCGCACTAGCTTCCAGCCTCGGTGAAGGACGGCCTGATGATGACCCTGGCGCCAGAACAAGGTCTCATGCGGCTCACCCTGCTTTTCTTTGAGAATATAGGGCAGCAGGTTGACACCATCGAGCTTTCGGTCAGTGGGGATATCAGCGCCCGCCGCGGCCGCAAAGGTATGAAACAAATCGATATGGTGGATGGGCGCGGAAAGTTCAGTGCCGGGGGCGATTTTTACCGGCCACTTTGCCATATAGGGGACGTGAGTACCGCCCTCGAAATGGGTCAGCTTCCAGCCACGATAAGGCTTGTTCACATCGGGTAAACCAATATAGTCAGCTCCACCGTTGTCGCTGGTAAATACAATCAGCGTATTGTCAGCAATGCCATTTCGCTCAAGTGCCTCGTTAATCTGCGCCACACTGCGATCCAAAGCACGAATCATGGCCGCATAGACCCGCATTTTGGGGTCCTGAATATGCGATAACGCGGCATAGTCAGATTGTTTAGCTTGCAGCGGATTATGAATACCCCAATGCGCCAGGTATAAAAAGAATGGCTGATTACGGTTTGCATCTATCACCTTGACCGCCTCTTCCGTGTAATAGTCGGTCAGGTAACCATTCGGCTTAAAACGTGGACCGCCATTAAACTGCGCACTGTATTCGCCAAACGCCCAGACCATTTTATCGATCGGGTCGTCCACCTTAGCATTCACGACTTGCGCATCGTCTTCCTCCATATAGAGGACACCGCTCATGTAGAGGCTGTCATCAAACCCCTGGTCTTCCGGCCGCATACCATCGGCGCCACCTATGTGCCACTTACCGATATGCGCTGTGTAGTAGCCAGCCGTCTTTAGGGTTTCAGCAATAGTAATCTCTTCCGTAGGCACGCCCTGCTGAATCATATCTGGTAAGTCAGCCGCGCCTTTAACATCGATGTTAGCAAGCAGCGGGCTTGGATTTTGGTCCTGCATCCACTGGAAGATGCGCGGACCCACTCGAGGTATTGGCGTGAACTCGAAGCCGAATCGAGTCGAATAGCGGCCCGTCAGCAAGGAGGCACGCGACGGCGCACAGATAGCATTCGCTGCGTAGCCATTACCGAAGGACACACCTTGCTGGGCAATAGCATCGATGTTGGGTGTCTGCAGGCTACCGTCCGCGGCACCACCGTTATACAGAGAGATGTCATTGAACCCCATGTCGTCGACGAGAATGAGGATAATGTTGGGTTGACGTTCATTGGCAGAAAGCACCGCAGCTTCGGGTCCTTGCCGCCATTGCGTCGGTTGATTCGGCACTATCGGATTCATGAGTGTCGTCAATCTGGGCGCACCCCACACCAGGATATCGACTCGGTTCTGCCATCCGAAGTATCCGACGAGAAGTAGCACTGCAATAACGATACCTAGTTTTTTCATTCCGGGTCCTACTTTATTTTTGTTCGATAACTCATATCGCTTGATTCAGCGTTTAATGGCTCACATTAATGTAACAACTTCGAAATTTCAATCGAATCAAACCAGTATTCGGCGATCGCAGCGCAAGCCTCCAAGTTCATCGCTTCAACCCAGCCGCTCGCTTGCTCGGCGGACTCTACTGCAAGCTCCGCCCATCGAATAGACACGCTAGTCCGCAATACTTGTCGCAGATCCCCAACTATCGTCATAATCAACGCGCCCTTCATCAAGGGAAGCCCGCCACTCGCGTTCCAGGTCACCGGGGCAAAAATCAGTACTCATCTGGATAAGCAAGAATGACGTTTGACATCAGAGCAGAAGCCCCGAAAGACCAGAAACAGATCCATCAGGTCGTCTGGTCGGCATTCAGCCGCCCGGGAGAAGCCGAGCTAGTAAGAACCATTCGCAGCCGCCAGCAATCGCTCATCTCGCTGGTTGCCCTTTGGGGCGACGTAATTGTTGGCCACGTACTTGTGTCTCCTGTCACTGTTGCGCAAGACTTCAAGGCAGTAACCACAAGCGGGAATTTCGCTGGCATTGCACCGCTTTCAGTCTTGCCTCAGTATCAGCGCCAAGGCGTAGGCAGTGCCCTGATGCGCGCGACGATTGCCGCTAGCCGAGACCTTGGCTTATCCGCTTTGTTCCTGCTGGGAGAGCCGAACTACTATGGTCGATTCGGTTTTTCCAGGTCCCACCTGGCCAATGAATACGGCGCAACTACCGCTTTCATGCAGCTTGAACTGATTCACGGGACACTCGCTTCAACCAAGGGCGTGGTCCGCTATGTATCCGCATTCAATGAGGAATTACCCCATGAGTGATCACAAGAACTTAACCCTGCTTAGCGGCCGGTGCCTGTGTGGTGCCGTTCACTATACCGTCAAAAACGCCTTCCTCTATTCACTCATCTGTCATTGTCAGGATTGCCGACGTGCGACAGGGTCGGCCTTCAAGCCCTTTGCCGGCATTGAGCGCGACAGGCTCGAGATCACGCAAGGCGATAACAATCTGTTGCGCTATGGTGACGAAACCAACCAGGATATTCATTGCAAATCCTGCGGCTCACTGCTGTATTCTGTGGTCAGGGACGGAGCCTTCGTTCACGTCACCCTTGGCACCCTGACGGAGGAACCGACCGTGCGGCCCAGCGCACATATTTTCGTCGGGTCCAAAGCCGCCTGGCATACTATCACCGACGATCTTCCTCAATATCAGGCGCACGCCTGACGTCAGAACGACCTCGGCTTCGACGGCAATGCCCGCAAAAGCCCAGGACCCCCTCCGCACCGAGCATGCTGCCACACTGGAGCGTAGCGATTCCCGGGGTTGTTTTGCTTATCTCGAGGTTACGCAATGGGGGTGAAAAAAATATTTTAAAATTACCCATCAGGGCTGATTACTTGTTTTGAAATTAGCCATACAATAGTCATGCTTTTTGGGATTACCTGCTAGAAGGAGCAAGCTATGTCGAAAGGTCAAGATGCAAAAAAAGCCGTCAAGAAGAAACCAGAGAAAAACCTGAAAGAAAAGCGAGAAGCAAAAAAGGAGAAGAAAGCCAGTAAAAAGGACTTCTAATCCTGTCAGCAAACGAGACAATAACAAAAGCCACCTGAATGGCTTCATCGGCGAATTAAAGCCACTGATATAAAGCCCTTCCAGTTGTGCGCCTTGGCGCCAACTGGAATTTTATGCCACCGACACACCCCTGCAGCCTTTTGGATCAAGTAGACTGGCCTATCAGCCAATGCGCCACGAGCGATGCTGATTCAGTGCCATGACTTTTTGCACCAAAGTTTTAATGAGGATTCCCTATGGCTAACCGCTCCCCAAAAACACTAAAACTGATCGGTGTCGCCTTGGCAATTCTAGGACTGGGGCTGGAATATTGGGCCTATGAATTGTCCAACTCTCTGACCGCACAGCTATCGAGTATGGTAACCGCCTCTGATACAGACGAGGTCGTCAGATATTACATTGGTGGCGCTGTGAGTTTTATTATTGGTATCTACCTCATAGCTCGAAAATGAGCGCTGCTTCAGCGCGCACTCATACCACCATCTGCCATATAGACACTGCCCGTCAGGAAACTGCTTTCATCACTGGCAAGCAGCACCAATAATCCCGACATGTCCTCAAAGTTGGCATAGCGCCCCATGGGTATAGCGTTTGCAACATAGTTTGCCCGCATCTCGTCCGCATGCCCCGGGCTAAGGCCCTCCTCGATCGAGCGAATCATACGACCCACCATCGGCGCCGGATTGATCGTATTGACCCGCACGCCAGCAGGTGCGCCTTCCAGTGCTGCGCTGCGCATCAAACCAATCACCGCATGCTTGCTGATAGAATAAGGCGCAACACCGGAACTGCCGGTGACGCCGGCGATGGAGGATAGAATGATAATACTGCCACCACCGCGGCGGGCAATAGCTGGCATCGCATGCTTGATACCCAGGAAAGGACCACGAACATTAACGCGCATGACTCGATCAAAGTCCTCGGCAGCCTGAGTCGTTAAGGGACCCATCTTGCCCTCAATGCCGGCATTGGCAATAAACGCATCGACGCCGCCGTAGGTCGCTTCCGCCTGCTTGATCATACGCTCGTTATCCGCCTCCTCGCCAACATCGGCCACGCACAATGCAATGCGCTCCCCGCCGAGACGATGAGCGGCTGCTTGTAGCGCAGCCAGATCAAGGTCTGCCAGTAACAGGCTAGCACCTTCAGCCAAAAATCTGGCCGCCATGGTCGTGCCCAGTTCGCCGGCACCACCTGTAATGACTATCACCTTATCTTTCAATCGCATCGTCGGCCCTCGCCAAGTAACATTGACATGAAATAGAACACACTTGCCGCAAGCCGCCAAGCACTCTTTTTTTAACCCTGAACTGGACTGCCGAAGCAGGGGTTCTGACCAGCTTGTCAGCGCCGTGTATCAGCGATGAGAATTCATACCGCTACCAAGCCCAACTATCATGATATAATGCCGTACCTCGGAACCCTACTGGATATGGGCTACATATGGGCTACATATGGGCTCCATCAAGGTCTTGATTCCGCTATCGCTCCATCTACTGAGAGGTCCTACTTGCGCATTGCCATCTTGTCTCGAAACAAAAAACTCTACTCCACGCGCCGACTGGTCGATGCAGGTGTCGCTCGAGGCCACGAGGTGCGTGTTCTGGATCATCTCAAGTGTTTTATGGACATTACCTCCGAAAAACCGACCCTGCACTATCGCAACGAAGAGTTTGGCGCAGATGATTTTGACGCGGTCATTCCCCGGATTGGAGCATCAGTGACGGCCTACGGCACAGCCGTTCTGCGGCAGTTCGAGATGATGGGCGTCTATTGTGTCAACGAGTCCGTTGCGATCGCCAGGTCTCGGGACAAATTGCGTTCACTGCAGTTATTGTCTCGAAAGAAAATTGGTATACCCATTACAGCGTATGCACACAGTACCGAAAGCACAGACGCCCTCATCAGGGAGGTGGGTGGTGCACCGGTGGTGATAAAGTTGCTGGAAGGAACCCAGGGCATTGGCGTAGTCCTGGCTGAAACCAAAAAAGCCGCCAGCAGTGTCATCGAGGCATTTATGGGCTTGAATGCCAATATCCTGGTACAAGAATTTATTAAAGAATCAAAAGGCTCAGATATCCGCTGCTTTGTGGTGGGCGACAAGGTGATTGCCGCGATGGAACGCCGAGCTGCGCCCGGTGAATTTCGCTCCAATTTGCACCGAGGCGGCTCCGCCCAGCTGGTCAAACTCACCGCAGCAGAGCGGCGGACCGCCATCAAAGCGGCATCTACTATGGGCCTGAACATGTGCGGCGTCGATATTCTTCGCTCAGACCGTGGTCCTCTGATCATGGAAGTGAATTCGTCACCTGGCCTGGAAGGCATAGAAACCTCTACCGGCAAAGACGTTGCGGGCATGATCTATGCCTTTATCGAAAAGAATGCTGGTAAGCACAAAAACAAAACCAAAGGCAAAGGCTAATAACTACACGTATTTCGCCAAAGGCGAAAACGTGTAGGCTGACAGGTTTTCGCGGAGCGAAATACCGAAAAGCAAACGTATTTCGTCTTTTTAAAACCCTTCAGTTTAGATCTTGTCCTTATGCCACAGCACAAACACCAGCAACGGCAAGTACACCAATAACGTGAAGATATAGGGGTATTCCGGCTGAATTGAATATAAGAAGGTGCCGACAATCGGCCCTATGGTAAAACCCAGGGGTCCGCAGGAGCCGGCAACACCCGCTACTGCACCCTGCTCTTCCGGACCAACTGCCAATGACGCACCCGCCATAAAGCCGGGACCAGCCAGGCCCATGCCAAGTCCCAACAGTGTCATGGCTGACAGCAATAAGATTCGGGTTTCTGCCGTCGCCATAATGACAAAGGCCAGGATCAACAATGGCATGGCAATGCGCAACAGGTTAAAGGGTCGAATATCCAGGCGCTGTACCAGAATCGCCTGAGAGAAGAGTGAGGCTGCTGCTGACAACATCATGCCCAAACCAAATGTTCGCGCGGTATCAACCGCAGTCAACGCCAGGACATCCTGGAATCGAAAAGCCATGGTCTGTTGAACGATCGCAAAACCCATAAACATCAATACACCCACGATCATAAACGGCAGGATTCGGGGATCTGTGCGTTTCATCTTCGGCGGCTTTCGTGTCAAAACCTGGCGCGGCACTTCCGGCAGGTAGACCCAGACAATCGCTGCAGTGACAATGGTAATAGCGGCAGAAAACCACAGAGGGGTTAATAGTGAAAATATTGCCAGACCACCACCCAAGGCTGGTCCCAGAATAGCACCCAAATTATTCGCGGCGCCTACTGCACCCATTCCTTTGGTACGGGTTGCGATATCGGTAATATCCGCCATATAGGCACTGGCAGCTGGCATGGTAGCCGACATCACAGAGGCATGCGCCATCCGTGAGACTATCAGGGCGATAAATGCGACCATCGGGGGGAACAAGCCCATCATTGCCGATTTGAAAACGGCGGCAAACAGCACGGTACCCAAACTATAGCCAAACAAGCCAACAAGGATAATACGTTTGCGGCCCCATCGATCACTCGCGCGTCCCCAAATCGGCATACAGAGAAACACTGTGATGGAAGAGGCCGAAATAATCGTCCCAATTTGAATAACGGTCAGGCCGACTTCTCGACCTAACGGCGCCAAAATAGCAAACAACACTGTCTGCCCCATACCCACGGCAATCAACGCAAACAGGAGAATACGTTTGGCGAAGACCAGGGGAAAGCCTGGTGTTTGTGTCGGCATGAGTCTCACATTCCAAGAGTTATGTCATGGCTGCCATGATTTTTAAGACATGACGTTTGCAGCTTTTGAGCAGACGCGGCCTCAGGCACGCTGATCAAGCGCCAGGTAATGGTCAATACCCGCAATCTGATCTGCGGCGTGATGATTCACATAAACCACCGCGGTCTGCGTTTCGGCACAAACCTTCTCAATCAACGCCAGAACCAGCTGTCGGTTCAGATCATCCAGCCCCAGACAGGGTTCATCAAGAATCAGAAGTGGCGGATGCTTGACCATTGCTCGAGCGATCAGCAGCATTCTTTGGTCACCAAAGGACAGCTGCTGGAATGGCGCATCCGCTCTCTGATCCATGCCTAACAATGTCAGCCATTGTTGTGCAATCTGATACTGGCTGTCTGAGGCAGACTGATAAAGGCCAATGCTATCGTAGAAGCCAGAGAGTATCACATTGCGAACGCTGATACTGACTCGGTATTCCCACTGCAAGCCTGATGAGACATAACCGATATGCTGCTTGATATCCCAGATGCTTTCACCATTGCCACGATGATAGCCAAAGACGAAGATATCATTGTTATAGCACTGCGGATTATCGCCCGTGATGAGATTCAACAGGCAGGTTTTGCCACTGCCATTCGGACCTGACAATTGCCAGTGCTGACCGGGCTCAATTCGCCAGTCAAGGTGGTCGAATACCACCTTGTCCCCATACGCGATTCTTGCGTTACGAATGTCTACCAGCGGCTGATTCGGATTAAGTACCGAAACAGGGACCTCGTCGTCTAACCTCGGGATACGCAAGTCACTGGTCTGCAGGTGCAATAATTGCTGTAGTTGCTCAACTGCCAGCACATCACTGGTGGCAACCTGCTGCACCATCTCACCACGCCGCAATAGTGCCAAATGAGTCGCAAAAACTGGAATCTCGGCAAAGCGATTCAGAATGAACAGCAGAGTTGTCGTCGGCAAGCGCTCAGATAGACAGCGCTGCAAGATTGCAACAGCCTGCACATCAAGACCATCAAAGGGCTCGTCAAGAATCAGCAGATTGGGACGGCTGACCAATGCTCGAACAAGCATCAGCTTTCGGGTTTCGCCCGTCGACAGCTGCCGAAATCCTCGATTCAGTAATGCGGTTAAATTGAATCGTTGTATCAGGTCGCTGCGTAACTCAGGATCGACACACCCCTCACCAAGCATTTCGTGGACAGGCGTTCCGGTAAACACAACATCGGTGATATCACTGTCGTCTTTGTCACGTTCCGCCTGAATGAGTTGCGCCTGAGCTTCCAGGGAGACCAGGGCCACTCGACCTGGCAAACCCGTTAGAGTACCGGATTGAATCTCTCCCTCGCCCGCCAGCAATGCACCCAAGGCAGACTTACCCGAGCCATTTGGTCCAAGAACCACCCAGCACTGCTCCGGCTTGATCTCCCAGCTGATCGACTTCAGCGAAAAACTGTCATTAAATTTCGCCGTGCACTGCTGCACGCAAATCGTGTCACTCAGCGGTTGCATCGGCCTTCACCACTAGATGATTTTCTTCATCGCACTCATGTATCCGCGAAGAGTCTGGCCGATTTTTTCGACACTGTGACTGCGCATTGCCGCATTGACTTCGATGAGGCGTCGATTATCAACGCTGGTATCCTTGAGGCTTAATCCGCGGCCAATAACGTCGGTATCAATCTTTGCCATAAAGTCTGACAACAGAGGCAAACAGGCGTGATTATAAAGATAACACCCGTACTCAGCCGTGTCAGAGATGGTGCTGTTCATCTCGTACAATTTTTTACGTGCGATGGTATTGGCAATCAGCGGAGTCTCATGCAGTGATTCATAATAGGCAGACTCTGCCTTGATCCCTGCTGCTGTCATGGTCTCATAGGCCAGCTCGACACCAGCCTTGACCATGGCCACCATCAGGATGCCATGATCAAAATACTCCTGCTCTTTAATTTCCTGTTCAGTATTGATCGCGTTCTCGAATGCAGACTCGCCCGTCTCTTTGCGCCAGCCAAGCAGTTTAACGTCATCATTGGCCCAGTCTTCCATCATGCCGGAAGAGAAGGCGCCACTCATAATGTCGTCCATATGCTTGTGGTATAGGGGTCGCATGATATCTTTGAGTTCAGCAGCCAGGTCAAAGGCCTTGATTTTTGCCGGGTTTGACAGACGATCCAGCATATTGGTAACGCCGCCGTGCTTGAGCGCTTCCGTGACCGTCTCCCAACCATACTGAACCAGTTTCGAGGCATAACCCGGTTCTATGCCCTGGGCAACCATCTTGTCGAAGCACAACAGGGACCCGGTCTGAAGCATACCGCAGAGAATCGTCTGCTCGCCCATCAAGTCCGACTTGACCTCAGCAATAAAGGAGGACATCAGGACACCGGCTTTGTGACCACCTGTACCTGCTGCGTAGGCCTTGGCAATCGCCAGACCATGACCCTGCGGGTCGTTCTTCTCATGTACGGCGATCAAGGTCGGCACACCAAAGCCTCGCTTGTATTCTTCGCGAACTTCGGTGCCAGGACACTTGGGCGCTACCATGATGACGGTCAGATCTTCGCGTATCTGCATACCCTCTTCGACAATATTGAAGCCATGGGAGTAAGCCAGACAGGCGCCCTTTTTCATCAGAGGTACAATCTCTGCCACCACACCTGTGTGTTGCTTGTCCGGCGTTAGATTCAGGACCAGGTCTGCCGTCGGTATCAACTCTCCATAGGTTCCGACTTTGAAGCCATTGTCGGTCGCGTTTTTCCAGGACTGCCGCTGATCTTTAATGGCTGACTCGCGCAGGGTATAAGACACATCAAGCCCACTGTCTCGCAAGTTCAACCCCTGATTGAGCCCCTGCGAGCCACAGCCCACTATCACCAGTTTCTTGCCCTTGAGGAAATTAACACCATCACTGAAGGCGGCGGGGTCCATAAACTCACACTTACCCAATTGGGCGAGCTGCTCGCGCAAAGAAAGCGTATTGAAATAATTAGCCATGGCGGGGGTATCCTTTTGGAGAGTCAATCGATCACGAAGAGTTGAACAAGCTTTAGGGAAGGTCGCATTCAGCGCGACTTCTGAACAGACCGCTACTCTAGAGGAAATTTCTTCTTGCGTAAAATGAACATTTTGGGATGTTACGTTGCAATTATCGCAATAATTATCGCGAGCGGCTATTCCAGCACTCGGCGATTCAACCCTTGGGTCGACGCACTCGGCCAATAGGACACGTTACGGAGGTCATCTAATTCACCCTGGCCAAACTTGACGTTGCGAGCTGTGTCGATGTTGGTTAGTCTTGAGGCTGTTTTGACCCGCCAGGGTATCAGCTCTCGCAACCCTACCCGGTCCCTTCGACCAGAGGCGGGCGAGGGTTTAGCCAGACCTGAGCAGTAAAGGGCTGTTTTATAGCACTTTGAATCAAAAGGCGGCAAGGAATCAAAAGGTGGCAAGGTTGGTCGTCTGCAAGACTTGCAGGCAGCCTGTAGCAAACAAACCAACTGTTAGAGCACAGTTATGAATTTAAGCGTGGGCTGACACCGAAAGGTACTATTGAAATCAATAGTTCAGGCACCCATTTACCCACTATCCCATGATCATCACCAGGAGCTGACTAATGAGCGAAGCCCGAGACTTGAATCGACAGCCCAATCCCTACGACCTGCCACTCGATGATTTCGACCTGCTGCAGGCTACTATTTTTGAGAATGACAACCACCTGGGTTACTTCGAACGTTTGCGCAAGGAAGACCCGGTACATTTACAAACCGACCATCCGGAAGCCGGTTCCTTCTGGAATGTGACGCGTTACAAGGACATTATGGAAGTGGACACCAACCACGACCTTTACTCTTCAGCGGGGTCCATTGTCGCGACAGATCAGGATGAGGACTTCTCCTTACCCATGTTTATCGCCATGGATCCGCCAAAGCATGACCAGCAACGTCGAGAAGTCAGCCCCGTCGTGGCACCGAGAAACCTGGCAGTGATGGAGGAAGAGATACGCGGCCGAGTCGTCACGATTCTCGACAGCCTGCCCCGCAACGAAGAATTCAACTGGGTTGATCAGGTCTCCATCGAACTGACGACGCAAATGTTGGCAACCCTGTTTGATTTTCCCTTTGAAGACCGCCGCAAATTGACCCGTTGGTCTGACGTCGCCACCGCCGATGTTGAAACCGGTGTGATCGTCGAGAGCGAAGACCAGCGCCGCGCAGAATTATACGAGTGCCTCGAATACTTCACCGGCCTCTGGAATCAGCGCGTCAACCAACCACCTAAAGGTGACTTGATTTCAATGCTGGCGCACGGCGAGTCGACCCGCAACATGGACCCCATGGAATACTTGGGCAACCTGGTGCTGCTGATCGTCGGCGGTAACGACACAACCCGAAATTCGATCACCGGCGGCGTCTGGTTTCTCAACCAGAACCCTGACGAATATCAGAAGCTGCGCAACAACAGCGATCTGGTCACCAGCATGGTGCCGGAAATCATTCGTTACCAGACTCCGCTGGCCTATATGCGCAGAACTGCATTGCAGGACTCGATCCTGGGCGGCAAGCAAATCAAGGCCGGAGAAAAGCTGTTGATGTGGTATGTCTCCGGCAACCGCGACAGTGAGGTTATTGAACGTGCCGATGAATTCCTGATCGACCGCGCTCATCCTCGCCAGCATCTGTCTTTTGGTTTCGGTATTCATCGATGCATGGGTAATCGCCTCGCGGAAATGCAATTGAAAATCCTTTGGGAGGAGATAGGCAAACGCTTCAGGGCGATCGAAGTCGTTGGCTCACCTACCTGGGTCAAGTCAGCATTCGTCAAAGGTTACTCTGACCTGCCGGTAATACTGCGCGAGAAGTAAAGCCCACATGAACCACCAGATTCGGCTGCCAGCCTGGCACCGAGTCTGGTGGCCGCACTTCCTCAGTGGCCCTCAGTCTTATTCAGCAAAAGCCTGCGTACCCTACTCGACCGTATTTCCATAGCTTCTTTCCATAGCTTCTTTCCATAGCTTCTTTCCATAGCTTCTTTCCATAGCCTCTTTCCATCGCTTCTTTCCCTAGCCTCTATTTCGCACTCAATGCTGGCTTGCTTCTAGCGCTGAGGGTGACGTGCCGGCTTTCTTCTCCCTAACTCGATTTCTGTGAAACAGTTCCAACTTTTGTGAGCAGCGGTCGCGGGTTTTCACGATCCTGATCGACAACAATGTTGCCATGAAAAGCCTGGATCACTCATTCAAACACCTCTCCGTCTGGTTAAGCCTGGCAATGCTCGGCGCCTGCGATCAGCCATCTAACAGTAGGGCATCCGTTCTTAGCCAACTCGAAACAGGTCCGACTTCTGTGGCCGCAGACTGGCACAGTCAAAACCATGAGATCCTGACCCACGATCTGATTTCACTCGCCTATCATCAGCATCTGGAAAACCCTTCGGGACTGCAGCGACTAGCCGCAGTCAATGATACTCTGGATCTGCAAGCCCGATCCGCTATCGACCAGGTGTGCCAGTTGCGCTGGCAACCTTTTTGCTCAAGCTTTGAAGGGGATTCATTCGGCCTCGCTGCCAGACTACCGGTCACTCAATGGTCAATCCACTCATCTGACCCAAGCTGTTTTGCGTGTCACGCCGATCCTCATAGTACCAACAGCGCTCACTACCTGCCGTCATATGCTCCAGGCACCAGCGACTGGTCGCACGAGTCGGACTATCGGCAGCTACCCGATTGGTTCGACACTCACGTCCAGAATGACAAACACCTGCAGAGCCAGAGTTATTAACATGGTCAAGCAACTCGCTTATACCCTTCTGATAACTGTCTTGACTCGTCTGCTCAACCTCGCGTTGCTCGCAGCCTGTCTGTTGGCGATCACCCTGCTGCTACCGGCTCGTTCGGTGGCGAGCCTATCGCCCTTTCTGCTCAACGGGTCCGTAACCCATGCATCAACGGACGCCACTCGAGGTCACTCGATAAAGCTGAGTAGCCAGCACTCGCGGCGCTTATGCGTGGAACCTTGGCTATGCCGGCCGAACCCACGCCTGGGCTCAAAACCTACACGTCAACTTGCGGAGTAAGATGAATGGAAGTTTGGAATCAACGTATTTTTCTCATGATATTTCTCATCCTGTGCATCGGCCACGTCTTGGCAGATTAGACTGTGGCTTGTCTCGATTCACACCAGCAGCTGCATCAAGACCAGCGGACCCTCGGCAAATTGTGTAGACTCAACGGCAAGGTTCACAAGGAAACTGTCGATGAAACGCAATATTCTGCTGATCACTACCGATCAGATGCGCTTTGATGCGTTGGGATGTAATGGTGGCACAATTGCCAGGACGCCGGTGATTGATAGACTCGCCCGTGAGGGTATTAATTATCAGCGTGCCCACAACCAGAATGTCGTCTGTATGCCCGCCCGTGCCACCATCATGACTGGCCAGCACGTATCCACCCATGGTGTTTGGATGAACGGTGTCGCCTTACCGGAAGACACTCCTACCATAGCCCACTGGCTCAAGGACCATGGCTATGAGACGGCGCTGCTGGGCAAGGCGCACTTTGAACCCTGGCTCGGTGATCCAGCCATCTTCTTTGAAAATCGCATGGCTGCTGAAAACAATACAGGCCCTCACCGCGGCTTTGATCATATGGAACTGGCCAACCATTTTTTTGAGGGTCACAGCCACTATGACCATTTCATGACCCATCATTACCCCGAATTGAAAGACAGGTTCTACCCCATGGTGACCGCTCGCGGTCAGAACACTCTGGGTGGCGGTGCAACCCAGGCGATCCAAGTCTGGCCCAGCGACATTCCGAGAGATCTCTATCATACGGATTGGGTCGCCGATCGTACTCTTGACTGGCTCGGCCAACGTCAGGATCAGGATCCCTGGTTCTGTTGGATGAGTTTTCCTGACCCGCATCATCCGTGGGATCCGCCTGCCTCGGAAACGCACCGAGTGAATTGGCGTGACGTGCCTCTGCCGTCACTTTACAGCGCAGACCCGGCGACGAGACAGGCTTTGCTGGCGACCAAGCCGAAGCACTGGCTGGGATACTATGAAGGCACCCTCTGGAGCAACTTAGAGTCGCCTCGAGACTTCATACCGCGAGACATGACTCCGGATCAGATTCGTGAAATCAACGCCATGAACCACATTGAAAACGAGTTAATTGACGAGGCCTGTGGCCGAGTCTTCGACTGGCTCAGGGCGAAGGGTTGGTACGATAATACTGATATTATTTTTACCACCGATCACGGCGAATTTCAGGGCGACTATGGCCTGTTGTTCAAGGGCCCTTACCACGTCGACGCTTTAATGCGACTACCCATGATATGGCGGCCCGCAACCCACACGCAGACACCCGCAGCCTCAGTGACCCTGCCGGTGGGGCATCTTGATCTGGCATCCACCTTCTGCGAGATCGCGGGTCTTGAACCACCGTCCTGGGTGGAAGGACAGGCGCTGCCCAAGAGCGACGAACAGGCCGAGATACAGCAGAGAACCTCAGTCCTCACCGAATGGGACTCAGTGCACGGCGAGGTCAACCTGCACCTTAAGTCGATCTACCACAAATCCGGCTGGCTTTGCACTGTGTATGAAAAGAGCAGCCTGTATGAGGGCAGTGAAGGCGAGCTTTACGACATGAATTCTGACCCGGAACAGCGTGTAAACCTATGGAGCGACCCTATCCATCGCGGGAAGCGTGACGAGCTGATCAGCGCGCTTTACGCCCAACTCCCCGCACCCAGAAAGCCCGCACTGCCGCGTCAAGCACCCGTATAAGCACCCAGTATGAGCACCTCTATCAAGCCCTCGAGTCAAACCTCAAACGCCCCCCCGCCTAGGCGTCCCCGACTAG
>JAYODE010000067.1:4274-6882 GCA_038106185.1 Gammaproteobacteria bacterium | reverse complement strand
GCCGAGGGCCTTTCAATGGCACTGGCAGCACTTTCTATGGCAGCACTTTCTATGGCAGCACTTTCTATGGCAGCACTTGCTATGGCAGCACTTTCTATGGCAGCGCTTGCACAGGCAGCACTTGCACAGGCAGCGCTTGCACAGGCAGTGGTCCTGGACTGGACTACTTCGCGGCTTAACAGGATTAATCCTGGTCGCAAGCGGCAGCGCTGCACTCGCCGAGATTGAAATACGCGAAGTACCGTTACGCTGGCAGCAGGCAGCCATCAGCGATGGCGGTCAGCTCTACCTTGAGCTCTGCGCCGCCTGTCACGGCAAAAGTGGCAATGGCGATGGACCTGCGGCAGCAGCCCTGAAAAAGCCTACTCCTGACTTGACTGTCCTGGCCGCAAATAACAATGGTGTCTTTCCTCGAGAGGCGGTTGAAGACGCCATCACAGGTAAAACTTCTACCTTGTCACATGGCACCCTTGATATGCCCATTTGGGGCGCGGCGTTTGAAGGCGTCAGACCAGATTGGAAACCCTTTCGCCGAGAGGCGCTGGCACGGCAGAGAATTCACAATCTGACCGAGTACATCTCGGATATTCAAACGCGCTAGCACAGTGAACGGCTGGCGCAACGCCAGCCGTTCACCGGTCACTATTTTTCTTCAGTCATATCTGATGGTCCACTTCTATCTATTCAAGCTTGCTGGCTCTTCAAGCTTGCTGGATCCTCTCGCTCGGCGGAAAATGTTTGAATCCAATACCCATCCACATGCTGCTCTGTCTGTGGACAGCAGATTTTTATCATCGCTGCTTTTTATCCTCGAAAAGTTATCCCGCCCAGTCGCATTTGTCCTTAGCCCCGGAAATTGTTATCTTGATCCTCAACGGTATTAGCAACAACATTCTCGAGTTTTCTATCAACCCTGACGCAACATCACTCATCTAACGTCACAGTAAGTTCCAATGTCGGATTCCTCCCTGGATTTGCCCTTGGACCTAAGGAGCACACCCTATGTTTTCGATGACCCAATTGATTCATCGTGCGGCGCAAATCCGAGGCCAGGGCCTGGCTACATTGGATGGGGAGCGTCGCCAAACGTGGCGGGAATTTGAGAACAAGATCGCCCGTTTCGCCGGCGGCCTGCAAAAGCTCGGCATTGGTGATGATGATTGCGTTGCCATGCTGGCTCTTAACAGTGACCGCTATTTTGAGTTCATGTTCGCCACACCTTGGGCAGGTGCCATCTTTCAGCCCATCAACACCCGTTTGGCAGGACCAGAGGTCATCTACTGGTTAAATGACTCCAATGCGAAAGTCCTGATCATCGACAGCAATTTTGTGGGTCTGGTGCAACAGATTCGCGCCGAACTGCAACACGTTCAACATGTCGTCTTTATTGATGACGGCGATGCGCCGGCAGATAGCCTCAGTTACGCGTCACTGATCGACGTTGAACCTGTTGAAGACGCTCGCCGCAGCAACGACGACATTGCCGGACTGTTCTATACGGGGGGGACAACCGGGCGCTCAAAAGGCGTGATGCTGAGCCATCGAAATCTGGTCATCAATACCCTTCAGTCACTGGCGCTACTTGACTGTCAGGAGGGTGATCGCATCCTGCACGTGGCACCCATGTTTCATATCGCCGATGCCATCGTCTGTCTGACCTCTGCCGCCACGGCTGGTACCAATTTCTTTCAGCCGAGCTTTGTCCCGACTGCGACTATGGCTGGTATTCAGGCCAACAGCATTCAGCGTATGCTGCTGGTACCAACCATGATCAATATGTTGGTTAACGCACCTGACACGGCTCAGTACCAACTGGGAAGTCTGAGAAGTGTCATGTACGGCGCCTCGCCCATGCCTGAGCCTGTGATAAAAAAGGCCATGGAAGTCTTACCAACCACCAGATTTTTTCAGGCCTATGGCCAAACTGAGGCCTCTCCAGTTATCACGGTTTTAAGCCCGGACCGTCATACTTTTGAGGGTGAATTGGCAGGCAAGATGAAGTCTGCGGGCCAGCCAGTCCCCCTGATCGACTTGGCAATATTTGATGAGAACAACCAACCAGTAGCCCACGGTGTTGTTGGCGAGGTCTGCATGCGAGGACCCAACGTTATGATGGGATATCGGAATATGGCGGAGCAAACCAGCAAAACCATCGTCGATGGATGGCTTCATACCGGTGATGGGGGCTACCTCGACGAAGATGGCTATCTCTTTATCGTTGATCGCGTCAAAGACATGATCATCTCTGGCGGCGAGAATGTTTATTCTGCAGAAGTTGAGAATGCCCTGTATCAACACCCAGCCGTCAACCAGTGCGCAGTGATCGGCATTCCTCATGAGACCTGGGGTGAACAGGTGCACGGTATTGTGGTGTTACACGCGACTGCTACGACCAATGAGGCAGAATTGATCGCCCACTGCAAACGCTTGATCGCTGGCTTCAAGTGCCCGCGGTCCATCGCGTTTCGCGACCAGCCGCTTCCTCTATCTGGCGCGGGCAAAATTCTCAAGACAGAATTGCGCAAACCCTACTGGGCCGACAATGACCGAGCGGTGAACTGAGTCGCGCTTTTTAACCACTCAGCCTCGCCGCGGACCGGCCAGCATT
>JAYODE010000067.1:0-4174 GCA_038106185.1 Gammaproteobacteria bacterium | reverse complement strand
GCCAGCATTAATAGCATCACTCTCGCCGCGTGGCCTGTCTAAAAGCTTGTCGCTTCAGCATCTCGACTTTTTCCGGGTCATCTGCTTCGGGCGGTGCATAATGACGCTCCAGTCCTGTCTTAAACAACTGATAACCGGCCTGGCGCTCCGCACTCACAACCGCTTTGACTTGCTCGTCAAGGTTTTCAAACAGATGGTGCAAACGCCGATTAATTCGCCTCGGTAAGTCAGGTTCGTTTCGACGATTCTCTCTCAGTATTTGGTTTTTCACTTTTGCAGTAAATGCTTGCATGATAGCGCCGAACTGCTGCTTTTCTTCATCAGAAAAATTCATCAGTGCAAACCCGGCCGACATCATTCTCTGTGGATCGGCGGTCTCAAAAGATGCAGGCGGCGTGGAATCGGCCGCTGCTGGCAACCCCATAAAGAATAAACACGCCAGAGCGGCGCCCAGTATAGATTTCACAACAACCTCACCTTATTACTCAGTTACAGACTCGAATTACTCCAAGAATAACGGTTGCCCGGGGAGTACGCCAGTCTGGGGCAAGTTCTTGATAGACGCGTTGACGAAAATTGATGCTAACTTAGCGGCTCAACTCGACACTGGCGTCCAGGTGAATCACCACCAGCTTGCCATTTAGCCAGTCTGGCAACCATTCAGGTACTTTTGGCCGTAGACGCCGAAAGATAGCACGAGTGTATTCTGGATCGTCCAGGACAACGCTCGCTCGCCCCGTGAACACTTGTCCCTTGATAAGCAGACTAACAGGCGCATCGTTACTCAGCAGTTGTCGCCACCAGAAGCCGTCGACACCCATATAGACGATATTGCCCTCACGCAGATAATTTACCGGCAGTTGCTTGCCATCTGGCAGCGTGATCTGCATCGCAATCGCTGCCCGCTCACCTTGCGGATTGGTTTGCAGTTCAGCCAGTACTCGCGGATTGACCACTGATCGTGCATAGAATCCATAAGCCGTCAAGAACAGCAGGGTCACGAGCACCGACAGGCTGACCAACTTGGCCGACTTAGACATACACCCTCCTTGATCCCGTTGAATCGACGTTTTATCTTAGCGCAGGTCCTTAAGGCAGATCTGCCTCCCGGAAAGAGCAATTCGGCTTGAACTCGACCTGCCAGGCTTCTAGGATATGGACTCTGACACAGGAGTGAAAAGATGAGCGTACAGTATCTGGACAGCAATGGCGAAAGACGCGCCAGCCTTATGGCAAGAGCCAAGAACGGCGACTTGACCATTTCCAATAAGGAAATGGCGGACGCCTTCGCCATCAATCCGCATTTTGACGTGGATCAGATTCCCCTTGACGGTCTGGACCCCTCGCATCCGGCGCTTTTTGCCCACGATACCATGTGGGCTCATTTTGAGCGCCTGCGACGGGAAGACCCAGTGCACTATCACAAAGAGAGCAGCGTGGGCCCCTACTGGTCAGTCACGCGCTATGAAGACATCATGTATGTCGATAAAAATCATGACCTTTTCTCCTCAAAGCAAAGCATGGGCGGCATTACCCTCGGTGGCGCGCCGCGCCCGGATGACGATGCCTTTGCCTTACCGATGTTTATTCAGGAAGATCCTCCCAAGCATGACGCCCAGCGTCGAGTTGTCACGCCCATGTTCATTCCACGCAATCTGGCTGAATTGGAGCCACTGATACGTGAACGTGCCGGCATGATTTTGGACGGCTTGCCCAGAAATGAGGAGTTCAACTGGGTTGAGCATGTGTCCAAGGAACTCACAGGGCAGATGCTCGCGACGCTATTTGATGTGCCTCAGGAAGACCGAATGAAATTAGTATTCTGGTCGGACACAGTGCAGCAATTAGGTGATCCTGATAAGTTCGAAAATCCGGAAGAAGGCTTTAAAGTCCTGTTTGAATGCCTGGCGTACTTTACCCAGTACTATGAAGCGCGAAAGCTAGAGCCAGCCAAGTTCGACTTGATCTCAATGCTGGCACATGACGAGTCGACCAATAATATGTCGCCGCAAGAGTTGCTGGGCAACATTATTCTCTTGATCGTCGGCGGCAATGACACCACCAGAAACTCGATTTCTGGCGGGGTGCTGGCGCTGAATCAACATCCAGAGCAGTATGAAAAACTCCTGCAGAATCCCGGCTTAATTCCCAAGATGGTACCGGAAATTATTCGCTGGCAAACACCTTTGGCGCATATGGCCCGAACGGCATTACAAGACACCATGCTGGGTGGCAAACAGATCAAAAAGGGTGACCGCCTGGCGATGTGGTACATTTCAGGCAATCGCGATGAGAGCTATATCGACAAGGCTGATCAATTCATTATCGACCGAGTCAACCCACGGACTCATACCGCCTTTGGTTACGGCGTTCACCGTTGTGTGGGTAATCGCCTGGCCGAGATGCAATTGCGGGTCATGTGGGAGGAAATCCAGAAGCGCTTCTCCAAGGTCGAAGTCACTGGTGATCCGGTTTTGCTGAACTCGAGCTTCGTCCACGGTATCGTCGAGTTACCGGTAACACTGCGCGACTAGACAAACGCCCTAAGCTCGGCTTCCCACTGCGCGCCGATGGCGCGCAGCTTGGGTATTGATGGCTGGAGCTCTTTATAGGCAGATAGTTGGCAGATAGTTGGCAGATAGTTGGCAGATAGTCATATAGTCATATAGTTATATAGACAGATAGCCATATAGGCAGAGAGAACCGCCGCACTGCTTTATCTGGCTTTGCAGCGAACCCTTTAAGTCGGTGGGTTTGACTTGGCTGAACACAGAAAATATATTGGTGGCCCTTAGAGCAGCCACTTCTTGATACGCTAATTCTTGATAAGCTACTTATTGATAAGCTACTTGTTGATAAGCTAGTCCCTGATAAGCCGTTCTTTGCAATGATGGACTAGAACACACTTACTCCACAGAGGAAACAGATTATGCCAACAGTAAAAGTCGCCGGCGTCGGCATGATCCCGTTCACTAAACCGGGCCAGAGTGACGATTACGGAACAATGGGAGAAACGGCAGCGAGAATTGCTATTCAAGATGCGGGCATAAGCTACAGCGATATAGGTCAGGTGTACGTTGGCTACGTGTACGGCGACTCGACTGCCGGCCAGGCCGCCGTCTACGGACTGGGCATGACTGGCGTGCCTGTATTCAACGTCAATAATAACTGCGCGACCGGTTCCTCAGCCCTGTTTCTGGCTCGTCAGGCGGTTGAGGCCGGCGTGGTTGAGTGCGCGCTCGCCCTGGGTTTCGAACAGATGGTGCCAGGTGCGCTGGGTGCAACCTTTACTGATAGACCCAATCCCATGAAACGCATGTTTAAGGAAATGGCGAGTCTTCAGGGTGTCGACAAGCAGGCGCCCGGTGCGGCGCAGTATTTCGGCGGCGCAGGACGCGAATATGCAGAACAGTATGGCACTCGAACAGAGACCTTTGCCAAGATTGCCGAAAAAGCCCGTCAACATGCCGCGCATAATCCTTATGCCGTTTTCAGGAACCTATTGACGGTCGAAGAAATCATGGCTTCGCCCCATATCTATGGCCCCTTGACCCGTTATCAGTGTTGTCCACCGACCTGTGGTGCAGCAGCCGCGGTCATTTGCAGCGAAGCCTTTGCAGCAAAACATGGCCTGACCAACGCGATCACTATCAAGGCTCAGGCAATGACCACAGACTACAGTAGCACGCTGGAAGACCACTCCATGCGTAAACTGATTGGATATGATATGGCTAAAGCTGCAGCCGATCAGGTTTATGAGAAAGCGGGGATCGGACCTGAGGACATTCAAGTCGTTGAACTACACGATTGCTTTACTGCTAACGAATTATTGACCTATGAGGCTTTGAGCCTTACCCCCGAGGGCACTGCCGAAAAATTTATCTGGGACGGCGACAACACCTACGGAGGTCGAGTCGTCACTAACCCGTCCGGCGGTTTGCTGTCTAAAGGCCATCCCTTGGGCGCAACTGGACTCGCCCAGTGCACTGAACTGGTTTGGCAGCTACGAGGTGACGCCGGCGACCGCCAGGTCAGTGGTGCCAGACACGCTCTGCAACATAACCTGGGTTTGGGTGGCGCCTGTATCGTCACCCTCTACAGCAAGGACTAGTGACGGATCCTGTCAGTCACGTAACACTAATCGCGGCGCTATTGGCTTGACAGGCACTTTCTA
>JAYODE010000031.1:0-42388 GCA_038106185.1 Gammaproteobacteria bacterium | reverse complement strand
TCCCCCCCCCTAGAAGAACCCGGAGAAATCCGGGTTTTTTTTGTGTTGCATTTAGGAAAACAGATAGAGCTTTTGAAGGGCTAAGTAGCTACCTTTGAATTTGTTGATCTGTCATACGGTTACCCGGCTCTGACTTCGCCAGTCGGCATCAAGGGCTGAATCTAGCAGATGATCCGACCCATAGAGACGGCGGCTGCCGGACAGGATAATTGTCGTCGAATACAGGTGTATCCCGAAGAACTCTAAAGTCGTGTGCGCCTATTTTATGAAATGTTTACAGTATTTTCCCTTCCCCGCAGGTAGAGCAAGCGACTCAGCATCGCCAAAAAGCCGATACAGCCGGTACAAACAATCAGAGCCAGCCACAGCCATGGCCGCATGCCACGGGCTTTTGATTCGGGCAGTATCAGAAACCAGGCGATCCCGATGGCTAAAAGAAGATCGAGCCAGATCTGGTTGCCCCAGGCGTTCCGTACGTGCTCGGCCAATGGGCCCGATATGCCTTCCGATACGACGGAATAGATTGTAAAGGCTAAAAACACCATCGATAACGTCGCCGGTATTATCCAGCTTTGAGGGGTTAGAACGGGTCTGCCGAAAGTCATCCACCCGGTACTGCCGATGAAGATCAGGGCCCCTAAGGTTGCTACCAACGTGAAATCAATCATGAAGCTTGCTCCAAAAATGTGTCTGTCGTTTGATAGATAAATCCGGAGATCAATCGGAACATCCATTTTTCTCGGCTCTGCAAATGTGCGGCATCGGCGAGATTATTTGTCAGCTAAGAACGCCAGTCTGGATACTTTCTCAATCCGGGTAAATGGGGTGTCAATTTACTATCTTCTTCATTTCGCCGCGCTCTCCGCGTTATAGTTGGTCGCGATCAAATTGGAGAATACCATAATGACGGTCATCGACTGTGATTCCCACGTTATGGAACCGGCAGACCTCTGGCTGAATTATTTAGAGCCGGAATATCGGGACCGTGCAATCAGGATTGAGGAACGGGATGGCGTCGAAGTCCTCCTGATCGGTGAAGAGCCCATGCTCGAAGGTCGGCTGGCAGGACTCGGTGGTGCCCATGTCCCGCGAGATCGGTTGTTTGCCGGAGGTCTTAAATATATCGACGGCTGCGAGCCTGCTAGCTATGAGCCAAGCGCCCGGATCACATTGCTGGATGACTGGCAGGTAGATCGCGGTGTTCTTTTTCCCACAATCGGCATCTTGCCGTTTCCGTTGGCCGACATGGCGCTCAACAGCGCCTATTGCCGTGCTTACAACCGATGGCAGAACGAATTTTTCCTGCAAGCGAAGAGCCGTGTGGTGCCTATCGCGATTCTTAATTGGCATGATGTCGACAGCGCTGTCCGCGAACTTGAACACTGTATCGCAAAAGGCTTCAAAGGTATTTTTGTGCCACCGGAAGTTGTCGCCGGCATTCGTCCGGGTGAGGCACATTTCGATCGCATCTGGGCACTGTGCGAGGAGGCGGGTATACCCGGTTGCTTGCATGTGATCGTTCGATTTGGTGGTGCAGCAGTCCCATTCCTCGCGTGGCATGAAACAGCGCCGGGGCCGGTCTTTACCTTTGCGATGGGCGCCACAGGACAACTGATACCCGCCATGGCGTCGATGATTGTCGACGGTGTGTTTGATCGATTTCCAGCACTGAAACTGGTCGCGGTAGAGGCTGGATGCGGATTCGCGGCTTACCTGATGGATCGGTTGGATGAGAAGCACAATTTCTTTGGCCCTTTTATGCAGCCACCGCTCAAGCTTAAGCCGAGCGAGTACATCCAGCGCAATTGTTACTTCGTGGCGGAGCCGGAGGAGCGAACCATCGGCGCGATGCTCGATCTCGTGGGAGAAGACCGTATTCTTTGGGGCTCTGACTATCCCCATGTAGATTCAACCCTTGCAGCTTCGACATTGATCCGGGATGCTGTGAAGGGCTTGTCCCCAGCCCGTCAGGCAGCAGTACTTGGCGATAATGCAGTCAAAGTATTCGGGTTGTAATTTTATTTACTGGGTCAGAGCAAGTGCCTGATTCATTATCGCAGCGCTTCTATCTGACTGCGAATGGTAAATCAGGGCATGATTATCGTCTGAATACAGAAGGTGCCACATTTACCAGTGCGATTGTCTACTAGTGTGATTGTCTACTGGTCTGATTGTCGACCAAGTCACGGACCCTGGATGTCCGGATTCCCGGCCCTCCCGATTTCCTTACCTAATGAATCCGCCGGCAAAGTACAACTGTACTTAACTTTGACAATAGACTCTGGTTAAGAGAACCTATTTTATCGAAAACAGGGGGATATATGGCCACAGAACGCGAACGACTCCACAACATGTTTCCAGATCTGGATTTTGATCCTCAGGCACTCCGTGAGAAGTACCGGTCAGAGCGTGACAAGCGGGTCCGCGAAGACGGTGAAAATCAGTACATAGAAGCAGCATCTGAGTTCGCGGAATATGCAGACACGGACCCCTATGTGGAGGAGATCAATCGCGATCCTCTCGCTCTTAATATTACTGTTGCCATCATCGGTGCTGGGTTCAGTGGGTTGATGACCGCCGCCAGGCTCAAAGAAAGAGGAATTACAGATATCCGCATTATTGAATCCGGTGGTGATTTCGGCGGTACCTGGTACTGGAATCGCTACCCTGGTGCCCAGTGCGATATCGAATCCTACTGTTACCTGCCCCTGCTTGATGAAATTGGCTACATGCCGAAGGAGAAGTACTCCTATGCGCCGGAAATATTTGAGCATACCCAGAGAATTGGCCACCACTTTGGCCTGTATGACAACGCGATCTTTCAGACACGGGTGAAAGAAGTTCGTTGGCTCGAAGAGGAACAATGCTGGCAGGTTTCAACCAATCATAACGACGACATCAAAGCGCAGTTTGTTATCCAGGCAACAGGCCCAGCTAACCGACCTAAACTGCCCGGCATCCCTGGTATTAAGTCATTCAAGGGTCATACCTTCCACACTTCTCGTTGGGACTATGACTACACAGGTGGTGATCACAAGGGTGGATTGACCAAATTAGCGGATAAGAAGGTCGCTATTATCGGCACCGGTGCCACGGCCATTCAGTGTGTGCCGTTCCTGGGCAAGCACGCTGAGAAACTCTTTGTGTTTCAGCGAACACCATCGTCGGTTGATCTTAGAGGCAACAAACCCACCGACGAGGAATGGTACAAATCGCTTGAACCTGGTTGGCAACGCGAGCGAAGAGAGAATTTTGCGGCGGTACTGTTCGGCCAGGAGTTTGCCAATGACCTGGTGAATGATGGTTGGACGGATATCGCCCGGCGCATTGGGCTTTCATTGATGAACAGAAACGCTGACAGCGGTAATCTTGATATGGCAGAGATTGCACTTCGTGCTGAGATTGCTGACTTCCAGAAGATGAACGAAATCAGGGCCAGAGTTGAAGCCGAGTGTGATAATCATGAAGCGGCCGAGACACTAAAACCCTGGTACCGGCAGTTCTGCAAACGGCCGACGTTTAACGACGACTACCTGGGCACTTTCAGTCGCGCCAATGTGGTGCTGGTTGACGTCAGCGGATCGAAAGGCGTCGAGGCCATTACCGAAAAAGGTGTTGTTGCCAATGGCATTGAATATGAGGTGGATTGCATCATCTATTCCACTGGATTTGAAATCACCACAGCGGCTCATCGCCGGGTAGATTTCGACACCCTCGGTCGAAACGGTGAATCGCTCTACGATCACTGGGCCAAAGGTTACAGAACACTCCACGGTTTGAGCAGCCATGGCTTTCCGAACTGGTTCACCATTGGTATCAATCAGAATGCGCTTTCCCCCAATATGACGTCTATGTTCGATGATCAGGCTGTGCATGTTAGCTACATCATTGACGAGGTTAAGAAGCGCGGCAAGCACATAGCAGAACCAACCTCAGCGGCGGAACAGCATTGGGTCGATCATATTGTTGAATTGGCAGGGTCAGGTGCAGCTTCATCTAAATTCCTGCAGGACTGCACGCCGGGTTACTACAACCGTGAAGGTCAACCAACCACAGCGAATGTCCAAAATTCAACCTATGTGCCGGGCATCATTGCTTTTAATAAACTACTCAAGGACTGGCGTGAAGCAGGAACACTGGATGGTGTCGAGCTGAGTTAAGCGAACCCTAAGGCCCTTGTGCCGATTCAGGACGCTACATTGCGCACGCGGCCAATACCGCAGCTGAAGTCCTCGGCAAGATGTGCGCCATCGTTGGTGGCACGTCAGTGTTTGAGACAACAGTTTGGCAGCAATATTTTCGCGACCTGGATGTGGCAATCCAGCATAGGATGGTTGGACAGCCTGGGATAGAACTTGCAGTTCAAGTGCTCTCTGGGTCTCGATGATGTTGCGCCTGGTCTTTAAGCATAGAAAAGCGATTCAGGTAGGCAACGCGGGTGTCTGACTTTGTCAATTGCCTGGTTTACTGAACTATAGATACTGAACTATAGATACTGAACTACAGATACTGAACTACAGATAATTTTCCTGTTGCTTCATCGTGGACTCGACGAAACGTTGATTATCGTTGTTCATCTTTTTGAGGCCGCGCAAAACTTGTTTGTCTGCAGCAAAGGCTGCAGTATTACAGCCTATATTTTTGTATTCGGAGAAGTTAATGCGCGCAGTAGGATTAATGGAACATGGCGGCCCTGAGGTTTTGCAGGTGGTTGATGTGCCCGCGGTGCAGGCGGGTCCGGGACAGATTCGAATACGCAATTACGCCGCAGCGGTCAACCCTACAGATGTTGTTTGCAGAAACGGCATGCGCGCTGAAATGCAGAAAAAAGACCCACCACCCTATGTGCCAGGAATGGATGCCGCGGGTATCGTCGACCAAATTGGTGAAGGTGTTACAACGGGCATCAAAGTTGGTGATCGCGTCATGGCGATGGTTGTACCAAACGCTGCCCATGGCGCCTATCGTGAGCAAATCGTTTTAGATCAACGAGCCGTCGTGCGCGCGCCAGCGAACACGACTCACGTCGAAGCCTGCACCTTGCCTATGAATGCGCTCACAGCGAGGCTTTCGCTGGATTTGTTGGCACTCGAGCCCGGCCAGGTACTTGCCGTCACAGGTGGACCTGGTGCTTACGGTGGTTATGTCATTCAACTTGCCAAAGCTGATGGCTTAGTGGTGATTGCAGACTGTAGTGAGTCAGATCGAGCCCTACTGGAGTCCCTCGGGGCCGATATCACTATTAGTAGAGGCGACGGTTTTGCTGCCAAAATACGCGAACACTTTCCCGACGGCGTCGACGGTCTTGCCGATGGTGCATTGCTGAACGAACTTGCCATTGACGCAGTAAAAGATGGTGGCAGCTTTACTGCCATTCGAGGCTTCAAGGGCGAACAACAAAGAGATATTAAATTTACTGCAACCTGGGTGACCCGTTATGACGGCGCTTACGAAAAACTTGACCTGCTAAGAGAACAGGTTGAACAGGGTGTGCTAACCCTTCGGGTCGCTGACTCGGTGTCACCGGAAAATGCCAGCATTGCTCACGAACGACTTGAGCGCGGTGGCACACGTGGGCGCATGGTGATTGAGTTTCAGTGATTGCGTTTTAGAGATTGGGCATTCAGTAAACTTTCACGAAATTTCCGAACGCATTAATGAACGACTAACGAGAAAACACTATGAGTGTACTAAAAAAAGCAGGTGTTGTTAGCCTGTGGTTGTTGTTGATATTAGCCACTGCCATTATTACCGCCGCTACCAAACAGCGCTTTGCGGACGGTCCGAATCGGGTTTTTTCTGGCGGTGCGTTAGTTGCGGGCGAACTATATCGCGGTATCGAACCGGACTGGAGCTTTGTCAACGACGTGAGTACGCTCGAGTTGCAGTTGCTTAACCCAGAACAGTCGAGACGAATTTGGACCGCGTCAGTCGATGGAAAAATATACGTCTGGTCGGGATACATGAACAGTTTGGTGGGCAAACTTTGGAAAAGTTGGCCGGCTCAGGCTGAGCAAGACGGTCGCGCCATCTTGCGGATAAACGGCGTGCGCTATGAACGTCAGTTGGTTCGCATTAAAAGTGGTGCGGGACTCGAGGCGTTGACCGAACTCTTAAACGAGAAATACGGGTCGAAGGCGACGCCGGCAGCCATCGATTCAGGTGACCTGTGGATGTTTGAAGCCGCGCCAAGAACGACAGGGGAAGCACAATAATGAAAAATGTATATGCACGCATAGCCGTTGTTGTCGCCGTAACCGCACTAAGCGTTTGGTTCGTACCCGGTATTGATGACGCTGTTGAATTCTTTTTCCAGATTGTGGTCCTGATCGCGTCCAGCTAATCCCGCAGCAATAAACAAATGATAAATGGGGTCGGGGTAAAATTGACATACCAATGCGACATCCAGCCATCCATCGCTCATTTGGGCTTGGCGATACCCAGCACTGTCAGCGAATGCGCAATCGCCTCCAAGCGTGGCTGCATATCGTCGAGCAGGTGAGGCTGGGTCGGGATATAAAACAGGTTCTCGTCTATGCCTTGCAAGGCGATTTCCGCACAACGGGCAGCCGAAATCAATTCAAGCGCGGGTGGTGCCAGTGCGGGATCAGGCAACGATTTTGCGATGAGTGGCGTGTAAACAGCGCCTGGCAAGAGCACGTGCAAATCCAATGGTCCGCCCTGCAGATCGATCCGCATCCATTCCAGCGCGACCAGCAGCGCATGTTTGGTGGCGCCATAAAAACCCATCTTGGATTTCTTTACCGCGTCGGGCACGCTGAGTGAATTCTCTGATGCGGTCACCAATAAACGACCTGTTTGGCCAGTACGCTCGAGTAGTTGGGCATAGGCCTGGGCAATCTTGAGGCCGGCAAAGAAATTGATCTCAAACAGACGAGACACCGCAGCATTATTGTTCATGTCCTGATGAGTCACGCGTCCGCGATGTCCGATCCCGGCATTGGAGCAAATGAGGTCCAGCCGATCGGCCACCGCATAGCTACGCTCAACCAGTGCTGCTGCCGCAGTCGGATCGGCCAGGTCACATTCGATCGCCAGTGCAGATCCACCAATGCGGGTTGCGGTTTGCTCGGCGCCCTGAATATTCACATCTGCGCAGATGACTTGCGCACCACGTTCAGCAAACCCGATCGCAAGTGCTTCACCGATACCTGAGGCCGCGCCAGTAACTAATATGGTGTTATTGCTGTAGTCGATCATAGTCTGCTCCGTTGAATGCAGCGGTTAGATTACAAAAAATCCTGGCGTCAGACTATACAGAGCAAGCCAAACCACCCAAGTGGTGCTCTGCGCCATAGCATGCATGGGCCGCCTGGCTGCATAGGTACCAAAGCCAGGATCCAAGCTCGCACGGTTGCATGAAGTCCGCTTATCAAGCGGTAAAGTGCCTGAGGCCGTTGGTCTGCAGAAACCTGTAGACGAGCAAAAACTGCTACCGGACCGCCGATTCAATGACATGAGCGCGACAGCGCAAGCGTGTGTTCGTCATAGATAAAGAGAAGCGTGCGAAGTTTGAGAAGCGTGAGAAGGCTGATGGCTCAGTTCGAATCAACCCAGCGATTGCGAACCCTTGCTGAGCGTCTAAGGACGAGCCTTGAGCCAACTCCTGGCCATCTGCTTAGTCCATAAACCCTTGTCAGGTTCGATTGGCAGAGTGTTCGAAAATCTCATCTTTGTCATAGTGCTAGTTTTTAAAAAAAGCAGCGGGCAATAGCGGCAGCCGCAAATTCACTTTTACGCCGCAATCAAATGCTGAGACGAATATATTCAGCCAACTTAAGTATCGCGTCACTGCTAGTGCGTTTGTCGTATAGAAGATGAATGCCCACCTTGCCCAAACGGGGGAACCGGTCTGAGACGGGCATCACCCGCAAAGAGTCGGGTACTGTGCTGCGGGCCAGCACAGTGACGCCAAGACCTTCCTGGATGGCGGCTTGAATACCCGTTAAGTCCGCGTTGGTATACACCAGGCGCCATGGCCTGCCTGCTGCATCTAGACGCTCTATCGCTCGCATTCGATAAACACAGGGCTCTGGCGCCAGTACCAATGGCAACTGCGCCTGCAGATGCTCCTCGTGATCTGGGCTACTGACCCACACCAGCTCTTCTTCCTTAAGGCGTGATGCGGGTTTTAAGGACGGTGTGTCCTGCAGCGCCAACACCAGATCATACTGTTTGCGGGGCTGTGCTAGCAGGTTCTTGCTGAGGTCGCAGTTGATTTCCAGGGTAACGCCCGGATAGGCCTGGGTGTAGGCCCGCAATATCTTCGGCAGCAGGGTCGTGGCAAATTCACTGGGCATGCCAAAGCGCACGACCCCGGTCATTTTTGACTGGCTGAAGTCAGTGAATACCGCATCGTTCAGCGCTAGAATATCCTTGGCATATTGATACAATCGCGTACCGGCTTGAGTCAGCTGCAGGCGCTGACCCTCGCGGACAAACAGCGTACAATCCAGCAGTTCTTCAAGCCGCTTGATTTGAAGGCTTATCGCTGGCTGAGAACGGCCCAGTAGTTCACCTGCTTGCGTAAAGCCATTGAGCTCAGAGACAGTGATAAAGGAGCGTAGTAAATCTGTGGGTAAATTGCGAATCACAATGGGTCTCCCGTAAATGCAGACTAGCATCAATAATGATGCCAATATCGCAGAAACGCAGTATTTATATTATTAATAGATGTATTTTAATTATCAATTTTATAAATAGCGAATAATTCGCTATTTTGCACTCACTCAGCAGTCGACAGAAGGGCAGCATCATGTTTGACAAGTCAGTTCACCTCGCAGATTACGATCCCGACCTGTGGCAGGCCATCCAGAATGAAGAGGTTCGCCAGGAAGATCACGTTGAACTGATCGCTTCAGAGAACTATACCAGCCCTCTGGTGATGGCAACCCAGGGTTCGGTGCTCACCAACAAGTATGCCGAAGGCTACCCAGGCAAGCGCTACTATGGTGGCTGCGAATATGTTGACGTGGTTGAACAGCTGGCGATTGATCGAGCCAAAACCCTGTTTGATTGTGATTATGCCAATGTCCAACCACATTCTGGTTCGCAGGCCAACGCCGCTGTCTTTATGGCGCTGCTCAAGCCGGGCGATACATTTTTGGGGCTCAGTCTGGATCATGGTGGTCACCTAACTCACGGTGCTAACCCGAATTTTTCCGGCAAAATCTACCATGCTGTGCAGTATGGCCTGAACGATGCCGGCGAAATTGATTATGACCAGGTACAGGCGCTTGCCGACGAGCATCGGCCGAAAATGATCATTGCCGGTTTCTCTGCTTATTCCGGTATCTGCGATTGGGCGCGGTTTCGCAAGATTGCCGACAGTGTCGGTGCCTATTTGTTTGTTGATATGGCTCACGTTGCCGGTCTGGTTGCCGCAGGTGTCTATCCCAGCCCGCTGCCCCATGCCCATGTTGTCACAACCACGACCCATAAAACCTTGCGCGGTCCGCGAGGCGGGCTGATTTTATCAAAGGGTCATCCTGATCTTGATAAGAAGTTCAACTCTTCAATCTTTCCCGGTAATCAGGGTGGACCTTTGATGCATGTTATTGCGGGTAAGGCCGTGGCCTTCAAAGAAGCGCTCGAACCGTCGTTCAAAGACTACCAATTGCAAGTAGTCAAAAATGCGCAAACCATGGCGAACACCTTTATTGCGCGCGGGTACAACATTGTTTCCGGTGGCACCCATAATCATTTGTTCCTGGTAGACCTGGTGGACAAGGGTCTCACGGGTAAAGAAGCCGACGCTGCCCTGGGGCGCGCGAACATTACGGTCAACAAGAATGCGGTTCCCAACGACCCTCAGTCGCCGTTCGTCACCAGCGGCCTGCGTATTGGCTCACCGGCCATGACCACTCGCGGTTTCAAAGAAGAGCAAGCCGTGCAATTGACGAACTGGATGTGCGATGTGCTGGACGACATCCACAACGAGGCGTCCATTGAAAAGGTCAAGCAGCAGGTGGTCACGTTATGCCGGGCCTTCCCAGTCTACGTTGATCAAACCTTTGACGACATCAAAAGTCGCACAGCGTAATACCTATTGCCAACAGTGCCGGCATGCTGTCGTCATCCAGGAGTTAAGACTGTTGGGTGGCGCCATGCCTTAATAGCAAGCTGCTTCCTGCGGCAGGCGGAAAATACTTTCAGCAGCCTGAGACAATGGCTAACAATCGCAATACTCAAAAGAACAAGGTAACGACATGACCCTATTCGACCGTCAATCTCCTGCGCGTACAAACGATTCAGCCGGTGCTGCCTACGCCACCTTCGGCGACTTTGTCAGTCGTCATATAGGGCCCAGTGCAGAGGATCGGCAGAAAATGCTGGCAACTCTGGGTGTCGACTCACTGCAAGACTTGATCAAGGAAGTCGTACCTGCGGCTATTTTGTCTGACGCGCCGTTGGATCTTGAGCTCAACTGCACCGAGCAGGATGCCCTGGCTGCCATCAAGGCAATTGCCAGTAAGAATCAGCTGTTCACCTCTTACATCGGTCAAGGCTACTATAACTGTCATACGCCCGGCGTTATTTTGCGCAATCTACTGGAAAATCCCGGCTGGTATACGGCCTATACACCTTACCAACCGGAAATTTCCCAGGGTCGCCTTGAGGCCATCCTGAACTTTCAGACCATGATTGCTGACCTGACCGGTATGGACATGGCGAACGCATCCTTGCTGGATGAAGCCACTGCCGCCGCCGAAGCCATGACCCTGTGCCAGCGCCAAAGCAAGTCTAAAAGCCAAACATTTTTTATCGCCCGCGACTGCTTTCCACAGACTATTGACGTTATTCAAACCCGCGCAGCCCCTCTGGGCATTGAGGTGATCGTCGGCGATCCAGCAACAGATCTGGCTGCTATTGAGTGTTTTGGCGTGTTATTGCAGTACCCAGCCGCCAGCGGCGAAGTCTGTGATTACACAGGAATTATTCAACAGGCGCATGCCAAGCAGGCCTTGGTCGTCATGGCGGCGGATCTGTTGGCGTTGATGCTGCTCAAATCACCAGGCGATCTTGGCGCCGACGTCGCCATCGGTACCAGTCAGCGGTTTGGTGTGCCTCTGGGATTCGGCGGCCCGCACGCCGCTTATATGGCAACCCGTGAAAGCTACAAGCGGGCGCTACCGGGTCGTATTGTCGGCGTCTCCATTGACAGCCATGGCAAGCCTGCCTATCGCCTTGCCCTGCAAACTCGCGAGCAACATATCCGTCGTGATAAGGCGACGAGCAATATTTGTACTGCCCAAGTGCTGCTGGCGGTGATGGCCAGTATGTACGCTGTGTATCACGGCCCTGAAGGTTTACGAATCATTGCCCGCAGAGTCCATGATCTGACCCGGATTTTTAATCAGGGTATCGGTCAACTTGGCTTCAAGACCCTGGCCGATAATTTCTTCGACACGGTAACCATTCATACCGGCATACAAACCGGCGCTATCATTGAGCGTGCGCGAGCCGCGCGCATTAACCTGCGCGAAGTGGATGATCAGCACGTCAGCGTCTCCCTGGACGAGACGAGCACTGCCGCCGCAGTTGAAACCTTGTGGTCAGTGTTTGCCCTTGATCAATCTGTAGACATCACTGCACAACAGCTGGCAGCAGAGTTGGTGCCAGCTTTGCCCGCAGCGCTGCTGCGGCAGGACAAGGTGCTCAGCCATGAAATCTTCAATCGCTACCATTCTGAAACCGAGATGATGCGCTACCTGCGACGCCTGGCTGACAAGGACATTGCCCTTGATCGCGCCATGATTCCCCTCGGTTCCTGCACGATGAAACTTAATGCCACCAGCGAAATGATACCCGTCACTTGGCCGGAATTTTCCAATCTGCACCCCTTTGCCCCCTTGTCTCAGGCGCAAGGTTACCTGCAATTAATCGCCGAGCTAGAGCAAATGCTGGCAACAGCTACCGGCTATGACGGTATCTCCTTGCAGCCCAACTCTGGCGCACAGGGCGAATATGCGGGCCTGTTAGCGATCATGGGTTACCATGCAAGCCGCGGCGAGAGTCATCGTAAGATCTGCCTGATTCCGAGCTCTGCTCACGGCACCAATCCCGCATCAGCACAGATGTGTGGCATGCAGGTGGTAGTGGTTAATTGTGACGATCAGGGCAACGTCGATATTGAAGACTTGCGAGCCAAGGCAGAAAAACACAGCGCCAATCTCGGGGCCCTGATGGTGACCTATCCTTCTACCCACGGTGTGTTTGAGACCGAGATCAAGCAAGTTTGCGCCATTACTCATGAACATGGCGGTCAGGTCTATATGGACGGCGCTAACTTGAATGCCATGGTGGGCCTTTGCTATCCCGGCAAGTTCGGCAGTGATGTGTCGCACTTGAACCTCCACAAAACCTTCTGCATTCCACACGGTGGTGGCGGTCCCGGTGTTGGTCCCATTGGTGTGCGTGAACATCTCAAGCCATTTATGCCAGGGCACAGCGTGTTAAAAAATGCAGGCATGGGCAGCGACCACAACAGTGTTTCGGCGGCGGCCTGGGGCAGCGCCGGGATTCTGCCGATCAGTTGGATGTATATTAAGATGATGGGCCGTGATGGCCTGCGTCTGGCGACACAAACGGCGATTCTCAATGCTAACTACATTGCTGAACGCCTCAAAGCGCACTACCCGATTCTGTACACTGGCGCCAACGATCGAGTTGCGCACGAATGTATTATCGATCTGCGACCGATCAAGGAGGTCACTGGCGTGAGTGTGGAAGATCTGGCCAAGCGTCTGATCGATTTTGGTTTTCATGCTCCGACCATGTCCTTTCCAGTTACTGGCACGTTAATGATTGAGCCGACAGAGAGCGAGTCATTGGCAGAGTTGGATCGCTTCTGTAACGCTATGATCATGATTCGCCAAGAAATTGCCGCTATTGAGTCGGGTGCTGCCGATCCTCTCGACAACCCGCTCAAGCATGCGCCACACACTGTAGAATCTCTGCTCGGAGATGAGTGGCATCACGCTTACTCGCGCCAAGACGCTGCCTATCCGACACCTTCGCTGCGTGCCAATAAATACTGGCCGCCTGTTGGTCGGGTCGATAATGTCTATGGCGACAGAAATCTGATTTGCTCTTGCCCACCCATGTCGAGCTACGACGCGGTAAGCGATGAGCTGGATCTGCCACAGCCGGTGCAAATGCAGGCATAGGGACAGCACTGATAGCACTGATAGCACTGATAGGGACGACACTGGTAGCGATAACCTGGGCGATCAGGCTAATCGCCGACGAGTAAGCGCCTGTAAATAGACCCTCTCGCAGGTGACTTATAGTCACCTGCTTGGAAAATTTCAGTTTTATCGCTGAGTTGCTAATCACTGACTCAGACAGTACCGAGGATACTGTCGCTCGAGCGCGGGGCTCCTGCGCGCGAATGCCTGGTCAGGATTTGTCGTACCGCAGCCACTCATTGTCAGCCATTCATATTACAACAAGGGCGTCATGACTGGGTATTCAGTATCGACGCTGAAGAGCGAGTTGCCATAGCGCCAAGAGACGCGATTGAGGCCTTTCTCTGCTTGGCCTTACTCACCCTGACTCGATCAAATGTATTGAGAGTGTCAAGCGCAAGTTGGCCGGCGAGAGCCTGCACCTGTCGTTGACTGATCATGCCAAGGGACTTCTTGATTTCCCTAACGGGAAAGTTTGACCGAAGATCGAGAGGGACGGCTATTCTGAAGTAATAGCTCTTTGATCGCTGCTGAATGCAGTACATATGGCGAGTCCTTGTACCAGGCTATGTACCAAGTACTCGAACTCTCTGCTTTACACTATCATTAAAACGTTATAATTCAACGAGTTAATTGAATAGTGGTACCGAGGGCCGGAATCGAACCGGCACTCCCGTGAAGGAACCGGATTTTGAATCCGGCGCGTCTACCAGTTCCGCCACCCCGGCACAGCGGCGCAAGTATAGCTGTGATTAGTATTCATTGGAACCAGTTCGCAAGATACTTTGAAGATACTTTTAAGACCAAATCTATCGCGTCTTTTGGGCGGCTCTCAACCGGTTCACAAGCGGCTCACAAGCAAGTAATGCGCAGTTATTCAGCCGTTTCTGGATCGCTCTTCATTTTAGGAAGTTCCCTACAATGACAGGCGTCAGTCTCCTCAGCCCGACAGGTGGCGCAGTCGGCCCTTAGGTTTCTCCTGGGAATACTCTAGAATGGCAGGACGCTAGCCAAGATCGCGCAGCGCCTGCTGGTGATTTAGCTTGGCTGATGTATAGACGTTCCTGTACAGACGTTCTTGTACAGAAGTTCTTGTATAGACGTTCCTGTATAGACGTTCCTGTATAGAAGTTGATGGATAAAAGTTGAAATAACGAAGTGGATATAGCGGAGTTGTTGCGATGCGCCCTGATCGAATAGAGAAGCAGGCGACTGTGTTGCTGGATGTGATTGATTGTCGCCGTGACCCGACCCTGAAAGACACTTATCTGTCTGGTACAACGGTGGATATATCAGAAACTGGCATGAAGCTGTTGGCGAACCTGCAGATTCCTGTCGCCACTCGGCTGGGTCTGCGGCTGGATTTCCACACCCATTTGTACCGACTGGAAGGGGAAGTGCGTTGGGCCAAGAGTGAGGAGCATTGTCTGGGTTTACAACTTGACCCTGAAAGTCCGGATTACAGTGACTGGATTCGTATGTTTGAACTGGATTTATAGCGTCGGTCCACGTATCGTTCGGCCTTTCCAATTGCCAGACCCCTGTCATGCGAGTTAGTGACTTCGAATATGAGCTGCCCGAGCACCTAATAGCGCAATACCCAACTGACCAGCGTACGGCCAGTCGGTTGTTGCATCTGGATGCAACCACGGGGGCGATCGCCCACTATTACTTCCGGGATTTAACCCAATTACTGGCGCCAGCAGACTTGCTGGTGTTCAACAATACTCGAGTGATTCCCGCGCGATTTTTTGCCAGCAAGGCCACTGGTGGTAAGGTCGAAATTTTGCTGGAACGGGTGCTGGATGTGCACACGGCGATAGTTCAAATAAAAAGTAGTAAAACTCCACGGGCCGGCAGTTATTTGCAGCTCGACGGTCAGGACGTCTTGGTCAGGGTGATCGAAAAGCAAGGCGGCTTTTATCAGGTTGAGTTTCCGTCACCAGGCGTACTGGCTATCGCCGAGGCATGCGGGCACATGCCGCTGCCACCCTATATCACTCGCACTGACTCGATTGCCGATCAGGCACGCTACCAAACGGTGTTTGCCGAAAAGCATGGGGCTGTTGCTGCACCGACCGCTGGCTTGCACTTTGATGAACCGCTGTTGGCGAATATCGCCGCCAAGGGGGTTGCTCAAGCGCAGGTGACCCTGCATGTGGGTGCCGGCACGTTTCAGCCGGTACGGGTCGAGACGGTAGAGGCCCATCAGATGCATGCCGAGCAGATTGAGCTGACGCAGCCGGTATGCGATGCGGTCAATGCCTGTCGAGCGCGGCAAGGACGAGTGGTTGCCGTAGGTACTACGAGCGTACGGTGTCTGGAGACAGCCTCAGTGTCTGGCTCGATTCAGCCCTATAAGGGTGATACCAAGATCTTTATCTACCCAGGCTATGAATTCCAATCGGTTGATGCGCTGGTAACAAACTTTCATTTGTCTGGGTCCACTCTGATGATGCTGGTCAGTGCCTTTGCGGGCGTTGAGCCCATTCGACATGCCTACCGAGTGGCGATAGAGGAAAACTATCGGTTTTTCAGTTATGGTGACGCGATGTTGATCACGCGTTGAAGGCGGGTTTTTGGACAGAAGACCGCACGTTGTTCGCCAATGCTGTTGTAGTTAAATAGTTAATTCGTCCACTACTTTTTCCACTATTTTTTCCGATGCCGAGGTAAACCACGCTCGTGAAGTTTGATGTTTCCCATACTGATGGTCATGCTCGACGCGGTCAATTAACGCTGGCCCACGGGGTGGTGCAAACCCCGATATTCATGCCTTGTGGTACCTATGGCTCGGTGAAGGGCGTGATGCCTTCAACCCTGAACGAGATCGGGGTGCAGATATTGCTGGGTAATACGTTTCATCTGATGCTGCGCCCCGGCATGGAGGTGATCAAGCAACACGGCGGTCTACATGGGTTTATGGCCTGGAACAAACCTATCCTGACCGACTCAGGTGGCTTTCAGGTATTCAGTTTGGGTGAATTGCGAAAAATCACAGAGGCGGGTGTTAAGTTCAAATCCCCGATTAATGGAGATGAGGTTTTTCTCGATCCCGAACGGTCGATGCAGATCCAGACGGTCCTGAATTCAGATATTGCTATGGTATTTGATGAATGCACGCCCTATCCCGCAGAGAAGTCGGCGGTCGCGACTTCGATGGAGTTGTCGATTCGTTGGGCCAAACGCAGTGCCGATGAGTTTGCTCGTCTGGATAATCGCAATGCCTTATTCGGTATCGTTCAGGGCGGTATACACCTGGATTTACGCGATATCTCTCGCCAGGCGCTTCTGGATATTGGCTTCGATGGTTATGCGATCGGTGGGCTTTCTGTGGGTGAGCCCAAAGCTGAGATGATGGAAGTGGTGGCACATGTGGCACCCCAGTTGCCCACCGATAAGCCCCGTTATCTGATGGGTGTCGGCACGCCTCAGGATCTGGTTGAGTGTGTACTGCGCGGCGTTGATATGATGGATTGTGTGATGCCCACCCGTAATGCTCGAAACGGCCACCTCTTTACCTCTGTGGGCGTGGTAAAGATTCGTAATGCTATTCATAAGATCGATGATAGTCCGCTAGACCCTAACTGCGACTGCTATACCTGTCAAAATTTCACTCGAGCCTACCTGCACCACCTGGATCGGTGCGGTGAGATGCTCGGGGCACAGCTCAATACGCTCCACAATCTGCACTATTACCTGAACCTGATGGCAGGTTTGCGGGCAGCAATTGAAACGGCTGACCTGCAGGTGCATGTGGCGAGGCTTTACGACGGTTGGTCGATGACCAGACCCTAGCTGCTGACACGATTTGTTGGCGGAATCGTTTGCCTATAGCGGGCTGATTCGGGAGAATACGTTTTTTTAATAGTGCTTCGATTCATCAGCGCTTAGCGACTTGGGCGCGCATCAAAGAGAGTAAAGCCAATGAGTAACTTTTTTATTCCAGCTGCGATGGCGGCAGACGCGGCAGGCGGAAGTGGTCCGATCCCGGGCATGGACATTTTTATTATTATTGCCTTTGCGCTGGTTTTCTACTTTATCGTATGGCGTCCGCAGAGCAAGCGTGCGAAGGAACACAGGGAATTGGTCGGCGGCCTGAGCAAAGGTGATGAAGTGGTCACCAGCGGTGGAATACTCGGGAAAATCACGAAGGTCGAAGAGCAGTTTGTGGTTGTCGAGATTGCTGAAAAAATCGAAATCAAAGTACAAAAAGGTGCGATAGCATCGGCGTTGCCAAAAGGCACGATCAAAAGTATCTAGCCTGTGCTGAATACCTATCCCCTTTGGAAAAATCTGCTGGTTGTGTTCGCCATCTCGCTTGGCGTGGTCTTTGCCTTACCCAATATCTACCAGCCGGACTACGCGATTCAGATCTCTTCTGAAACCAGCGGTGTGGCGGTCACTGATCGAGCCTTGAAGACAGCGACTGATGCCCTTGACGCAGCCGGCCTGAAATATTTTGGGGCAGAATTGGGTGATAGAAATGTGCTCATTCGACTGCCCGATGACGACACACAATTGAAAGCCAAGACGGTGATTCAGCGGTCCCTGCACGACCTGAAGCAGCGCTATGTGGTGGCTTTAAATTCGGCGCCGACAACCCCCGAATGGCTGAACGATTTACGTGCGGCGCCGATGAAATATGGTCTTGACCTGCGTGGTGGCGTCCATTTTCTGATGGAGGTGGATACTCAAAGCGTCGTCACCGAACGTATGAGCAGCCTCGAGTCGGATGTGAAGCGAAAATTGCGAGAAGAGAAGATCCGCTATAAGGAAGTGGATGCCAGCAATTCTGGCGTCTTGAAGATCTTCTTTGAAGACAGCGAAACCCGCATTGCTGCGCAGCGTCTGCTTGAATCTCAGTACCGAGAGTTTATCTTTGCGGCCGGCGCCGACGGCCTGCCTTTTATCAGTTTGACGATCACTGCAGATACCATCAAGTCCATTGAGGACTTTGCGGTTAGTCAAAACTTACAGACGATCCGCAATCGAGTGAATGAGTTAGGGGTGTCTGAGCCCTTGGTGCAACGTCTGGGACGGAATCGAATTGTCGTTGACTTGCCTGGCGTTCAGGACACAGCCGAGGCCAAGCGGATTCTGGGTAAAGTCGCCACGCTGGAATTTCGACTGGAAGCCCAGGCAGATGCGCCCCGATCCACCACAGTCGCTTATGACTACGAAGGACGTGGGGTAAATCTTGAACGTAATGTCGTGATCAAAGGTGAGCGAGTCGTTGATGCTCAGGTGGGCTTTGATCCGGATTCTGGTCTGCCACAGGTTAACATCACCCTCGATGGCGATGGCGGAAATATGATGCACCGCGCGACTCGAAATAATATTGGACGGCGTTTGGGCGTTGTGTTTATTGAGACCAAGACCCGTGACAGCTATGAGATGGTCAATGGTGAAGAAGTCCGCAAAACCACGCCTTATGTCGAGCGGCGAGTGATCAGTTTAGCGACCGTGCAGGCAGCGCTAGGCGTGCAGTTTCGCATCACTGGGTTGCAGGCAGGCGAAGCCCGTGAACTGGCGTTGTTGCTACGAGCGGGGGCCTTGGCTGCCGATATGTTCATTGCTGAAGAGCGCACAGTCGGGGCCAGTTTAGGTAAGGAGAATATCGAATTGGGTGCGATTTCGGTCGCGGTCGGTTTAACGTTGGTCTTGTTGTTCATGCTGGTTTATTACCGAGTATTCGGCATTGCAGCCAATGTGGCTTTGTTGGCAAATTTGGTGCTGCTGGTGGCGATCATGTCGAGCCTTGGCGCGACCCTGACACTGCCAGGTATTGCAGGTATAGTCTTGACCGTGGGTATGGCGGTGGATGCGAATGTCCTGATTTTTTCGCGAATCCGAGAGGAGCTGGCAAATGGCATGTCGCCTCAAGCGGCGATTAATGCAGGCTTTGAGCGAGCCTTTGTGACGATTTTTGACGCCAATATTACCACCTTGATTGTAGCCTTGATTCTTTATTCGATTGGTACGGGTCCTATCAAGGGCTTCGCGGTGACGCTATCGATCGGTATCCTGACATCAATGTTTACTGCCATCTTGTGCACCAGAGCGATCATCAATCTGATCTACGGTGGGCGCAACGTGAAAAGTCTGGCGATATGAATCCGGACCCCAACTCTGGCGATAATCCATGAGCTCCAAAGATTCAAAAATTGACTTTATGAAGTACCGGAATCTAGCCGGTGGTATTTCACTAGCGCTAGTCTTGGCGTCCCTGGTGTCGCTGGCGTTTAACCAGGTGGAGTGGGGGCTGGACTTCACCGGTGGCACGCTGGTAGAAGTAGCTTACGAAAACCCGGTTGACCCTGGTGATATTCGAGCTGAGCTTGATGGCGCGGGTTTCAGCGGCCATGTCGTGCAATTCTTTGGCTCTGAGCGCGATATCCTCGTGCGCATCCCGCCACAGAAGAATCTTAGCGACCGTGAAAACGCGTCGCTTGGCGACGAAGTCTTGAAGGTGCTGGTCGTGAAAGCCGGTGAGGGCGTCTCTCTGCGGCGGTCTGAGTTTGTCGGCCCTGCCGTCGGTGAAGAACTCACGAATCAGGGGGGGTTAGGCATGTTGACGGCACTCGCCGCCGTTATGCTTTATATCGCCATGCGATTCCAACTGAAGTTTGCGATTGGTGCCGTGGTTGCGCTGTTTCATGACGTCATCATTATCCTGGGGATATTTTCGCTGACCCGCTGGGATTTTGATTTGACCGTGCTGGCGGCCATATTGGCTGTGATTGGTTACTCGTTGAATGACACGATAGTGGTTGCCGATCGAATTCGAGAGAACTTTCGCAAGATTCGTCGAGGCTCGTCGCTGGAGATTATTAATACATCGTTAAACCAGACATTGGGACGCACTGTCGTGACGTCCTTGACCACTTTGCTGGTGCTGATCGCGTTATATTTCCTGGGGGGTGAGTTGATCCGTGGTTTCGCAGAAGCCTTGATTATCGGCGTCGTGATTGGGACCTATTCCTCTATCTATATCGCCGCTAATGTCTTGGTGATGCTGCACATCTCCAAAGAAGATCTGGCGATCCCGGTTAAGGAAGGTGCAGAAGACCCCGATCTGCTGGGCTGAGTCGACCAGACAGCGTCGCATCAGAAGTGATGGGCGAAAGCGGGAGGGCGTTTAGTCGCGTAAAACAGCGACCTGAAGGTGCAACGGGGGAGACTAACCCAGGTGTTTTTTGATCAGTGGCGCGAGACTTCTAAAACATTTGGGTGATGCGGCAATGATGTTGCCGGACTTTAAGTACTGAGTGCCGCCGTTGAACTCCCCCAGCAGTCCCCCTGTCTCTTGCACCATCAAAGCCCCGGCGGCTGTGTCCCAGATATTGAGCTGGTGCATCCACATGCCGTCCAGTCTGCCGGCGGCGACCCAAGCGAGGTCTAATGCGGCACTGCCTGCCTGACGCATGATGGCGCCTTCACTAAGCAGCTGTTCATAGATCATTGCTTGCTGTTCGGCGATAGCTTGCTCGCGCCCGCCAGTTGAGATCAGGGCTCCCTGCAGAGAGGTCTTGGTGCCTACCCTGAGTCTCCGACCATTGAGGGCGCAACCTTTACCGCGACTGGCAACAAACTCTTCCTGGCGAATGGGGTCAAGGATGACCGCGTGCTCCATCTTACCGTTGCGTAGGCAGGCGATGGAGATGCAGAAGTGGGGAATGTTATGTACAAAGTTGGTGGTGCCATCAATGGGGTCGATGAACCAGGCATATTCAGCGCCGTCGTTATCGATATTTTGGGCACCTTCTTCACCATGAAAGGCGTGGTCGGGAAAAGTGGATTTCAAGGCGTCAATGAGCGCATATTCGACTTCCTTGTCGATATTAGTCACATAGTCATTGCGGCCTTTTTCGCTCACCTTGATCAAGTCAGGGCGGTCAAAGGCGCGGGTAATGCGAGGCGCTACCAGGCGTGCGGCGCGTAGCGCCATATTGGCCATCGGTTCCATAGTTTTTATCCAACAATAGTCATAAAGAGCGGTCAAGCGCCATTGAAATGATGATCTGGCATAATTTCGGCGGGGCATCATAGCATTTTACGTGTAGAATTACGCCGCCTGATTCGTCGCTTGAAGACATCCAATGCATAAATCTGTTGATAATCTGTTTCCCCTGGTGCGTATAGTCCTGGTTGAAACCAGTCATCCCGGAAATATCGGTGCAGCAGCGCGGGCCATGAAGAATATGGGCCTGACACAGTTGGTGCTGGTAAACCCGAAAGATTTTCCAGATGACAAGGCGTTCCGGCGCGCAGCCAGTGCCGTCGACGTGGTCAGTTCGGCGCGGGTGGTAGAAACCCTGGATGAAGCCATCGAAGGTTGTCAGCTGGTGTTGGGTACTTCGGCCCGAGATCGACGGATACCCTGGCCCATGCTTGATCCGCGCGCCTGCGGCGAAAAAGTCGTTGCCGAGCAGGCCGCAGGGGCGAAGATCGCCATCATCTTCGGGCGTGAATCCCGTGGTCTGAAAAACGAGGAATTACAGAAGTGCCATTACCATGTGAACATTCCCACCGGCGAAGCCTACAGTTCGTTGAATCTGGCCATGGCCGTACAGGTGCTGTGTTATGAGGTATTGCAGGCGAGTCTTAAAATGACACCTATGGTAGAAAAATGGGATATGGCCTATGCAACCACTGAATCCGTTGAGCATCTGTTTCAGCATCTGGAGGAGACGCTGGTGCAGGTTGAGTTCCATGATCCGGAGAACCCGCGGCAATTATTAACTCGTCTTCGCCGTCTCTTTAATCGCGTTCGACTGGACGAAATGGAGGTTAATATTCTGCGCGGATTTTTGACGTCCGTGAATAAGCTCGGCCGCCTTCAATCGCGGGCAGCGGTCAAGGGAACAATACCCGACTAATCTGGTCAACTATTGAAATAACGGGAGAGGGCTGGCACAATAACCAATCTAATTAGTCGGATATTACGTAGAGTGAGGGTGAAGCAAGAGTCCGTGGATCAGAAGCAGATCGAGGGTAAAAAACGATGAGGTTAACCGCAAAAGGGCGATATGCCGTGACGGCGATGTTAGACTTGGCGGTACATGATGGCGAAGGCCCGACGAGCCTGGCAGACATTTCTGAACGACAAGGCATTAGCCTGTCTTATCTTGAACAGCTGTTTGCGAAATTACGTCGCAGTCACCTGGTCAAGAGCGTCCGTGGCCCAGGCGGTGGTTATCAGTTAACCCGCGCAGCAAGCAGTATCTATGTGGCCCAGATTGTTGATTCGGTCGACGAAATAGTGGATGCCACGCGTTGCGCAGGTAGAGCCAACTGCAATCATGGAGAAACCTGTCTGACCCATGAGCTCTGGTCGGATCTGTCAAGCCAGATCCATCAGTTTTTGAGTGATATTGATCTGGCCAGTATTATTGCCAAACGGGAAGTGCGCGAACGTGCCGCCCGACAACACATGAAGCGTGATGACCTCATCCGCATGCCTGCTGAGGAAGTAGAAGCATGAAATTTCCTATTTATTTTGATTACGCTGCGACGACCCCAGTTGATCCTCGAGTTGCCCAGAAGATGAGCGAGTGTTTGCTCGCAGAAGGCAATTTCGGTAATCCCGCGAGCCGCTCTCACAAGTATGGTTGGGAGGCAGAGGAGGCTGTTGAGTTGGCTCGCCGCCAGGTAGCGGACCTGATTCATGCTGACCCGCGAGAGATTGTCTGGACCTCTGGTGCTACTGAATCCGACAATCTGGCGATCAAGGGAGTGATGCATTTTTATAAGACCAAAGGCAAGCACCTCATCACCTCGCGTATTGAGCATAAGGCGGTTCTGGATACTTGTCGTCATCTCGAGCGAGAAGGGTTTGAAGTGACCTATCTGGAGCCCGGCAGCGATGGTATTGTCACGCCAGATCAAGTGGCGAAAGCGATTCGTGAAGACACGGTTCTAGTGTCAATCATGCACGTCAATAACGAGATAGGTGTGGTCAATGATATTGCGGCCATTGGTGAAGTCTGTCGCGCCAGAAAAGTATTTTTCCATGTTGATGCAGCACAGAGTGCGGGTAAGACCGATATCGATATGGAGACGATGAAGGTGGATCTCATGTCCCTCTCTGCGCACAAGATGTATGGTCCCAAGGGTGTAGGCGCGCTCTATGTCCGGCGCAAGCCAAGGATTCGACTTGAGGCCCAAATGCACGGTGGTGGTCACGAGAGAGGTATGCGTTCTGGTACGCTGGCCACACATCAGCTGGTCGGTATGGGTGAGGCCTGCAGAATAGCAAAGGCTGAGATGCACGAAGAGCAGAAACGTATCGGCGCACTGCGTGAGCGTCTCTGGCAAGGTTTGCAGGACATAGAGGAAGTTCATGTGAATGGCAGCATCGACAAGCGGTTGCCCGGTTGGCTCAATGTGAGTTTCAACTATGTGGAAGGCGAGTCGTTGATTATGTCGCTGAGTGATCTAGCAGTATCCTCGGGATCAGCCTGTACCTCTGCCAGTCTTGAGCCGTCTTATGTGTTGCGGGCGCTGGGATTGAACGACGAGCTGGCGCACAGTTCATTGCGTTTCAGTATCGGGCGCTTTACCACCGAGGAAGATATTGATTATGCCCTTGGTAAGATTCATCAGGCGGTCAGCAAGCTACGTGAATTATCACCGCTGTGGGATATGTATAAAGATGGCGTCGATCTGACCAAGATCGAATGGGCCGCGCACTAAGCGCCTTCCGCCACGCCACAGACGACAACAGCTAGGAATTTTGGAGACATAATATGGCATACAGCGACAAAGTAATGGACCACTACGACAATCCACGTAATGTCGGCAAGATGGATGATACCGATGACAGCGTCGGTACCGGTATGGTCGGCGCGCCGGCTTGCGGTGACGTCATGCGCTTGCAGATTAAGGTCAATGCCGACGGTATTATTGAGGACGCTAAATTCAAGACCTACGGCTGTGGCTCGGCAATTGCCTCAAGCTCTTTGCTGACAGAATGGGTCAAGGGTCGAACCCTGGATGAGGCAGCTTCAATTAAAAATACCGAGATTGCTGAGGAGTTGGCATTGCCGCCGGTAAAAATCCACTGTTCTGTACTTGCTGAAGATGCTATCAAGGCGGCGGTGAAGGACTTTAGGGCCAAGCATGCAGCGGAGCGACAGGCAGCGGTCGCGGTCGGCGAGTAAGGGCACTGGTGTAGGGAGCTGGGCGAGTATGGGTATTAGTCTGACAGAAAAAGCCGCTGAGCATATCGGCAGTTACCTGAGCAGTCGCGGCAAGGGTGTAGGTATTCGCTTGTCTGTAAAGACGACTGGCTGCTCCGGACTAATGTATGTGCTTGAGCCCGTGGACGAGCCGGCTCCAGAAGATCAGCTATTTAAGAGTCAGGGAATCGACGTCTTCGTTGACCCTAAAAGTCTGATTTATGTCGATGGTACTGAAATGGACTACGTCAAGCAGGGACTTAACGAAGGCTTTGAATTCAAGAACCCCAACGTCCAGGCTGAGTGTGGCTGCGGTGAGAGCTTCACGGTATAGCAATCCCCATGGGTGATCGCTGTTTGCAAAGCGCCCTGTCTGTCAGCGCCCTGTCTGTCAAAGCTCCAGCGCTGCCTTTAACCTACGTTTGATGACGCATCGATCTCACTGTGAACATAAACCTTCAAGACAACTTCTTTGTACTTTTCCAGTTACCCGTCAGCTATCGAGTAGAGCTGGCTGCTCTTGACGGCCGCTACCGAGACTTGCAGCGCAGTGTGCACCCAGATAAACATGTTGGGGCGTCGGATCAGGACAAGCGTCTGTCAATGCAGTGGGCGACGGTGATAAATGAAGCTTATGCCACCTTGAAGTCACCGCTGAAGCGGGCAATTTATATGTTTACTCTGCGAGGTTGTGATCTAGAGTCTAACCCGACCCTGCCAGGCGATTTTCTCATGGCGCAGATCGAGCGTCGCGAGGCGCTTGAAGATATCAGCACTGACATTGATGGGCTGAAAGATCTGAAGCAGTTCAAGTCTAAATTAGTTGCTGAGCAGGCGCTCTTGGAGGCAGACTTCGCGGCGCAAATTGACGAACAGTTGGCAGCAGCTGAACTGACCATCTACAAGATGCAATTCCTGCAGAAGCTCTACAATGAAGCGGATCTTCTCGAAGAGAGTTTGCTCGACTATTAGCCTGTTTGAAGGATCGAATTCTCAGCAGGAAAACCCTGACAAAAAGGTGCAAGACACAGTTTATGGCATTGTTGCAAATTACAGAACCGGGCCAGGCGGTCGATCCGCATCAACGCAAGCGCGCTGCGGGTATCGATCTTGGCACCACCAATTCTCTGATAGCCAGTGTGCGAAGCGGTCGTGCGATAACCCTGCCAGATGCATCTGGTGAGCATTTGTTACCATCGGTGGTCCGCTATGCCGCCGACGGCTCTGTCATTGTTGGAGATCAAGCGCTTGCAGCGGCGAGCGCGGACCCATTGAATACCATCGTATCAGTCAAAAGATTCATGGGACGCGGTATCAAGGATATCGAAACTCTGGGTGAGCGTTTGCCTTACGAATTTGTTGAAACCGAGTCGGGCATGCCCCGTATTGCGGTGACCTGCGGTCAGGTCAGCCCGGTAGAAGTGTCTGCTGAAATCTTAAAAACGCTGGCGCGGCGGGGTGAAGAGTCATTGGGCGGCAAACTGGACGGCGTCGTGATTACTGTGCCGGCTTATTTCGATGACGCTCAGCGTCAGGCAACCCGTGATGCGGCGAAGCTGGCGGGTTTGAATGTTTATCGATTGCTGAACGAACCGACGGCCGCTGCGGTGGCTTATGGCCTTGATTCAGCGGCGGAAGGTCTGATTGCAGTTTATGACCTGGGTGGCGGTACTTTTGATATCTCTTTGTTGCGCCTTCATCGTGGCGTTTTTGAGGTTCTGGCGACCGGAGGGAATTCAGCCTTGGGAGGCGATGATTTTGACCGTAAAGTTGCCGAGTGGCTGATCAGTGAAGCGGGTTACACCGGTCAAATCAGTCATGCTCAGTCGCGCCTGCTGATGACCGAGGCGCGGCGAATAAAGGAGCAGTTATCGACCGAAGAAAATCTGACGATCAACCTGGAGAGTGAAGATTTTCATTATCAGGGCAGCGTAACGCGGGCCCAATTTGATCTGCTCATTACGGACCTGGTAGCTGAGTCTCTGAAGACATGTCGACGCGTGGTTCGAGATGCTGGCGTCACTATCGCAGACATTCAGAGCGTGGTCCTGGTGGGTGGCTCGACGCGAGTACCGCTGGTGCGAGCTCAGGTTCGCGATTTTTTCGAGGCTGAACCGCTCAGCGAGATAGACCCAGACAAAGTGGTGGCTCTGGGTGCGGCGATTCAGGCCAACATACTGGCAGGGAACAAGCCGGACGCGGAAATGTTGTTGCTAGATGTGTTGCCGCTGTCTTTGGGGCTGGAAACTGTAGGCGGGCTGGTAGAGAAGATTATTCACCGCAATACAGCGATTCCGATTTCCAAGGCGCAGGAATTCACAACTTATCAAGATGGACAGACAGCCATGTTGATCCATGTTGTCCAGGGCGAAAGGGAGCGGGTGGTTGATTGTCGATCTTTGGCGCAATTTGAACTGCGCGGTATTCCGCCGATGGTCGCGGGTGCCGCGCGAATTGCCGTCATGTTTCAGGTAGATGCGGATGGTCTGATGTCGGTATCGGCGATGGAATTGAGTACCGGGGTAGAGGCGCAAATTGTGGTTAAGCCGTCCTATGGGCTCACCGATGTGGAGATCACCGAGATGCTGAAGGCATCTTTTGAATTTGCGGCCGAGGATATTCGGCTTAGATCCGTGACTGAAGCCAGAGTCGATGCGCGCAGCCTGCTTAATGCGGTGGGCGCCGCCTTGGCGAAAGATGGCGCGGCCCTGTTGAATGCTGACGAAATCCAGGCGATAGAGTTGGCCATGCTCGACCTCGAGCAGGTCATAGAGAGTGATTCCAGTCAGAATATTACTCAGGCCACAACAAAACTGGGTGCGGCCAGCGACCATTTCGCAGCACTGCGAATGAACGCGAGCGTCAAACAGGCGCTCGCAGGCCATCAGATTGAAGAGTTTGAAACCGAACCAAAGGACTAACCGTGACCCAGATTATTATATTACCCAACGCCGAAAGATGCCCTGATGGCGCCGTACTCGAGGTTGAGCCCGGCACCAACCTGATTGAGGCAGTTTTGGCGCACGGCATTAATATCGAGCATGCCTGTGAAATGGCTTGTGCCTGCACGACCTGTCATGTGGTGATCAGAGAAGGCTTTGACTCGTTAGAACCGTCTGAGGAACTCGAGGATGATCTTCTCGATAAGGCCTGGGGGCTCGAGCCAGACTCTCGGCTGAGCTGTCAGGTGACGGTGGGGGATGAAGATCTGGTGATTGAGATCCCCAAATATACGATTAACCAGGTGTCAGAAAATCATTAGGGTGAGCTGATGGGTTTGAAGTGGACGGACGTTAATGAAATTGCTATCGAACTGTATGAAGCTCATCCGGACGTGGATCCTCTTGGCATTCGATTTACTGACCTGCACCGCTGGGTGATGGCACTACCCGATTTTGATGACGATGCTAATCGTTCGGGTGAGAAAATTCTGGAAGCCATTCAGGCGGCCTGGCTAGACGAAGCGCAGTAGAGAGGTTGCGCGCGAGTGCCAGGCCACATGCGCACTGAAGCTGAGTCTGCGGGGCGTGTTCCCCCTCTTGGCGCTTAGACAAGAAAATGCCGGTTTGCTCTGCCAGTCACACAGGCTATAATCCGCGCCCTTGAGTCTCCTGGTCGGTGATTTGACCGGCCATCAAGCCTTTTTTCGAAGGTTTATTTTTCAGGTTTCGAACATCTGGGATAAAAGTCGGAAAATATGGGCTTAATCCTGCTTAAACCCGAGTATAATGTCGGGTTAATTTTTATTGACCTCAAGTCGAAAGGGTTCGAAGTGGGTCAAAACAACATTCTAATTAAGGAGTATGCAGTAATGGCGGTTGAAAAGACCTTTTCTATGATTAAACCCGATGCAGTGGCCAAGAATGTAATCGGCGAGATTATATCGCGGTTTGAAAAGGCGGGGCTGCAGATTATTGCGTCACGCATGGCGCATTTGACCAAGGCTGAGGCTGAAGGCTTCTATGCCGAGCACAAGGGCCGTCCATTTTACAATGACCTGGTGAACTATATGTCCTCCGGACCAGTCGTACTTCAGGTATTGAAAGGGGAGAACGCGGTGCTTAAAAATCGCGAACTGATGGGCGCGACGAATCCAAAGGATGCTGCGCCAGGCACCATTCGTGCGGATTTTGCCGAATCTATCGACGCCAATGCCGTGCATGGTTCAGACGCCGTAGCCTCGGCGGCACGAGAAATCAGTTACTTTTTTGCCGAAGACCAAATTTGCGATAGATAGAGATAGTCAACACAGGATAGCGCAGATGGCGAGTGTCAGGCTGAATTTTTTGGGGTTCACCCGATCACAGTGGGAAGCACTGCTAATAGAGCTGGGTGAGAAGCCCTATCGGGCGCCGCAAATCATGAAGTGGATTCATCATCGCTATGTCGATGATTTTGCCGAAATGTCTGATATCAGCAAGAAGTTGCGCCAACAGCTGGCTGAGCTGGGGGACATTCGCGAACCGGCAATCGTCACCGAACGCGTCTCCCAGGATGGCACCCGCAAATGGCTTGTGCGAGCAGAGTCTGGCAGTGCTATCGAAACTGTGTTTATTCCCGAGGATAATCGCGGCACCTTATGCGTCTCGTCTCAGGTGGGTTGCGCGCTGGACTGCAGTTTTTGCTCAACGGGCAAGCAAGGCTTTAACAGTGACCTGACCGCAGCAGAAATAGTAGGCCAGTTGCGGATAGCGCGCAAAGTGCTGGAAACGGCGTATCCGGATCGAAGCCGCGCAGTGACAAACGTTGTGTTGATGGGAATGGGTGAGCCGCTGCTGAATTTCGACAATGTTATCGCTGCAGTCGAGTTGATGATGGATGACTTGGCCTATGGTATTTCAAAGCGCAAGGTGACCATATCTACCTCGGGCGTGGTGCCATCGATTTACAAACTGGTAGGTACAACGGATGCCTCCCTGGCGATCTCTTTGCATGCGCCGAATGACGAGCTGCGCAGCCAGTTAGTGCCCATCAACCGTAAATATCCCATTGAAACCCTGCTCGCGGCCTGCCGAACTTACGCGGCCACCTTGGGTGACAAACGAACCATCACCGTGGAATACACCCTGATGGACGGTGTAAATGAGCAGCCTGAGCATGCGGAACAGTTAGTCGAGCTGCTCGAGGATTTTCCGTGTAAAATCAATCTGATTCCGTTTAATCCTTTCCCGGGGTCTGGCTATAAACGGCCAAGTCAGGTCGCAGTTCGTGCCTTTCAGGAACGACTGTTAAGGGGCGGCTATTCGGTCACTGTCAGAACCACTCGAGGGCAAGACATTCAGGCTGCTTGTGGGCAATTAGTGGGTGAGGTTGAAGACAAGACTCGGCGGCAGGAAACCTATCGACGAATTGCCGCGGAAGCTGTGGTATGAGTATGCGATCCGTTGGTCTCAGTCTGGCGATCTTACTGCTTGCCGGATGCGTGTCTGACGGTGGAGAACCCAAGCGCAAGGTGAACACTCAGGCGCAGGTAGATGCCCTGTTAGGCCTGGGGGTCGGTTACATTCGCAACCAGGAGTATGCGCGGGCAAAGGAGAATTTGACCAAAGCACTCAGCATCGATCCCGGCTCGGCATCAGCGCATAATTTGTTCGGGTTACTCTTTCAGTTAGAGGGAGAGCCAGATCTGGCTGATAGCTATTTTCGGCGTGCGATTCGGCTCGACCCAAAGCTTTCAATGGCGCGGAACAATTATGGCGCTTTTTTGTTTGAGCAAGGCCGTTACGAGGATGCGATAGAGCAATTGGAAATTTGCGCTGAGGATCGGCTTTATGGTGCTCGATCAACCGTGTTTGAGAATCTTGGAGTGAGCTATCAGCGATTGAACCGACTAGGTGAGGCGGAGGCGGCATTTGTCAAAAGCTTGCAGCTCAACCCCAGTCAGGGTCGAGCATTGCTCGAGTTGGCAGAAATTCGTTTTGCGCAAAGCAACTATGTTGAGGCAAACCAGCTGTTGCTGCGCCATAGCACATTGGTGCAGCCATCGGCGCGAAGTCTGTGGCTGGGAATAAGGTTAGCTCGGGCTCTTCAGAACTCAGATGATGAGGCCAGCCAGGCCATGGCGTTAAAAAACCTGTTCCCTACATCTAAGGAATTTCAGTTATATCAAGGCAGCAGAAAACTATGAGTGAACTAGATCCTATCGGTGCTCCAGAGGAGCTACCCCAGGTCTCAATCCTGCTGGCCAAGGCGCGTCGAGCCAAAGGATTAAGCCAGGAAGATGTCGCTGACGAGCTCTATCTGACGAGCACCCTTATTCGTCAAATTGATGAAGGCCACTTCGAGCGACTAGCGAAACCTGCTTACGTGCGAGGTTATTTACGAGCTTATGCGAAACTGGTGGATTTGAGCCCGGACGATGTCGTCGCGGCCTACAATGAGACCCAACAGGCGGAAGTCAACCACTCTGAGATTCACGAGGTCATCGAAGAGCCGGCCAGTGCTAATCGATTTACGGGTCCAGTATTCCAGACGGCGCTGGTAGGCTTGGGGCTCATCATTTTAGTCATGTTGCTCGTCTGGCTTTTTTCGGATGATGAGACGAATCGAACGGCCTACAGGCCTGCTCAAATTGATGCGCAGGTCGAGGTGGCGCTGACGGAGGCGCTGCAACTGCCGAGTCTTGTGGCAGAGTCAGGCTCGCCTGAGGCGAGCGAAACTGTAGATGAACTAAGCACTGTCGCCTCACCTGTCCCAACTGACGCTCAGTCAGATGAGGCGACAGTGCTTAGTTCATCTACAGATCAGGTCCTGCCACCATCTACGCAATCAGCGGCGCCGGCAAAGCCCGTTCAAATCAAGCCAACCCAAGAGCCAACAGCGGCAGGCCAGTCTATCCAGGAAAAACCGATCGAGGCGATGCAGACGCTGGATCTAGTCTCGGCGAAAGACAACGAAGGATTCTCAGAAAGTGTCAGTATCAGCCGGTCCAGGCAAGGTGACGGTGTCTTGATTACTGTCGAAGCGGACGGTGATGATAAGCTCGAGTTCAGTTTTACCGACGAGTGCTGGATTGAAGTGGCAGACGTGACTGGCAATGAAATTTACGGTGATTTAAATCGTGCGGGTGACACACTGATTGTGTTTGGCGAAGCGCCATTTCAGGTGTTGTTTGGCAAAGCGCCGGCGGCTCAATTGATCTTCAATGGTCGACCGATTCCCCTTGATCGCTATACGGCGCGAGATTTGACGGCAAAAATCACGTTGCCTTAATAAAGATCCAGATAACTTGCTATTAACCATCCATTAACAAGACGACTGTAGCGAAAAAAACCATGCGTACTGACTCGAATATAAAGCGACGCAAAAGCCGCCAGATTATGGTTGGCAATGTACCGGTGGGTGGTGATGCCCCCATCGCTGTGCAGAGTATGACCAATACAGAGACTACCGATGTAGCCGCGACTGTGGCGCAAATTCGACGTCTCGAAGCGGTGGGTGCAGATATTGTCAGGGTCTCGGTGCCCAGCATGGACGCCGCCGAAGCCTTTGGCCGGATTCGACAACAGGTGAAAGTCCCGCTGGTCGCGGATATTCACTTTGACTACAAGATTGCCCTCAAGGTCGCCGAGCTCGGTGTTGATTGCCTGCGGATCAATCCGGGCAATATCGGCAATCCGACCCGAGTGAAGGCGGTGATCGACACAGCGAGAGACAAGAATATTCCAATCCGCATCGGCGTGAATGCGGGATCCTTAGGTAAAGACTTATTGCGTAAGTATAAGGAACCGAACGCGGCGGCCATGGTTGAGTCAGCCTTGCGGAATATTGATCTGCTCGATAAGGCTGATTTTCAAAACTACAAATTAAGTATGAAGTCGTCAGATATTTATATGGCCATGGAAGCCTATCGAACGATCGCTGGCATGATTGATCAACCGCTACACTTGGGTATCACCGAAGCCGGCGGCTTGCGGTCTGGCACCGTCAAGTCAGCGGCGGGTCTGGCACCACTACTCATGGATGGTATCGGCGATACTATTCGAATCTCGCTGGCCGCAGATCCGGTTGAAGAAGTGAAAGTGGGTTTTGATCTGCTCAAAGCGCTCCACCTGCGTTCAAAGGGTATTCACTTTGTCGCCTGTCCCAGTTGCTCTCGGCAAAACTTTGATGTGATCGGTACAATCAACGAATTAGAGCGACGGTTTGAAGACATTACGACGCCGCTGGACGTCGCGATCATCGGCTGTATTGTGAACGGGCCGGGTGAGGCGAAAGAGGCGGAAATTGGTCTTACGGGAGCAACGCCAAATAATCTGGTCTACACGGATGGTAAGCCAGATCACAAGGTGAGTAATGCAGACCTTGTGGATCACCTGGAAGGGGTTATTCGAAAGCGAGTTGCGGACAAAGAAAAGGCGCTGGCAGCAGAAGCGCAATTGATTGCCAAGAGCGTCGGGTAGGGTCAAGCGTGTGAAAATTCAAGCAATCCGTGGCATGCAAGATCTGCTGCCTCGGCAACAGGCAGTCTTCAGTCATATTACGGCAACCGTCAGTGACGTTATGGCAGCCTACGGCTATCAAAAAATCGGTTTGCCGGTTTTGGAATCTACCGCGCTGTTCAAGCGTGCTGTCGGCGAAGCGACGGATATTGTCGAGAAGGAAATGTACACCTTTGACGACCGTAATGGTGAGAGCCTGACCTTGCGGCCCGAAGGAACGGCAGGTTGCGTGCGCATGGCTGAGCAACACGGTCTGACCTATAACCAGGTTCAGAGATTCTGGTATGCCGGACCTATGTTTCGGCATGAACGACCGCAAAAAGGCCGTTATCGCCAGTTTGAACAGATAGGTGCTGAGTGTTTCGGCATGCCCGGGCCCGACATAGATGCCGAACTGCTGTTTATGACGGCAAGAATCTGGCAGGCGCTGGGACTGCAGGAGCATATTCAGCTGGAGCTCAACACGCTGGGCAACAGTGCTGCAAGGTCGGCGTTCAGAGCGGCACTGGTTGATTATTTGATGACCCTCAAAGATGAGTTGGATGAAGATAGCCGGCGTCGATTGAACACGAATCCGCTACGTATTCTTGACAGCAAGGTCGAGAAGACCCAGGCGCTGTTGGTTGGTGGGCCGATTTTTCAGGATTATATCGACCCAGAATCTATGGCGCATTTCAATCAGTTACGTCGTTTGTTGGATGCGCGCCAGGTCAACTACCGCGTAAACCCGGCGATCGTTCGGGGTCTCGATTACTATAACAAGACCGTATTTGAATGGGTGACGGATACCTTGGGTGCGCAGAATACCGTCTGTGCTGGAGGCCGATACGATGGTCTGGTAGAGCAGTTGGGCGGAAAATCGACTCCCGGCATTGGTTTTGCAATGGGCCTTGATCGCTTGGCCTTGATGCTTGATCAGCACTATGAGCCTCGAGCGACGGCCGATGTCTATGTGGCGTCCAGCGGCGACGCGGCGCGGCATAGGGCCATGTTATTGGCGGAATCCGTGCGAGACCGATTTCCCGACCTGCGGGTGATGGTGCATTGTACGGAAGGAAAATTCAAAGCTCAGCTGAAGAGAGCAGATGCCAGTAATGCTACAATAGCGTTAGTCATCGGTGAAGACGAAGTCGAGCGAGAAGAAGTGGGTTTCAAACACCTGCGTAATGACAGCCCACAAATCAATGTCGCAACAAGCGACATTTTCGAGCATCTCAGAAGAGTATTTTTGTAAGGAGTTGAACCTTGGTCACCGATAAGACAGAAGAAGAACAGGTAGAAGCGATCAAGAATTGGTTCGCTAAAAACGGCACATCTCTCGTGGCGGCTATTGTGCTAGCGCTGGGTAGCGTGTTCGGCTATCAAGCCTGGGAGAAATCGGTTCGCGATCAGGGCGAGAAGGCCTCAGGTATGTATGAAAACCTGACTGCTGCGGTCTCCGTCGGACCCTTTGAGACGCTGTCGGATGAAAGTCGGTCTACGGCAGTTTTTATTGCGAACCAGCTGAAAGCAGAATATCCGGACTCAACCTATGCGCACTTTGCCGCTATGCAGCTAGCCAAGCTCGAGGTTGAGGCAGGTGCCCTCGACTCAGCGGCGGCAGAGCTGCAATGGGTTCTAGACCAGAAAGTCGATGACTCGCTCGCGGTATTGGTGCGATTGCGTCTGGCGCAGGTCAAACTCGGTCAGGAAGAGTATGACGCAGCGCTGGCCTTGCTTGACCAATCCAATGTCGATGGCCATGCCAGTGCTTACGCCGAGCTAAGAGGCGACGTGTATCACGCGATGGGCAGACTTGATGATGCTCGTGAGGCTTATCAGGCGGCCGTGGCCCTTCTTAAGGAAGGAACGACCAAGCCGATGTTGAACATGAAGCTTGAGGATTTGGTAGTACCTGAGGTTGCCATTCCGGCGGACACAGCCGCGACTGAGGAAGAGAGTCAATGATTCAGCCTGTCAACCAGCGAAAGCGCTATGCGCCAAGTCTTGCCCTGTCTTGCTTACTGCTACTGGGCGGTTGTTCCTGGTTCAGCGATGAAGAGGAAACGCGCGTGCCGGTTGAGCTTGTCAAGTTCAAGCCAGAAGTGACGCTGGCTTCTCGCTGGTCAGTGAATCTGGGTCAAGGCGCGGAAGATAGCGCCGTGAAGCTGGTGCCGGGTCTGGTTGGCGGCAGAATATTTGGTGCTTCGGCGGATGGTCACGTCGTGGCAGTTGATACGGGCACCGGCAAGGTTGTCTGGAAACGATCAGTTGTTGATTTTTACGGCGAGGAAGAACGTGCGATCGCCTTTGCTGACGGCATTGATGCCATCACAGGTGGCGTAGGCGTAGGTGATGCTTTGGTGGTCATCGGCTCTGCTGCAGGTGAAATTGTTGCTATGAATCAGGCTGACGGCAGCTTGGCATGGCGTGCGGCAACGACCAGCGAAGTGCTGTCGCCACCTCAAGTATTAAACGGCAGGGTCTTTGCTCAATCTATCGATGGCAAACTTGCCGCGTTCGATGCCAGCAGTGGCGAGCGTAAATGGCTCTACTCGACCAGCATTCCAAGTTTGACGTTGCGCGGTACCAGTACGCCTATCGCTGACAGAGATTTTGTCATAGCGGCATTTGCCAACGGTCGGGTTGCGATGTTGGATCAGGTTCGTGGCATGGTGGGTTTTGAACAGCGGGCAGGTATTGGGCAGGGTCAATCGGACCTGGAGCGTTTGATTGATATTGATGGACAGATGGTGATGGATGGGCCGCTCGTCTATGCGGTGTCTTACCAGGGTAATCTGGTCGCGGTGGATGTCAGTGCCAGAGGTCAGGTTCGCTGGTCACGTAAAGCCTCGAGTGTCGTGGGACTGGGTATTGGGTTTGGCAATATTTATCTGGCTGAAGAAGACAGCAGGCTGACCGCAATCAGTACCGAAACCACTGATGATGTCTGGAGCACAGAAGCCTTGTTGTACAGGGACATTACTGCACCGGTCGCGGCCAGTAGCTTTGTTGTAGTGGGCGACTTCGAGGGTTATCTGCACCTGATCGCTCAGTCAGATGGTCGTTTCGTTGGCCGTAAACAACTCGACAGTGCTGGCCTGAACGCACCGGTGGTTGCCGACGGCAACCGAATCTATGTGATTACTAACAGCGGCCGCCTTGAGGCGCTTGAGGTTCGCTAGGCCCAGATATGATCCCCGTAATTGCCTTGGTAGGGCGACCCAATGTTGGAAAATCTACACTTTTTAATCGTCTGACCAAAAGCCGTGATGCGCTGGTTGCAGAGTTTTCCGGGCTCACCCGCGACCGCCAATATGGCAAGGGTGCGATGGGCGACTTCGAATACTTCGTCGTCGATACCGGTGGTTTGAGCGGCGAAGTCGAAGGAATCGATAAGCCCATGGCTGATCAGGCATTGACGGCGATTGGCGAGGCGGATCTCGTCTTGTTTATCGTTGATGCGAAGGGTGGTCGTACGGCGGCAGATGAAGAGATAGCCCGCGTGTTGCGCGGAGATGAGCGAAATGTGCTGCTCGTGGCCAACAAGATCGATGGCCAGGACCCAGATTATGTGCTGGGTGAATTTGCCTCTTTGGGTTTGGGCGCGCCTTGTCTGGTTTCAGCCTCTCAAGGTAGTGGCGTAAAATACATGGTCGATGAGGAGATCAGAGAGAACCTGCATGCCATCATCGCCACCCAAGGCGAAGACCTGAAAGCTCCAGTAGAAGATGAGCCAATCAAAATAGCCGTCGTCGGCAGACCAAATGTCGGCAAGTCGACCTTGATCAACCGCTTGTTGGGTGAGGATCGGGTGGTGGTATTCGATCAGGCCGGCACGACTCGAGACAGCATCTACATTCCCTATGAGCGTCGAGGTCAAAAATATACCCTGATTGACACAGCGGGTATTCGCCGTCGCGGCAAGGTGACGGAAAAAATTGAGAAATTTTCGATTATCAAAACACTGGCAGCCATTGATGATGCCAATGTCGTGGTTTTAATGGTGGATGCAACGGATGGTATCGTCGATCAGGATTTGCATCTGTTAGGTCATGTGCTTGATGCTGGCCGAGCGCTGGTGGTTGCGATTAACAAGTGGGACAACACTGACCTGGAGCAGAAAAATAACGTCAAACGTGAATTAGAGCGACGGCTGATTTTTATTGATTTTGCCCAGATTCACTTCATATCCGCGTTAAAAGGCAATGGCGTTGGTAAGCTGTATGAATCGGTCAACAAGGCCTACGAGTCGGCGACTAGAAAGCTTCAGACCCACACGCTGAACGATATATTGGCAAAGGCGCTACAAGAACATCAACCGCCCACGGTCAATGGTCGACGGATAAAACTACGTTACGTCCACGTGGGCGGTAATAATCCACCGATCATTGTCATCCATGGTAATCAGACGGAAGCGGTGCCGGATTCTTATAAGCGCTATTTACAGAATAAGTTTGTTGCGGCGTTGAAGCTTGAGGGCACGCCGATTCGAATCGACTTCAAGACTTCCGAAAACCCCTTTAAAGATCGCAAAAACGTGCTTTCTGCCAGCCAAATCAAGAGTAAGCGGCGTCTGGTGGAACATGTTCGCAATGCCAAGAAAACCGATCGGCGTAAAGGCAAGTTCAAGCTGTAACAAGCTTAAAGCTTTGTCGTCTCAGGCGTTTTTCGTCTCAGCCCTGTGCATCGAAAAATCCAGCAAGGTTGAGTTCAGTGCGCGCTCCAAATGAAAACTAATGGCGCTGTAAAAAGCCGGTGATGGCGGTATTAAAGCCGCTGATATCCTCCAGATTCACCGCATGTCCCGCATCTACTTGAACGATTTCCAGATGAGGCATTGTGGCCTCCGCATAGTGTCTGTAGGGTTCAAAGCGGGCCTCGCGTTTACCCTGAATCAGCAGAGTCGGCACCCGGTTGGTCGAGACTAAGTCGCGAACCGAGGCGTTACCGTTGGTGTGCACCAGCGTGCGTCCGATGCCACCTGGATTGAGTTGTTGGCAATCCGCCAATAGATACGAAATCCATGGCTCTGGAATACGCTTGGCGTGTCGAGGGTGCACCGCAATGGCATCGATAGCGGCCATACCGCCTGACTCATACTGTTGAATAAGGGCCTCGCCATTTTTTTTAAAGTGCTCAGCAATATTGGCATCGGCAAAGGCCGAGGTGGAGTTGGTAAAGACCTGAGCATTGATGCGCGTGGGGTGCATCAGGCTATAGCGCAGAGTCAGTGCCGCGCCGAGCGAATACCCGAGGAGCGACCAGCGATCGATAGCCAGCTGCTCCCGAATCGTTTCAAATGCAGCAATGTAGGCGTCAGGCAGGTACGACGCAGAGTCTGATGGTGAGGCACTGCGGCCGTGGCCGAATAGCTCAACGATCACGGGGGAGCAGACTCGCTTCAACGCCGCAAGATTCGCCAGCCAGTGGGCTCGGGATGAAAGGAATCCGTGAACCATCAATAATGCCGGGCCCGCGCCCTCATGTTGCTCGAAGTAGGGTAACTGCATGGCTACTCTGAAACTGGCTGTCGGCGCTCGTTGATGAAAAGGTCAGGGTCAACACGAGCGTTATTCAGGCTGACGCTCCAGTGCAGGTGCGGACCGGTGACTCGGCCTGTTTGCCCGACTTTGCCTATCCCAGTACCCCGATTGACCTCATCGCCCAGTTTGACGCTGGTCGTGCTGAGATGACAGTACATAGTGATGAGACCCTGGCCATGATCGATGATGACCGTATTGCCATTGAAGAAATAGTCGCCTACCGCTGTCACCTTGCCAGCAGCAGGCGCAATGATGGCGGTACCCGTCGGGGCGGCGATATCCATACCGCTATGGGGATTACGGGGCTGGTTATTGAGGATGCGCCTAGAGCCGAAGGAACTGGAACGGGTGCCGCTGGTTGGTACTGCAAAGTCGGTCGCAGCCGGCTGGTCTGAGAAGTTTAAAAAGGCCCTGTCCATCAGTGTCCGCTCCTGTTGGATACGATCCAGGTCCTGTGCATACGGGTTAACTTTGCGGTCATCGGGAATGGTCAGTCGCTGAACCGGGTAGTCTTTGGCTTTAACTTCGAACGTCAGGGACTGGCCAGGTTCCAGTTCGAGGCGGTGGATGCCGGGTTCAGTTGTCAGCGCCAGTCCAACGATGGCGTAGTGTTTGTCGTCGGCGCGGGTCAGCAGCACGGGCAGTGTTTCAAAGCGTGCGGCCGTCACTGCTGTTGGAATTTCCAGGACTGCCACGCCGCCAGGTACCGGTTCATGTCTTGGCAGGCTGTAAGCCGTTAGGCTGACGCCTGTCAAAGTCCATAGCAGCAGTCGAACGATGGCATGTAATGGGGAACAGCGTCGTGCTTTCATGGTGTCTCCTTCGGTCGAGACTGATACGTTTCGGGATCATCTTCGAACACCGAGGTGACTGTCGCCTCGAATCGACCGCGACGAACACGGGTGCTGACCTGCTGACCTGGTGTGAGTGTCGTTGCATCGCGAACGATGACGTTTGGGTGGTCACTAGTGGAGACAATGGCATAGCCGCGCTGCAGGGTTGCTAAGGGACTGACAGTATTGAGTCGCTCGGCACTGCGCACCAACTGACGTCGACTGGCATCCAGTGCGTCACGCATTTGTCGCGCCAGACGCTGCTGCAGGTAACTCAGTTGCTGTTGTCGGGATTCTATTATCTGGTCAGGCGCCTGGATGCCCGCTGTGGCGAGATCCAGACGTGCGTGGGCCCGCTCGATTTGGCGCTGGATCGCACGAATCAGGCGGGCCTCCAGATCGACGATTCGAAACTGGCCAAGGTAATGTCGAAAACTTCCCCGCAGACGTAACTCCAAATCGTCGAGACGCTGATGAAAATCCTGCAGGCGCTGTCCAGGATGGCGCATGCGATTACCCAGGTGCTGTAGGTGCCGGCGCTGCTGACTCAATGTGGCGGTGATCAAACTTGCCAGGCGCCGTTCGTAACGCATAAAGGTCTGCAGCCATTCTGCGCCGTCAGGACTGATCAACTCCGCCGCCGCAGACGGCGTCGGCGCGCGCAGGTCAGCGACAAAATCAGCGATGGAAACGTCTGTTTCATGGCCCACAGCGCAAACCACGGGCAGACGACTGGCAAAAATCGCGCGCGCCACTGGCTCTGTGTTAAAACTCCATAAATCTTCAAGCGAGCCGCCGCCGCGGGTCAGAAGAATCACATCAAACGGGTCTTCTGCATAGGCGTTCGCCATGGCCAGTGCTCTGACAATCTGCTGCGGCGACTCTTCACCCTGAACTGCCACAGGTAACACGGTGACATGAATGGCAGGAAAGCGTCTTTTAAGCACCTGCAGCACGTCTCGAATAGCGGCACCGGTGGGAGAGGTAATAATGCCCAGATGCCGCGGCATGGCGGGAATAGGTTGCTTGCTTGCAGCGTCAAACAAACCTTCTGCCTGAAGCTGGCTTTTGAGCTTTTCGAAGGCCTGCCGCAGCGCGCCATCACCGGCCTCCTCAACGAATTCAACGATCAGCTGATACTCGCCGCGCCCTTCGTAGAGACTAATCTTGCCCCTCACGATGACCTGTTGCCCGTCTCTTGGCGTGAAGCGAATCGACTGATTGCGATTGCGGAACATGGCACAACGAATCTGGGCACCGCTGTCTTTCAGGGTAAAGTACCAATGACCGGAGGAGGGTCGGGCGAAATTGGAAATTTCACCGGCAACAAAGACCATCGAAAACTCTGTTTCCAGCAGGCGTCGAGCGGCATGATTGAGGTCAGCAACCGAAAGAATTTCACGGTTTGATTGAGGTATGAGTGACATGCGATCATGATGCCTGTTTTACTCGCATCTGCAAGACCTATCTGTATAATACGCGCCTTTGGAGTGGCCTGAACGCAATGTCTACGACCGAAGTACACCCTGCTGCAACATCCGCCCTGCCTGAACACAATATCCATGCCGAAAGAATCCTGATCCTGGATTTCGGCTCCCAGTACACCCAATTGATTGCGCGTCGAGTGCGAGAAGTGGGCGTTTATTGTGAAATCCGTGCGTTTGATCTGGATGAGGCGAGCGTTCGCGCGTTTAATCCTCGAGGTATTATTCTTTCCGGCGGGCCGGAATCTGTCACGCAGGACGACACACTGCGGGCTCCAGACTACCTCTTCGACCTGGGTATTCCAATGCTTGGTATCTGCTACGGCATGCAAACCATGGCGTTACAGTTAGGTGGTAGGGTTGAAAGCTCGACGAAGCGTGAGTTTGGTTATGCGCGAGTAGCGCTGAAGGCTGACACTGAATTGCTTCGCGATATCTACGATGAGCTGGACGCGCAGCAACGATATCTTGATGTCTGGATGAGTCATGGCGACAAGGTTGCTGAAGTGCCACCTGGCTTTATCGGTGTCGCCAGTACCAGCACAACCGAGTTTGCTGCCATGGCAAATGATACTCGGCGTTTCTATGGTCTGCAGTTTCATCCTGAAGTAAATCATACGCTGCAGGGTGTCGCCATCATGACCCGGTTTATCAAAACCATTTGCGGTTGTCAGGGTTTGTGGACGCCGGCAAATATTGTTGAGGACATCATCGCCGACGTACGCGCCAAAGTTGGTAAGCGCAAAGTCATTCTTGGCCTCTCTGGTGGTGTTGACTCGTCGGTTGTCGCGGCCTTGCTGTCTCGAGCGATAGGAGATCAACTGACCTGCGTGTTTGTCGATAACGGCCTGTTGCGCCACGAAGAAGGCGAGCAGGTGATGAATATGTTAGGTGGTCAGACAACGCAGGCCTTTAACCTGAATATCATCAAGGTTGATGCCGCAGATCTGTTTATGGCCAAGCTTGCCGGCGTGGCTGACCCGGAACAAAAGCGAAAGATCATAGGCAATACCTTCATTGAGGTCTTTGATGACCAGGCCAAAGCCATCGAAGATGTCGATTTTCTCGCCCAGGGAACCATCTACCCAGACGTCATTGAGTCAGCGGGTAACAAAGATGGCAAGGCGCATGTCATTAAATCCCATCACAACGTTGGCGGCTTGCCTGACTATATGAAACTGGCTTTGATCGAACCCTTGCGAGAGCTGTTCAAAGATGAGGTGCGCAAAATTGGCCTTGAGCTCGGCTTGACGAAAGAAATGGTCTTCCGTCACCCATTCCCTGGCCCCGGCCTCGGTGTCAGAATCCTGGGCGCTGTGTCAAAACCTTTCGCCGATCTGCTGCGCGAGGCAGACGCAATATTCATCGAAGAGTTACGAGCAGCTGGTCTTTATGAAAAGGTAAGTCAGGCATTTGCCGTATTTTTACCGGTGAAGTCTGTCGGCGTGGTCGGTGATGCACGACGCTACGAGTATGTTATCGCGCTGCGTGCAGTAGAAACCATTGATTTCATGACCGCTCGCTGGGCGCACCTGCCCTATGACTTTTTGGAGAAAGTTTCTGGCCGAATCATTAATGAAATCAGCGGCATCTCGCGGGTCACGTACGATATCTCCAGCAAGCCGCCAGCGACGATTGAGTGGGAATGACGAGTCTCCAGCATGAAAAAACCGCACGCGTTCAACGTGAATCTGGAAACGAAGGGCTTTTC
>JAYODE010000006.1:120523-140046 GCA_038106185.1 Gammaproteobacteria bacterium | reverse complement strand
AGGAAGTTGGTGCCGGAAAGAGGACTCGAACCTCCGACCAATTGCTTACGAAGCAACTGCTCTACCAACTGAGCTATCCCGGCGTGGCAGCGATTATAACCTGATTTTTCTGACGCTGTAATCTCCTCGAATCTAGCGCTGTTAGGGTCACATTATGCAGAAAGGGATCTCGATACCACAGGGTCTGTTAGCGCTCATATTCGCGCTGGCTGTGCTCTACGATGGTAATCCGGTGCTGGCTCTGGGATGCCTGGTGTTGCTCACGCTAACTTCGCTGCTGCTGATCTGGCCCAAGCTCAACGGCGAGGCATTTACCTGGTCCAGAATTCACTGGGTGTTATTGGCGTACCTGGTGTGGCAGAGCTGCCTGGTATACCTCAGCCTTGTGCCTGAAAACTCGTTGTTAATGTTCGGCGTCTGGGTGTCTCTGGTGGTGGTGACGCTCTCGACGGTGGGGCTCGATGAGAATGCCTGGCGCAGACTGTTTGGATTTTTTCTTTTAGCCGGGCTGATCACGGCGATCTGGGGCATCGTTGAGTCAGTGGTGACAGGTATTAGGGCGAACGGTCCCATTGTGGACCCGAATGCCTGGGCGGCCCTGAATAATTTGTTTTTCTTTATGGTGCTCGGAATTTATCTGAGCCTGCGTGACCAGCGCTGGTTGAGATGGTTAGCCTTGACGCTACTCGTGGTTTTTGCCGCCGCCGTATTTGCCAGTGCCTCGCGCATGGGATTTGCTGTATTTGTCAGTGGGCTTGGTTTCGTTTTCGTATGTGTCTGGCGTTTTCGTGACCTGCGCAGACCCTTGGTGACCGTCTGCGCGGCTGCACTACTTTGCTTCACGGCTTTATCGGCAACTGATGCGATACCGGTCAAGTCGGAGATACACGTCAATGTCGACAAAGGCGACTACACTATCAGATTTTCCATGTGGCGTGCCGCTCTGGATATCTGGGCCGAACGTCCCCTTGTCGGCGTCGGGCCCGGCACCTTTAATTTGCACTACCCCAGATTCCACGAAACTGTGGATGATCACACCACAGGTTCCTTTGTCCATAACGATTACCTGCAGTTTCTGGCGGAAGGTGGGCCGCTATTGCTGGGCTTTCTGCTGCTGTTTACCGGTTATTTGATCTTCCATCTCATAGACTCGACCTGGCGTCTGTGGCGGGGAGACAGGGCGCAGCTTGAGCCCCTTGTGCTGGTCGTGGGCATGGGGGCGGTGCTGGTTCAGTGCCTGATGAATTTTCCGCTTTACCTGATACAGGTGCAGATGCTGATGGGTTTGGCATTCGCTCGTCTTGTCACCCTCAAGGGACGGGTTTACTCCTCTCGTTTGCGCCTTGAATCTGCCTGGGTCGGCAAGCTCGGCGCTTTACTGGTGGCGCTGCTTCTGACCTGTGTCTCGGTGCTGGACGGTATCGGTTTTGATATTGTTTATCAGCGCTCAGTGCCTTTTTTGCGTGATATTCACAGTAAGCCGTCGGTCTATTACCAGACCATGGCCTTTTTGCGGGTGGCACGAAGCCTCAATGCGCGAACTCGTATTGCCATGGCAAGGCTCTATCGTATGAACTTCGATCATGAGTCAAATCCGCAGGTTCGGTACTCGCTGGCGGTTGCTACGGCGCTGGAATACCAGGCTGCGCTTCGCATCAATCCCTATCATTCTGGCGTCAGGCGCCAATTCGCTGAATTTCTGGAGAAAAACCCTGAGCTTGTGGCATTACCCGAAATCGAACTGACGCCCTTGCAGCATTTTGAGCAGGCTGTGTTGTTAAGCCCCATCGCAGTTGATGTGCAATTGGCTTATGTCGAGTTTCTCGAACGTAATGGCCAGCCTGATGCAGCCTATCAGGTGCTCACCGGCGATGCGCTGAAGTGGGTCAACCTGTTGCAAGAGGGCTTTTGGCAGAATCGAGAGCGGGTCTGTGCATTGTTGATCCAGCGGGCTCAGGCGCGCCATGATCTGCCAGCGCTAGAGAAACTGATGGCGAAAGTTGACCCGCTGATTATCAATAAGGTCATGCGGGACTTACGCGCTGAAACACTCGAGGTGGTCGGGGCTCAGCAGGGCTTGTAGGCTCAGCGAAATCGCATGGATAAATCCACCGCTCGGCAGTGTTTGGTCAGCGCGCCAACGGAAACAAAATGCACGCCGGTTTCCGCTATCGCGACCAAATCCTTCTCTGATTCGATCCCACCGGACGCCTCGAGCTTTATCGTTGCAGGCACCTTTTCTGCTGCTGCGCGCATATCCGCCAGGGTGAAATTGTCCAGCATAATCCAGTCAGGTTCGGCAGCGACGGCCTCATCGAATTCGGACAGGTTTTCGACCTCGACCTCGACCTTGATGCCTGGGTGTAATTGCCGCGCCCGCTGAATCGCGCGAGTAATGGTGCCGCAGGCGTGGATATGGTTTTCCTTGATCAGAAAGGCATCAAACAGGCCAATGCGATGGTTCGTCCCGCCGCCACACAGCACCGCATATTTTTGCGCCCTTCGAAGTCCTGGCAGGGTTTTGCGCGTGTCCAGCAGTCGAGTTTTGGTGTGTTTGATCAGGTCGCTGTAGTATCGGGTTCGAGTGGCGGTCCCTGACAGGGTTTGAAGAAAGTTCAGGGCAGTTCGCTCGCCGGTGAGTACTGTGCGTGCGTTGCCTGCGACGGAAAACAGTAATTGGCCGGGTGTGACCAACGCACCATCGTCCACTTGCCAGTCGAGCGTCAGATTTGGATCCAGCTGGCGAAATACCTCAGTGACCCAGGGCTTGCCGCAGATCACCGCATTCTCGCGGGTAATCACGTCGGCCTTGGCGCGGGTTTCTATATCGATCAATTCGGCGGTGATATCCCCCGAACCGCAATCTTCCTCCAGTGCGCGGGCGACATTTATGGTCAGATCAGCGAATAGTTCCAGAGGTGTTTCCAGATGGGTCATTTGCTTATTCCAGATATTGGGTCAGGGTCAGCGAATCGCCTCGCTGGACAAATTCGATTTGTTTTAGGGCGCTCATGCCCAGCAATATTTCAGATGCCTGCATGGCCGGGTTAATACTGGCTCTCACATCATGCAAGGTAATAGCGCCGATGCTGAGCTCTTCAAGTCGGGTTTCATAGACAGTGATGGGGCCATTGGCCGTCATGGCCCGCAGGGGTCTGCCACGACTGACTTTCAAGGCGCCGGCCAGTGACGCAGGAATCACGACATCGGTGGCACCCGTGTCGAGCAAAAACTCCGCAGGCTGGCGATTGATGGTGCCCGTCACCAGATAGTGCCCGGCGCGGTTTCGAGCCAGTTCGACCTGATGTATGCCGCGGCCAGATAGAGTCTGCGGTTGTTGATTTGGATTACGCTGCCGGTCCTCGACACTGGAAAAGAACAGGGTCAACAAGCCCAGGCCCAAGGCGCAGGCCAGGAACATCATGCCTCGGCCTATAGTTTGTGTTTCCATTGACTGTCTGCAGTTTTCCCTCAGTAGCATCGTCGCTGAGATTAACACATTCCTGGGGTCCAGTGCCTCTCGGGCGCTGCTGTATGCTAGAATAGGCGAAGTTTTCGAAAAGGATGCAGAAGCGTTCATGAAAATCAGTCATGGCTGGCTGAATACTGCCCAGCAGTTGCCAAGTCCGAATTGTGACTCTCGTCCAAGCGCTGAGATTAGTCTCATTGTCGTGCATGGCATCAGTTTGCCGGCCGGCCACTTTGGTAACAGCTACGTCAATGATTTGTTTCTGAACCAACTTAACCTGGACGCGCATCCTGATTTTGCCGACCTACAAAGCGTCTGTGTTTCGAGCCATCTGCTGATTCGACGAGACGGTCGGCTGCTACAATACGTGCCTTTCCATCAGCGCGCCTGGCATGCGGGTATCTCCAGCTTCAAGGGCAGATCTAGCTGTAATGACTTTTCCGTGGGTATTGAGCTGGAAGGTACCGATGAAGCGGGCTACAACGCCAATCAGTACCTGCAACTGGCGTCTGTGTGTCGATTGATGCTTGATACCTGGCAAATTCCGGCAGATCATATTGTTGGTCATTGTGATATAGCGCCGGGTCGAAAAACTGATCCGGGGCCTGCGTTTAAATGGGCGGAATTTCATGCTCTGCTGGCAGCGACAGGACCACTGAGTGAGTCGTTGAGCCCATGAGGGCTGAAGATGAAGCCGGTGGCAAGTCGAATAGCCAGTGGGTTGGCGCATAGCTTGACTAGAAGCTCGACTAAGTGCTTGGTGAGGGGTTTGGACAGTGGGTTAGGGTGTTAGTTTGCGAATTTAGTGAGTGGAGAGGGTAAACTGAAAGCATGAAGTTTCTGGTCATTTTAACGATCGTGTTGGTCTATAAGTATTGGTCTCACCGGCGTTATTGGCGGGATCAGGTACCTTTTGTGAAATATCAAAATTGGTTTTTGGCGCGATCCCTGACGCCCAGATCCCAGTATTTGTTGTGCGTCGGCTTGCCGGTCCTTTCAGTCTTCACGCTTGGCGTGTTGCTCGCATCTGGTATTTTGACGATCTTTTGGTTACTGCTATCGCTGATCGTCCTGGGTTACGCGATTGGCAATAATAATCTGGGTCAGCGAGCGACGAACCAAGGCCAGTGGTTGCGAGGCTTGTCTGGCGATGAACCGCTCGCTGGCTTAAAGGTGCAGCAGGATCAGTATCTGGAGAAAACGACCTATGCGAATTTTCAGGGCATTTATCCGGTCATATTTTGGTTTCTGTTAGTAGGTCCCGCCGGAGCCTTGGCCTATGGGTTGAGTCGAATGTATCTGAAGAATTTGGGTCACGAGGATTCGCGAAGCCAGCAGGTTGAAACGGTGCTCTACTGGATGGAGTGGTTGCCTGCCAGATTGACAGGTTTTATGTTTGCCTTGCTCGGCAACTTTGGCCGATGTTTTGATGCTTGGGTAGCCGGTTTGTTTGACGTCGAGCAGTCACATTCGGAGTGGCTTTGCTCGCTTCTGGGTATGGCAATAGATAAATCAGATTACAAAGACATCAACACGGTGAGCGGCTTTGTTCAGCGTGCGGGACAGGATTTAAGAGCCTCTAAGGAATTGTTGGAGCGATGTCTCTTCGGTTGGCTGGGGCTGGCGGCGATTCTGGCGATCGTCGGTTGGTAACTCAAGCCTATCGATTTTTCGCAGTGCTAGGTCTGGCGATCTTCGGCGGTTTCTCGCTTCTTGCCGCCGGCGAAGCGGCTGCTGGTGCTGACGTCAGCGTCGAAGATGACGTCGGCTTTCAGGTCAGTCTCGCGAGGCCTGCTCAACGTATTATCAGTTTGTCGCCACATCTGACGGAAATACTATTTGAATTGGGTGCGGGCGACTTGATTGTTGGTACCGTCAGCTTCTCCGACTATCCAATAGCGGCGCGAAGCATTCCAAGGATTGGAGACGCTTTTTCTGTCAATGTTGAATCGGTCGTTGAGCTTGCGCCAGATCTGATCGTTGCCTGGCAAACTGGTGGTGCCAACCGGGCGCTTGAAAAACTCAGGAGTCTGGGCTATCCCATCTATATCAATGAGGCACCAAGTCTTGAGTCTATCGCGAGCACTGTCAGGCAATTAGCTCGGCTTCTTGGTGACGAACAAAAGGGCGAACTACTCGCTGAAGCGTTTCTGGCCCGCTTGGCTCAGTTGCGCCAAGCGAAGAGCAGTGAACCGGTATTTTTTCAAATTTCAGATGAAAATCTTTACACCGTAAATAGTACCCACTTGATCGGGCAGGCGCTGGCCTTATGCGGTGGCGCCAATATTTTTGCTGATGTCTCGACTCAGGTACCCTTGGTGAGCCAGGAATCAGTGCTGAGTGCAAACCCAAAGATCATATTCTATACCCTTAATCCCGGCGAAAACCCTGGGCACTGGGCAGAACGCTGGGCTACAATGCTGTCTGAGACGCGATTGATTCCCATTGATCCAAACTTAATTTCTCGCCCCAGCTTGCGTATGTTGGATGGGGTCGAATTGATCTGTAGCAGTATTGCCGTCAAGTAGTCATTCAATTGATATCACATAAACCATAATCTAATGCGCCTGGATGTTGAACGAAAGACGCGTTTGTACCGGGAGAATATTATGACGACGGACTCGATGTTGAATGACAAGGATCCGTTAGAGACACAAGAGTGGGTTGAATCCATTCTGTCCGTCTTGGAAACCCAAGGCGTTGATCGTGCGCAATATCTTTTGCAGCGTCTGTCCAGCAAGGTCACCGAGACCGGTGGTCAACTTCCATACGCCATCAACACCCCGTACCGTAATACTATCCCGGTTGCGAATGAAGCAAGAATGCCTGGCGATCTGTTCATGGAGCGTGGTATTCGCTCGCTAATCCGCTGGAATGCGATGGCGATGGTGATGCGGGCTAACCTGGATGACAGCACCCTTGGGGGGCACATCTCCAGCTTTCAGTCCAGCGCGACCTTGTACGACGTTGGCTTCAACTATTTTTTTCGTGCCAGAACTGCAGCACATAAGGGCGACTTGCTGTACATCCAGGGTCATAGCGCGCCAGGTATTTATGCCAGATCTTACCTTGAAGGTCGATTGAACGAGGACCAGCTGGATAAGTTTCGTCAGGAGGTCGATGGTGATGGGTTGTCGTCCTATCCGCATCCGTGGCTGATGCCCGAGTATTGGCAATTTCCAACTGTGTCCATGGGGCTTGGCCCGTTGCAGGCAATCTACCAGGCCCACGTCATGAAATATCTGAGTCAAAGAGGTTTGTCTGATCCTGGCGATCGCAAGGTTTGGTGCTTCGTCGGTGACGGTGAAATGGATGAGCCAGAGTCGCAAGGTGCAATAGCTCTGGCGGGCAGAGAGAAACTGGATAATCTCATATTTGTTATCAACTGCAATCTTCAGCGACTTGATGGGCCTGTCCGTGGTAATGGCAAAATCATTCAGGAGCTAGAGGGCGTTTTTCGGGGCGCTGGTTGGAACGTGATCAAAGTGGTTTGGGGGCGGCTCTGGGACCCTCTGTTAAAGAAGGATAAGTTGGGTTTGCTACAGCAACGAATGGATGAAGCTGTGGACGGTGAATACCAGAACTATAAGAGCCATGATGGCGCTTACACCCGTGAGCATTTTTTTGGAAAATATCCTGAGCTATTGAAAATGGTCGAAGACATGACCGACGACGATATCTATCGGTTAAATCGTGGCGGTCATGATCCTTATAAAGTATTTGCGGCCTATGCGGCTGCTGCCAAGCACAAGGGTCAACCCACTGTCATTCTCGCCAAAACGGTCAAGGGCTATGGATTGGGTCTTGCGGGTGAAGCGCAGAATATTTCGCACTCGGTAAAAAAATTAGACATTGAGGCCCTGAAGAAATTTCGAGACCGGTTCGATATTCCTCTGCCTGACTCGGAACTGGAGAAGGTCCCCTACTATCGACCGCCTGCTGACAGTGCTGAGATGCGCTATCTTCGCGGTCGTCGCGAAGCGTTGGGCGGCCCCTTGCCGAGCCGAAACCCTGACTTTAATGCCTTGCAGGTGCCAGCTCTGAATGCGTTGGAGAGTGTCACCAAGGGCACCGGTGCGCGAGAGATATCCACCACCATGGCGTTTGTCAGAATTTTGTCAGCATTAATCAAGGATAAACATATTGGTCAGCGCATCGTACCGATTGTGCCGGACGAAGCCCGGACTTTTGGTATGGAAGGTATGTTTCGACAGTTGGGGATCTACTCCTCGGTGGGGCAACTGTATGAACCCACCGATACCGGCCAGGTGATGTATTATCGAGAGGTCAAAGACGGCCAGGTCTTGGAAGAAGGCATTAATGAGGGTGGCGCCTTTGCGGCCTGGTTGGCGGCGGCCACCTCCTATACAAACAACGACTGCCCGTTGGTGCCCTTCTATGTGTTTTACTCCATGTTCGGCTTTCAGCGTGTGGGAGATCTGTGCTGGGCAGCCGGTGATCTGCAGGCCCGAGGCTTCCTGATTGGTGCGACTTCAGGTCGAACAACACTTAATGGTGAAGGCTTGCAGCACCAAGACGGGCATAGTCATATCCTTGCCGGCACGGTGCCTAACTGCGTGACCTATGATCCGACCTACGCTTATGAGCTGGCGGTGATTATTCAGCGTGGTCTTGAAGAAATGTATGTGAACAAATTACCCAAGTTTTACTACATCACCGTGATGAACGAGAACTACGCTCAGCCGACGATGCCAGCAGGCTGTGAAGATGGCATTATCAAAGGCCTTTATCGAATCCAGAAGAACACGAAAAAGACCAGCAAAAAAGCTGTTCAGCTACTCGGCTCTGGAACTATCCTTAGAGAGGTCATAGCGGCGGCAGAGTTGCTGAAACAGGAGTTCGATGTTGATGCCGATGTCTGGAGTGCAACCAGCTTCAACGAATTGCGGCGTGAGGGTCTGGCAACGGCACGTTGGAATATGTTGCACCCGGAAGAGCAGCCGCGAATCAGTTATGTTGAGCAGTGTTTGGGTGCGACCAAGATGCCGGTAATTGCATCGACTGATTACGTCAAGAGCTATGCAGACCAGATCCGTGAGTTTGTGCCGGCACGCTATTCGGTGCTGGGTACCGACGGCTTTGGTCGAAGTGATTCTCGTGAGCGGCTTCGCCACTTTTTCGAAGTTGACCGGTATTTTGTTGTGATCGCCGCCTTAAGCGCGCTGGTCAGCGAAAATGTACTTTCCCCTTCTGTGGTCAGTGATGCCATAACAAAGTTCAAGATTAATCCCGAAAAGCCTGACCCGGCCGTTTCATAGGAACCGCAGAATATGACGATTCAAGTGACAGTCCCTGATGTGGGTGAGGCCACAGAGGTTGAGGTCATCGAAGTGCTTGTTGCAGTGGGTGATGTTGTTGGCAAGGATGATTCGCTGGTGGTCCTCGAGTCGGATAAGGCCAGTATGGAAATTCCGTCTCCTTATGCTGGAAAAATCGTCAATATCGCCGTCAAAGTAGGCGACAAGGTCGAGGAAGGATCGCTCATACTAGAGCTTGATCTCGATGGTGAGACGGAAAAGCCAGCCGCCAAACTCGGCTCAGTCGTTGACAAGTCAGTGCCTTCGGCTTCCAGCACTGAAGACGCGACTTTAGTGACTGACGAGCCCGCACCAACTGCGGTGCAGCCACCTGCGGCAGACTCTACTGGAACCACGGAGCGACTGATTGTGGTGCCTGATATTGGTGATGCTAATGAGGTCACGGTCACCGAACTGTTAGTCAAGTTGGGCGATAAGATCGCGGTAGACGATCCCATTCTGGTTCTTGAGTCTGATAAGGCCAGTATGGAAATACCAGCGCCTTATGCAGGAGAAGTCAGCGAAATTCTCGTCAAAGAGGGTGCCTTGGTGGCTGAAGGTGATCCTTTGATCAAACTTCACTCTGCTCAAGGCGCGGCAGGTCAAGTGGGTCAAGACTCTTCCTCTAAAGCCGCCCAACAGCCGTCAATTCAAGCCGGTCAGAAGAGTCAGGACGGTATTCAGCAGGGTGTAGAGAAGAGCCGGCAGGAAAAGGCGGACCTTGCACACCCAATGGCTGCGCGTCAGATGGAACAAGTCTCAGTTGTCAAATCTACAGATGCAGGGATCCACAGGTCTGATCAGTCACCACGAGAGATAGAGGGTGCCGAGGCGACTAATGCTGCAGATGACAGGATACATGCGGGGCCTGCGGTGCGAAAGCAGGCGCGCGAATATGGTGTGAGTCTGGCTAAGGTGCGAGGTACAGGTCAAAACGGCAGAATTCTCAAGGAAGACGTGCAGGTCTATGTCAAGAATCAGTTGCAGCTGGATGGCACTGCTCGACCTGTAGCTGATACTCTGAGCGGCGGCATTCCACCGATACCCATCATTGATTTTAGTCAGTTCGGCGACATAGAACTGCGGCCACTGTCCAGAGTTCGTCGCAGTAGTGCGCGTAATCTACACCGTAGCTGGCTGAATGTAGCCCATGTGACTCAGTTTGATGAGGCTGATATCACCGATCTGGAAGCCTTTCGTAAAACTCAAAACCTTGAGCTAGCCGGTTCGGGCGACAAGTTGACGCCCCTGGCTTTTCTGATCAAGGCCTGTGTCCAAGCTCTGATCAAGTATCCGCAATTCAATTCATCAATTGATGCAGATTACCAACACCTGACCCTGAAGAAGTACTACAACATCGGGATCGCAGTCGAGACACCTGATGGCCTGATGGTTCCGGTTCTACGAGATGCGAACAAGAAAGGGGTGGTCGAATTGGCGCGCGAATCGGCTCTTCTCGCGGGACAGGCCCGTGACAAAAAGCTGCCGCTGAACGCGATGCAGGGCGCAACTTTTACCATCACCAGTCTGGGTGGTATCGGCGGTACGGCCTTTACGCCGATTGTCAACGCACCAGAAGTTGCTATTCTGGGAGTTTCCCGCGCCTCTATGGGACCTGTGTGGGACGGCCAGGGGTTTGTGCCGCGAATGCTGTTACCCTTGTCTTTGTCCTATGATCACCGTGCCATCGATGGTGCTGAGGCGGCCAGATTTACCCATTATTTGACCCAGCTATTGGGTGATGTGCGTCGACTGATTCTTTAAGCTGCGGGGCTTTGGGTTGCCCTGAAGACGGGTAGTGCATAGACTGGCTGTGACCGGCTGTGACCTGTAAAAAAAGCCAGATCAGCCGAGATCTTTCTGCCAGAGGACTTCGCTGACACCTTGGCTCTTTGCCGTATAGCGTGCGGCAACGAACAGATAATCTGACAAACGGTTCAGATACTTCAGGCCCTCTTCATTAATCGACGAGCTCAGCGAGAGTGTGACGATATCCCGTTCTGCCCGTCTGCAGACGCTGCGCGCCAAATGAAAGGTCGCAATGAGGCGAGAACCTCCTGGCAATATAAAGTTTTCTAGTGGCGCCAGGTCGGCATTCAGTTCGTCCAAACGCTGTTCAATGTCGGTCACATGCTTTGCCGTAATAATCCTAAAGTCTGGAATCGAGAGTTCTCCGCCAAGGTCGAAAATTCTATGTTGGCTGTAACGCAGAAATTCACCGATCGGCAGAATGCCGGCATGTTGTTGCACAAGGATTTCTTCGATCAATAAACCCAGTAGGCTGTTAAGCTCATCGACGCTGCCGATCGCCTCTATTCGCGGTGCATTCTTCTTGATTCTATTACCGTCACCCAAACCTGTTTCGCCGAGGTCTCCTGTGCGCGTATAAATTTTGCTGAGGCGTTTGCCCATCGATGTTGACTCACTAATAGTTAAGTTGAAAGGTGCTTGACCAATATTCGACCTGAATCAAACGAGCCCTTTAGATTCTCTCGAGCACTTTGAATCATGACCTGGCGATTGGGTGGCCCCGAATGGGCTTCACTGGCGCAAATGCTCATGCCAATGTTGGCCGGTAAATAACCTACCGGTGTAGTGTAACTTTTGAGGGTTATCCCATCAAAAATATGTTGGTAGCATTCTGCCGTGCATTGGTCGATGGACCCCTGGAGTAGAACCAAAGCGAATCGACCTGGCTCGAAATAGGTAACGATGTCCAGCGGTCGAACCAGCTGTTGGATTCTGTTGGATATCGCGATCAGCAGTTGATCTGCGATCTTTTGGTCATACTGTTCAGCGACATCCGAATAATTCTCAACACTGATCATCAAAAAGCAGACGGCACCGCCTCGGGATTCTATCTGGCGAATGCTGTCTGTCAGAGTTTGCTCAGCATATCGACGATTACCTAACCCTGTTAACGGATCAAGTAACTGGCCTTTCTCCAGCACATCGCAGTGGGCTTGCAGGCCGATATTTTCGGTCGTCAATTGGTTGATTCTTGCAGCCGTTCTGATGCCGACCTTTATTTGTTGAGACAGCATGCGCAACTGTTCTGATTGGCCATCGAAATGAATGAAGGCATCAAGGTTGTGTTCAAAGCGTTCCAGCAGTGCTTCGCTGGGGTCTTTACCCACAACAATAATGTAGCTGTAATGCTGTCGGTCACCATTGATCTCTTGTATGGCCTCTGCGATCTCAGTGATACTCATGTCGTCCAGGGGGCTTTCGATGACGATGACGCTAGCGGGATTGGTCTCAAGGCCCTGAAGCGCCTCGACTGCACCCCTGTAAATTTGTTTGTCCGGATAATCACCGACCGCCGCCGCAAACAGACGTTCGTCTGATGCAATGGTGAGGACAAGCGCCACTGGCTGATTTAGCATAAATTTGTGCAGGTTTTCGTAGCGAGGTTTAGCATATTTTAAAGCCCTTAATTAATGAGTATTAACAGGGTTGCGACCGCATGAATCGAATCTGATATGCTGCATTAAGCAGTCCCTATTGTAGATAATTTGGAGGTAAATAGACATGCCATCTTTTGATGCGGTTTCGGAAGTGGATTTGCAGGAGGTTAATAACGCTGTAGACCAAGCGAATCGCGAGCTATCGACTCGATTTGACTTCAAGGGAGTGAATGCCAGATTTGAACGCAAGGACAACGAAGTGACAATGACAGCCGAGGCAGATATTCAGTTAGAGCAGATGTTGGACATACTGAGGGCCAAATTGATCGGTCGCAAGATAGATGTCAAAGTCCTGGAAGTGAAGGACCGAACCGCTAGAGGTAAGCTGCTGCATCAGATCGTAGTGGTCAAGCAGGGCATTGACATCGACTTGGCGCGAAAGATTGTCAAACTCATAAAAGATAAAAAAATGAAGGTTCAAGCGGCAATTCAGGGCGAAAAGGTGCGTGTTACCGGTAAGAAACGCGACGACTTACAGCAGGTGATGGCGATGTTGCGTGAAAACGACTTGGAGATGCCGCTGCAATTTGACAATTTCAGAGAATAGTCGATTGTCTTGGCGTTCAAATTAAGGAGGAACCATTGACTGCCAAGCGTGTACCTTCCGGCTCGCAAGCCGAGTCCGTTGGTGATCAAACATTGAGTTGGCGTGAAGTCCTGCAGGTCTATGCCAACCCGCGTGTCATTGCCATGGCGTTTCTTGGCTTCTCCGGTGGGCTGCCTTTTTTGCTGGTTTTCTCCACATTAACCGCCTGGTTGCGAGATGCTGAAGTCAGTCGAACAACGATCGGTTTTTTTGCCTGGGTAGGCATCACCTATTCCATTAAGGTCTTCTGGGCGCCGGTTGTCGATCGATTGCGTTTGCCCCTGATAGGGTCATTGGGCAGACGCCGTTCCTGGATACTGGTTGCTCAATTGGGTATCGCCTTTGGCTTGCTGGGAATGTCGGTTGTGGGTGCTCAAGACTTAAGGTTACTGTCTATTCTGGCGGTGCTTGTTGCATTCTCATCTGCAACGCAGGACGTGGCGATTGATGCCTATCGAATTGAGGCCCTGGCCGAACGCTATCAGGGCGCAATGTCTGCAGCCTACATCTTTGGCTATCGTGTTGCCTTGTTGGTTGCCGGCGCAGGTGCCTTCTATCTGGCCGAGTACCTGGGTTGGGTTCTGGCTTACCAGGTGATGGCGGGTCTGATGCTCGTGGGTATTGTCACAGTGATGTTAATTCAGGAGCCTTTGGCAAGCGCCGCTCAAGAGCAAATACCAGAAGACCTGCAGGCGAATCACTATCTGGCGAGGCATGAATACCTGCCGAAAGGGGTTCAGCGTCTTGTGAATCGGCTTCTCAGGGCCCTCATCTTACCTTTTATCGATTTTTTTAAGCGCACAGGTCGCTTCGGCCTGGTTATTCTCTTGTTTATTGCCGTTTTTCGACTCAGCGATATTGCCATGGGCATCATGGCTAATCCTTTCTATCTGGACATGGGCTATAGCAAGACCGAAATCGCCAATGTCGCCAAGGTTTTTGGATTTTTCATGACGATCGCTGGCTCAGCTCTTTGTGGCGTCTTGGTGGTAAAATGGGGCATCTTGCGACCGCTGCTCATTGGAGCCGTGGCCGTCGCATCAACGAATCTGTTGTTTGCACTATTGTCCACACTTGAGCCACGAATTACTTGGCTGGCGGTGGTCATCAGTGCCGATAATATCAGCGGCGGGTTTGCCGCAACGGCATTTGTCGCTTACCTTTCGAGTCTAACCAATCGTGCCTATACTGCGACTCAGTATGCTCTGTTCAGCTCACTGATGACCTTGCCGGGTAAGTTTATCAGTGGTTTTTCAGGTGTTATCGTCGATGGATGGGGCTATTTGCCATTTTTTATCTTTGCCAGCCTGATCGGCATTCCGGCGATCCTGCTGGTGATTCTGTTGATGCGACGGGACAAGGGTGTTGGAGCGGGTCTTTGATTCACCAGGCGTGAAGAGATTTAAGGTCGCCATTGGTAAAGACTGAGGCTCACTCGGTTCTTGTCGACCGATATGCCTTCCTCTTTTAAACGCCCGCATTGTAGAAGCGGGTTCGGATTGGATACCTCACCGCGACTGTTCACCACTCTATGCCACGGCAGGCGAGTGTCTGGCGGTAGACGACTGAGTATACGGCCCACCAGTCGTGCTTGTTGCGGCATACCAGCAAGATGGGCGATCTGGCCATAGGTGGCGATCTGCCCTTCAGGAATAGCGCTGACGCACTGCCAGACAAGTACCTCAAACTCGGTAGTCTTGGTCATCGGCTTGCCGGTCAACAACTGCTGCGCCTCCGGTTATTAGCCGTAAGAAAATAAATTTAGATTGTCGGGTTGACTATGAACAATTCGCCCATATTATTAGCACTCCAAAAGGGAGAGTGCTAAAAAATCACCCTCAGGCCACAGAAAATGGGGACATTCACCCGTCAGTCGGGATGCCGACAGGGCAGCGCAAGCAGGCCTGTAGAGGCGGACGGCGTTTTCTGGAGCGGTCGGTCGATAGTTTAGTAATTTTTATATTGTTCCACAAATGGCAGTGCTGGTTCGGCGCTCGCTATTTGATCCAGAAATGGGAGAAATGAATGAACATCCGTCCATTGCAAGACCGTGTGGTAGTACGCCGCATGGAAGAAGAAACCAAGTCAGCAGGCGGGATCGTACTGCCAGGCTCGGCAGCAGAAAAGCCGTCCAGAGGCGAAGTCCTCGCAGTTGGTCCAGGTAAAAAGAAGGAAGATGGCGGTCTCATGCCCGTGGACTTGAAAGTAGGTGACAAGGTTCTCTTCGGTCAGTACTCAGGCAGCACTGTCAAAGTTGATGGGGAAGAGCTCCTCATCATGAGCGAAAGCGAAGTGTTTGGCGTAATCGAGTAAGTCGATCAGCATTAACCATCCAAGATATTAAGGAATAAAGAATATGACAGCTAAAGACGTAAAATTTGGTGATTCTGCGCGTCAACGGATGCTGGCTGGTGTGAACTTGCTGGCTGACGCTGTAAAAGTCACTCTGGGCCCGAAGGGTCGAAATGTGGTTCTCGATAAGTCTTTTGGTGCACCAACAGTGACCAAAGACGGTGTTTCTGTTGCTAAAGAAATCGAATTAAAAGACAAGTTTGAAAACATGGGCGCTCAAATGGTCAAGGAAGTCGCTTCTCAGACTTCTGATGTTGCCGGTGACGGTACTACCACTGCGACGGTTCTGGCCCAAGCGATTCTAAACGAAGGCCTGAAATCAGTGGCTGCCGGCATGAATCCAATGGACCTCAAGCGCGGTATCGACAAGGCTGTGGCGGTTGCCGTGGCTGAAATCAAGAAGCTGGCGGTACCCTGCAGCGATAGCAAGACCATCGCCCAGGTTGGTAGCGTTTCAGCCAACAGCGACACGCAGGTCGGCGATATCATTGCCGAAGCCATGGACAAGGTCGGTAAAGAAGGCGTTATCACTGTTGAAGAAGGTAGCGGTCTGGAAAACGAACTGGACGTGGTCGAAGGCATGCAGTTTGATCGCGGTTACCTGTCTCCCTACTTCATCAACAACCAGGAAAGCATGAGCGCCGAACTCGAAGCGCCATTCATTCTGTTGTACGACAAGAAAATCTCTAACATTCGCGACATGCTGCCAATTCTGGAAGCGGTTGCCAAGTCGGGCAAGCCATTACTGGTTATTGCGGAAGATGTTGAAGGCGAAGCATTGGCGACATTGGTTGTTAACAACATGCGCGGTATTGTGAAAGTGGCTGCTGCCAAGGCACCCGGCTTTGGTGATCGTCGCAAGGAAATGCTGCAGGACATCGCCATCCTGACCGGCGGTACTGTGATTTCTGAAGAAGTTGGCTTGTCACTGGAGAGCGCCACAATTGATGATCTTGGCCAGGCCAAGCGCGTCAGTCTGACCAAGGAAGCGACTACCCTGGTTGATGGTGCCGGCGTTACTGCTGACATCGAAGCCCGTGTTAACCAGATCCGTACCCAGATCGAGGACACCTCATCTGATTACGATCGTGAGAAGCTGCAGGAACGCGTGGCCAAGCTGGCCGGCGGTGTTGCGGTGATCAAGGTTGGCGCAGCGACTGAAGTTGAAATGAAAGAAAAGAAAGCGCGAGTCGAGGATGCTCTGCATTCAACCCGTGCAGCTGTTGAAGAGGGCATTGTTCCAGGCGGTGGTGTTGCCTTGATCCGTGCACTTCAGGCGCTGTCTGGCTTGAAGGGCGACAACGAAGACCAGAACGTTGGCATTAACTTACTCCGTCGTGCGATGGAAGCGCCAATGCGTCAGATCGTTACCAACGCTGGTGCAGAAGCCTCTGTTGTGGTTGACAAGGTCAAGAGCCTGAAAGGTTCTGAAGGCTACAACGCAGCCACTGGAGAATATGGCGATATGATCAAGTTTGGTCTGCCAGATCCCGCAAAAGTCACGCGTACCGCACTGCAAGCCGCAGCATCAGTTGCTGGCTTGATGATCACCACTGAATGCATGATCTCTGATATCGTCGAAGAAGGCGGTTCTAAAGGTATGCCAGACATGGGTGGTATGGGTGGTATGGGTGGTATGGGCGGTATGATGTAAGACTGCTTCGGTACAGGTGCAAGCTTGCCTTGCATTCGACACTCGAACGAAAAGCCCCGTTAACGCGGGGCTTTTTTTTTGCCTGCTTGTTGCTTCAGGCTGGCTGTTTTGATCGATGATCTGAATTTGATAGATGATCTGAATTTGATAGATGATCTGACTTTGATCGATGTTCTGAATTTGAGTGATGGTCTGACTCTGATTGATGTTCTGAATTTGAGTGATGGTCTGACTCTGATTGATGTTCTGACTTTGATTGATGGTCTGACTTTGAGTGATGGTCTGACAAGGAGGCAGATTAGATTTATCCTGGTTAGCTGACGGCGGCCGTCAGCTTTATTGATGCATCGTCATCAGTCAAACGCTGTGCCGATGCAAAGTCCGCACACTTGGTTTAGACTCTGGGATCGAATTTCACACCATAAGCTGGAGAAGCAATGAAAGGCAGCGTCCATTACGAAACCCGCGGTCAAGTCGCATTACTGAGTATTGATAATCCTCCTGTTAACCCTTTGAGTTCTGGCGTTCGACAGGGCCTTGCCGATGGCGTGACGAAAGCGTTGGCTGATGATAACGTCAAAGCAATTGTCATCACGGGCATGAATAGAGCATTTATCGCCGGCGCTGATATCAGTGAGTTTGGCGCTGCTGCAACTCAGGGCGTGAGTCTTGGCGAAGCCATGAAAAAGATGGAGTCCAGCACAAAACCCATTATTGCAGCCATTAATGGCACGGCCTTTGGCGGCGGATTGGAAGTGGCTCTGTGCTGTGACTATCGGATTGCATCACCATCAGCCCCCGTAGGTCTGCCAGAGGTTAAGCTGGGCTTGCTTCCAGGCGCCGGTGGAACACAACGCTTGCCAAGATTGATTGGCGCCGAAGCAGCAATTCAAGCGATTGTGTCCGGTGATCCTATCATGGCGCCCGCCGCGCTGAAGCTTGGCATCGTTGATCGCATCGCCGAGGGTAATATTGTTGATGCGGGCATCGCTTTTGCTGAAGAAATAGTTGCCGCTGGTAGTGCGACTCGAAAGATCAGAGATTTGGAGGACGTCATCGCCAAGGATCGCGGCAACACCGCCGTGTTTGAAAAGGCCAGAGCTCAGCTCAACAAAACCCATCGCAATCAATTTGCACCGGAACAAATCGTCAAGTGCGTCGAAGCGGCAGTCAATGCCAATACCTTTGATGAGGGTATGGCGCTTGAAGGCAAGTACTTTGCCGAGTGTATGAAGGATCCGCAGCGTGAAGCACTGATTCACATCTTTTTCGCAGAAAGAGCGGCGAACAAGATCCCTGGTTTGGCAAAGGACGTACCCCTGATCGAGATCAATAAAGGCTCGGTGATCGGCGCTGGCACCATGGGTGGCGGTATCGTCATGTGTTTTGCCAATGCCGGTATTCCTGTGCGCATGTACGACAATGATGCAGCGAATTTGGCCCGCGGGCTCAAGGTGATCGAAGGCAACTATGCGCGCACTGTATCTAAGGGGCGCTTGTCTCAAGCCGAGATGGATAAGCGGATGGCGCTGATTAGCCCCACGGAAAATTTTGATGATCTGGGTGATGGCGACATAGTGATCGAAGCGGTTTACGAAAATCTGGACCTGAAAAAAGAGATTTTTGGCAAGCTCGATAAGGTGATGAAGCCAGGTGCAATTTTGGCAACCAATACTTCAGGTCTTGACGTCGATGCCATCGCTGCCATGACAAGCCGCCCTGACCACGTTTGCGGTATGCATTTTTTCAGTCCAGCCAATGTCATGCGTTTGCTGGAGGTCGTGCGTGGCAAGGAATCATCTCCCACCGTATTGGGTACGGCCATGGCTCTGGGTAAGCGCTTAGGCAAGGTGTCGGTGGTGGCAGGTAACTGTCCGGGCTTTATCGGCAATCGAATGTTGGGTGGCTATACTCGGCAGGCCAGCATGATGATTCTTGAGGGCGCCACGCCAGCTCAAGTCGATAAAGTGATCTTTGATTTTGGCTTAGCCATGGGCCCTTTCACCATGAACGACATGGTAGGACTCGATCTGGGCTGGCGTGCACGTAAGATGATGGGCGGCAGTAATGAAGTGACTGCCCGCATTCCCGATGCGCTGTGTGAGCTTGGCCGGTACGGGCAGAAAAATGGCAAAGGTTACTACCAGTATCAAGATGGAGATAGAACGCCCCGTCCGGACCCAGAGGCAGATGCAGTGATTCATAAGGTCGCAAGCGAGCTGGGCTACACGCCGAAAACCTTCACCGACGAGGAGATTCTAAAGCGTTGCATGTATCCGTTAATCAACATAGGTGCCAAGTTGCTGGAGGAAGGTCACGCACTGCGGGCCAGCGATATCGATACCGTCTACGTCAATGGGTATGGGTTCCCGACTTACGTGGGAGGTCCTATGTGGTTCGCGGATACTCAAGGATTGGCCAATGTCCTGGCGGATATTAAACGCTTCTATGCTGAGACCGGCGATTCGGTCTGGAAGCCGGCAGCGCTCTTGGAAAAATTGGTCGCAGAGGGTAAAACCTTTGCGCAGTTGGATGCCGCTTGATTGAAACGGGCCCCTGCTAAGGCAGGGGCCGCTGTTTTTCTCTGTGAAATATTTCCCCACTCTCCGCTTCATCCCCCCTCTCGAATATTCAGGCCCAATTGACTAAGCTTTCTACTTGAGCGTATGGTTGAGCG
>JAYODE010000006.1:93394-120423 GCA_038106185.1 Gammaproteobacteria bacterium | reverse complement strand
CTCGAATATTCAGGCCCAATTGACTAAGCTTTCTACTTGAGCGTATGGTTGAGCGCATGGCCTATTCGATAGGGTAACTCTGGGCAATGAGTGACGATCATTCATTGGGTCAGAATCGCTCAAGCACCGAGCGTTGAATGAGGAGAAAAAAAGATGGCTTACGTTGAGAACGCCACGGTTCATGACGCAGATTCTCATGTCATGGAGCTACCAGGTACCATCAATGGTTACATTGAGGCCAAGTACCGCGATCGATTTGGTGCAGTCACCCAACATGGTACGGAGGTCGAAAGTTGGGTGCAAAACGCCGTGGATTTGCAACAAAGTCCGGATTTCAGAGCCGGTGATGCTGACAACATATTACTAAGAAAGAATTACCAGGCGCTGGGTTCTTTTCGTAATCAGGATCGGCCTAAAGCACTGGATTTGTTGGGTTTTACTTCTCAGTTAGTGTTTACCACCAGTGCCCTGAGCAACTATGGTTTGGAGTATGGCGATGATCCGGCGCTCGCGATAGCTTCAGCCAGGGCGCACAATCGTATGATGACGGATTTTTGTGCCGTTGATCAAAGGCTGTTGGCCACTGGTTATGTGCCGCTCGTGGATGTCAGCAAGGCGGTGGATGTTGCACGTCAAGCGCTTGATTTGGGCTGCAAAGCATTGGTTATTCCCTCTCGTTGTCCTGCTCACCATTCGCCAAGTCATATAGGTTTCGACAGCCTTTGGGCGCTTGCTCAGGAGGCGGGTGTACCAATTTTGTTTCATGTGGGTGGCGAAGAAAAAATGGCACCTGCCTACTTCGAGAATGGATTGCCTCGGGTCAAGGACTTTCACGGTGGAGATGAAAATTTCACCGCAGCAAGTTTTATGACCATTCCTCTCGCACTCTGGCAAACCATGTCCATGCTGGTCATTGATGGTGTGTGCGATCGGTTTCCGCAACTTAAATTTGGCGCAATAGAACTGGGCGCTTCCTGGGTGCCCAGCTGGATGCGCTTCCTGGATGCGGGCTTTGACGCTTTTCGCAAGGGCGAGGAACGATTGCAGAAGCTCAAATCTCGACCCAGTGAGATTTTGCAGCGTCAGTTCCGAGTCACGCCTTATCCACATGAAGATACAGGTTGGATTATCAATAACACCAGTGAAGATATGTGTTTGTTTTCCTCAGATTTCCCGCATGTTGAGGGCGGTAGAAATCCGCTAAAACGCTTCAACGATAGCCTGGAGGGCGTGTCTGAGGTAGCCAAGGGCAAATTCTACCGAGATAATTTCATCGACCTGATGGGCAATGGCCTGGCTAAAGACCTTCATGACCATCCGAGCTGCAGGCGAGCTTGAGCTGCAGTGACCTTTCGGGCGAGCGAAACAGGCCGGAATCTATTCAATCGGAGATTTAAATCCGGCCGGTTTAAGCGTCAGCACTGAGCATGCCACGGAATCAAGAACTTTTTCTGCGGTATTGCCGATGAAAAATCCTGGGACACCCGTTCTTGATACAGTGCCCATTACCAGCAGATCAATTTTTTTGTCTTTGACATAACGCGGAATCACGTGCTCGGCACTACCCTTCTCAAGATGCGGCGTAATGGCGTGGTGCGCCGGTAGATCACTGACGCCATGAATCAAAGTCTTTAAACTGGTCTGGCTCTTTTCTTTGACCATGTTCATCATTTTGGCGTATTCCGCAGGGGTAAATAGCGTTTTCAGGTGCGGTTCAAACTCAGGATGCCAAACGTTAAGTACATGCAGTTCGGCGTTTTCTCGATCTGCCAGGTGGGCAGCAAGATTAAGCAGGTGTGTGGCCAATTGCTGTGCCTCAGGCTTTTCAGTCAAATCCACTGACGCAAGGATTTTATCAATGCGTTTCTTGCGGCTGGGTTTGATAATCCATACAGGACAGGGACACTTGCGCAGTAAGCTGATATCCGTATTACCGAACAGTTTGGCGGCCACGGCATTGTGTTTGTTGGCAGATTTGACCAAGAGGTCGAAATGCTTTTTGATGACGGTTTGGATTACGGCAAGATAATTTTTGCCAGCGACAACCTGGACCTTGATCGGCTGACCATTCGTTTCGAGGCCCAATTCGTCGATCATTGACTTAAGTACTGTCTTGCGCTCCCTGATCAGTGCTTGTTGAAGCTTTTTTAGCGTCGGCTTCAATCTCACGTCGTTTGAGTCCACCTCGGCAACGACGTCCATGACAACGAGGGCTGCTTGATTATGCTGTGCGAGTTCTGCCGCGCGCTGAAGGGCATAGCTTTCACCCTTGGCGCCGTCTGCAAAGAAAAGTATGCGCTTGAATAGGTTCATCTTGAATCGTTCCTTGGAAAATCTTTAAGGACATGGGTAAAAGCTTCCAGCAAGGCAACGGATGCTCTGCCCGTATGCATATACTCGCCGGGACCTACGTCGTGAATTCGGTGGAGTTGCCCCGACCAGATAATCGGTGCCTTGCCGGACTCTCTTATCTCGATAATGATCTTTGCCAAAAATCGCAAAGAATCTCCCGAGGCGACACGTTCTGCAAAGTCGTCACTGGTCTCGTCAATGCTGAAATTTTCCTGTTCATACCTGAGTACGATGTCCAGGTCAGCCGCATCTTCATTGAGGTTCAGCCCGTGACTCGCGAGTGCGACGCTGAAGTTGCTCACCATGATAGGACCCAGAAAGGCTGGCATATCGCGGGTCGATACCGAGAAGGTCTCGTATTGACCTGTAGCGCAGCAAGTTAAGACGCGAGTGCCGATGCCTGCGACATGGGTTGCGCAACCCGCCAGAGAAACCAAAACAAAGACCGGAACCAAGACCGGAATTAAGACCGGAACTAAGACCGGAACTAAGGCCGAAAAAAGCCTGGTAAGGCCTCTAGTGAGATTTCTAGTGAGAGCGCGGGTGAGACCGCTGGAGAGGCCGCTGGTGAGACCGCTGGAGAGGCTGCTGGAGAGGCTGCCGCTGGTGAGGCTCCTAGTAGGACTGCTGGTGAAATTTAAGTTGCAAACCCGGTGACAGTTCCAAGCTCGACGACAGCTTTCAGGGAAAAATTGATACACGGTGACTTCCATTTAAAACCGATAGGTTCTGCTGATTTCACCAAGGTTGCCATGACCAGGATCAATCTAACGATTTCAAACTGTACAAGCTAACGTAGAACTATCGCATGCAGGTACAGCCAGTGGTGTACCAGGCAGGTGATCTCAACGGACCTCTTTTAGCGATCACGTATTTTCGTGCAGTCACCCAGGGTCTAGCGGGGCAGGATCGAAGGATCGAGTCAGATGGCGTCCGAATCGAAATGTATGGCGTCTTCAGCAGTAAAGGTTGCTGAAAGCGATAGATAGTTCGCCGTTCAGCGGTCGGTGTCAAACTGCTCGGGTCTGCATTGATCTGGCGCGAAAAATGTAGATTTTCAAAGGTAATAGTCTTTCAAAAATATCAATGTTAACATCCTCTGACGAGTAGAGAACCCAGCTTTAGCGCGAGAAAAAATGGGCACAACCCAACAATCAAAGTAGAGGGCGAAAATGGACAACATTGCATTATTTACCGCTGGCGGCATAGATTACCTGTTCAGGTGGGGGCATTTTCTGGCAGGCGTGACCTGGATAGGATTATTGTATTATTTTAATTTCGTGCAAGGTGAATACTTCAAAGAAGCCGATCCTGCGCATCGCTCGGGTGCAGTTCAAAAGTTGCTGCCACGTGCTCTCTGGTGGTTCCGATGGGGTGCGATGATGACCTTCCTCAGCGGTGTGGTTTTGCTGGCTCATCGTCATCAGGGGCTGACATTGGATATAGGGATCGGTGCGACCCTGGGTACCATCATGTTTATGAATGTCTGGATGATTATCTGGCCCAATCAAAAAATTGTTATCGCCTCAGCGACCCAAGTCGCCCAAGGCGGTGAAGCGCTACCCGAGGCAGCTGCAGCAGCGCCGAAAGCCGCCCTGGCTTCACGGACCAATACTCTGTTCTCTCTGCCTATGCTGTTTTTTATGGGATCTTCAGCTCATATGCCAAGCGGTATGTTGATGGACCCTGCCAGCACCAATGCATTGATTGCGAGCCTGGTCCTCATTCTGGCCCTGGCGCTGAATGGCATCCTTGGTAAGCAGGGTCCGCTGACAACTGTTCGCGGTGTTATCACGAGCGGTTTTGTGTTGACTGCGGTGCTTTACGGCCTGACCGTGGCACTCTAATGCCTCAAGGTTAGAATGATAATTGGGCTCCTTCTTAGGGGCCCTTTTTATGACAGAAACTTAGCGCGGGGCTAGTCATCATGGTGGATAACCAAAGAGATCTTGATTTGATTCCGGAGATCGCGCCTGCGAAAGACGAAGTAGCATCCTACCGGCGCAGCGTCCGCTCTGATGTCCCCAAGCAAAGTAATTTTAATGGCATTCTAGTCTTTGCGTTGGTGCTCATGGCGATCATGATGGGTATCGGTGGGTTCACGCTCTATGAGGTACAACAGAAACTGGATCAATCAAACCAGCTATTAGCCGAGGGCCAGACGAGTATCCGCGACCTGAATGATCGGCTGGCCGCAACCGGCACTGATGTGTCAAAAACTCTGCAGGTCATGCAAGCGCAACAGACGAGCAATGTAGGTGAGATCGATAAGCTATGGGCCGTAGCCTACCGCCAGAATCGACCCAGGATTCAAACGATAGAAGAGACACTGACAAAGCTCACAGCCATGGATAAGAAACTGGACTCGCAAATTGCTAATCAGGTCAGCAGTGTTAATAAAATTAACGAGCGGTTTGAGAAGTTCTCAAAGCAGACGACAGCGGAAGTTGAAGAGACGACGACCAGTGTCGCCTTGATACGAGGCCAAGTTCAGGATCAACGGTCACTGCTGGACGGTCAGCGTCGTAGTGTGCAGACGTTGGAGAAGCAGATGAAGGATGTGGAGGAAGCCATCGCCGTGATCGATAGGTATCGGCAACAAACCAATCAGCGCCTGGTCGAAATCCAGCGCCAACTGCAGGCGCTGCCGGCGCCTTGATAAGTGATGTGGATAGTTGATGGGGAAAAACTGACTCGCCAGTGTGCGGCGTATGTAGAGTAAGTCTCAAGTCACGAAGGCTATTATATAGGCTTAAGCACAAGGCGAGGCGGTAGCCCTATAAGCAGTTCAACCGATGTAAAGGTATTGGCGCCTGGTTGTAGTCTAAGGATAGAATAGCGAAAATCGCGGGTGTAACTCAGTTGGTAGAGTACTAGCTTCCCAAGCTAGCTGTCGCGAGTTCGAATCTCGTCGCCCGCTCCAAATTCCGGCTCTACCCAGTTAACAGGGGATGGACATCCTGTTTACTCGATTGCTAATGCCATCCCAGCCACACTGGGTTAGGACGTGTAATCGATAATTTTCATAATTTCTAAAACCATAAGCGCGTCTGGATATCATATCTATCTTAGTAGTGCTTCAATAAGCTAGCCATAAAGCGGCGATGAGGCTTTCATTGCGCGGGACTGAATCAGCAGTGTGACTACAAGATCCCCGGCCGCGTTATAGGCCTTTTGTTCATACCACACATATTCTGTCTTCGGGCTCTGGCCGACACAAACGACCTCGCAGTCAATGTGATAGGCCGCATCCAGTAGCATCGGCCCGTTGGTAAAACGAATCTCCATGGCGCCGAATAGTCCGGTTGATGGTTCAACCAGCGGACCGAGTCCGCGCATCGCTGACCCCCAGAGAAATTCGAGAACGGTGCAGGGCGCTGCGACAGGGGCCCCCCAAGGAGACGATTCGCGATACCAGTCGAGGGGATCGCTGATAAGGTTCGTGTCGAAACGTTCAAACTGCTTGTCTGTTTGGGTGATGACATCGTAGCTGCCGAGACTCATGCCCGGCTTTACCTTCCTCAATATTCGCAGTGCTTCCGGGTCGCACGGGCGATAGTCGATGGATCGCAGCGCTGACGCATCATTGTCGCCCAGTGCAGCGGTACCCTCGCAAACCAGCATGCCGTCTTCGCGCTCCATCCAGACCCGGGTCTGAGATGCCCCCGGCACTAACGGCTCAGCAAACACTCGCACGCGTTCCTTGTCGATCGTCGCGTTACGGAAGTACAGCGACAGGTTGCCGCGTTCGAACCAGGCATCGCCGAACAGTTTTATGAGAACTGGCGGGAACTGGTTCATGTGAATGTCGCCAGCAACGGTGCCACCGCGAAAACCCAGTTCTGCTGCTGTCTGATCATCATGGATGCTGCCCGCACCCTCATCCGCGGACCAATTCCTTGCGGCCCATAACGGCCCCATTATCGCGTTGTTCATCTGTCGTCTCCTTTGCGCTAGTCAGGCAGCCCAAGCACGCGCTTGGCAATGATGTTGAGCTGAATCTCGTTGGAACCACCGGCAATAGAGATGGCTTTCGCCTCAAGATTCAGTTTGCCCATGCGGAGTTCTTCCTCGGAGAATGCATCACCTGACCAGCCCAGCGATCGCGTACCCCTTATCCGCACCTGCAGTTCCAGCTGTGATTTCACGTACTCTGCTTCGATGTATTTGAAAATAGAGGTTGTGGCGCCGGGTGTATCGGCTTCGGATTCAGCCACGGCTCTGCGCTGCGTCAGCACGTAGCTGCGTTTCAGCATGTCATTGCTGACGATCTCATCCCGCAGCAAATCAAGCGACCCATATGCTTTCGCCAGTTCATGAAGTGGCACGGAGGGGCGAATGCGCTCCATGGGACCTGCGGTTCCACCACTCGCGAGTGATGCAAGCCCGGATCGCTCATGCTGAAGCAGTCGCTTTGCCACTGTCCAGCCCTGGTTCTCTTTGTGCACGCGATCGCTTTTCGGGACGCGCACGTCATCGAAGAACGTCTGGCAGAACGGCGAGCCGCCATTGATAAGCTCAATGGGTTTGACAGTAACCCCGGGTGAATCCATTGAGAACAATAGGAAACTGATGCCGTCATGTTTCGGTGCATTCGGGTCCGTTCGGACCAGGCAGAATATCCAGTCAGCGTGATTGGCGCCCGAGGTCCAGATCTTGGCGCCGTTGACGATGTATTCATCCCCGTCGGAGACTGCACGAGTCTGCAGGCTGGCGAGGTCACTGCCAGCCCCTGGCTCACTGTAGCCCTGGCACCACGCCAGCTCACCGCGGATGATAGGTGGCAAGTGGCGCACCTTCTGTTCATCGGTTCCATACTCAAGTAAGGTCGGACCAATCATCGTGATGCCCATGCCCCCGAGTGGTGGCCGCGCGTTGATGCGCTGCATCTCTTCCAGTAGTACAAGAAACTCTTCCTTGGACAATCCGCCACCACCATATTCAGTTGGCCAGGTCGGTGCCGTCCAGCCACGCTCGACCATGCGATCGAGCCAGATGTACGCATCGGGATTCGTACTCCGGTGCTTGGAACCACCATTGATTTCCTCACCCGGCACCATGCGGGTGCGCATGGAGGCCGGGCAGTTCTCTTCCAGCCATGCCCGCGTTTGCAAACGAAAAGTCTCTGTTGGGAAGTCGCTCAGGTTACTCATCTCGGTCCATTAAGGTCATTGTCATTATAAGTCCTAACTACGCCAACAGAAAATTGCGGCGCAAACGCCGGGCACCAGACGCCCGCCGAAAGTGGCGGTCGGAGAGGGCGCCTGTCATCACCAGCACAACAGGTAGGTCAGGCACAGACTGGCCAGGAACAGCGTTTCCGCGGCGATCAGTGCCACGGGTTTCCAGCCGAGCTGAGCAAGCTTTGGCAGTTCGGTTTTCAGTCCAATGGCCGCAATCGCTGCAACCAGACAGTACTGCGAGAATCTGCCGATCGTCTCGAGCCAATTGCCCGGTATCAGCGTGCTATTGCCAAGGCACATGAACACAACGAAGGCGACCAGAAAGCCCGGCACAAGTCCAGGGCGAACACCCTCTGTTCGCGGTGTGCGGCTATAGGCGAGCGAGATGGCGACGACCACGGGCACCAGCAGCAGAATCCTGATCATCTTGGTCAGAACAGCGTATTCCCCGCTGGTTTCCGAGATGGAATAACCGGCACCGACCACCTGGGCGACATCGTGGATCGTCGCGCCGAAGAAGAATCCTGCGGCGGCCTCCGGCAGGGCCAGCGCGGAACTGATAATGGGGTAGAGAATCATGACCAGGGTAGACAAAGTGGTGACGCTGATTACCACGAGTGCACAGTCAGCGTGGGTGTCCTTGTCCTGCGGCAGCACAGAAGATATCGCGATCGCTGCTGATGCGCCGCAGATTGCCACCGATCCGCCCGATAGGAGTCCAAAGCGGCCTTTGAGGCCACAGACCCTGGACGCCACAATCCCGAACCCTATGGTCAAGGCCGTGCACAGGGCAATGAACAGCGTGTTGACCCTACCGAGGTTGAACAGATCCTCGGTCGCGACCTGAAATCCGAGCAGCGCAACGCCAATGCGCAATACCTGTTTTGCTGCGAAGGTAATCCCGACCGACAGCTTGGGGTCTTCCCCAAGGAAGTTCAGTGACATCCCGAGCAGCAGGGCGAACAGAATTCCCGGGGCACCATAGTGCTCACTCAGAAAGATTGCCGCGAAACCGATCGTAAAGGCAATAAGAATGCCCCGTACTCTCAGTTGCCACTGCTCTAGAATTATCTGGCCAGACAAACCACCACCTGCCGTTTTCGATCGCCACGGTAAGGAAACCGACCGTGCATCACGCGGTAGTTGTCGATCAATGCGATATCGCCATCCTGCCAGTCGAGCCGCACCGTGTGTCTAATGGAGATGTCGGCGAGCAGGTTCAACGATTCATCAGGTATCTCGCTGTCGTCGCCAAAGGTCAACACCGATCTGCTGTTGATGTGCCGTTTCCAACCGCGATGGGCTGCAATTACCTGATTAAAAAAAGACTGGCTGCCATCCATGAGTTCCCGCACTGCAGGCAATGCTTTCGTCGTTGCCAGCAGTGATCCGTCGTCGCACCACTCCCAGGTATAACCAAGTTCCCTGAGGCGGTCTTCGGCCTCGATTTTGTCGCCGACGCTCAGCGTGCTGCGCCAGCTGCGGCCCTGTCCGGACGCTGAATCATCGGTTCCCGGCATATGGGTCGTGTATTTCAGGCCCAGTTTTTCAAATGGCTCAGCGCGATCCGGATGGTTGGACTTGAAATCCTGCCACAGCAGATCAGATCGACATAGCGGCGTGGCGCCGCCTTCATTGGCGCTGGACAGGCAACAGAAAAAAAGTCGATGTGGATAGATAGGTGTCTGGGCCATTTCATGATGCAGAAAAATCTCGACTGACGGTGGCGCTTCATTGGCCGTAAACACCCTTGGTGTCAGATTGATTCGTACTGCGTTGGACAAGGATTCATCGTAAGTAAAATGCTCGAAGCCGAACGCCAGTGCGAACCGGTCGAAATCCTCAGCGCTTCGGATAGGGAAGCCTCGGAAGAGGATGGCACCGGTGCTTTCAAGTTGTGCAGTCAGCGAAGCCTTCTGGTTGGTCACCCAATGTTCCAGTGCCGCGACATTGGTGATCTGATCGGTGTTAGTGATTACAGTTGGAAAGTTCATATCAGTCATAGATCGGAAAAAAGGTTGAGAAGGCGGCTTCGCAGAAGTCGCCTGGATCGTTAAATCGTCGATTGCAGTTCAGTGCACTGATCGACGCCATTTGTTCAGCATCCAGTTTGAAGTCGTTAATCGCCAGATTCTCTTTCATCCGCGCCGGTTTCAGGCTTTTGACGACGACGGCCGTATCTCTCTGCATCGCCCATCGAAGAACTACCTGGGCCGGAGACCGGTTCAGTGTGTGCGCAATCCCGGTTACGACAGGATTGTCGAGGACGGTTTCCTCGTTAGTCGCCATATTAAGTTCCAGGTAGGACGATGCACCCAATGGCGAAAACGCCGTCACACCCAGACCGTACTGTTTCGCCAGGCGAATGAGTTTCTCCTGAGTGAGATACGGGTGCGATTCAATCTGCAGCATCTCCGGGAGTGTGTCCGCATAGCTCATCAGGTCGTGCAGCAGGCTGGAATTGTAATTGCAGATGCCGATGTGTCGTACATAACCAGTACTCTTGAGCTGTTCCATGGCGTGCCAGGTGGTCTCAAGGGACACTTTTGCAGGCAGCATGCCGGGAGATGCAGCGGCCGGATCATGGAGCCACTCAGGTGGATAGCGTGTTTCGAACGGCACAAATGCCAGCGCAATAGGGAAGTGCACCAGGTACAGGTCAAGATAATCCAGCTGCAGATCAGCAAGGGTCCGCTGGAGCGCCAAAGGCACATGCGCCGGCGCGTGATAGGTATTCCAGAGTTTAGAGGTTATCCACAGTTCGTCTCGTGTGACCAGACCGTCATCCATAGCTCGCTTTAAACCTTCGCCCACGGCCCTCTCATTGCCGTAATCACAGGCCGCGTCAAAGTGCCGGTATCCTGTCAATACCGCCTGGTAGACCACGTCAGCACAGTGCTCGGGTGCAATTTTCCAGAGGCCGAAACCAACGGGTGGCATGTCCTGAATGGTTTGGAAGCTCATGGTGACTCCTTTAACAGCGCTGCGATGTCGACGGGGACACCGGTTTCAATGGAGTGCTGGCCAGCGACGCCGATCAAGATCGAATTCAAGCCATCGGTGACCGATACTGCCGGTTCCCGCGTGTGCCTGATAGCATCGATAAAATTCAGGTGCTCGATATAGCTGGCGCCGTGGTGAAAGCCTTGTTCCTTCACCCTCGGATCGGGCAGCACGGGTACCGTCTGATAGCTATTGGCATCTCTTCGGCTGATCAGCAGATCATCCCCGGGAACCGTGGTTTCAATGCGCCCGGTATCCCCGGTGACAACCAGCTGCTGCTCGTGTTTAACGCCTTCGGCAAACATGCACAGGTCGAGCATGGCGCGCTCACCACCGGCGTAATCCACTATCACATAGGCGTTGTCAATGATGTCCGGGACTTTGCCGTTGTAGATCTCATCGAGATGGTTTACGTCCTGACCACCTGAGGCAAAGACGCGCACGGGCCTGCTGGGCACAATCAGGTTCATCAGGTCGAAGAAGTGGCAGCATTTCTCAACCAGTGTGCCGCCGGTATTCTGGTTGAAACGGTTCCAGTCACCGACTTTCTTCAGAAAAGGGAATCGGTGTTCGCGAATCGAGCACATGCGGATACGCCCAATGGCATCGAGATGCGACAGCATCGCCGCGATCGGTGCCATGTAGCGGTATTCCAGTGCGACCCAGATGATGCCCTTGTGTTTCTCGGCAGCCTGGATGATTTCCCGCGCGTCGCCCAGGGTGGTGCACATGGGCTTTTCCAGCATCACGTGTTTGTCTGTCTTGAACACATCACGCATAACGTCGATGTGGGTGTAGTTGGGCGAGGCGATGAGTACAGCATCCACATCATCGCGCGCCAGCAGCTCGCCGTAATCGGCGTAAACAGTCGGGGAAAAGGTATTGCCACAGGCGATTACTGCCCATTGCCGAGAGCGCTCGTCAGGATCCGCAACGGCGACGATGTCAACGCCATCTATTTTGACGAGATTGCGAATATGCTCGCAGCCCATCATGCCGGTGCCGATGATGCCGTAACGAATCGTCACAATCGCCTCCTGAACTGTATTATGGTTAAGCTATAATAGAGAACTATAGTACAGTCCGAGCCGAGGAGTCACGTTATTTGTTGCGCTGGGACTCAAAACCCTGGTTGACAAACTCAATGACCGTCTTGATGACCTCATCTCGGCCTATGTTGGTCGTTGTCGCGAACTGGGCTGCAGCGATTGAGGCCGCAGAACCCATCCTCGCGATCATCATGGCCTTCTGGCGTTTTATGCCGAGTGTCTTGGAGATGATACCGATAAGTATTTTGCCACGCTCTTCTGCATTCTTGATTCGCCCTTCTGCGACGATGCTGGCAATCTCTGGATCGGACAGCAGGATGTCAATAATGCGCTCTTCTCCCTGGCGGTCATAGTTGTGGCTGGCATAGATGCGCAGGATATCGTCTAAATCGTTGGCGCTGTCGAGTGCCTTGTTCAACGCCTTGATGGTGCGGGTGAAATCGCGGTGCAGCAGTTGCTGTAGAAGATCTACTCGTGAAGAAAAATAGTGGAACAGCAAAGGTTCGCTGACACAGGCTTCTATCGCCAGTTTCTTAAGCGAGAACTGCTGCAGGCCGGTCTCCAGGATGCAGTCTTTGGCTACGTCCAGTAATTGTTCCTTTCTGGCTGCTGGTGAGAGCCGGGTTCGTTTCATAGGTTATCCAGGACTGTTAAACGGTCCGCGCTTTTGGTTGCGGTCGCTCGGGGATTTGTGTGCACTATAGCGTACTTTGGACCTGTTGTTGTCGCGATAACCGATTTTCTGGCTCGATTTTATTATTGACGAACTATAATACAGTGGTATATTGCGCAAAAAACAAACCCAAAAGGAGGGGGAGAGAAAGATGCTCAAGCGAATTGGGATACTCAAGAGAACGGCTTCCAGCGCTCTGGCGCTGGTCTTGGCGCTAGGCTTCCAGGCACAAGCCTTTGCGGAACTGGAAGAGATTGTGGTTACGGCGCGTAAAACTGCCGAATCCCTGGAAGAAACGCCGGTGGCAGTGTCGGTCCTGACCGACGAATTTTTTGATCAATCCGGTTTCAACACCATTGCCGAGATCGTGAAGTTTGTTCCCGGTTATGATTTTTCCCCGATCACCACGACGCGAGCTGCGTCACCTTCGATCCGGGGTATCTCCACTTTCAGTTTCAGCGAGGGTTTCGAATCCAGCGTGGCCACGGTCATTGACGGTGTGCCGATGGGGCGTGAAGCTCAGGGATTCTTCGATCTTTATGATGTCGAGCGGGTAGAAGTTCTCAAGGGCCCGCAAGGCACGCTCTTTGGCAAGAATGCTTCGGCAGGTGTAGTGAATGTGGTCACCAAGAAGCCGGAGTATGAATTCTCGGCAGGCACTGACGCCACGATTGGCAGCTACGGGGAGCGGCGAGTTCGTGGTTCTGTTACCGGGCCGCTGATCGACAATCAACTGGCATACCGCATCACAGGCTCCTTGCATCAGAACGATGGCTTGCTCGATAACCAACTGGCCGGCGAGAACGATATCAACAGCAAGGACACCTGGTCGGTTCGGGCCAAGTTTCTGTATGAACCCTCCGATCGGCTGTCAGCTCTGTTGACGATCGACAAGGTTGATGAAGACAATCATTGCTGTATCGCTACCTACAACCGGGTTGGCACGAAAGATCAGTTGATCGCAGGTGCGCTTGGCCGTCTGTTCGGCGGCAACGATCCTTTCCTGTTTACTCAAATTCCGGGCTCCGTACCTCACCTGGAAGAGGCGCTGGCAGCGGCTGGCGTTACTCCGGGCAGCAGCAACCGCGACGTCGCGCTGTATGAAAAAGACGTGAAACAGGTTTCAGATGCTGAAGGTGTTGCTCTTGAGATCACATACGATCTCGGCAATACCACGCTGACCTCCATTACAGCCTGGCGCGACTGGCAGATCGACGAAACCAACGACCAGGATCTGCTGGGTAAATCGGACTTCCTCAATTTCAGTGGCGCTGCGGCAACCGCTGAGCAGGTAACTCAGGAAATCCGCTTGAACGGACTGATTAACGAGAACGTCACTTATGTTGCTGGGCTGTTCTACTTCGACGAAGAACAGACCGCTGATGGTGGCAACAGCATCAATATTGCGCTGGCTCATCCAACCCTTGGCGACGTGCTGAACTTCCGCAACCGCGCAGTCAGGAAGGTGGACACCACCCACATGGCATTGTTTGGCGAGGTGACCTGGGATGTGACCGACAGATTCTCCCTGGTTGTGGGCGGACGTTACACTGATGAAAAGAAAGATGCTGATCTCGCTTATACCGTGTTTGCCGCAGATCCGAACTATGGTTTCAACAGGTTAGGCTTTGTCGGTCCGTCGATCTCGGGGATCCAATCGGTTGACGATACGGACTTTTCAGGCCGAGTGATTGGACGTTACAGTTTCTCTGATGGCGTCAATGGTTATCTGACCTGGTCCCGGGGTTACAAGGGTGCCGGGATCGATGTCACGACTGGTGTCAATGCTATTAACATCAAGCCCGGGCAGCAATTACCGGTCGTTGACCCTGAAGTGCCGACAATGATTGAGCTCGGGTTCAAGGGACGGTTCCTGGACAACACGCTGGCCCTCAACACGGCTATTTACCATCAGACTGTGGAAGGCTACCAGCGCATCAACGCAAACCAAGACAATACCTTCACGCAGAACCTGGGTATTGATGAAGTTGAGTCGAAAGGTTTTGAAGCGGATGTAACTTACGCCACGCCGGTTGAAGGCCTGACTTTAGCGGCTGCCTTTTCGTATATCGATGTCACTTACGCCGAATATGTGCAGCAGCGTGCGGCTGAGGGCACGCCACTGGCCTTCGTGCCGAAGAAATCGGCATCTTTCATCGGTACCTATCGATTCGAACTTGCAGGCTGGAATGCATTTTCCCGGTTCGAGTACAGCTGGCAGGACGAAAAGAACACGACCGGTGGCCCGATTCCCAATCCACGGTTCGACGTCGATTCCTACGGTCTGCTTAACCTGCGCCTAGGTGCGACTTCGCCTTCTGGCAAGTACAGTGCCACCCTGGCTGTGGAGAATGTCACCGATGAGGATTACATCCACTATGTCGGCTCCTCCATCTACGGTCTGTTCGACGGGGTGACCAATATCCAGTATCTCGGACCTGATCGATTCGTTCGCTTCACGGTCGGTGCGAAGTTCTAAGGCAGGATATCCCCCCCTGCTACCCTTCGAGGCCGCTCCCCAGCGGCCTCGTTTCTTTAAGACGCGCGGGCGGTTGAAGACCCAGGCTATCCACGATGAATAGACCAACATGTTGGTTACTGTTGATTTGCGTCATGTCAGGCGCTGCCACGGAGTCAGTGGCTGCTGCAGCGGTTGCGGACCCTCTGTATCCGCAAAGCTGGTTCGAGCCTGCCAGGACTGCATCACAGCTTTCGATCACTGAGTACCATCAAAGTCCGGTTCTGGATCCGCTGGCCCTGCCGGCCCTCAAGCATCGATTGCCAGATGATCCCGTGGTGGTCTCACCCCTTGAAACCGTCGGCAGATTCGGCGGTACCGCACGACTGATTACTGAAGACGTGGCCATGTTCGTCAGTCCGGAAGGGCTTTTCACGATTTCGCCGGACTTGAAGACCATTCTGCCTAACCTTGCGGCATCACATGAATTGAGCGCCGATGGTCGGCGATTAACCATCCGGCTACGGCCTGGGTTGAAGTGGTCAGATGGCGAGTCATTGACCGCTGCTGACTTCCTCTTCGCGCTGAACGACCTGCAACTCAATCCTGCGTTTCAACCTGTCATCCCGCCAGAGTTGATCGGATTGTCGCTGCATTCGGAGGGGCCGAATACGCTGGTCTACACGTTTACAAAACCCAGCCCGCTGTTCATCAATAACCTGGCCCAGTTGCCCGAGCGGTATCTGGCACCCAAGCACTATTTCGAACAGTTTCACCCGAAATATACTGAGGTGGAGGCAATTGACGCGCGGCTCGAAGAGCTGGGATTTCTGAACTGGCAGAGTTTCATCTCCGCCGCGATCCTGCAACGACGCAATCAAGAACTGCTCAATCAGCCGACAGTGCGAGCCTTCAAGCCGGTCAGTTTTACACCGACGATGACGCGTTACGAGCGCAATCCCTACTACTTCAAGATTGATCCTGCCGGTCAGCAACTACCTTATGTGGATGCCATCGAGGCAGAAGACGTCGGCGATACTGCCGTCGCCGTTGCCAAGGTGTCCACGGGTCAGTTCGACTTTGCCGGCTTTCGCCTGCCTACCCAGGACATCCCCTTGTTGAAGTTGGGGGAGCGAGGCGGTCGGATCAAGGTCAAAATCTGGCGCAGGCTGCATGGCAGTGACCTGGCGATCCAGATGAACTTCAACTACCCCGAACCACGACTTAGCTCGCTGTTTCAGGACGTGCGATTCAGGCGTGCGCTTTCGGTTGCAATCAATCGTGAGGAGATGAACAAGATCATCTATTTCGGTCGCGGAACACCTCGGCAGGTCACTGTCATCCCAACAAGTGATTACTTCGAGCCAGAGTTCGCAACCGCTTATACAGAATACGACGTCGAGACTGCGAACCGCTTGCTGGATGAAGTAGGGCTGGTTGATATTGACGGCGATGGCATGCGCGAACTACCCGATGGCAGTTCGTTTATTCCGACCGTGGAGTATGTCGATACTGAAACACCCAAGCAGATTTCGATGGAACTGGTCGCGAGTTACTGGCGTGCGGTGGGTATCGATGTGCGGCTCCGCCTGATTGATCGTGGCCTGCAACTGGCTCGCGCCATGTCCAATGAATTCATGATGACGCTGTGGCACGCAGACCGCACCACCGACATCCTGTTTCCCGGCAATCCCGACTTCTGGGTGCCCCGCAAGATCGCGGCGAGTCTTGCAATGTGGAGTGAGTGGTCCCGCTGGTATCTGACCAACGGAAGCGATGGGGATCAACCACCGCCCGAGATCATCAAACTCCAGCAGATTGCAGATGAATTCGTCACCACCACGGACCCTGCGAGAAGGCTGCAACTGGGGAGGCAGATCCTGGCCGCCAACGCAGAGAATCTCTGGACCATTGGTACAGTGGGTCTTGCACCCCAGCCCGTGGTGGTGTCCCGGCGCCTGAAGAATGTCTCCGATGAAGGACTGTGGGGCTGGGATATCCGGGGCACCATGCCATACCACCCTGCGACCTGGTACTTAGCCCCATGATGAAGCCGGCGCCATGATCAAGTATGTACTGCGCCGATTGCTCGGCATGATACCGACCCTGATGTTGATATCTATCATAGTGTTTGTGGTGATTCAGCTTCCGCCCGGTGACATAGTCACCGCCACGCTCGATCAGCTGACAGCGAGCGGAGTCGATATGAGCGACGAGCGCATCCAGAACATGCGCGCGCAATACAACCTGGATCAGCCGTTGCCACTGCAATACCTGTACTGGATCGGCAATTTCATCACCGGCGACATGGGTTTTTCATACCTCTACGCGAGGCCCGTGAACGAGCTCGTCTGGGAACGGCTGGGGTACACACTGCTGATCTCAGTGGGGGCATTGATTTTCACCTGGCTGCTGGCGCTGCCGATCGGCATCTACTCTGCTGTTCGCCAGTACTCTGTGGCCGACTATGCGTTCACCACTATTGGCTTGTTAGGTCTTGCGACGCCGAATTTTCTCATTGCCTTGATCCTGATGTACCTGGGATATACCTGGTTCGGGATCAGCATCGGCGGGCTTTACTCCCCGGAGTACCAGAACGCCCCGTGGAGCTCGGCGAAGTTCGCAGATCTGCTGGCCCATCTCTGGATTCCGGTCGTCGTGGTCGGCACGTCCGGCATGGCGATAACCATGCGCCTGATGCGGGCCAATCTGCTGGATGAGTTGCACAAGCCTTATGTCACCACGGCCCGCGCCAAGGGTGTGCCGCCGTTCAGACTGTTGATAAAGTATCCGGTGCGTATCGCCATCAATCCGTTTATCAGCACCATTGGCCTGCTGCTACCTGCGCTTCTATCCGGTGAAGCCATTGTCGGCGTTGTCCTCAATCTGCCGACAACTGGGCCACTGCTGGTCCAGTCGTTGATCTCGCAGGACATGTACTTGGCGGGCAGCCTGATCATGCTGATGAGTGTGTTAACGGTAGTCGGCATGTTGCTGTCAGATCTGTTGCTGGCCTGGATCGATCCGAGGATTCGCTATGAGCAGTCTTGAGCAGTTTACGCTCCGCCAGCTGGCCTGGCGCAGATTCCGGCGCCATCGTTTGGCGATGGCGGGCGGCGTAATCCTGGCCGGACTTTATCTGCTGGCGGCGTTCTGTGAATTCATCAGTCCTTATTCGCCGGAGCAGCGCAATGTCCGGGCCATCGGTGCGCCACCCATGAGCGTGCGGTTCTTTGATGCAGAAGGTGAGTTTCATCTCCGCCCGTTCGTCTATGCCTACGATCTGACCATCGATCCCGAGACCTGGATGCGTGAATATCGTGAAGATACGAATCAGCGCTATGCACTGCGGCTATTTGTGGAAGGCGAAGCCTACGAGTTCTGGGGTCTTGTTCCGACCAGTCGTCACCTGATCGGTATTGACGCCAGCGGTGGTGGATACTTCCATTGGCTGGGCACCGATTCACTCGGGCGTGACCTTTTTTCGCGAATTCTTTACGGCTCACGGGTCTCCCTGTCGATTGGCCTGATCGGTGTCGCGTTGACCCTGTTTCTCGGCGTGCTCCTGGGCGGATTCGCCGGCTACCTTGGGGGGGTGATGGATAATGCAGTGCAGCGCTGCATTGAGGTATTGCAGTCGATACCGACATTGCCATTATGGATGGCGCTTTCCGCTGCCTTGCCTGCTGCCTGGTCACCGCTGGCAACCTACTTTGGTGTCACCATTATTCTTTCCCTGTTTGGCTGGACCACCCTTGCTCGCCAGGTACGAGGCCGCTTCCTGGCCATGCGGGACGAAGACTTTGTGGTAGCCGCCCGTTTAATGGGCGCCAGCGATACCCGGATCGTGTTCCGTCACATGCTGCCGAGTTTTTCCAGCCATATCATCACCACCGCGACGCTTGCCATACCTGCCATGATCCTGGGTGAGACGGCGCTCAGCTTCCTGGGCATTGGTTTGCGTGCCCCTGTTGTGAGTTGGGGTGTGCTGTTGCAGCAGGCGCAGAATGTCCAGGCGATAGTGATGACACCCTGGCTATTGTTGCCTGGTGCATTCATTGTCGTCACGGTGATTGCCTTCAATCTGCTCGGTGATGGCCTTCGAGATGCTGCCGATCCCTACAGTGTGGGGAGATCCTCATGAGTGAAGCGCTACTTTCCATCACCGATCTGAGCGTCGAGTTCAAATCAGAACTGGGCCAGATACAAGCGCTCAACGAGGTTTCGTTCCAACTGCCAGGCAATTGCATCACGGCCATTGTCGGTGAATCCGGTTCTGGCAAGTCGGTGACCGCCAATACCATCATGCGACTGCTGCCGGCTAGTGCGCGTGCTTCGGGTTCAGTGCTCCTGCGACCTTCCAGTGGCCCGACTATCGATATCCTGTCGCTCAGGCAACGAGACCCGATGCTGCGTCAGTTACGTGGTGGCCTGGTAAGCATGGTGTTTCAGGAACCGATGACCGCACTGTCGCCAGTACACCGCGTCGGTGACCAAGTGGCAGAGGCCGTGATGTGTCATCGTGCTGTCTCGCGACAGGCCGCGCTCAAAGAGGCTGAGGACATGCTGGCGAAAGTGGGCATTGCAGATGCTGCCCGGAAGATGCAGATGTACCCCTTTGAGTTCTCCGGGGGCATGCGCCAGCGTGTTGTGATTGCCATGGCGCTTATCTGTCATCCCCAATTGCTGTTGTGCGATGAGCCTACGACTGCGCTCGATGTGACTACCCAGGCGGAGATTCTTGTGTTGATCAAATCCTTGCAGCAACAGTTGCGGAACGCCGTACTTTTTGTGACCCACGACCTGGGTGTGGTCGCGCAGATCGCCGATCGCATCATTGTCATGTATCAGGGCAGAGTGATGGAAGCCGGCAGTGTCCGCGAGGTTCTTAAAACTCCCCAGCATGCCTACACGAAACACTTGTTAGCCTCACAGCCGGGCAGGTCGGTAGCAGTGGATACAAAGCTGCGTGGGGTAAACTGGTTGGAGAACGTGCCCATTGGGCAAGATTCCTGGCTTGCCGGACCTTCTGGCGGTCACCAGGTCAGGGAGTTTCTCTCATGACTGCGCTACTTAAGGTCGAGAAACTTAGCAAATCTCTGGGTGGACAGCCTGTTGTCAAATCGGTGTCCTTCAGCGTTGATGAAGCAAAGACGCTGGGCATTGTGGGGGAGTCCGGCTCTGGCAAGACAACGCTTGTCAGGTCGGTGCTTCGCGCGATCGATCCCGATTCAGGCACAATCCGATATCACAGCCGGTCCGGGTGGCAGGACTTGCACGCGCTCGACCACAAGTCGCTGCTGCCGTTGCGCCGAGAGATTCAGATGATCTTCCAAGACCCGTTTGCGTCGTTGAATCCGCGCATGACCGTCCAGGAAATATTGGAGGAGCCACTGCTTATTCATCGTCTGGGTGATCGGGCCAGTCGGCGCCAGCGCGTGTTGGCAATGCTGGGACGAGTAGGTCTGGATCCTGACGTCGTCTCCCGGTTCCCCCATGCCTTCTCGGGAGGTCAACGGCAGAGGATCGGTATCGCGCGTGCACTGATTTTGGAGCCGAGACTGGTCGTTTGTGACGAATCGGTCTCGGCACTGGATGTATCGGTGCAAGCCCAGATTCTGGATCTTCTCCAGAAGCTGCAGCAGGAGTTCGGGCTGACCTATTTGTTCGTCGCCCATGATCTAGGTGTTGTGCGTGAGTTCTGTGACGATGTCATGGTGATGTACGCCGGCCGGGTCGTCGAACAGGGGCCGGTTGAGACGGTGTTCAATCATCCCGGCCACGATTACACGCGTTTATTGCTGTCCGCCATCCCATCAATTGATCCGGATGTCCACCTGCAGCCACTTGATCGCAGCACTTTAGATCTTGCCGTGGACTAGGCCGGGTATGGCAGGTTTGTCGAATAGTTTTTACCGGCTGGTTGCGCGTGGTCCGTGAATTTCTATATTATTGTACAGCTATAATAAAAATATGAACGTGTCAGCGTTACAGGAGGTCACCGCGTGCCCAGGCTCAGCCAGGTTATACCCTACGTTATTGAAACGGCCCCCCCCCACAAAGGTGGGAGCCGCTGGTTTTTCCTGAAGTTGGTCACTGAGGACGGACTTGAAGGCTGGGGAGAGACTGCGGTCCTGTCCTGCTTTTATGGCCTGGAAAACGGATACCAGGCCATGGTGAAAGATATCTTTACGACCCATTTGAAAGGTGAAGAGGCACTGGACAGAGAAAGGCTCTTTTACAAGCTGTACCAGAAGCTGACACAACTGCATCCTGACTATTCGACCTTCGGCATCATCAGTGCGTTTGATACAGCATTGTGGGACATCGCAGGCAAGTACTACGACACTCCCGTGTATAACCTGCTGGGCGGTAAGTTCAGGGACCGCATAAGGACCTACTCCTACATTTATGATGATTCTGATCCCAGGAGTCTTCGTGCCACAGCGGCAGCCTGGACCGGAAATCCTGAGCGGCTGGGGGAGCTGGCGGCTGAGTATGTAGACCTCGGTTTTACCGGGCTCAAGTTTGATCCTCTCGTGCAGAATAAGGAGCGGCTCAATATCCAGATGCCCTGGGACCTGCCGCAGAAAGAATTGGACATGGCTGAACGGACGGTTGCGGCGGTCCGCGATGCTATCGGTGACAAGGCTGATATTCTGATCGGTACACATGGCCAGATCACGCCCGCCGCCGCGATCCGGTTTGCCCGGCGGATAGAGGCTTATGACCCGCTTTGGCTGGAAGAGCCGTGCCCACCGGAAAACTGCGAAGAGATGGCGCGTGTGGCCCGGGCGACCAGCATTCCAGTCTCGACGGGTGAGCGGCTCGTCACACATCATGAATTTCAACGTCTGTTTGCAGCCGGTGCCTGTGCGATTGCGCAACCGGACCTGGGCAGTGCAGGGGGCATCACCGCCGTCAAGAAAATCGCAGCGCTGGCAGAAACTCACTACGTGCTGATGGCGCCGCATGTGTGGGGTGGTCCGGTGATCACTGCGGCAGCAATACAGATAGATGCTGGCATTCCCAACTTTCTGATTCAGGAAAGTATTGGCCGTGCAGATGGCTTCTTCAATGACATTGTCAAGGAACCGATTGTCTGGGAAAACGGTGATTTTCTTGTGCCTGACCGCCCGGGTATCGGGATCGAACTGGATGAGACCGCACTACAGAAACTGAAGGTAAATTGAGATGGAGCAGGTTGACGTCCTGATCATTGGCGCCGGCGCCTCTGCTGCAGCCTTTGCCTGGAGTCTTGCGGGCACACGCATGAATATCCTCTGTCTCGAGCAGGGTGACTGGGTGGATCATGCGCGCTACCCGGCGACCGGTTCCGACTGGGAATCCCGGCGAGACTACAATCCTGATCCGAATGTCCGTCGAGCGGCAGCGGACTACCCAGTGAACAGCGCCGCATCGGACATCGATGTGGCCAACTTCAACGGCGTTGGCGGTGGAACCATTCTTTATGCTGCGCATTTTCCTCGACTCCATCCTTCGGATTTCAGAGTCAGAACCCTCGATGGCGTAGCCGACGACTGGCCGATCAGCTATGACACGCTTGAGCCGTTCTATGAGTTGAATGACAAGATGATGGGGGTTTCCGGTCTCGCCGGAGACCCTGCCTATCCTCCCAAGGTGCCACCCATGCCACCGATTCCACTGGGTCGCTCGGGTACAGCGCTCGCGCGGGGTTATAACCGACTGGGTTGGCATTGGTGGCCGTCGGATTGCGCGATCAATACACAGCCTTACGAGGGACGGGATCAATGCATTAACCTTGGTGTCTGTGGCAGTGGATGTGCCCAGGGTGCGAAGGCGAGCGTAGACGTGACTTACTGGCCGCTGGCAATTCGACAGGGCGTGACGCTGAAGACGCGTTGCCGGGTCAGGGAAATCACCGTTGGTAAGGACGGGATGGCCACAGGCGCGCTTTATGTTGATGCTGATGGTCTTGAGCATCATCAACCGGCGCGCATGGTCGTGGTTGCGTGCAACGGGATCGGTACGCCCCGACTCTTGCTGAACTCCAGATCCGCTCAGTTTCCAGGCGGGATCGCTAACAGCAGCGGCCTTGTGGGCAAGCGCCTGATGTTTCACCCTTATGCAGCGATTGAGGCCAGGTTTGACGAAGCGCTGGATGGTTCCCGTGGTCCGATCAAGGGTATCCAGTCTCACGAGTTCTATGAAACCGATGCGTCCCGGGGATTCCAGCGCGGCTTTTCGTTTGAGATGCATCGTGGCTATGGTTTGGTTCCCACAGCGCTCAGTGGCGTCATGACTGGACGAATACCGATGGGTGCTGATCACCATCGCGTTTATTCGGCAATGGCCGATCGCATCATGGCTGTCGCAGCGGTGTGCGAGGACTTGCCAGAAGAAAGCAACGAGGTGCTGCTAGATGAAACTGCCGCCGATGCGGGGGGAGTGCCTGGTGTCAGCATCCACTACCGAATCAGTGAGAACAGTCGCCGAATGATGGCTTTTGCCGCGGAAAGAGGCCGGGAGCTTTTCGAGGCTGCGGGCGCCGTCGAAATTGTGCGGGTGCATACACCCCTGCTCGGTGCGGGCTGGCATCATCTTGGTACAGCGAGGATGGGAGATGATCCTGGTACGTCGGTGGTGAATGCCTGGGGCAGGACCCACGATGTAAAGAACCTTTTCGTGATTGATGGCAGCCTGTTTGTGACCAGTGGTGGCGTGAATCCAACATCGACCATTCAGGCGTTAGCGCTTTACATCGCCGACCAGGTGAAGCAACGCCTGGCCGATGCAACGCTGTTTGACTAGGGAGATAGCAGTGTCGCTGACTGAACAGGAACAACAACTGCTCAAACGGCTCTGCCGGCTGCTGTTGCCTGCCGACCCGTTTATGGGATTGCCCGGCGGTGACGAGCAGGAGATCTTCGGACGCCTGTTGAATCGTCTCGCACCTCGAGCAGACTGGTTCAGTAAGCTGCTCCAATCCCAGTATTCAATGCATGACAGGCTGTTATCTATGAGCGATGAAGATTTCGAGGCACGCTGCGCTGCCTCACTGCGCGCCTGGCCAAGTAAGTCCGATGACCTGTTGGCACGGCTGATCACGCCGTTGCTGCAGTCTTATTATGAGGATTATCGGGTTCAGACGGTTTACCAGCGGCGACCCGGCGCGCCATTCCCAGAGGGCTATACGGTAATTCAGGGAGACTGGTCACTGCTTGATGACGTGAAAAGTCGCCCTTCGATCTATAGGCAGGTGCGGTCATGACCGTTGACGATAGAGTTTCGCCATTTCTTGGCCTTGATCATCTCGTTTTCCTGACCCGGGATATCGATGTTGCCATTGCTCACTGGCAGCAGATGCTGGTGTTGCACACCCGAGTCGATCACACGGACCACGCAGTGGCGCAGGCATTCTTTACCCTGTCGGATGGAACATTTATCGAGCTCGTCGCGCCCACTGATGACAAATCGACAATTGCGCAGTTGATTGATGAAAAAGGTGAAGGATTTCACTTGCTCGCGATGCAGGTCGCGGATATGGCGGAAGCGCAGGAGATGCTCAAGAAACAAGGAGCAGAATTGCTGGGTGAAGGCACAGATAGGGTCTTTGTAAAGCCGGGCTCCCCGGCAGAGCCTATGATCCAGCTCTGGCCCCGAGACAGACCACATCGCTGGCGAGACGGCGACTCAGGAGAAGGTACACCATGACATATGAATTGACTAATGAAGAAGCCAGTAACGGCACGATTGACCCTGATAAACTCAAGCGCATTGTCCATGATATCAGCGATCGCGGGTATGCGGTGGTTGCCGGCCTGATTTCGGACGAGAGCCGGCAGTTGCTGATGAACTCGGTGCTGGAAGATGCCGAGATTATCCGCGGCAGTGGCGAGATGACCGATCATGAGAAGCGCACAGGACAGGGACATCTGCAGCTTGGTCTGCGTCGCAGGGCCCCGTATGTGTGCAGCGACCTGGTGGTCAATCCAGCGATTGAAGCCATCGTCGCCGAGATTCTGGGAGAGGGCGCCTGGCTGGGATTTTACAATGGCAACGTGAATCTGCCCGGGAGTACCAATCAGCCGCTGCATTTTGACCGACCGTTCTCCTGGAAGACTGAAGAACAAGCGCGTCAAGCCGGTGAGAACTGGCCGCCGCGTGCGACAACACTGTCCTGTTCAGTGGCCTTGCAGGGGATCACCGTTGAGAATGGTGCGACAGAGATCTATCCTGGTACGCACAAGGAAACGGCAGTGGCAGACTGGCCTCTCGGTGAGCGTCCCGAATATTATCCGGACTTGATTGAGCGCTGGTCGCCTCCTGCCCGAATGGCAATCCCAGCGGGCGGGGTCTGTTTCCGTGACCCGAGAATGTGGCATCGTGGCATGCCTAACCCCTCGAACATGGTGCGGCCGATGATGGCGCTAACCTATCACGCCGGCATCTGTCGACACTGGCGCGGATTGCTGGTTCATGACCTGTCGGCAGACGATCTCGCCCGCTGCGAACAGGATCCGACACTTCGTGTGATGGATGATGGATCGCTGGGAGATGGACGCATGGTGTTTGAGGAGAGCGCCCGTCCGGTGTTTGAAAGGCATCCATCGCGATATGGGATTGAGCGATACGTGAGGTTTGTGGAGGAAGTTGACCACAAGCTTGACGCCCATCTGCTGGGTGGCGCGCGCGTGATCCGGGAAGCCTCTGTCTGATGAGAGTTCTGTATATCGGCGGCACCGGGGAAATCTCTTATGCTTGTGTGATGGCGTCGCTGCAGTTGGGTCATGAGGTCACTGTGCTCAATCGCGGTCTGCGGTTGCCGTTGTCGCCGGAGGTTCGGCAGGTCCATGGAGACTTGCAGGATGCTGCAGCCTATCAGGCACTCATACGCGAAGAGTTCGATACCGTCTGCCAGTTCCTGGCCTTCACCACAGAGGCCATCGAGAGGGATATCCACGTCTTCAAAGGTCGATGCAACCAGTATATTTTTATCTCGACCGCCTCAGCCTATCGAAAGCCAACGGCAGGTGAACTGATCACGGAGCAGACGCCGCTTGAGAATCCCTTCTGGGACTACTCTCGCAAGAAGATTGCGTGTGAGTTGCGGCTGCAGGCAGAAACTGATTTTCCCGTCACCGTCGTACGGCCAAGCCATACCTACCGCGAGCGAGTGCCCAGCACGGTGGTGACTGGTGATCACCTTGTCTGGCGGATGCTCAGGAAAAAGCCTGTGATCGCGCATGATGGGGGGCAGACACTCTGGACACTGACTCACGCCACTGACTTCGCAGCAGCTTTCACCGCGCTTATCGGTGAACCCCGCGCCCTAGGTGAGGCTTTGCATATCACCAGTTCCGAAGCCTATACGTGGAACGACATCCTGACTTGCGTCGCCGAAGCACTAGGCTGTGTGATCGACATCAGGCCGGTTCCCACGGAGAAGCTCGTTGAGCAGGTTCCCGAGTGGGCAGGTCCGTTGCTGGGAGATAAAGCGAGATCCGTGCAGTTTGATAACAGCAAGGTCCAGCGGCTGTTGCCGAGCTGGAGCTGTCGCATAGGCCTTACAACCGGGATTGAGGCGTCGATCAAATCGCTCCTTGATCGACCTCAGGGCGTGCCTGAACCTCACAGGCAATTGGATGCGCTGATCGATCGTATTGTGGCAAGTGCCTGATATGAAGGGCTGCCGGTTATCAATGAGCATTGATCTAAACTTGGATAGTGGTCTCTAGTCCTTGAGACTGGATTCCATGAGCTTTTCGCGAGAGTGCAGATTCTTGTATGTTCGTGATCTTGCCGATAGAAGCTGAACCCTTTGCAAGATGGGGTTATCCTGAACAAAGTTATGAAATCGTGATTCTATCGCTCGAAGGTCTGAGCCCTTCCGCCAGGTCGCGCTTTCCATACCCGTGAATAACTCTCTGCGCTCGGTTCTTCAGGTCGGACCATTCCAAAGTTTCGCCCGCCTGATTCGTCTGGGTAGGTTGGTGGTCTTTTGGGTGAATTTTGGCACCCCAATATCCTTTTTTTCTACACGACGCAGGCCCACTTTTTGGCCCACTTTGCACGGGATGTAGTGTTTCGTTGTGTTGCCGCAGCAGCTAAGTTATTGTAAATAATAGATTTGGAAACACGGCGAAACACTACGGAACACGCGGTTAAGAGTTCGAATCTCGTCGCCCGCTCCATATTGAACCAAATCAAGCGTTAATCGATACCCCGCACCACAGGCAGCCTTGTCTAAGTTATCTCTCGTGTAGCACCCTTGTGAAGTACTCATCTGAAGTACTCATATCTGAAGTACCCATATGAAGTACTCGGGT
>JAYODE010000006.1:90568-93294 GCA_038106185.1 Gammaproteobacteria bacterium | reverse complement strand
TCAACTCAATATTCAAAATAGACGGCTCCCTGGTTTGCTGATCTAGCTATTCCAAACTATTTCGCAAGCTTACTGTCATTTCGATTGTTGAAAAGTTGAGACGGCAGGTTTCTTGATCAGGGGCAATTTTTAGAGAAATATATTAAGAAATATCGGTTTAGTTCGATGGGCATTATTGACGCAAGCAGCGGTCTTGACGCCAGCAAGGGTCTTGATGCAAGCAATAACAGGACGGGATGGTTTTAAACAATACAGTATTAGTGAGCTTAACTCCCTGGCTGCTGACCAATGATCTGGCTCGCGTTAGATCCCAGAGTGGGTCATTTGATCAATAGTCGTCTTGGTCGCGAGTCTGCTTGAGGGTGAAACATTGAGAGATTTCTCCACCCCCAAGCAGTTAGTGCCCCGCTGTTAGAGCGTTAGCGACGAAGGTCAAATCTATCTAACGTCATGACTTTGGTCCAGGCAGCGACGAAGTCGCGAACAAATTTCTCCTGGCCATCGTTCGACGCATAGACTTCAGCGACAGATCTGAGTTCTGAACTGGAGCCGAAAATCAGATCGACTGGCGTTGCTTGCCACTTCAACGCGCCAGTCTGCCGATCTCGGCCCTCGTAAACGCCAACGTTGGTGGTTGACTGGGTCCAGGTCGTTGACATATCTAACAGATTTACGAAAAAGTCATTGCTGAGGGTCCCTGGCCGATCGGTGAGGACGCCGAGAGCCGATCCTGCGGTATTGGCATTTAACGCTCGCAGACCGCCAACCAAGACCGTCATCTCTGGTACTGAGAGGGTCAGCAGATTCGCCCTATCAACCAGCATTTCCGCAGGTGAGCCTTGTGCTGCGACGTCATAGTAGTTGCGGAAGCCGTCAGCAGAAGGCTCCAGTACTGCAAATGATTGCACATCTGTCTGAGCCTGAGTGGCATCCATGCGGCCCGGTGTGAAGGGTACTTGAACCTGCTGTCCAGCTTGTTTGGCCGCCTGCTCGATGGCAGCGGCTCCACCCAACACAATCAGATCAGCGAGAGATATTCGCTTGCCTCGATTGTTAAAGTTCTGCTGAATTGTCTCAAGGGTCTGCAGGACCTTAGCCAATTCAGTGGGATTGTTGGCAGCCCAGTCTTTTTGGGGTGCCAGGCGAACCCGTGCACCGTTAGCACCGCCGCGCATGTCAGTACCTCGAAAGCTTGCGGCGGACGCCCAGGCGGTCCTGATAAGTTCTGCATGGGTTAACCCAGAGGCCAGGATCTGAGATTTCAGCTCGCCGATCTGTTTTTTGCTCACCAGCTTGTGATCGACTGCGGGAATAGGATCTTGCCAGATCAACTCTTCTGTAGGGACTTCAGCTCCGATATATCTGGCTCTAGGTCCCATATCGCGATGGGTCAGTTTGAACCAGGCCTTAGCGAATGCCATTTCGAATTGGGCCGGATCAGCCAGAAAGCGTTCTGAAATTTCGCGGTAACTCGGATCAAACTTTAACGACAGATCGGTTGTGAACATGATGGGTGCATGGCGCTTAGAAGGATCGTGCGCATCGGGGACCAGGCCGGCGGCGGCATCATTCTTGGGTATCCATTGGATGGCGCCTGCTGGGCTTCGAGTCTGTTCCCAATCAAAGGCGAACAGATTGCCCAGGTATTGCATCGACCAGACGGTCGGAGTTGCCGTCCAGGCACCTTCTAAGCCGCTTGAAATGGTGTCGCCAGCATGACCAGTGCCGCATTGATTGCGCCAGCCCATTCCCTGTTCCTCGATGCCGGCAGCCGCGGGCTCGGGGCCAACACAGCCTTTGGGTGCTGCTGCGCCGTGGGCCTTGCCAAAGGTATGGCCGCCAGCGATAAGGGCCACAGTTTCTTCATCGTTCATCGCCATGCGGCCGAAGGTTTCACGAATGTCTTTGGCGGCCGCCAGAGGATCAGGTACGCCATTGGGACCCTCAGGATTGACGTAAATCAGCCCCATTTGAACGGCTGCCAGGGGTTTTTCCAGTTGTCTGTCGCCGCTGTAACGTTCATCGGCCAAGAAGGTTTTTTCCGGACCCCAATAGACCAGATCTGGCTCCCAGTCATCGACTCGGCCGCCAGCGAAGCCAAAGGTTTTAAAGCCCATGGATTCCATCGCGACGTTGCCGGTCAGGACCATCAGGTCAGCCCAGGAAATCTTATTTCCGTATTTTTGCTTGATGGGCCACAGCAGTCGTCGAGCCTTATCAAGGTTGACGTTATCGGGCCAGCTGTTAAGAGGTTCAAATCTTTGCTGGCCGCCACCAGCACCCCCACGACCATCAGCTATTCGGTAGGTGCCGGAACTGTGCCAGGCCATGCGAATGAAAAATGGCCCGTAATGACCATAGTCGGCTGGCCACCAGGGCTGTGACTGGGTCATGATGGCTTCGATCTCAGATTTCAGAACGCCGAGATCGAGTGAGGCGAATGCGTTCGCGTAATTAAAGTCTTCGTCCAGTGGATTTGACTCAGCAGCATGCTGGCGCAGCGGCGTCAGATCAAGCTGTTCTGGCCACCAGAACTGTGTGGTCTGCGGTTTACCAGCGGCCAAAGCGGGTGCGAAAGCCAAGGGTAAGATCAAGCAGGCGAGCAGGGCAATCAAAGGTGCCGATTGCTTTAGCATGGGTCTATGCATCATGTTCTTCCTTTTGTAATTTCGAGTGAAAAGTGTCGAACGAGAAGTACTTGTGCAAGTACTTGTGAATGTACTTGT
>JAYODE010000006.1:56067-90468 GCA_038106185.1 Gammaproteobacteria bacterium | reverse complement strand
GTACTTGTGAATGTACTTGTAAAAGCACGTTTGAAAGCGCTAGCGAGAGTTCGAGGAGGCAAACTCTGACAAGTTACTCGTGAATATAACCCTATTATTTCACCCTTGACGAATGGAAAATTTTGATCGCAACGGTCTAGAAAATCGATGGTAATCCATCCGGGCAGCTCAGGTCGTGGTTTACGCAATATGCCCTATGCAGTCGCCAAGCGGCAATGGATCCCAGTATCAAGAGGCGATCCAGATCAAGAAACGCATCCCTAATAGATTTGAAAGCGAGCCGTCTGCTTCTCAGGTAGGCAGCGATTGGACGGGTTTCGCATAGAGAGCGCTCGGTGAAAAACATGGAGTCCGGTGAACAGCGTTCAGTGGTTGGCATGGACTCAAAGTCGGTAAGAACTAATGATTGTCAGCACTTTCGCTTGTCTTGACAAGTATCAATAGGGTTCGCCAGCGAGCCGGCATACTCACGATGGTTATCACAATTATCCACAGCACTAGGGGCGGAGCCGTCAGATTCTGGCAGGCCTTGAGTGCCTTGTTGATAAACGCGGTTTTCTTCTCAGGGAGTTTTTGATGGAAAACCCCATTGCTGGCTTGCCAGAGTCGGTGCAGCCCGGCGCTGCAGATTCGCCGCTGTCTTTAGCCCACTGTCGGTCCATTGATGCATATTGGCGTGCGGCCAACTATTTGTCTGTGGGTCAGATATACCTTAGTGATAATCCAATGTTAAGCCAGCCTTTGCGACCAGAGCATGTTAAGTCCAGGTTATTGGGGCACTGGGGGACAACTCCCGGTCTGAATTTTATTTACGCCCACCTCAATCGCGTCATACAACAATATGACCTGGATATGCTCTTTATTGCCGGTCCGGGCCATGGCGGACCTTCGCTGCTTGCCAATACCTGGCTTGAAGGGTCTTACAATGAGTTTTACCCGGCAGTAGATCAGTCGCTCGACGGCATGAAGGCACTGTTCCGGCAATTTTCTTTTCCCGGCGGAGTTCCCAGTCATGTTGCGCCGACAACGCCCGGCTCAATTCATGAGGGTGGCGAGCTGGGTTACAGCATTGGTCATGCCTATGGGGCCGTATTTGACAACCCTGATCTGATAGCGGCCTGTGTAGTGGGTGACGGTGAGGCAGAGACAGGTCCATTAGCCGCCGCATGGCACTCAAACAAGTTTCTGAATCCGGTCACAGATGGTGCCGTACTGCCCATTCTGCACCTCAACGGCTACAAAATTTCCAGTCCGACTCTGCTCGCGCGAATCGATCGCTCAGAGCTCATCCAGCTGTTTATGGGTTACGGATACACGCCTGTGGTTGTCGATGTTACGGCGATAGAGGCTGCGACGATGAAGGCGATGCCTATAGAAGCTGCGACGCGAGAAGCTGGGGTGGAGCACAAAGCCCGTGATCAAATTCACCGAATGATGGCGTCGGCTTTGGATCAGGCGGTCAACGATATCAAGAACATTCAGGCCCTTGCCAGACAAACCAGTACCTCATCGCCAACACGCCCTCGCTGGCCCATGATCATTCTGGTCTCGCCCAAAGGCTGGACGGGTCCCGCGTACGTTGATGGCTTGAAAACGGCCGGCTTTTGGCGCTCTCACCAGGTGCCGTTAGCATCCGTCAGGCAGGATCCTGAGCACCTGGCGATGTTGGAATCCTGGATGCGCAGTTATCACGCGGAGGAGTTGTTCGACCAGACAGGCAGGTTGGTGGCGTCGCTAAGGCGACTTGCCCCGACCGGTTTGCGGCGAATGGGTGCAAACCCGCAGGCTAACGGCGGCCTTCTGCTTCAAGATTTGCAACTGCCGGATTTTCGTCTTTATGCTGTCGATGTCGAGGTGCCAGGCGCCAGTCGAGCAGAGGCAACTGCGGTACTGGGCAACTGGTTAAGGGACCTGCTGAAGTTGAACGCTCAGCGCAAAAACTTTCGAATATTTGGCCCTGATGAAACGGCGTCAAACCGACTGGGCGCAGTTTTTGAGGCGACTAAACGAGCCTGGATGGCGACCAGACTACTCGAGGACGAGTCTCTGGCACCCGATGGGCGAGTGATGGAAATTCTCAGCGAACATACCTGCCAGGGTTGGTTGGAGGGTTACTTGTTGACCGGGCGACACGGGCTATTTTCCTGCTACGAAGCGTTCATTCATATTGTCGATTCCATGTTTAATCAGCATGCAAAATGGCTCAAGTCAGCGGCTGAGGTCCATTGGCGGCGACCAATAGCCTCATTGAACTATCTGCTAACGTCCCATGTCTGGCGTCAGGACCATAATGGCTTTTCCCATCAAGATCCGGGTTTTATTGATCATGTCGTCAACAAAAAAGCAGACTTTATTCGAGTCTATTTGCCGCCAGATGCGAACACACTGCTTTGGGTCACTGATCGTTGTCTGAGGTCACGTAACATGATTAATGTGATAGTCGCTGGTAAGCAACCCGCACCTCAGTGGCTAAACATGCAGGCGACCCTGGAGCATTGCCAAACCGGTATAGGTATCTGGCGCTGGGCTAGTAATGATAGAGACTCGACGCCACACGTAGTCATGGCCTGTGCCGGCGATGTACCGACGCTGGAAACGCTGGCAGCGGTCGATATTCTGCGACAATTGGCGCCGAACCTCAGGATTCGAGTTGTTAATGTTGTAGACCTGATGACGCTGCAGCCCGCAGAAGAGCATCCTCATGGTTTATCGAACCTGGATTTTGATGCTTTGTTCACAAAGCACACGCCGATTATTTTTGCCTACCATGGCTATCCATGGTTGATTCATCGATTGACTTATCGACGAACCAATCACCGCAATCTCCATGTGCGAGGTTATAAGGAAGAGGGGTCTACAACCACACCCTTTGATATGGCGGTTCGAAACGACCTTGATCGATTCCATCTCGTCTGTGACGTGGCTGATCGTGTGCCGGTACTCAGCGATGCGGCAGGATATATCAAGCAGGAGATGCGCAATAAGTTGGTAGCCCATAAAAACCACATTAATGCCAACGGCGAAGATATGCCGGAAGTTCTCAACTGGCAATGGCCAGGTTGTGACTAGTTGAGCCTCAGTCATTGTCAGCTAAAACAATGATTTTGACGATTAATACGGGTAGTTCGTCCGTGAAACTTGGCTGCTTCCAGGTGACATCTGACGCTGAACTGATGCCCCTTGGTCAGACTAGTTTGCCTGTTGCTAACCTTGATATCAGACAACAAATTCGCCAGTTTCTTACCCAACTTAATCAAAATCTGCGAGATGTGACTCACGTTGCGCATCGACTGGTGCATGGCGGTCAGCTGGTAACCGGTCCGACGCCAGTCACCGCCAGTCTGGTCGAGAATCTCCCCAGGTTGGATTTGCTGGCACCCTTGCATAATGTACTGGCGACCCGCTGGCTGAGAGGTTGTCTGAGATTATTTGATTCGTCATGCCAGCAGTTACTGGTACCAGACACGGGTTTTTTCACCTCCTTACCAAGGATCGCCCGTTGTTATGCTCTGCCCGCGACTGTTTCAGATCGTTATCAACTGATTCGTTATGGTTTTCATGGTCTGGCTCATGAGTTCATGTGGCAAGACTGGCAATCACATAGCCAGCGTCAGGTGAAATCGCGTCTGATTTCGTTGCAGTTGGGCGCTGGTTGTTCTATTGCCGCGATCCTGGAGGGTCAGCCTCTGGATACCTCTATGGGTTTTACACCACTGGAAGGCTTAGTGATGGCAACCCGTTGCGGTGATATAGATGCGGGTCTCGTTCTATGGTTGCAACAGCTGGCTGGAATGTCTCCGCTGGAAGTCAGCCGGTTACTGAATGAGGAATCCGGATTACTTGGCGTCTCCGGTTTCAGCAGCGACATGCAAGTTTTACTCGATAGTAATATGGACTCTGCGCGTGAGGCTGTCGATTTGTATGTCTATCGAGTGCAAAAGTACATTGGCGCATACATGGCCGTGCTAGGTGGACTAGACGGCATTATCTTTGGCGGTGGCGTTGGCGCCCGGTCGCCACGTATTCGCGACCTGGTGCTGCGAGATCTGTCATGGGCTGGCATTGAGATAGACCGCGCACAGAACCAAAACCTGGTGGGCTCTGGCGTTATCAGTTCCGCACTTAGCTCGGTAGAAATACGAGTCAGTCAGGTTGACGAAGCCTTGATGCTGGCGCAAGCAGTTGTTTCAGGGTTTCTTTCTACCCCAGACTGAGACCACAGGAGGCTCTGTGTTATGCGCATCTAACGCACTGCTTCGCTTGTCCACAACCTTTGGTTTTTGTTCTACGGGTTTCACGGCAGTAGGCTGCTCTACCTCACTGTCTGCTTGATCAGCCTTGCTACGATAAGTGGCCTGCAAGCCGTTCAGGAATTGGCGCAGCACCTGGTCCTGACATTTTCGAAAGTGCTTGTGAGTGGATTTGCGAAAAAATGCACTCAGTTCATGTTTGCTGATCGTAAAATCAGCGCGGCCCAGAATTTCAAGTATGTCATCGGCGTGCAGATTCAACGCAATTTTCAACTTCATCAGAATGATATTGTTTGTCAGTCGCTGCTCCGGCTCCGGCTGAGGTCCTTCGCGTCTGCCCCGCTTGAGGTTGATCAAGCCGTTCAGGAAGGTCGCCAGCTCCACGTCGGCGCACGCTTGATAGGCAGGATCATCCTCTTTTTTTAACCATTCGCTGATTTGCTCGCGGGTCACTGTCTGCTCTGCCTCAGCAAATACTCGAATCATGGTTTTGTCATTAAAGTTAAAGATATAGCGGATTCGACGTAATACATCATTATTGTTCATAGGGCTACTCTGCAGTTAACTGCCGGGTTGTGCGGATGAAATGCCGTCGTTCAAAGCGTAATCAGTTTAACGAGAGCGTTAAAATTTGTAGTTTACCGATTTACCTCGGCAGATGGCAGGGTCGCCGCTGACGCTTGCCCGTCGGCCGTTACTGATGTTTCCGCAACTGCTGGGCAATGATACGAAAGACCGCAGCGGAAATGCCGAGTCCAAGATGACTGGTGTGAACCTCAAAGTGCTCGACGTTCGGCGATTTATGGTCGATGCAAGCTTCCCAGGCGACGATCCCATCATTCTTTGAGTAGATATTGGTGATCGGCAGTTCCAATACCCTCTGGTCTCGCCATTCGATGGCTTGCTCTATATTATCGAGACTCATGCCATTGTTCCTGAAGAGCGCGGCAACGCGAGTGTACTTGGGCCCGCCAATAATTGGGCTGCCCATCGTCAGCACTTGGCGAATATGGCCAGGTAACTCCCTTGCCACTTCTCTGGCAAGATAGCCGCCGAGACTCCAACCCACGAGTATCACCGGCGCGTTGGCTTCCAGCACGGCCTGTTCCACCGCCGTTGTAAGGGTGCGGATCATGGCGATTACGTCGCCGCGATTGATGCCCTGTTGCCAACCTGAACTGTCATAACCGAGATAACTCAGGTAGCTACGGAGCACCAAAGTTGAGGCATCGCCGGCACCAAAACCCGGGAAAACCAGAACCCTTTCTCCATTGCCGCGAGGCTGAGTGAGTAATTCCGGTGCATTGATGAGCAGGCGAGGAAGTTCCAACCAGCTGAAGGTTTCATTGAACAGGCGAATATCGGAAGGCGGTGAAATGTTATGCATGGCCTGCCTCGGTTCTGACTCAGTGTCGAGGCTCGTTAAACATGGCGGTTCGACCGCCATCAATAACAAGGTCGTGACTGGTGACAAAACGGCTAGCATCGCTGGCCAGGAACAAAGCTCCTTCAGCGATATCCAAGGCCAGGCCAGCTTGTTGCAAGGGTACTGCCTTAGCCAGGTTGGCTGTGAGCTTTGCCATCTTGGCTTCATTTTCTGCGTCAGTCAGCGTGTTGGCGCGCGCCGAGCCGCCATAAAAAATGGGGGTTGCGATGGCGCCTGGAGAAATCGAGTTAACGCGAATATTCAGCGGCCCCAGCTCGACGCCAGCCAGTCGAGTGTAGTGGGAGACCGCCGCCTTAAGCGCTGAATAAAGAATGTCGCCCTGCAGATGGCGCAGCCCGGCAATACTTGAGTTGTTGATAATAGAGCCACCACCATTGGCCTTCATTGGTTCTATGGCGTGCTTAATGCCGAGAATAACGCTGGATAACAGCAGGTTTACGCCCTCTTGAATATGCGTCGGTGTGACGCCTTGCAGCCCCGCGCCGGCTGGGCCACCCGCATTGTTAAACAGGATATCGAGCCGGCCAAAACGCGACACCGTCAAATCAATAGCGGCTGCTATATCGGCTTCTCGAGTGATATCCGCGTGGCTGTAAATGACATTGCTGCCAAGGCTATCGGCCAGCTTTTGGCCTTTATCCTGGGATCGGCCAATGATGACGACCCTGGCCCCTTCGGCGGCAAACAGGGCTGCAGTAGCTGCGCCGATACCGCTGGTTCCACCGGTGATAAGGGCTACTTTTCCCGTGAGTCGATCAGTCATGATGTTCCATCCAATTTATTAGCGTTGTCCTATTTTTATTAGCGTTGCCCTATTAGAGTTGCCATCTAAACTTTCTCAAGCGCTCTGCATATTGGAGCAGCGCGGCTACTCCGCTTTGGCTTGTTTGCGGACTTTTCGCGACGGCTTGCTGCTCTTTTCGGATTTGAGTTTGGTGTCTGCATTACTTTTTCTGACAACTTTAACTTTCTTTTTGACTAGACCGACTTCCTCCTCGTCATCAGCTTTAACGACTTTTGTTCTCGCAGGACGGGGTGGCAGCTGCGCCGTAGCGTGACTACTAGGCTTTGACGGTCTTGACTTCGGCGATACGACCGCCACGCCCTGCTGTTTAGGTGCTTCTGCCTGGAAGGGTAGTTCACGCTCAAGTTTCGCGACGGCTGCCGGTTCCGATTTTGGTGGCTTGGGCCGCTCGGTCCTCGAAGGCCTGGCTTTGTCCGCCTCTCCTTTGGGCCGTTCATTGCCAGCGGCAGCAGAGTCGCTCACTCGAGTAATCTTCATCGCTTGGCCGCAGACTCGCACCTTTTTAAGATCGTGGTAGATATCCGAAGGCATGCCTGATGGCAGATCCACATAGCTGAAATCATCATGGATATCGATATGGCCGATATGAACTGCATCTAGTCCTGCCTCGTTGGCGATGGCACCGACTATGTTGCCGGGCTTGACGGCATGCTGGTGACCGACTTCAATTCGGTAGCGTTCTAGTCCTTCCGGTGGCGTGCTATCGCGAACTCGTCTGGGCGGTTTAGTCTCGCCGGATCGAGCGGGTCGTCCGGGTCGGTCGTTGGATCTTGCTCGACTGTCAGGCTGATCATCACGTTCTGGTCGTATGTGGGTTGGCTTGTCGGTGAGAAGCAGATCTCTGTCACCAATCGCCATTTTGGCCAAGGCGGCGGCAATTTCCGCTGCAGGAATATCGTGTTCCTGCTGATACTGTTCTATCAAGTTGCGCAAATACTCGAGCTGGCCGGCACCTAAGGTATCAGTGATAGTTTGTTTAAAGGCGGCGATACGCTTGTTATTCACCATCTCGGTACTGGGTAACTCCAGTTGCGTGATCTTCTGTCGAGTCGCGCGCTCAATGGCTGAAAGCATGCGGGTCTCGCGTGGTGCAACAAACAGAATCGCCTCGCCGCGACGCCCGGCTCTGCCTGTTCGACCAATGCGATGGATATAGGCCTCAGTGTCGTAGGGAATATCATAGTTGACGACATGACTGATGCGGTCGACATCCAAACCCCGAGCGGCAACATCGGTCGCCACAAGAATATCCAGGGAGCCGTTCTTCAATCGCTTGATCATGTCCTCACGGGATTTTTGAACCATATCGCCGTTGAGTGCGGCAGCCGAATAGCCTCTAGCCTCTAGTCGCTGGGCCAGTTCAGTCGTCGCTGTTTTGGTGCGCACGAATATCAACAAAGCATCAAAGGATTCAACTTCCAGGATACGGGTTAGCGCGTCAAGCTTGTGCGCATTGCTGACCAACCAGTAACGCTGAGATATAGTTTCGGCCGTTGCTGTGAGGGACTTAATTTCAACAACCTGAGGATCTTGCAGGTATTTTTGTGAAATACGTTTGACTTCCTTAGGCATAGTCGCGGAGAACAGAGCCATTTGCCGCTCTTTGGGTAATTGCTCAAGGATCCATTCAACATCATCAAGAAAACCCATCCGTAACATTTCGTCCGCTTCGTCCAGTACCAGTGCGCGAAGACTTGCCAGGTCCAGCGTGCCCTTGCGAATATGATCCATGACACGCCCAGGTGTGCCGACAATGACATGGACCCCGCGTTTCAGTTGTCGAATCTGGCCAGAATATTCCTGGCCACCGTAGATCGGCAGGACATGGAAGCCCTTCATATGTGCAGCGTAGCGCTGCAGTGCTTCCGCAACCTGAATTGCCAGCTCTCGGGTTGGCGTCAAGACCATCAGTTGCACCTGGTTCCTGTTGACATCCACTCGAGAAAGCAGCGGTAAACCAAAAGCAGCGGTTTTACCTGTACCAGTGGGTGCATTTCCCAGTACGTCAGTGCCTGCCATCAGCAGGGGAATGGTCTTGGCCTGGATAGGAGAAGGGATTTCATACCCTACTTCATCGAGCGCTTTGAGTAACTCAGGAGGTAGGTTCAGATCACGAAAAGTAGTGATCTCGGGGATAGTTTCGGACATAGAGGTTCCAGACAAGAAGGACTGACGCGGATAATTAAAGTGGTGGGCGGCGAGTATAGTGTCCTGATGACCGAATACAACACTTTATAGCTAAAAACTTGTGTATTTTCCAGTTTGTCACGAGCGTGAAAGCACGGATCTCGCATCCTCATCAAAGAGCTTCAAACCCTGCTGGAAAAACCGGTCGATATCATCATCACTCGGAAAAGTATAGTAGCGTCCATCGGATGCTTGTGGTCGACTGTTAATGGAGCGGCCCTCCTGTATTTGATTGACCGCCCTCACTATATTCTCGCATCCGTCGGTATAAAGACTCAGAACATGCCACAGATAGGATCTTTCGCGATTAACTGGCAGGCTCGTGGTGCTGATAATCCGGCCGGTGTCGATCATGTTGTCGTCGATATAGTGAAGGGTCGTGCCCAGCGCCTTTGCGCCGTTGAGCAGACCCCAAAAAGATGCCATGACACCTCGGTAGTCCGGTAGAGGCCCTGAGTGGAGATTGATGACCCCCTTTGAAGGTACGGCAATCACCGGCTGCTTAAGAATCACGCCATAGCGAATCGTGATGACCAGGTCAGGTTGGGTGGCGGCAAAAATGACCTGACCAGCAGCAGAATTGATGTGGTCCAAGGTTTCGATAGGTCGACCTATGACCCGACCCAGGCTGCCGAATGACATCAACCTTGGCTGAGCCAGCACGAGACCGCGCTCAAGATCTTCCAGTTCTTCGATTCCTCGCAGGAGCGCTCGCTCAAACGCCGAGAGTGCCTCCAGCGCTTGTGGCCTAGTGCCTCCTTTTCCGACTCGAGAAGATAGGTAGGCTGTGACATTGTGCGCGCTTAACCTGGGCAGCAGAAGGTTCAGGGCCAGGTTGCTGGCGATGTCATGATTGGCTAGCACTGTAATATTCACGAAAAGTCTGTCCTGCTGCGCTAGTAGGGAACCTGCAATGGGCAGTCGCAGATCGAAAAGGTGCAGATTGTACTGCTAATAGCCTCGAGCCAGATGCCTATTTAATAGGGGGTTGCCATCAGATCTGCCTGGCGAGCATCAAGAGCCGGATTAGTCGCTAGTCGAAAGCCCAATCCTGTAAAACACTCATGCTAATTCGATATGCGCGGAATTCAAGTATCACGCCTGATTCAGTAATTTCGACTAACTTGAGATTGGGAGCTATCGATTCGCCCTCGCGCATCATACGGCCATTGATATTTACGAGACGAAAGTCATTCGAGTAGAGGTGGCTGGAGAACACCAGATCAGGAATTTGGCGTTGAATATCCGGCGGCAGTTCGCCAATAGGTTTTGGGGTGATTTCCAGCTGCGAGTCACTGACGGCAGATTCTGCGAGTGTTGTCGACGGATCGTTGGTAGAGATCTTTCGCTGGGTCAATGATGGCTCATCGACGACTTTAGTGGGAGGCTTGGTCAAGGTTGGTTCACTGGCCGGCACGGCTGGTTCCAGGTTGGAGACTGACGGCGTTGTCGCCAACGGCAGGTCAGTACTCGTCTGCATAAGCCACCAACCTATGCCTGTCAGATTCAGTGTGATCAGCATCAGCGTAATAGCGATCCAAGGTGATCTGCGCATCACAACCGCTTGATCCTGGCGATGAACCGTCGTCAGATCCGGCGTCGACTGGTTCTTTCTTTGCTGCTCGGATTTATGCAGAGCATCAAGGATATAGGACATCAGTCATCAACTCCTGCTTCAAGCACGGGAATATCTGTGCCGATAATATTGTTGAGTTGAATCCAGGTGCGAGGACCCACCAGTCCGTCTGACTCGATACCTGATGCTAACTGGAATGCCTTGATTCGGTGCTCGAGATTCAGATCGAACAAGAAGCCAACCTCTTCTGTTGGGTCGCCATATTCTACCCGGTTTAACGTGTTGACTAACAGATCGACAGTGCTGCCGGAGTCGCCCAGTTTTAGTGGTTGCAGATAGCCCGGGGGTGAGCGCCAGATGACAATACTGTTTAAGGATCCCGCAGCCATGAGTTCTTGATTCGAAACCAGGACCTCGCTGGTGCCGATTTGAAGCAGCAGTTCCTCAGCGTAGATTTTCTTCAGAGTCACCCAACTTGGAGAGGTTGTATCGGCCAGGTTCAGTGCAATTGGGCGGTTCATTTGGCGAATTTCAGTCAAGTCCGACTTCGTCTCAAAGCAGTGAAAGCCAAGATCGAGCAGGCTTGCACAAACGTTCGAAGTGACTGCCATGGAATTGAGACTATCCCAGCTGCTGAGCAAATCGTGCAACGCGGGTTCTAGGTCACTGTGGCCGGCCACAAGGCTTAATGATTGTCGTCGAATAGCAACGGGACTGATCGTTTCGGTGAGTGCTGGTTCTACTTCAACGGGTGCACTCAAGAGTTCTAGTTGAGCCGGACTGGCGGGCCAGAGACGCTTTTTCACCGGTTCGCTGTTTATTACGACGCCAAAACTGAGAAGTAAAGCCAACAGCAGGACGATGGATTTCCCCCGTCCTGACAAGCGGCTTCGCTGGCCTGAATGACCGAGTACCTCGCGCGCAGCCTTGGCGACGATGGCGTTGTTGACTCTGGGTTTGTTTTCCACGTAGGCGCCCAGCAACGCGCGATCGCACACCAGGTTGATCAGACGTGGTATACCGGCGGTAATCTGATAGATTCGGCGAACACTGGTCGGTGGAAAGAGAGGCCGATTACCCCCTGCCACGGTGATGCGATGTTGAATGTATTCGCCAACCTCTTGTTGATTCAGCGCATCAAGGTGAAAGCGTGCTGTGACTCGCTGGGACAGTTGGCGTAATTCCTGGCGTCCCAGCAGCGTCAGTAATTCGGGCTGGCCCAGTAGAATGATCTGGAGTAATTTGCGCTGATTGGTTTCCAGGTTAGTCAGCAGGCGAAGCTGCTCCAGGACGTCCACTTCGAGATTTTGGGCCTCGTCGATAATCAGAATTGTCTTGCGGCCAGCCCTGTGGCTGTCCAGCAGGAAAACATTGAGCCGATCGACCAGGATTTTAATGCTGGCGTTTGGGTCATAGGCGATATTGAGTTCATCGCACAGAGTCGCCAGCAGCTCAACTGCCGTCTGCTTGGGATTGAGCACCATGGCAATGTCGACATCGGTGGGGATTTGCGCGAGCAGGCATCTGCAAACGGTAGTCTTGCCTGTGCCTACCTCGCCGGTGAGCAAAATAAAGCCACCATCACTCTTCACACCATACAGCAGATGCGCGAGAGCCTCGCGATGGCGAGTACTCATGTATAGGTACTGTGGATTCGGTGCAATCGAAAATGGCGAATCCTGCAGGCCAAAATAGTGTTTATACATTCATCAATACTTTAGCATGAAAGCATGAATAGAAGAGCGCTGGTATCTAGCGCAGGATATCAGGGTGTGCTCGCGTGGCCAACCGCTATAGCAGGCGCCAAGCTGATGAAAGTGTTCCAGTCCAATAAAGGGGAAGGGCGTCAATGCTGAATCCGGGTTTATGAGCAGGCCGAGATCCATTTCTGTGCTTCGACAGCTTATCGGCTGGCTCTTGTTGGTGCCACTGACCGGTTGCGGAACCCTAAGCTATTACTACCAGGCGATCAGTGGTCAGATGCACCTGCTCGTCAATAGGCGTGGCTTAGACACGGTTCTGCTCAGTGAGTCGGTTAATCCGGCATTGAAGGAAAGAATTGCGCTGGCCAGGCGTATCACCGAATTTGCGGAACGTGAACTGGGGCTGCCAGTAGGAAATACCTTTTCTACTTATGTGGATGTAGGTGGTCCTTATCTGTTGTGGAATGTCTTCGCGGCCCCTGAGTTTTCGTTGACACTGAAAACCTTCTGCTACCCTATAGCAGGCTGTGTCAGCTACAAAGGCTATTTTTCGGCAGATTCAGCCGCAAAATTCTCTGCGACGCTCGCAGGTCAGGGCCTGGATACCTATTCTGGCGGCGTCGCTGCCTACTCAACCTTGGGCTGGTTCGCGGACCCGTTGCTGAATACATATATTGAGCGAAATGACACGCAACTAGCGGCGCTGATTTTTCACGAACTTGCCCATAAGGTCGTCTATATTCCAGGTGATACTCGGTTTAACGAGAGTTTTGCAACGGCCGTTGAGCAGGCTGCGCTGCGCCGATGGCTGCAGGCACACCAAGCCAGTGCCGCTCTGGAGGACTATCAATTAACTGAACAGCATAGATCCCAGGTGCTGACGTTAATTGCCGAGGCCAGGACTGACCTTGAAGCGGTTTACAACAGTGCGGCGACCGACAATGTTAAGCGTGAGCAAAAAATGCAAGTCATTGCCAGCCTAAAGGCTGATTACTGGACGCTTGCTGCGAGCTGGAACAGTGGTCAGGTCTTTGGTGATTGGATGGCGGGTGATATCAATAACGCCATGCTAGGTGCAGTCGCTGATTACAATGACTGGGTAAAATATTTCGAGATCTGGCTAGCCAATTTGGATGGAGATTTGCCAGTTTTCTTCCGCGGAGTGAAGCAACTGGCAAACCTGGATGATGCTGAGCGCGCCCTCTTCCTCAATCGGTTAACAGGGCAGCGCATACCAGAGTAATGACAAAGGCGCCAATCAGGTTCAAAACGAAACCCTCTTTGGCCATAAGGCCGGTGCTGAACCGGTTAGTGCTGAAGACGATAGTGTTTGGTGCAGTCGCCACAGGTAGCATAAAGGCACAACTGGCGCTCATCGCGGCGGGTACCATTAACAAAGCGGGTTCCATGCCGGTAGCTATCGCGGCAGCAGCCAGAATCGGCATCATCAAGCTGGTGGTGGCGGTGTTGCTGGTCATTTCTGTGAGGAAAGTGATGGTCAGGCAAATGGTGGCCAACATCAGTAAAATATGCCAGCTGGCAATACCGGAGAGTGCCGTGCCCAGTGCTTCACTCAGGCCAGAGACGACGAAGCCTTTGGCTATCGCAATACCGCCGCCGAACAATATAAGCATGCCCCAAGGAATCCGGCCCGCGGTTTCCCAATCCAGTAGTTTTGAGCCTTTGCCGTCGTTGATAAGGAACATGGCGACGACCGCTACCAGCGCCACACTGGCATCGTTGGCACTCGGCACGCCAAACCACTCACTCCAGCCACCGAATGGCTGACCCCGCGTCATCCAGGCTAGCGCTGTCAAAGAAAAAACCAGAAAAACTCGGCGTTCTTCAGTCTGCCAGGCGCCGACGGCTGGCATGTCAACGTGTCCCTGATGGCGCAGATGGCGAGTCAGCCAAAGTCCGATCAGCGGAATCAGAATCAGAACGACCGGCACCCCCCAGGTCATCCAGGTAAAAAAGGCGATCTCATTGCCAGTGTATTGGAAATAGATCTCACGAAAGATCAGGTTCGGCGGTGTACCTATGGGTGTTCCGATACCACCAACGCTGGCAGCATAAGCTATGCCCAATAGTAATGGTGTCGGCAAAGCAGGGTCGTCTGAGCGTTCGATCACGGCGAGGGCGACAGGCAGAAGCATCAAGGTCGTAGCGGTATTTGATATCCACATGCTAAGGAGTGCCGATGCGGCCATAAAACCAAAGACCAGACGGCGGCTGCTGCTACCACCGAACAGGTGCACCATGTTGAGCGCGACTCGGCGGTGGGCGCCGCTCTTTTCCATGGCCGTAGAGAGAATAAAACCGCCCATCAATAGCAGGACCAGTGGGCTACCATAGGCTGCTCCGACCTCGTTGGGAGTGAGTACACCGAAGACAGGTAACAGCGCGAGTGGTATCAATGAAGTCGCAGGAATTGGAATAGGCTCAAATATCCACCAGACTGCACACAGAGTTGTGATGGCGCCGGTCCAGCAAGCCTTAGCCTCCCAGCCAAAGTAGGACAGCAGCATAAATGCCAGCGCGCTGGCAATCGGTCCAAGGATGAGTAACCAGGGTTTGAAATTTCCCGCGTTCATGATTGATGGCGCTCGCGAACAGTGACATATCGAGTCGTGATTATACATGGCTTAACGCTTTGCCATAGTTTTTGGCAAATCCTTTGGTCTGTGTGATGATTCAACCATGGCAGAATCTATCTATTGGTATGACTTCGAAACGACGGGTATTGATCCCGGGCGGGACCGAGCAATTCAATTTGCCGGCGTTCGAACCGACCTTGCGTTGAATCTCATCAGCGAACCACTTAACTTGTTTTGCTACCCAGGGGACGATGTAGTGCCATCGCCTGATGCCATTGCGGTAACCGGTATCAAGATGTCCGACTTACAGCGCTGCGGCCTTCGAGAAACCGCTTTTATCGCGGCCATACACGCTGAATTCAGCAAGCCAGGTACCTGCGTGGCTGGGTTCAACAGCATTCGTTTTGATGATGAGTTTACCCGCAATACGCTGTACCGTAATTTTCTGGACCCCTACGCCCGGGAATGGCAAGGGGGTAATTCCCGTTGGGACGTGATTGATCTGTTTCGTATGGCTCAGGCTTTACGCCCGAACGGGTTGCACTGGCCGCAGCGTCGTCCCGGCGTGCCGTCTTTCAAGCTTGAAGAACTGACCCAGGCTAATCAGGTGGGTCACGCCAATGCACATGATGCCGTTGCAGACGTTATTGCCACTATTGAGGTCACCAAAAAGCTGCGGCAGGCGCAAGGAAAGTTGTATGACTATATGTTCAATCTGCGGCGCAAGGGTCCGTTGCGAGACCAACTCTATCCGCTGGGCAAGTCCGCTATTGTGCACGTTTCGTCCATGTATCCCGCCGAGCGAGGTTGCCTGGCAGTCGTGCTGCCTTTATGCGTCCATCCGACAAACCCGAACGGTATCGTCTGTTTTGATTTGAGCGAGGACCCTGGCGAGCTGATTCGACTGGGTCCGAGCGAGCTTTATCAAAGGCTATTCAGCAATCGCCAGACCCTTGAAGAGGAGGGAGTCAGCCGAATTCCCCTGAAGACCATTCATGTCAATCGCTGTCCGGCGATCGCTCCAATCGGTACTCTTGTGGGCCAGGAGCAGCGGTTGGGCGTAGATGTGGCGCAGTGCCTTGCACATATGCGGCAGCTGCAGCGGGCCAGTGGCATTGTTGAAAAAATATCAGAAGCTTTTGCGCACAGTGAGTTTCCTGTAGTTGATGATCCTGATCTGATGCTCTATCAGGGTGGATTTTTTGGCGCAGCTGACAAAGAGTTGATGCATGAAGTGCGTTCTTCAGCACCTGCCGATCTGGCGAGCTTCAGTGGTAAATTCCAGGATGCTCGGCTCGAAGAGATGTTGTTTCGCTATCGAGCAAGAAATTTTCCGGAGTTGTTGGATGCAGCAGAGCGCAAACGTTGGAATAACTGGCGCTGGCAGCGTTGGGGTCAGGGTCAGCAATTGCGGGATGCTGAAGCCCGAATTCAGGCTTTGCAGCAGGCTGATGGAGAACAAGCCTGCCTGACAGATCTGCAGAACTATCTGCAACACCTGAAGGCGGGCCTGGGTTCCGATGTGATGAACTGAGCTGCCGAGCTGTTCTGTCGAGCTGATTTGCCGAGCTGTTCTGCCGCGCTGGCCTTGGGTACTCTATTCCGGCAAAGCAGGTGTCTCGTTGCGTCCTCGGAATTTTTCGAGCAAGTAATAGCTCAAGGGTATGACGTACAGGGTCAGCAGCACTGCCGTCAGCATACCACCCACCATGGGCGCCGCTATTCGAGTCATGACCTCTGATCCAGTGCCGGTGCCGGCTATGACAGGCAGCAAACCACCAATCGTGGCAAGTGCCGTCATCATCACAGGCCGTACCCTTAAACTGGCACCCTGCAGAATTCCTTCACGCAAGGTCTCGTCTTCACCGCCAGTCTTGGCTGTGGGTGAGGACTTAATCAGGGTCAGAGACTGGTTCAGATATTGCATCATGATTACCGCGGTTTCTGTCGCGACCCCGGCCAGGGCGATTAGCCCAACCCCCACCGCCACTGATAGATAGTAGTCGTTGAGATAGAGCATCCAGATGGCACCGACCATTGCGACCGGCAGTGTCAACATGATAATGGCAACTTCGGCAAAACGTTGAAAGTTGAGATACAGAAGCAAGATGATCAAAAGCAGGGTGACAGGGACTATAATGCTCAGGCGTTCGCTGGCCCGCGCCATGTATTCATATTGTCCCGCCCAGGTAATTGAGTAGCGTGGTGGCAGATCAATAGCTGACAGGACTTTCGCGCGAGCTGACTCAACATAACTGCCAATATCGACGCCCTCTATGTCCACATAGGTCCAGCCGTTCAGACGAGCATTCTCGCTTTTGATGCCGGGAGGACCATCCTCGATATAGATATCAGCGACGTCTCCCAGCGGAATTCGCTTGCCGTCAGGCGTAATGACGGGCAGCAGTTGCAGTTGCTCCGGCGAGTCACGAAACTCCTGCGGATAGCGCAGGTTAATAGGGTAGCGCTCCTGTCCCTCGACCGACTGCGAGACATTCGTGCCACCAATGGCGGCGGCGACTACCAGCTGTATGTCTGCGATATTCAGTCCGTAGCGGGCCGCTTTTTCTCGATCAATATCAACCTTGATGTAACGACCGCCAGTGACTCGTTCGGAGTAGACCGAGACAGTGCCGGGAAGTGGCGTCAGGATGGTCTCTAACTGCTTGCCGATCATTTCAATTTGGTCGAGAGAAGGGCCAGCAACCTTGATGCCCACGGGTGTCTTGATACCAGTCGCCAGCATGTCTATTCGGGTTTTGATGGGCATCACCCAGGCATTCGTGACTCCGGGTATTTTCACCAGTTGATCGAGTTCCTGTTTGAGGGATTCGACAGTCACACCGGGACGCCAGTCGGCCTGCGGTTTTAACGCTATAAAGGTCTCAATCATGGTCAAAGGCGCTGGGTCGGTGGCGGTATCGGCCCGTCCTACCTTGCCAAATACGCTTTTGACTTCTGGAACGCTACTGATGAGCTTATTGGTTTGCTGAAGCAGCTGGCGCGCTTGACCGATGGAGATGCCAGGATAGGTGGTCGGCATATACATCAGGTCTCCCTCATCGAGTGGTGGCATGAATTCACTACCTATTTTCCCCAGGGGTAGCAAGCCAATCACAGTGCCAAGCAATACCAGCATCAGGGTTTTAAAAGGGTTTCGAAGTACCAGTCTTAAGGAAGGTTGATACACCCACTGCATGAAGCGATTAGCCGGATTGCGCTCTTCGGGGAGAATATTGCCTCGAACGAAATAGCCCATGAGTACCGGAATGAGCGTGATGGCCAGTATGGCTGCGGCCGCCATGGTATAGGTCTTAGTAAAAGCCAACGGCGCAAACAGCCTGCCCTCCTGGGCCTGTAGGGAAAACACTGGTAAAAAACTCACGGTGATAATCAACAGGCTGAAGAACAGGGCTGGCCCGACCTCAAGAGTCGCTTCTGTGACGACCTGCCAGCGATTGGCTTTGGTAATCTTAGTGCGTTGCAGATGCTTGTGTAGATTCTCAACCAGGACGATGGCACCATCGATCATGGCGCCGATCGCGATGGCGATACCACCGAGAGACATGATGTTGGCGTTAAGCCCTTGCAGATGCATGACGATAAAGGCGGCAAGCACACCGACAGGCAAGCTGACCAGGGCCACTAAAGCGGATCTCACATGAAACAGAAACAGCATGCAAATGGCGGCAACAATGACGAGTTCCAAGCCAAGGGTGTACCACAGATTGGTCACGGCTCGCTCGATCAATCCGGAGCGATCATAGACCGGAACGATTTCGACGCCGAGCGGTAAGCCTGGCGTCAGTTCTGTGATCTTCTGTTTAATGGCCGCAATGGTTTTTTCGGCATTTTCTCCGAATCGCATGACAACCACGCCTCCGACTGTCTCGCCTTCGCCATTGAGCTCAGCCAGTCCTCGACGCATCTGTGGCCCGATACTGACATCGGCGACATCCTTGAGGAGTAACGGCGTACCGTGAGTGTTCATGCCAAGCGGTACATTGCCAAGGTCTTCAGTGCTCTGTATGTAGCCGGTGGCTCGAACCATGTATTCAGCTTCGGCCATCTCCACGACCGAAGCCCCCACCTCTTGATTACCTCGAAGAATGGCGTTCTTAATATGGCTTAAGGGGACATTGAAGGCGCGTAGCCGATCCGGATTAACACGCACCTGGTATTGTTTGACCATTCCGCCAACCGACGCGACTTCCGACACGCCCGGTACGGATTGGAGTTCATACTTCAGAAACCAGTCCTGCAGACTGCGCAATTCGCTGATGTCGTGCTGACCTGTCGGGTCGATCAAGGCATACAGAAATACCCAGCCGACTCCAGTCGCGTCGGGACCTAGTTGCGGTCTCGCGGTTTCTGGCAGTGTTGGGGCGACTTGGCTCAAGTACTCCAATACACGACTTCTGGCCCAGTAAAGATCGGTGTCCTCATCAAATATGACGTAAACAAAGGAGTCGCCGAAAAAGGAGTAGCCGCGCACCGTTGTGGCGCCAGGTACAGACAGCATGGCGGTGGTGATCGGATAGGTGACCTGGTCTTGAACGACACCAGGTGCCTGCCCGGGGTAATTGGTCTTGATAATGACCTGAACATCGGACAGATCTGGAATGGCATCCACAGGGGAGCGTGCCAGGGAGTAGGCGCCGGCGAGGACGATAGCCAGGTTAATGACCAGGACCAGGTGACGATTTCTGATGGACCAACGAATCACTGCCTCGATCATGGCTGCTGACTCCCATGAGCGTCATGACCTGCATCCATTTGATGCATTGAATGGTCGACGGCGGGGCGGCTGTCCATGGCAGGCATAGAATGGTCGTGGTGCGAGTTCGCCCTCATCGATGCTGGTTTGGTGGCGGGCAAATGGTGTTCGGTACTCGCAGGCTGATCCAGGCGGTTGAGATCAGCGTTTTTGTTGGATTCCGAGTCAAGCAGAAATTGCGCCGAACTGACGATTGTCTGGCCTTCAGTGAGGCCTTCAAGTATTTCGATATGGTCCCTGTCCATGCGGCCCATTCGTACCTGCGTAGATCGAAATTGGCCGTCACCCAGGGCAACCACAACCCGCTCTGTGAGCCCCGTGCGAATGACGGCTTCGCGAGGTACGATCAAGCGCGCCTCAGGACTGTCGCTGAGAATTGTGATCTCAGCAAACATGTTGGGCTTCAGATCAAGGTCGGGATTGGGGAACCTCAGTCGCAGGCGCAGGGTGCGCGTCACCGGATCGAGCGTTGGATAGATGTAATCAACTTTGCCTTGCCATTCACGACCTGGCAGGTAGGCAAGCGTCATGACAACCGGCGAGTTAGCCTCGACGAGACTTGCCTGTCGCTCGAAAACCTCAGCTTCCACCCAGACCTCCTCAAGCGCACCAATCGACATCAGATTCGTACCAGGCTTGACATAAAATCCTTCACGTACCTCCAGGTTGTCGATAACCCCTTGCTGGGGCGCAAAGAAGGTTATAGTTGAGGAGACCTGTCGACTTCGACGCAGGGCTGCGATGACAGAGTCCGGCAGCTGCAGTGCCTGCAGCCTTTCACTGGCGGCATTGATTAAAGTTTGGTTGTCCCTTTGCAAGGCCAGCAGGAACTCTTCCTGAGCAGTCACCAGCTCCGGTGAATACAGGTCATATAATGGCTGGCCAAGGCTGACTGGGTCACCGGCAGATTTGACGTGCAACTTTTCAATCCAGCCCTCGACTCGCGGATGTAGGTGTACCAGCGTATCCTGGTTGTACTGAACATAACCGACTGTCCTTATTTCATTGGCCAATGGCCGACGTTCCACTCGGGTTAACCTGACGCCAAGATTATTCTCGATATTGGGTGAGATTCGAACAAGCCCGACATCCTGCTGCCCCGTGCTGAGCGCTCCCTGCGGATAAACCGGAATCAGATCCATACCCATGGGCGATTTGCCAGGTTTATCACGGCGATAAGTCGGATCCATGGGCGCGACCCAGTATAGAGGTTCGGCTGGCTTTTCGGCTGTTGTTGTTGCCGGCGTATCGAGTAGAGCGTAACCCAAAGCGCCCGCTGCGATGCCGGTTATCAGGCTAAGAAGGATCGAGTAAACGGGACGATACAGCGTTGATTGGTTCAAGGTTGTTCTCCTCGGAAGGCGGCTTGCGTTTCTGCTTGAATGAGGGGTTGTGGCCAGAGGTAATCGAGACGAGTCATTGCCTTACGCTGGTCAACAGCCAGTACCAGGGCCGAAATTTTGGCGTTCAGCAGATCAATGCGGGCGCGGACGACCTCAACAAACGTGCTTTCGTCGTTAGTATAGGCCGTCAGCGTCGCCTCGGCATACTCGTCAAACTGCGGTAAGAGCTCCTCCTGATAGAGCGCCAAGCGTGTCGAGAGTCCCTCGATCAGGGCGACTTCGGCCAGCATTGAGGTCCGCAAGTTTCGCAAAGTCAGTTGCCGCTCTGCCTGCAATGATTCGATGGATGCCGCCGCTGCCTGCACGCTCGCATCGGTTTGATGTCGCTGTAAAATGGGAACGTCAATCGTCAGGCCAATAGAAAAAAAGTCGGCCCTGTACAAGCCTGTCGGGGCATTGTCACGATAGCTGTAAGCGGCAGTGAGACCCCATTCAGGTTTGTATTGTTGTGCCGACAATTCGCGACCAGTAGTGGCCGCTGTGATATGTTGATCCAGCGCGCGAATGGCCGGGTGGCCGGCGAGCATACGGTCTATGTCATGTGTCGGTTGCCTGGGAATGCCCCGTATCTGCATCAACAGATTGTTGGCAAAATCTGGTAATTCAGGCGTCAGGCGGAATCCTGTCTTGCCGAATACTCCGAAGCTCAGCATGTCAGGCGCAACCGGCTCGGTGCCGGCCATCCACCCCGCCAGCTTCTGCAGCGCGACTGCCTTGCGCTCTTCGAGGTCACTCAGTCGATTATCCAGAGAGGTTAGCTCCATCTGGGCTCGAATGATGTCTTGCTGCCGGGTCCTGCCCAATGCCGCGGCATAGTTGGCACGGGCTATTTCCACCAGTTGCTCGAACAAGGCACGATTGTCGGTGATCAAGGCAATGGTTCTCTCAGCTTTATAGGCATCAAGCCATAACTGGCTGACTGTCGCTGTAACATCTGCCTGACGGTCCAGCTGCGAAAATGGCAGGGCTTGGCTTTTCTCCATCATTTCCTGGCTTCGCAAGGCCCGAGTGTCACCGCGGGGAAACATCTGACTGACCCCCACATTGAGTTGGGTCATACTTTCCTGATTAAAGCGAAAGCTGTCAGTGGGCAGATTCATTGCAGAAAAGGACAACTTGGGATTGGGTAATCCTTGGACCGCTCGACTCTGGGCCTCGAGCCCCTTTTGCTTGGCCCGGCTGGCTGTCAGCCAGGGGTCCGCCTGTACAGCTATCTCGACAGCCCGAGACAGAGACAGTACCGGCGTCTCAGCTGCTGCAAGTGTTTGCGGCAAGCAGCTCGAAAAGATGGCTAGAGCGAAATATAGCCAAGGTCTGAATAGGAAATGTGTTGTGCGGCTTGATGCGTCGATACGCATTTTCAGGCCCCTCCAATGAATGTTGATAGATTGAGACTGGGTCAGGCTCAAAAAAACTGACCGCCAAATATCATGGGGGTCAGCGCTAGAAGTCTGTGCCCTGCAATTTTCGGGCGCAGCTATCCTGTATCAACTGTGGAAGGGTGGTCGAAAAGGCTTGTTGGGTGGGCGGACAATTGGCTCATCGACCGAACGCGAGGCGATGATAAGGGTCGCAGGGCTGACTGCTGCAAGCCGAATGTTAGTCGTCAGGGAGGGGCTTAGAACACAACTCGACAGACATCCTGACTGATCAAGACCGGAGCCACAACAGCTGTCCTGGGCTAAGACTGTGCCCTGCTGCAACGTTGCAGTATCCTGGAGAGCGTTATTCCAGTGAATGCTCCAGTGACTGGAAGCGTGACTGGAAGCGTGACTGGAAGCGTGACTGGAAGCGTGCAGACTTGAGTCATTGATCGAATGATTGATCGAGTGACTGGTCGAGTCAGTGATCGAGTGACTGATCGAGTGATCAGCTGAATGACTGCTTGAAGGAACGCCCCTCGCTTCAGTGCTATCGCCCGCATTGTGACACGGATGAATCCCATAGGCATTCACCTGACTGAAGAGCACCAGACAGGGCAGAATCAGACGTGCCAGAGTTCGAGACGGAAACAATCGTAGAAGTCCAAGTTTTCGATAGCGCAACCTTACGCGATGTGACGCGAAGGTCAATGAAAATAGTCAATTTAACGGTATGATAGACCGATTTTTGTGATCTTGCCGAGCAAACGTGACACTTATGGATACAGTCCTCAAAATTGGCATCTTGGGTATGACTTGTCAGCACTGTGCTGCCAGTGTGGCTGCTGCCTTGAGCGGCGTTGTTGGGGATATGCCGCTGACAGTCGATCATGATCAACATGAGGCTCGTTTGACGTTGTTGAAGTGGGTGGCACCTGACCGCCTTCGAGAGGCCATTGGTGATGCCGGTTATCAGTTGGCTGACCTTCTGCTCAAGGGTTCAGTCGCCATACCCGTTAGTGGCATGAACTGTCAGAAGTGTGTTGCCAAAGTCAAATCAGCGGCGACTGCTGTTGATGGTGTCGAGGATGTTCAGGTGGATCTGCAGGCCGGCCTGGTAGAGGTTCGCGGCTTTTTCGATCTGCAATCGCTAATCAATGCTATTGAAGCCAGCGGTTACTTGGTTGATTCCGGAGACAAGCATAGCCCGGCAGAAGAAATAGCCGAGTCCTTCACGACCGGATCCTTCGATGATCCAGCGACCAATAATCCTACGATCAGTAACTCAACTGCCAATGAACAGGTTGTCCATCTACAGATCCGAGGGATGTCCTGTGCCAGTTGTGTTGCCACTGTTGAGAAGGCGCTGGCGAAGACCACTGGTACTCGTGATGCGGTGGTCAATTTCGCCGAAGAAACGGCAACAGTCGTCACCAGCGCCTCAGCGGCGCAATTAATTGCCGCTGTCCAAGCTGTTGGCTATAACGCCACCGAGGGCGTTGATGAGAGTCTGGAAGCCAAAGAAGCTCAGCTTGCGGTTCAATTACGTCGCGCTCGAATTCAGTCAGCAGTGGCGTTGGTGGCCGGCAGCATCCTGATGCTGGGTATGTGGCTTGACGTTTTGCCATCCTTGCAAGACCAGCCTTTCTGGCTCGTGACTGGTGCTCTTGTGGCTTTGGTGATGGCCTTCTCCGGTCGCCAGTTCTTCCAGGCGGCGTTCAATGCGGCACGTCATTTGAGTACCACAATGGACACCTTGATTGCGCTGGGCACGGGTACGGCCTGGATTTATTCTATGCTGATCATTCTTCTGCCGGGTCTCGTTCCTTCGGCGTCGCGGCATCTTTATTTTGAAGCCGCATTGTTTATTCTCGGTTTCATTGGACTGGGTAAGGCGCTAGAGAGTCATGCTAAAGGCAAGACGTCACTGGCAGTCAGAAAGCTGTTGGATCTGCAGCCGAAGTTCACCATTCGAATTGAGTCAGGTATCGACCAGCGAGTGCCGGTGGCCAGCCTCGAAGTCAATGACCTGCTGCGAATCAAACCGGGTGAGACAATACCCGTAGACGGATTGGTTATTGCTGGGGCCAGCTCTGTGAATGAGTCCATGTTATCCGGCGAGTCAGTCCCAATTGATAAACAGGAGGGTAGTCGGGTCATAGCTGGAACGCTGAATCAATACGGGATGTTGGTGATGCGTGCGGAGCAGTTAGGCGGTGATACAGTGCTGGCCAATATTGTGCGCCTGGTGCGGCAGGCGCAGAATTCGAAACCTGCGATAGGTCGAATCACAGACCAGATTGCTGCGGTATTTGTGCCTGTTGTCTTGTTGCTAGCGTTGATGACGAGTTTTGTCTGGGGGTTTTTTGGGCCCGAACCTAGCCTGTCCTATGCCTTGGTTACCAGCCTTTCGGTGCTGATTATTGCCTGTCCTTGTGCGCTGGGTTTAGCGATTCCCATGTCGATCATGGTCGGTATTGGTCGTGCAGCCAGTGCCGGACTCCTGTTCAGGAACAGCGATGCCCTGCAGGCGGCGAGCAAACTGACAACAATAGTCGTCGATAAAACTGGCACCCTGACCAACGGCGAACCGCAGGTCACGAGCATGGTAAATTTTAGTAAAGGCCAGCCTTTGATGAGTATCGCTTTCAGCCTCGAGCGCTTGTCAGAGCATCCGTTGGCGCAAGCGATCGTTAACTATTGCGAGGCACAGCAGGTTGAGTCGCAAGCAGTGACCAACTTTTCTATCGCGCCCGGTGGTGGTGTGCAAGGCTTGATCGATGGGGTCGCCGTTGCAATGGGTAACTACAGCTTTATGCAATCACAAGGTATGACTCTTGGGCTTAATCAGTTGGATTTTGCCGAAACAGTGATTTATGTTGGTCGAGATGACCGAGTGCTGGGTTATTTCACCCTCTTCGACAGCCTGAAGGCAGACTCGATGGAAGCGGTTGAGGAGCTGCAAGCGCTGGGCCTGAGGGTCGTCATGTTGACAGGTGACAATAGCTCAACGGCTAGCCTGGTTGCTGCGCAGTTGGGTCTGGATGAGTTTGTCGCAGGCGTCTCACCAGACGGCAAACTGGCGCATATTCAGCGTTTACAGGCGCAGGGTGAGAAGGTTGGTATGGTGGGTGACGGCATAAATGACGCGCTGGCTCTGAGTATAGCCCATGTCGGGTTCGCGATGGGTCGGGGTGCAGATGTGGCGATTCAAAGTGCGGATGTCGCCCTGCTAAGAAATAGCATGATGGGAGTTGGACGTGCCATTAGGCTATCGCGGCTGACTCTGCGTAATATCTATCAGAATCTGGTAGGTGCCTTTGCCTACAATTTATTGCTCATTCCGGTCGCCGCTGGCGCGCTATACCCGCTGTATCATCTTCTGATTAACCCGGTATTTGCCTCTATGGCCATGGCAGCCTCGTCCGTGACTGTCGTGTTGAACGCCAACCGCCTGCGCCTGCTAACACTCTAGGCAGGACAGCGCGGTCCATGAGGTTCCGGTAGGTGCCAGGCTGAATCTTTGGCGAGCAAAAAAGTAGTGCTTGCTCTGCGGCAAGCTTAAGTCTGTCCTTTAATCAGTGAGCTGACGCCATAAAAGCGGTCTCGGACACTGGATGGCGGACTCGCCGTCAAGAGACTCACCAAGATGGCGGCGATGAAGGCGAGCACAAATCCTGGCACTATCTCATAGAGAACCTGATTCAGTGCCATACCGTTAATTTGCAGCGGTGCATGAATCCAGATCAGAACCGTCATAGCGCCAGTAATCATGCCTGCAAGGGCGCCGTCACGGGTCATTCGGCTCCAGTACAAGCTTAAGAGAATAATAGGCCCAAACGCAGCACCAAAGCCGGCCCAGGCGTTGCTAACCAGTGAGAGAATTGAGCTGGAGCGATCAAAGGCCATTGCGATTGCGACTAGAGAGACGCCAAGCACGGACAAGCGCCCGGTCATCACCAGTTCACGCTGGCTTGCCGACCTGCGAATGAAGGCCTTGTAGAAGTCTTCGGTCAGAGAGCTAGACGATACCAGCAGCTGGGATGAGATGGTGCTCATGATCGCAGCCAGAATCGCAGCGAGCAGGAAGCCCGTGATCAGAGGGTGAAACAGGACCTGGGACAGGTAGATGAAGATGGTCTCGGCATCGTCAAGACGGCCGCCCTTCGCGGTAACATAGGCTAAGCCAACCAGTCCTGTCGCCACTGCCCCGAGAATTGTGATCAACATCCAGCTCATTCCGATGTAGCGTGCTGCTCTGATATCGCCCAGATTTCTGATGGCCATAAATCGAACGATGATATGTGGTTGACCGAAGTAGCCGAGGCCCCATGACAGGCTGGATATCAGACCCAGTGCGGTAATGCCTTTGAACCAACTGAGCAGGTCAGGATTAATTGAGGTCAGGGTGGCAGTCATGGGGCTATAGCCTCCCAGGTCAATCAAAGCGACGCTGGGTACCAGTACCAGTGCGACGAACATAATACAGCCCTGCACAAAGTCGGTGATGCTGACCGCAAGAAAGCCACCGAACAAGGTATAGGTCACCACGACGCCAGCGGTGACAAACAAGCCGATCTCATAGTCCAGCCCAAAAGAGGCCTCAAACAGCTTGCCGCCGGCGACCAGGCCGGAAGAAGTGTAAAGCGTGAAAAATACGATAATCACGATTGATGACAGTATTCGCAGTGAACGAGAGGTATCGAGAAACCGTTTTTCGAAAAAGTCTGGAATGGTAAGCGCATCATCTGCCAACTCTGTGTAGACCCTCAGTCTGGGCGCTACGAGCAGATAATTAAGGTAGGCGCCCAGCAACAGGCCCACCGCGATCCAGGCCGAGCTGACACCGGTAAGATAAATAGCGCCAGGCAGACCCATGAGCATCCAGCCACTCATATCTGAGGCGCCAGCAGAAAGCGCGCCAACCGCTGGGTGCAGCCGGCGCCCGCCAAGCATATATTCGGACAGATCACTCGTCCCTTGTTGAAAGCCATAATAGCCGATGGCAATCATCAGAATGAAATAGGCTGAAAGGGATACTAGGGCTGCATCATGCATAGTGTAACCTGAGACCAGGGGTCGGTCGTGGCAGCAGAGACCCCATCAAGATCTCACTTGGCCCGTACCGGAAACGAGATACTTGAAGCTTGTCAATTGCTCCAGGCCAACAGGGCCTCGTGCATGCATTTTGCCAGTAGCAATGCCGATCTCCGCACCCATGCCGAATTCGCCACCGTCAGAAAACTGAGTTGACGCGTTGTGCATCACGACAGCAGAATCTATCTCCTGTAAAAACATCGCGGCAGCTGTTGGGTCCTCGGTGATAATGGCATCTGTATGTTTTGAAGAGTGGCGTTCAATGAACAGAAGCGCCTCAGCTAAATTTTCTACCGTTTTAATCGACAGGATCGCATCGAGATACTCAGTGTCCCAATCAAGCTCGGTTGCCGGCTTGATTCTCGCGTCGCAGCGTTGAGCTAGTTCATCACCACGAAGTTCGCAGCCTGCGAGGGCGGTGGTCAGTTGCGGTAAAAATTGGGCAGCGATAGCCGCATCCACTACCAGGCTTTCTGTCGCGCCGCAAACCCCTGTGCGGCGCATCTTTGCGTTCTTTACGATAGTGACCGCCTTGTCGAGGTCCGCATCGCAGTGAATGTAAGTGTGGCAGTTACCATCCAGGTGCAGCAGCGTTGGAACTCGTGCCTCATTTTTTACCAGCTCAACCAAACTGCGACCGCCACGGGGAATCGCCAGATCAACGTAGGTGTCACAGTGCAGTAAAGCAGTGACAGCTTCTCGGTCAGTCGTATCGACCAACTGAACGCAGTCTGCTGGCAAGCCGGCAGCCTGCAGTCCTTTGACGAGGCAAGCAACAATCTGTCTTGAGGATCGCAGGCTCTCTGAGCCACCTCGAAGGATCACGGCATTGCCGGATTTTAGACATAAAGCCCCTGCATCGGCGCCGACGTTGGGTCGTGATTCATAGATCATCGCGATGACACCGATCGGACAGGCGATACGCTGGATGACCAGACCATTAGGACGGTCAAATTGTGCCAGCTGGCGGCCGACGGGATCTGGTAGGGCGGCGATCGTCTCCAGGGCTGTTGCCATTGCCTCAACCCGATCGTCCGTTAACAACAAGCGGTCGACAAAAGCCGCGGGTTTGCCGGCTGTCTTTGCGCCGAGAACATCTTCTGCATTTTCAGCCAGTAACAGGTTCTTCTGTGCTCTGAGAGCCAGAGCAGCGGTCAGCAGCGCCTGATTTTTCTTCGCGCTAGTCGCTTTGGCGAGGGCCTTGGCGGCAAGTCGAGCGCGTCTGCCCAAGTCATCTATATAGTCTCCGGCTTGCAGTGGAGTGTCGTTTGCGATCATGAACAGGTCCTGCGTAACTCGATGTGGAAAGCGCTGTCTTGGTGTCTGCCTGAAGGTGAGCTTCCTGGCGTTCACCTTTCTTCTAGACCTAGGGCAGCTAAGCCGCCTATATCAGCGCAATTCAAGGGCTCGATTGTAGGCGGCAGCAATGGTTGAGTTCAACAGAGCGGTTAATTCCCCGTCGTTGTTGAGTGCCTTGAGGCCCGCCTCGGTGGTGCCGGCCTTGCTGGTCACCGAATCCCTGAGCTCGTCCAGACCTTGAGTGGACTGCAGGGCCATTTCTACCGAGCCCAGAAGCGTATTGAGAACCAGTTCTCTAGACTCGCGCGCGCTGAACCCCAACGCCTGGGCCGCATTCATCCAACACCGAGCAATTTCAAAGGCGAAGCCAGGACCGCTGCCAGCCACAGCGGTCACCTTGTCTATTGCATCTTCACTATCGACCAGCAGCGTGTAGCCGGCGGCGTCCGTTAGTGCTTTTGCAATCGCCGTGTGGGCCTGAGTGCAAAGGGCATTAGTGTACAAGGCGCTGACACCGCGGCCGATTTGCGCGGGCAGATTGGGCATGATGCGAATAATCGGCTGAGGTCCGATCAGCTTTTCAATAGAGTCGACTGAATAACCGGCGGCCATAGAGATAACGCAGCCATCCTTGGCGATGTGCTTCTGATAGGCTGGCAGAACGGTTTTGATCAGCTGTGGTTTGATCGCTATCACCACTATGTCAAATTTCTTCCCCTCAAGGTCCTCAACGGATGCCTTGAGGGTGACACTCGCGGGTGCTGCAGTAAGAGCAGGATCAACGATGGTCATCGAATGCTGAGTATGCTGGGTCCACCGGCCGAGCAGAGCGCCACCCATTTTTCCGCAGCCGATCATCAATAAATGCATATAACGCCTCTTTGCGGCGAAAAACCCCGCTGGTCGGATCGAGTCTGAAAGGGATTAACCTTCATCTTGCAAAACCGCGTATCAATGTTAGAACCAGGAATTAGTGTGTCAGCGGCTTGCCAATCTTCGCCGCAAGTCAGTCTTTGGCAGCGGCAAAGCAGTATAGAGTTACAGGCTATGACTTTCAATTTCGACACGGGGCGTCTGTTTCGAAATTAGAGTTGTTGATTGTCAATCTCAGGCGCTTCCTTGGCCTCGGTATTCGCAAGCGTGACTGACAGCCCCTGGTCGAATTGCAACAGATGGTCGAGGACGGGCTTGCTACGCCCATTAACCGCATTATTGGTCGGTATGCATTGGACTTCGCGAGCCAGCAAGCTGGCTCAGCGATGGGGACGATATTAGCCTTGTTGATCTATTTTTTGATTCATTAAGGTTCGAAATTCCTCGTAAGACGGTTTTTGTGGTTCGGTCAATACCTTGGCCATGGCGTCATCTAAGGCCTTAAGGCGAGATTTGCGCTTTTTCGCAAGTTTGCGATCTAAATCTGTTTGATTATTCGCCCGCATTAATTTTTTGACGTCACTCATGTAACCCTGCAAGCAATCCTCTACCGCGCTGGCGAACAATGGCTTTTGATCATCGGCGAGATTCAAGGCAAACACCGCTCGGACGATTTGCGGATCGGACCAGGGGTCCAGCGCCTGGCTGTTAGCAGTGGCGAAAAGCGCACCAAAAAGCAGCGCCAGGCTAAGAAGCGGCGAAGATAAAAGATAACGTACGTGGGTCTTCATGAAGGATTCCTCTTGCTCATTTTCAGTCTAGATTGCCGTCGCCGACTTATCATTTGAATCACTCGACAGTGGGCTTTGTTATTTTGGGTGAGAACTTGATCGAGAGTTCGAGTCAGAATGTGATCGAGAATTTGAATGAAAATTGACTCAAAAGATGGATCAACACCCGCTGCCTCAATGGAATCTTAGACTAATTTAAAATTCTGCTGAAATAAAGCGCTCCCGGCGATCGGTCTTCTGACTCTCAACAGAAGAATAGTGCTAAAAGGTGTGCGCTGCTAAGAGGTCAGAGATTTTTCGGTATTCGATTCTGCGTCAATGGCATGCTCTGGCGACAGTATGCCGGCCCCCCGCGTAAGCGTGTTATCAGGGTCAGAATAGTAGCCGAGCGCATAATTACCCATGGTATAGCCTAATAGTTCCTGCAGTGCATGGGGCAAATCCCGAGCAATGTGCGGTGGACAGGAAAGATACTGATTCTCCTCTTGACGAAGCCACCCGAGACAGTAGGTCAAATTGAGGCCCAGACGAGCTTCCTGGCTGTGGTTTTCACCACCCGAGTGAATCACAGAACCTGAGTAAACCAATACAGATCCTCGCGACATTTCCGCCTGACAGATCTCCAACTCGGTGGCTCTTTGCTCATCCGGCCAGCGGTGACTGCCGGGAACAACTCGAGTCGCGCCATTAACTGCCGTGAAATCAGTCAAGGCCCAGATGGTGTTGAACTGTGGTTCAATACTGCGCGGCAGATGATTGCCCCAGGCGAGACGATCCCTGTGCAGTTGTTGAGCGCCCTCACCAGGGCCGATACAAATGGTTTGGGTCAGGTGCAAAAGAATTTTTTCAGTATAAGGTTTAAGGAATGCTTGAGCGGCATCGAGAATAGTGGGATTCAGCACCAGTTCTCGACACGCTGGCGAGCGTGCGACCAGTGCGCCGGTGCGTCGAGTTCGGCGACCGGAAAAATCGTCACCACCGAATCGAGTCTTCTCTATGTAGGGCATGACCTCTGCGGTGATGTTATCAAGTAACGATGCAGGTAGCAGGTTGGCGATGATACAAGCGCCATCCTTTTCAAGCGCCTGCAATAACGCTTGCCGACTGGCGTTGGGTTCCAGTGTTTGAAGTTTTGGCATTCCTAGCCTCCGCTCGAGTGGATATTGGTCCTTGCCCCTGAGCCCAGCTGCGGCAAAGAAATCTTCGTTACCGCGAATGCCAAGGCCAAGGCTTAGACCGATGGGATACCAGGGTCACCTGCATCGCTAAAAAATCCCGTCAGCGCTGTGTAGAGATGGTGCGCGTCGGTACTTCCTGCCAGTTCTCTGATGGAGTGCATCGCGAAAGTGGGCACGCCGACATCAAGTGTCTTGATGCCCAGTTCTTTGGCTGTCACTGGGCCGATGGTACTGCCGCAGGCCATGTCTGTGCGAGTGACAAAGGTCTGGTGTGGCACCTTTAATCGATCGCACAAGGCGGCGAAGTAGGCTGCAGTGACGCTATTGGTCGCGTATCGCTGGTTCGCGTTGACCTTGATGACAGGCCCTCGGTTCAAAATCGGACCATGGTTGCCGTCATGTTTACTGGCATAGTTGGGATGCACCCCGTGGGCATTGTCCGTTGAAATCAGTAGCGATCGATTAATCGCTCTCTGACGGTCTACGGTGTCAGGGATGATTCGCACCAGAACATCCTTAAGGAAAGTACCTTGAGCGCCCTCTGCAGATCCACTACCCACCTCTTCGTGGTCATTGCAGACGACCAGACTGGTGAGGCTCTGATCTGCAGTGAGTAAACCCTGGATGCCAGTAAAGCAACTGAGTAAATTGTCGAGTCGAGCGCTGGCAATAAACTCACGATTGAAGCCACTCAGAGACGCACCCTGCGTATCGAAAAACGACAGTTCGTGGCTTAGGATCCGTTTGATGTTAGTGGTCTGATGTTCCGTTTTGAGCTGCTCAATAAGCAATTCGTTCAGGGTCTGCTCAGCGCTTGCCTGCATTAGCAGCGGTGGAATATCGGTTTGCGGATTAATCTTTCGTTCGCTGTTAGCTTCTCTATCCAGGTGTATGGCAAGGCTTGGAATCGTGCCTATTGGCCTTTGAAAGTTGATGTTGAGGCTGGCTAACTTGTCGTTGTTTGTCTGAAACGTCACACGTCCCGCGAGCGACAGATCTCGGTCAAACCAGGGGTTGAGCAGGACTCCGCCGTACACTTCGACGCCGATATTAAGGTAGCCCTTCAAGTGGTTTTCTGGTGACGGCTTCACCTTTAAACAGGGGCTGTCAGTGTGAGCGCCAACCATGCGCAGGCCACTGCTAACGGGATCGAGAGTGCCGAGCACAAAGGCGATCAGTGACGAGTCGTTTCGAGTAACAAGATATCTGCCTGGTTTCAAGTGCCAGTCGTCCCGTTCGTGAAGACGTTCAAAGCCCTGAGCTTGCAGGATTTCAATAAGACTGCTGACGGCATGAAAAGGGGTTGGTGATCGATCGAGATAATTCAGCAGGGCAGAATTGAAGGTGTCTTTATTCATGGTGTTAAGACTCTCTTAGCAGGCGAGGAACGCAAAGCCACCCAAAGTCTAACAAAAAGTTCAGCGTTTGGCTGTGTTCAGGCGCGTTAATGGTGTGCCGCCAGACTCGGTTGCATGTCGGGTCTGTTGATTTATGCTGGGTATGTTAATAAAATGCTCCGGTTTCTGCCAGAGTGAGGAAACCAGCGCCGATTTGAATTTCAGCTTGCGGGCGCGGTATAAATGCAGCTAAAGAGGAAGGCGTTGACCTGCTTTAGCGGCCCAGTTTGGGTTATCGAAGCAGGTTTTTTTTTGCCTGCGTTTTTCAGATTGACGGGGGCCCGGCAAACGGTTGATGAGCGGTTTTTTGAAGCGCTGTTTGACGCGCTATTTGACGCGCTATTTGAAAGATGAGAGGAAGGATTATGACCGAATCAGACAAGGTAACTGGACCCGGTTTTACCGCCCAGATTGTCCATGCGGATCGACGGGGCAAGATTGAGCATGGATCGATTCACAAGCCGGTCCATACGGCTGTCACCTATGCTTATGATGATGCGCGTGATCTTGCAGCTGTATTTCAGGGTAGACAACCCGGTTATACCTACGGTCGTCAGGTAAACCCGACTGTAACTGCGTTGCAGGACAAAGTCACGCTTATGGAAAATGGAGTAGCAACGGCTGCCTTTGCTACTGGAATGGCCGCCATAGGCACCATATTATTTTCGCTGCTGCGCCGCGGTGATCATGTCATCTCCAGTGCCTTTTTGTTTGGTAACACCAATAGCCTCTTTAATACCTTTGCCGCGCAAGGCATTGACGTCAGCTTCGTCGATGCGACTGAGGCGGAATCGGTTGCCGCTGCCATTCAGCCTAATACTCGCCTGGTGTTCGTCGAGACGATAGCCAACCCCAGAACTCAGGTTGCTGATCTTGTGGGTATCGGGAACCTGTGCGAACAACATGGGTTAATTTATTGTGTTGATAACACAATGACTACCCCTTACCTCTTTCAGCCAAAGACTGTGAAAGCCAGTTTGGTGGTGAATTCTTTGACCAAGTATATCGGCGGACACGGTAATGCTTTGGGCGGCGCTGTGACGGATACGGGTAACTTTGATTGGTCGAAGTTTGAAAATCTTTACGATAATTATAAGACGGGTCCGGTCAGTCACTGGGGTATTACCCAAATCAAGAAGAAAGGTTTGCGAGACCTCGGCGCAACACTGGGACCTGAGGCTGCCCATCATTTGTCGGTGGGCTCCGAAACGTTAGCATTGCGCATGGAGCGTGCCTGTACGACGACGATCAGTCTGACCCGCTATCTGGCTCAGCACTCCAGGGTGAAGCAGGTCTACTATCCCGGGCTTACAGACCATCCACAGTTTGATCGTGCGGCCAAGCTGTTTCGCTATCCCGGTGCTATATTCAGTATTGAGCTGGTGGACGGCGTCGACTGCTTTGATTTTATCAACAAGCTGGATCTGGTGATTTGCGCAAGCAATCTGGGAGATACCCGCTCGCTGGCGATTCCGGTCGCACATTCGATATTCTACGAGATGGGCCCGGAAAGGCGCGCTTCGATGGGTATCGCGGATTCGTTAGTAAGATTTTCCATCGGTATCGAGGAATCAGAGGATTTGCTGAGGGATTTTGAGCAGGCGCTCGGCTAAGTTTTTTCGAATGGGTTTGGCGCTTAGTGGCTGTACTGATCGTGCTG
>JAYODE010000006.1:39855-55967 GCA_038106185.1 Gammaproteobacteria bacterium | reverse complement strand
CTGATCGTGCTGATCGTGCTGAAAGCGAATGAGTTGAGTGGGAGTTTGGTAAATAGGTTTTCATGAGTCGGCGGGCAGTGATAAACTCTCCGGTTTTCCATGAAAAGTCTTAACGAGATCAAGTGAACCAGATCACTTGATCAAACACTAACGAAGGATAACGAGTATGTCTAAAGCGGTTGTGAGTACAAATCTCCCATTGGCCAATAAGCGTCAGGGTAAGGTTCGGGATTTGTACGACCTAACTCTGCCCGACGGTGGTGAAGGTATACTGATTATAGCCACTGACCGTATCAGTGTATTCGATGTTGTGTTGGCCAACGGCATCCCCGATAAGGGCGTCATGCTGACTAAGATATCGACCTTCTGGTTCAATTATTTCCAGGGAAAATTCAACCACCACCTGGTCTCTACTGACGCCAACGACATACCTGGAATCAGTGCGGAAGATAAGGCCATGTTACAGGGCCGAATCATGATTTGTCGAAAATCCAAAGTGGTGCCCATAGAATCTATCGTTCGAGGCTATTTGACTGGCAGTGGTTGGAAAGACTATCAAAAGACGGGTAGCGTCTGCGGTATTGCGCTGCCTGCCGGCATGCAGAACAGCTCAAAAATTGACCAGCCTATCTTTACACCATCAACCAAGGCAGAGACCGGGCACGACGAAAATATCAGTTTTGACCAGGCCTGTGCGCTAGTCGGTGCGGACTTGATGGGAAAGATTCGTGATGAATCCTTGTTGATCTATACGACCGCGCGCGACTATGCGGCTGAACGCGGGATTATTATCGCAGACACAAAGTTCGAATTTGGTCTTGAGGGAGACAGCAATGAGCCAGTGCTTATTGATGAGGTGCTGACCCCTGACAGTTCTCGTTTTTGGCCCGCTGATGAATGGCAGGCAGGGCGTGAGCAAAACAGCTTCGACAAACAATATGTGCGCAATTACACTCAGACGTTGGTCGATAGAGGTGAGTGGAATAAAGAATATCCGGCCCCCGCATTGCCTGATGAAGTCATAGAAAATACCCTGGCCCGATATCAGGAGGCCTACGATCGGTTGACGGGCTAGTCTGTTGACAAGCCCGTCTGTTTTTTACGGTGAGCTGCCAAAAGTAGCGCTTAGACGGTGGTCTTGGCGCTGTAGCAGACCCCGGTACCGGCCAGGCCACAATAACCATTCGGTACCTTGGCGAGATACTGCTGGTGATAGTGCTCGGCATAGTAAAAGGCGCCTACAGGTTGTATTTCGGTAGTGATTTCCCCAAAGCCCGATGCCAACAAGTTGTTCTGAAAGCTGGCCTCGCTGGCCTTAGCCGCCGCTAGCTGGTGGGCATCGAAAGCATAGATGCCGGAGCGATATTGAGTCCCCAGGTCATTGCCTTGGCGCATACCCTGGGTCGGATTATGGCTTTCCCAGAATATTGCCAACAGGTCGTCGTAGCTAACGACCGCCGGATCAAAGATGACCAGCACCACCTCATTGTGACCTGTCAGACCCGAACAGACCTCCTCGTAACTGGGGTTGGGTGTGATGCCTCCGCTATAGCCTGCCGCGGTCGAGTAGACGCCAGGCGTTTCCCAGAAACGTCGTTCCACGCCCCAAAAGCAACCCATGCCGAACAAGGCCTGCTGCAAGTTTGCGGGAAAGGGGGGCTGCAGTGGTGCGCCATTAACAAAATGTGCGACGGGTACAGGCATGGTAGCGGTCCGACCAGGCAGCGCCTCTTCAGGGGTCGGCAGGACAGACTTTTTGTTGAATAAACCCATGTTGTTCGCTCCAGGTAAGTGCTCAAGCAGTGTAAGGTACAGTTGTTATACTCTCAAATCCAGAGGATAGGATCAGTCCATGAATTTTGATTTTGATCAGGTGATCGACCGCAGCGCCAGCAACAGCACCAAGTTCGAGAAATACGCCGGCCAAGATGTTCTGCCATTGTGGGTGGCGGACATGGATTTTCGCTCACCAGCACCGGTGATCGAAGCTCTGCAGCGTCGAGTCGAGCACGGCGTGTTCGGCTATACCCTGCCACCTACTGAACTGATCGAGGTCATTATTGAGCGCTTACAGCGTCTCTATCAATGGCAAGTTGAGGCTGATGACATTCACTTCATGCCTGGTGTCGTGTCCGGCCTGAATATGGCCTGCCGAGGGCTGCTCGAGCCTCATCAGGCGGCCGTCACAGCCACGCCCGTTTACTACCCGTTTCTTGACGCACCAGGCCTGCAGCACCGACAGCTGATCAGCATGCCGGTTGACAAGCAGGCCGATGGCTTTCGCTACCCGCTGCAGGGCCTCGCGGAAAAAGCGACCGGGAACGCCAGGCTGCTGATGCTTTGCCATCCGTTTAATCCCATTGGTCGATTACTCGATCGAAGTGAGTTGAGCGAGATTGCTAGGATCTGTGAGCGCGAAGATTTGTGGATCTGTTCTGACGAGGTCCATTGCGACCTCATTTTCGATGGTCGGCAACACATTCCAATGGCAACCATCAGTCCGGATGCCGCCATGCGCACTGTGACGCTGATGGCCCCCAGCAAGACCTTTAATATTGCCGGGCTTGGAGGCAGCTTTGCGATCATTCAGAACCCAGAATTGCGAGCCCGCTTTAAGGCGGCAGGCGATGGTATTCTGCCAAACGTCAATTTGTTGGCCTATGAGGCCATGTTGGCGGCCTACCGGGACTCAGCAGACTGGCATAGCGCATTGCTAAAGTACCTTCAGGGTAATCGCGACTATCTCTACTCGTCGTTGAATGCGCTTTCGGGAATCTCGATGAATGTTGTCGAGGCGACCTACTTGGCCTGGCTCGACATTTCGGCATTAGGCCTGAATAACCCGCCCGGTTTTTTCGAGGCCCACGGTTTAGGTATGTCCCCCGGTGCTCAATTCGGTGATGGAGATTATATGCGACTAAACTTCGGCTGCCCTCGAGTCGTTCTTGAGAAGGCTGTCGCTCGTTTTCAGCGAGCACTTAACCTGGCCTGAGGGCAAGAATCCCCAGCCTCTGTTATTCACTATTCGCATACTGTTAGTATGGGGTCGTAATTGACGACGAGAGACCCTTGTCTCTTCCAGTTAACCCGATGATTAAGGTCAGTGAGGAGTCTTGTAATGCCTGAGTTCTGTAGTGTCGAGAGAGAAGGTCGACTAACCATCGTCACCATCCAGAGACCCGCGGTGATGAATTCGCTCCATCCGCCCGCTAATGCTGAGTTGGCCGCAGTTTTCGATGATTTCGCGAGTGATCCTGATCAATGGGTTGCTATCATCACCGGTGCTGGCGATAAGGCTTTCAGTGCCGGCAACGACCTGAAATATCAGGCGTCCGGCGGCAAGATGTTTTCTCCCGCGAGTGGATTTGCAGGGCTTACATCTCGATTTGATTGTTCAAAACCGGTGATAGCAGCAGTAAATGGTATCGCTATGGGCGGTGGCTTCGAGGTCGCTCTGGCATGTGATCTGATTATTGCCGCCGAGAATGCCATATTTGCCTTACCGGAGCCGCGAGTTGGACTGGCCGCTCTGGCTGGTGGTATTCATCGGCTGCCGAGAGAGATAGGCATGAAGCAGGCTATGGGTATGTTGCTCACAGGAAGACGGGTGCCTGCGGCGGAGGGTAAGTCATTAGGTTTTGTTAATGAGGTAGTGCCCCAGGGCGAAGCACTCGCGGCCGCCAAGGCCTGGGCTGCCATGATCCTTGAATGCGCGCCCTTATCGGTGCGTGGCAGCAAGCAGGCGGCCATGCAAGGAATGGCAGCAGTCAGTCTGGAGGCCGCCATTAAGGGGCGATATGATGAGATCCAGGCCATGTATGGTTCCGCTGATTTTGTTGAAGGCCCAAAGGCCTTTGCAGAAAAACGCGCACCTAATTGGTCAGGTGCTTAGTTTGAAGTTGACGATTTACAAGATGATTCACAAGGCGATTGGGAAATAATATGCGAGTGATTTTTGGGCTATTAGGATTGTTTTTTACGACGACTGTGCTGGCCAGCGGAGGTGCGTCGAGCGGGACTGTCACCAATTTGGGGTTAACAGGTAATGCGCTCGGTTTGTTGTGCGTGCTAATTTTTGTACTCGCTTATGCTTTTGTGATGGTCGAGGAGTTTATCCATCTGCCTAAATCCAAGCCGGTGATACTCGCGGCCGGTCTGATCTGGATATTGGTGGCTTACCTGTCGGCGACCCATCAAGCGGATTCGGTTTCGTTAGAGACAGTTATCGAGCATAACCTCCTCGAATATGCGGCACTTTTCCTGTTTTTACTGGTGGCGATGACCTATATCAATGCGATGACTGAACGAAACGTCTTCGAGGCGATGCGCTGCTGGCTGATTCGGCGTCAGTTTGGCTATCGAAAGTTATTTTGGATCACAGGTACTATCGCATTTTTCTTATCACCCATTGCGGACAACTTGACGACCGCGCTATTGATGGGAGCGGTGGTATTATCGGTCGGCTCTGACAGCCCCAAATTTGTGGCGCTGGGTTGTATCAATATCGTCGTCGCGGCCAACGCGGGTGGTGCCTTCAGCCCGTTTGGCGACATTACGACTCTGATGGTCTGGCAGAGTGGTCATGCAACTTTCTTTGAATTCTTTGTTTTGTTCCTGCCAGCAGTAGCAAACTATATTGTGCCTGCGACATTGATGAGTTTCGCTGTGCCCGATGAGCACCCGCGGGCTAGTTCCAATGAGGACGTGCCGATGAAGCGGGGTGCGCTGATTATTTGTCTGTTGTTCATTTGTACGATTGCTACCGCGGTTTCCTTTGAGCAATTCCTGCACCTGCCGCCATTTTTGGGCATGATGTTCGGCCTGTCTTACCTGTTCCTGTTTGCCTACTACATAAAGATGACTGCGCCCGAGGAGCACGAAGATTTCAGTCAGTTTAATATCTTCAACAAGGTCGCCCAGGCGGAGTGGGATACCCTGTTTTTCTTTTTTGGTGTCATTTTCTGTGTCGGCGGTTTGGGGTTTATCGGTTATCTCGAGATTATGTCGGATTACTTCTACACCGGTTGGGGTGCAACGAACGCGAATATTGCCATGGGCATCATTTCGGCAGTGATCGACAACATTCCGGTCATGTTTGCCATTTTGACCATGGAGCCGGAGATGAGCCACTATCAATGGTTACTGATCACCCTGACCTGTGGCGTTGGCGGTAGCTTGCTGTCCATTGGATCCGCGGCCGGTGTGGCGTTAATGGGACAAGCGCGGGGGGTTTATACTTTTTTCTCCCACCTGAAGTGGACCTGGGCCATCGCTCTGGGATATTTCGCCAGTATTTATGTGCACTATCTGCTGAACTCAACTATGTAGATAGGCGCCAAAAAAAGTGGGCATGCACCAGCAGTTTTGCTTAAAGAAAGTAGAAGTGCGCCATTTAACATCGGGCCGAGGCGCAGCCCATGAGACAGGCAGCCTCGCTTTACGACGTTTTGTCGTAAGCAGGCTGGCGAGGTGCGGTCACTAACGCGTATCTGCTGAATGTTGGCTAACATCGAGCTTTGCATCCGTACCCTCTGTGTCGATCAATGCTGTGCCTAGAGTAGAATCTTCATGAACGACAAACTGAACATTGCCGTGTTAACGGTTTCTGACACTCGAGGTTTCGACACAGATACCTCGGGTCAATTCTTAAGTGATGCCGTGCGCGCTGAAGGCCACTGTTTGATTGACCGTGCTATTATCATTGACGATCGCTATCTATTGCGCGCCAGAGTTTCTGCCTGGATCGCTGACCCAGAGGTGGAAGTGATTCTGCTCACAGGTGGTACCGGATTCACCTCTCGAGATTCGACACCAGAGGCGATTCAACCCTTGTTAGATGTTGAAGTGCCGGGCTTTGGTGAGCTGTTTAGACACTTATCCTATCTTGAAATCGGCACATCCACCGTACAATCCCGCGCCATAGCTGGGATAGCCAATAATACTCTGGTGTTCTGCGTTCCCGGCTCAACCGGCGCTTGCCGTACGGCTTGGGAGGGCATACTCAAGCAGCAGCTGGATATCAACAATCGCCCCTGTAATTTTGCCGAACTGATTAAAAAGGGGTCTCACTAGTGTCACCAATGACGCCTGTCGATGAAGTGATCGCCAAGCTACTGAGCATGGCAAATACGACTAAGCAGGTTGAGCGTTTGGATTTGACGGATGCCCTTGATCGAATGTTGGCAGAGGACATCATCGCCAGTGTCGACGTACCCATGGCAGCTAATAGTGCGATGGATGGATATGCGCTCAATGCGAGCGATTTGCAAATGCAGGCCGGCGGCCTTTATCCGGTAGTCGGCAGGATTGCAGCTGGTTATGTTGGCCAACCTTTGCAACCGGGTACCTTGAGTCGTATATTCACCGGCGCACCTTTACCAGTGGGTGCCAATGCGGTCGTTATTCAGGAAGATACAGAATTAGAATCGGGTCTTGTGCGAATCAAGACAATGCCAAGCCCGGGCGAAAATGTCAGACCGCAGGGTCAGGATGTCATCAAGGGGCAAACCGTGATGACTGCGGGACGTCGGTTATTGCCCCAGGATCTTGGCCTGATAGCCTCCGTAGGCGTCTCTCGCGTTGCGGTCTATGAACCGCTGGTGATTGGATTAATGTCGACGGGTGATGAACTGGTTGAGCCCCCTGAACCATTAGGTCCAGGAAAAATCTATAATTCAAACCATTTCACACTGGCCGGCCTGATTCGACGACTGGGAATGCAAGTGTATGATCTAGGTCTTGTTGCAGATACGCCAGAAGCGACTGAAAGAGCGCTGCTTAAAGGGGCTGCCAATGCAGACTGTATTATCAGCAGTGGCGGTGTCTCGGTAGGTGAAGAAGACCATGTGAGGGCGGCGGTTGAAAGATTAGGTCGTCTCGACTTATGGCGAATTGCCATCAAGCCAGGCAAACCCATGGCTTTTGGACAGGTAGCAGGGGTGCCGTTTATAGGCCTGCCTGGTAATCCCGTTTCGAGCTTTGTGACCTTTATGATGATCGCAAGACCCTACCTGCTGAGTTGCCAGGGTTGTACCGAGACGACGTTATTCAGCCTGTATGCTCGAGCAGGGTTTGCCAGCAAGGCAGGTAATCGCCGAGAATACTGGCGCGTGCAGTTGGCGCCTGGCTCGATGGGCGAGATGACAGTGACGCGACATCCGCGGCAAGGCTCCGGTGTCATGTCATCGGTAAGCTGGGCAAATGCCCTTGCGGAGCAGGATATTGGTCAGGACATAGCTGAGGGTGACTGGTTAAAAGTTTATCCGATTGCGTTTTAATGGGCAGAAAAAGCCCATGCCAGGGCCGGCCATTTGATAAAGGAAGTGGCGCGGCGCCATTAGGGTGACTTAGCCGTCGATGTAGGGTACACGCGCGAGGGCAGGCGCTAGTTTCGATTTGAGCGTTGGATGTATCGCAGTCGATAAGAGGTCGATCACAAGTCGATAACAAGTCGATAACAAGTCGATAACAAGTATCCTTACCAGGTGCCGTAACATGTATCCTTAGCAAAAATTGACCACAAATCTCGATAAGAAGGGGGCTGAAGCCGGTATGCCGTTATTATTACTTAGTGTCATCCTCTCGATGCTTGTCGCTGGTCTCGTCTGGTTGGTGATCGGCAGTCAACTGCCACTCGGCGACGAGGAGAAACTGCCCGCTCTGAATAATATCGCCTATTATGCCTTGATGGCGTTAGTTCCAATTTTCCTGACGATATTTTACATTTTTTGATGGGTGACCAAATGCTTGAGCTAGCGGTCGATATTGACGCAATCAAGGGCTTCCTTGATCCCCTCGAAGGGCGAGAGCTGTATGCCCGTTGTCTCGCAGCGGCGGAGATAGGGCCGACGCTTGAAATTGGCAGCTATTGTGGCAAATCAACTGTCTACTTGGGCGAGGCATGTCGGCGCGCCGGTCGAAGCCTGTATGCAGTCGACCATCATCGTGGTTCGGAAGAACACCAACTCGGTGAGTTATATCACGATCCGGAAGTGTTTGACTCGGCGTTAGGCCTGGTAGATACCTTTAAATTATTCCGCCAAACTCTTCGAGATGCGAATCTTGAGCAGGTTGTGGTGCCGATAGTCGCAGCGACCCGGGTTGTTGCCAAAGATTGGGGTACGCCGCTTGGCATGGTTTTTATTGATGGCGGGCACAGCTTTGAGGCCGCGCAAGCTGACTATGACTGCTGGGCGCCGCACATTCGGGCCGGTGGCATTCTTGCCATTCACGATATTTTTCCGAATCCGAATGATGGCGGTCAGGCACCCTACAGCATTTGGCGGCAAGCGCTGGAGTCAGGTCTATTCGAGGATCTTGGAATAGTTCGCACGTTGGGTATCTTGCGACGCAACGACAGTTGATTCCTGGCGGAATAAATGTGCTGCAGGTGTCGCATTAGATAATGCATCGGCAGCTAACAAAATCGCAGCAGCGGTCCAGGTAGGCTTTTCCGCTGGCCAGATAGTGTTGTCACGAAATACATAACCGGTCCAGTAAGCGCCATCGGTATCGCGAAGCTCGTGCAGCCAGCTGAATAATTGCACAGCTCGCTGGTATTCGCCGGCCGCCAGCAAGGCCATCACCAACTCGCAGGATTCTGCGACGGTAACCCAGGGCTCATCATCGACGCAGCGACTGCCCAGGCCGTCCACGACAAACTGGTGCCAGCGGGACTTGAGGTGTTGTTGAGCCCGTTGACCACGAACCACGCCGGTAAGTACCGGATAAAACCAGTCCATGGCAAAGCGACTCTTGCTGTCCCAGGTTCGGTCAAAACACTCAGGGTGCTGCCGCAATGCCCGGCCAAGGCGGGTTCTTGCCAGTGCCCAGTGGGGTACCTGCAGGTTAAGTGTCGTTGCGATATTGATCGCGCATTCCAGGCTTTTGTAGATGCTGCTGCAGCCAGTAATCAGAGAATCCTGCTGAATGCCTTTGGTTGTGTCTTCAGCCCAGTAAATTTCCCCCTTGGGACCCTGCAGACACAGAACAAACGCGATGGCGCGGTTGACGACGGGCCACATGCCCTCCAGAAAAGCACGATCCTGAGTCACCAAATAGTAGTGCCAGACGCCAGTGGCAATATAAGCGACGAAGTTTGACTCTGCGCGAGTACCGTCTTCAACCTTGCCAGCTCGATAAGAGGCGAGCCAGCTGCCGTTGGGTAACTGGTTATCGCGCATCCAGTAGTAGGCCTGTTTCGCCTCGTCAAGACATCCGCCGATGGTGAGTCCCATGGCTGATTCGATATGATCCCAAGGATCCATCAGGCCATCCTCAAACCAGGGAATAGCGCCGTCTGCAGTTTGGGTCCGAGCAATATAATCGACCGTGGCACGAAAGTATTCGACTGGATAAAATCCCATTGAGACATACAGGCGGGTCACGCGGGTACGCCTTTGACAAAGTACATGACGACGCTCTTACCCATTATAGGGTTGAGCACTCTATCGAGTAACCGAGTAATCCAAGGTTGCTTCATCAGGTCCCAGACCAAAAACCTGTGGTAGGTCTTAACAATGGCGGCGTCCTCTCGTCCTGGCTCTCGCCAGAATAAACATTTCAGCCACCAGTAGGGTACGTGCAGCGCGTGAGCGTGATGACGTTCAAAGAAAACAAAGCCCAGATCCTCGATATCGGTGCGCAGATGAGCGGCGTTGAAAATACGGATGTGTCCGCCTTCTGCTGCATGATAGGCGTCACTGAGTCGCCAGCAAACCCATTCTGGAAAGAAGCGGGGTACGCTAGCTGCAAATATGCCACCCACTTTCAACACGCGAAAGATTTCTCGCAAGACTGCGCGATAGTCCGGTATATGCTCTAAAACTTCCGAGCAGATGATCTTGTCAAAACAATTGTCGGAGAAGGGCAAGCGGGTGCCATCAGCGACTGAGAGAAACAGACACTTCTTAAGGTTGCCGGGCTCCTCAAATTCTTTAAAGCGATTTCGAGTAGTATTGAGATCCTTGTGGCTCAGGTCGACGCCAACGGATTCGATGTTGTTCAGCATATAAGCTGTAATCGCATGCCTGCCTTCGCCACAACCGAGATCCAGAATTCGGTCGTTGTCGCGAATTCTCAACAGGTCGAAATTAATGGTTTGCATAGACATTCAGGTACCATCGATAATTTGGCGATAGGTTTCGGTCATGCTCTCGGCTGCAACATGCCAGCTGAATTTCTCAAGAATTCTAGCTCTGGCTTTTAGTCCAAGCGCTGCCGTTTTCTGCGGATCAGACAGCAGATCAGCCGCAGCCCTGGCAATGGCGGCCGCGTTCCTGATGGGTACAAGTACACCACCATCACCCACAACCTCAGGTAGAGCTCCGCCATCTGTCGAGATGACAGCAACCCCACAGGCCATGGCTTCTCCGGCGGGTAAGCCAAAGCCCTCATAAATCGACGGCACTATCACCAGATTCGCTTCCGCATACAGGGTGACGAGTTCGTCGGTAGATACGCCCGAGACGAATCGAATCCTTGAATTGAGGGCCAGGCGATTGATCAGTTGCTGACTCTCGCCCTCGGTATTAATTTTTCCAAGAACGACTAGGTGGATCTCCGGAAAGTCAGGCACCAGCAGACCTATGGCTTCAATCAAATACTGCAACCCCTTTAAGGGTTGATCTGCGCTGGCAGTCGCCATGACTCGAAAGGGTACGCGGGAAACGGCAGGTTGAGGACGGAAGATCTCCGTGTCGATACCGTTGTGTATGACCTTGATCGACTGTGGATCGATTTTGAATGCTGTGGCGATATCAGACCGAGACTGCTCCGACACAGTGACGATGTGCTGAAGTCGAGTCACGACTTTCTTCTGCATACCCAGAAATGAATGCCAACGACGGATCAGCAAGCGTAACTTCCAGTCCTGGGTATTTTCCAGGGCGATAGCAAGGTCGCTGGTGATGGGATGATGAATGGTCGTGACCAAGGCTATACCGCTGTTTTGAAGCTTCAGTAGCCCAAAACACAAGGATTGATTGTCATGAACGATATCGTAGTCTGGTTTATGGCGGCGAAAATATTTCACCAGCCGACGACCAAAGGTGTAGGGTTCAGGAAAGCCGCCGGTAAGCATGCTGAACCATTCAAAAAAGTCTGTGTAAGACAACAGGTGCCTCGGCCGTAGGGCAGTGACATGATTGTCTGCCTCGAACAGGTTCAAGCCGGGCAGTTTGATGAGGTTAACGCCCGGATCAAGGATCGGGTAAGGCTCGCCTGAAATAACATCCACCTGGTGCCCTTGCTGCGCCAGTGCTTTGCTCAAATAACGAATATAGATACCCTGACCACCACTGTAAGGGTTGCTGCGATAACCCAGTAAGCAGATCTTGAGTTTACGGGGACCGAACGATTCAGAGATTTCGTTGGGGCTGCTGTCGCTAGACAGGAAGGAGACACTGTTTTGCATACAAATTAACCAGTGTTTCCTGTCAGATAATTGGACTCAGGCATTTTTCGTTATGAATGCTGAAGTTTTTGATCGAGTTGGGATTGTACGGGCTAATGCCCTGCATGACAATTCGAGTTGGGGGACTTCGAGATTGGGATGCAGACTTGGGGAACTGGAATGAAACTACGGTAACTGTCCGGTATTTCCTTGCTTTGTACTGCTCAAGCCAAATGTCTGCTGCCTGGGTAGACAGCAACGATTTTAGCGGCTGACCTGTGCCACACTCATGTTTTCCCGTCTGCGACGTTTGTCCTGACGTTTTTCGTTCGCGACCGAGGAGGGCAGGTTAGTCGGGTTCTTGGCGTCAAGCTGGCGTTCATTGTCGGTTCGGCGTTCCGGCCCATAAGCAGGCGCTTCATGTTCCTCTGTGAAGACGTTGGAGTAGAGATTTGCGACCCAGGCCTGGCCCTCCTGTGTTCTGCGAAGAAAGCGCAGACCCTCATCGATAAAGGGTGTGACTATATTCCAGAAGAACCCCGGGTATCCAGATCGCAGGTCTGCGGCATTGTTGTACTGCATTTTGGCGGCCTGTCCTGTCTCGGTGAATTCAGCAAACAAGGCGGAAATTTTCCGCATATATTGTGGATCAGCCAGCTGACCAATCAGATCTGCGGCGCGTAGAAGGCCAGGGAAATCGGCGCTGTCCTGATGATCTTCGGCGCTGGGGACGGGAAAGCGGGTGCGCTCTATATTCTCGACGATAACGTCTGTATCTAAGTCGCTGTCGTTGGCGAACCGCTCGACGATATAGAGTTTTCCGCGATCCACATGGTAGGGTGTCAAAAAGGCGTCGGTTGCACCGGGCGGCGGTGCCACGGTGTCGTAGTCGGCGTTGATGGCGTATCGACCGGCGCGATCGGCGCGGCAGATACCTCTAACGTAGCCGACATCATGATTCAGCAGTGAGATGACGAAGTGAATCCAATCCCGAGGAGTGACGTTGCCTTCGATCAAAATCTTGCCGCGAAGTATTTCTGTCCCGACCAGTGTCACCATGATCGTATGATTGATGTCGTGGTAAGGCGCGTCACTGTTGGCGATAATTTCCAGGGCGTTGCGCGCATTGGAGGCAACGAGGTGGATATTTTTGGTGTCGACTCCATACATCTTGATGTACTTATCGACAAGTTCTTCAACGAACGCTTCTGTGACAACTGAAGAGGGGTTAAACATAAATCATGGCCCGCACGTTGGATAGATTCTATGGTGAGCATTGTGGGCGCTGAATCTATTGAGTCAAACCAGAAAACTGCTGAAGGGTCTAAATTCGCAGACTACTGGTGGACGTTTCCAATATTATTTATCATGAATAATTTGATCAGGCATATATTCAAAGCTGAATATAATTCATAACGGTTTGTTGGTAGGAAGTTGAGTTCATGATAGAGCTGCGACATTTGAAAACGCTCGTCGCTTTGCGAGATACAGGCAGTCTGGTGGATGCTGCAGACCGCCTGTTCCTGACCCAGTCTGCCTTGTCGCATCAGATCAAGGATCTGGAAGAACGTTTGAATTGTTCCTTGTTTGTTCGTAAGACCAAGCCACCGCGGTTCACCAGTGCCGGTCGCCGCTTGCTGGCGCTGGCTGATGAGGCAATACCATTGTTCAAAAACGCAGAACGTGATTTAGCGCGACTGGCGGGTGGTGAGGCGGGTCGACTGCATATTTGCATTGAGTGCCACAGTTGCTTTCAGTGGTTGATTCCTTGTATCGACCGTTATCGTGGTAACTGGCCAGAGGTTGAGCTGGACTTGACGGGCGGATTCAACTTTGCCCCGTTGCCGGCCTTGGTTCGAGGTGATCTTGACCTGGTGGTGACATCTGATCCGGTCAGTCTGCCCGGAATCGAATATGTACCGCTGTTTCGCTACGAGGCGCTGCTGGCAATTGATAAGCAGCACGCGCTGGCGAACAAGGATTTTATTGAACCCGCAGACATCGCCGGGCAGGTGCTCATCACTTACCCTGTAGAGCGTGATCGACTGGATGTGTTCACCGGCTTTCTGGACCCGGCAGATGTGGATCCTTTGGATGTGCGCACCGCTGAACTGACGCCTATGATGGTGCAGCTGGTCGCCAGTGGCCGTGGAGTCGCCTGTTTGCCCAATTGGGCGCTAACAGAATACACGACGAATCAGACGATTCTAGCCAAAAAAATGGGCGAGACCGGTCTTTGGGCAACCTTGTATGCGGCGATTCGAGAGGATCAGCGAGATACGCCTTTTATTGAGGATTTTCTTGCAACGGCCATAGATACCTGTTTTAGCCACCTCCAGGGAATTCGTCGAGTCAGCAAGGTTGACGCCCCGCTTTAAGCGGTGTTCAGCAGCAAGTTTCGAGACAAGCGAACCCGTCGCCAAAATAGACTCCAGAAGTATTGATAAGACAGTAATCGATCAAAGGCTGACGTGATAAAGCTGATATAAAAAGCTGATATTAAAAAGCGGATATGAAAAAGCGGATATGAAAAAGCGGATATGAAAAAGCCCTGGAGGAGAATCCTGCCAGGGCTTCGTCAACGTATGGAGAGCTAAACTCCGAGTTAAGTTATTGGCTAAAATAACCCGAAGGCTCTCCGCATAGACTGACTGTCGATGGGATCACCTCCTTTTACGTTCAGGGTGCCGATCGTCGTAGTGGCCGCTCCCCCTGGTTAGAACGACCGATACGGTGAAGGCTTTAAGCCCTCTTTTCGAGCAATGAAAATGTAACCCAGCCTGCTTGCTCTGTAAAGGCTTGATCAAGGTACCAGCACTCGGGATGTCCAGAGCCCATTGTTCAGGGAAAAGACTCGTCGATCGTGAATCCTGTCCTCTCGATTTAAATCGAGCATTTCGACCCGGTCAGCAATCAATGCGATTCCGCCAACGTCATCGGGTGCCTGCATGTCATCGATGTTGTAGGTTTTCTTGAGTCGCGCAATTTCGTTGACCAGCTGCTCTCTGGAGTCAATGACACTGCTTTGCGGTGCCATTTCCTGATAGACATAATCAAGATACTTGCTTCCGTGCGGGCGGCGTTGCCAGGTCTGTTTGACAATCTTCGAGTCCAGTGGCTCCATTTTTCCCTGAATTCGGTATTGGCGCTGCATGCTCGCATACCAGAGCAGCAGTTCGTAGTTTGCGCCATGCTGCAACAGTTGCCACTTAGGGCTGGTTCGGTTCAAAAATAAAACCAGATGGCTGTCAGTGATTTCACGCAATACCAGGGTGCGAACGGATGCTTGACCATTTTGGTCGGCTAGCGCCAGAAAGCAGCAATCGGCATTAGTATCGCCTTGTTTGCGCGCCTCCGTGCGATCGTCAATGATATTCTTTAATGGATTCAAGGCTTCTTCCTCATGGATTAGACGACAAATTTGCGCGCTGGTTACCGGTATATCTGTCGGCAATAAGTTTTGCGAATTCAGCTGAGCTTTACGTGAGCCCCTCTCAGCCTTTAGATTCTGGTATTGAATGTGTTTCAAGGGAACCTGTCAGTGAGGCTCGTTGGGAAATCTCAATCCAGTTTTGATCCGGGTCCATGATAAAGGAAATCCTGGCTGTAGTGCCCAGTGTGGTTGGCGGGCGAGCTTCCATGCCCCCTCGGGCAAGAAAGTTCGCATGCTCTTCATCGACCTGCCAGACCTGGACAGTGATGTAGCGATAACCAAGGCCTTGTATGCCGGTGGCAGGACCTTGCTGCGGATTCTCAACGAGGTAAAGCAAAGTCGTGCCCCAGCGAAAACTATCATCACTGACCTGTTCAATCTGCAACACATTGCGATAAAACTGAGTGAATCGCGGAATTGAGCTCACCACCAAACGAATGCCAATGTGTGTGATGCCCTGATACCCTGCGGGCACCAGAATCACCTGATTACCGTCTGGGTCGGTAAGTTGGATCGGCTCGCCGATATTCTGCCGAGCAATGAACAGGGTTTGATAACCGGAGGCGCGAGTGTCGGGTATCGGTTGGCGGCTATGGTTCAGTTTGAATATAGAGCCGTTCAGGCTATGCCGGTGCTGTTGACTGCCGCCACCAAGCTTTAGAAGCTCCTCATAAGGCAAGCCAACCTGGTGTTGCCAGAAATGCAGCTGCTCATCGCGTTTGTTGGTGTAGATACCAATATCAATACAGGGTTTCGCCAGATGCATAGACAGTGTCTCCTCGATCGCAGGGATGTTCCGGTAGGCCTTAGATTATCCTGGGGACAGTCAGGCTGGCTAATTCGACGTTGCTCGCCAGCAGCCTGCCAATGACTTTATCAGGCAGGTAGTCAACGATGCCTTCGATAAATTCGTGCCACTCATAATCCGTTTGGACTGTGCTGCTCAGGCGCAGGCTAGTGGGATCCTTGTCGCTGCTGGTGTCATCTCTGAGTAGACCGTTGATCCGCAATTCCGCGTGGGGGTGGTTGATAGCGCTTCGGGTTGTATCGGTAACAGCAGGCATTATTGAGAAGGTCAGATTTAGTCGAGCGCCCCGATAGTCTGTATCTAGCTGTTCGTGCATGGTAGGTGTCACCTGTTAATAGATCTACATCGCCTTGGGATAGAGGTCCTGAGGGCAGTATAGGATTGTTCATCGGTATCATAGCCTATTCTTGAGACCCGGACAGCGGAGTCTGAGCGTGGTCCAGTGGAATAGCATTAAGGTCTATTCTTGACGGTCTATT
>JAYODE010000006.1:17265-39755 GCA_038106185.1 Gammaproteobacteria bacterium | reverse complement strand
ATTTTTGACGGTCCATTTTTGACGGTCCATTCTTGACCATCCATTCTAGACGGTCTCTTTCTGATGGTCTTTTCTGAAGGCCTCTGTCTGACAGTCCCGTCTTGGCGGTCAATGGCTATAAACCAATCGGTGTTTACAGTATGATTGCCGCGCAAATACAGGGAGCAGGTTATGGGTCAAAAAGACGATTTAAAAGCAAATGCGACAGAAATACAGAAAGGCCTGAGAAAGCTGGGTAATGACCGAGTGGTGGCACTGTCTGTGCACAAGTCAAAGGAATTGATCGCCGAGTTGGAGGTCAAAATTGACAAGCTCGTGAAGCAGATTGACGCACTTAGCTGAGGCTGCCAAGATTTTGGCGTGAACGCGGTTGGTCGTTTCTGAGCGAGCGCATTTAACGATTGTGAGGCGGTGTTAGAGTAGTCGGTTTTTATTGGAACCATGAGTGAGGTCAATCAGAGATGTTGGAGCTGACGCCGGTGGCGGGCGCCTTAGGCGCGGAAGTCAAGGGTATCAATTTGTGCGGTCCCTTGGATCAAAGCCATTACCAAGCCCTGAATGAAGCCTTGCTGAAGTATGAGGTCTTGTTTTTTCGCGATCAGGCCATGTCACCAGCACAACACGCGGCGCTTGCGAACCTGTTTGGACCTCCACAACTTCATCAAGCCTATCCGCACGTGGAAGGCTATCCGCAGTTAACTATTCTTGAAAATGACGAAGCCAATCCGTCGAAGATCGAGAAATGGCACACGGATATGACGTTCCGCGCCAAGCCACCGCTGGGCTCGATTTTGCACGGTATTGTTATTCCTGCTAAAGGCGGTGACACGTTATTCGCCAGCATGTCAGCCGCTTATGAGGGGCTGTCGGACAAGCTTCAGCACTTCCTCAGTGGTTTGACGGCTATGCACGATTTCAGCTACGGTTTTAAAGAAAGCCTCGCAGAACCGGGCGGGCGCGAACGGCTGGCGGAGATGGTGCTGAATAATCCCCCGCAAGAACATCCAGTTGTACGCACACATCCTGAATCAGGCAGAAAGGGATTGTTTGTCAATTGTCTGTTTACTTCGTCTATCAAGGGCATGAAAGAAAGAGAGAGTCGAGCGTTGCTTGATTTTCTCATCAGCCATATGGAAACCCCTGAGTATAGCTGTCGCATGGACTGGCGACCCAACTCAGTCGCTTTCTGGGATAATCGAATCACCCAGCATCGTCCCGTTAATGATTATTGGCCTCAGCGGCGCAAAATGCAGCGTATTACCATTGATGGTGATAAACCCTTCTAGCCAGATTTTTCTGCTACCTAGTCGTTTGCCAGTCACCTGCCTGCAAGCTTAAGTCTGTAGGGCAGGCTTTGAAGCATTTGCTTTCAAACTCAATGATTCAAGCACCTGCTTTCAAGTGCCAGCTTTTAGAGCCGAGCGCCTTCGGTCATTTGATCTAGCAATTCTCGAAGGCTATGGATAAAAGCCAGCGGCTGATCCAGAAAGACGTGGTGGTGGGCTTGGGGAATACACCTGATGTGGTTCTTTGGCACTAATGATGCCACCAGTTGCCGAGTTTCTGAGGGAAAAAATCGGCTCAAGTCGCCATAGATGATGCCTACAGGGCAGGAAATCGCCGCCAGCATAGTGGCTGCGTCCGGTGCCGAAGACGACGGGGTGGTCCGCATTTTAGCAAAGAGTGCCTGGTCCAGTTTGAAGCTGTAACCCTGCCTGTCGATCCTCAATGAGTGACGAGCAATATGAGCGAGAAGATAGTCATTGTCACAGGGTTGCGGTGGTCGCAGGCGAAACCGGCGTATACCCTCTTCCAGAGAGGGATAATAGCGAACCTGTGACTTGGGGGTTGGTGGTGCTTGGCGGGATCCCTGGTGCCGAGTAATCGACGAGTCGACCAAGACCACACCGGCCAACAACTGTCCTTGTTCAAAACCCGCAATTCGAGTCATGGTGCCGCCAAAGCTATGACCCACTACTAGCGTGTTCTCGCCGAGTGCTTGCGCCACTGTCAGTATCTCAAGAGCGAAGGTGCTAGCAGAGTAACTGTCGCGATGCTCGCTGTCGCCCGCTCCGCTCAAGTCCATGGCAGCAACCCGATACTTGTCGGTAAACGCCGGCGCAATAAAATCCCACCAGTGGCTGTGCGCACCATAGCCATGGACGAATAGTAGCCCTGGCAGTGGCGCATCAAGATTCCATGCGCGATAGGCAATACGCGCGCCTGCCACGCAGGCTACGTGTTCAGTGGTCGAGGCAGAGATGTTAGCGATAAACCAGTCTGGTGAGTTCATGGCGCTCAGTATAGCCGAATTTAGTCAAAGGTTACTTTTCGGGTCGGAGCTGGCATATACTCCTGAAACCAGTGACTTAGACAAGAAGTGATCGACGCTCATGCGCGACAAGAATCCATGGAATAACAAGACTGCTCTGGTGGCGGTTCTAGTGGCTTTTCTACTGGGTTTAGTCGGTGCATTAGCCCTTCGCCAGGACAATCGCCCGGTTAACCTGACAGACAAGAATCCTGAGCGGTCGGCAATAACTTGGCGAGTGCCTGTGGCTTTTGGGACTAACCTGCCGGCATTGGGCGATAATATTCTTTTCGTCGCTGCCAATCTGGCGAGAGCCTCAGGTGATCGTATCCAGTTGCAGGTATTTGAGCCGGGTATGCTCTTGCCCGTATTCAGTATCACCGAGGGGGTTCGGGACAATAAGATTCAGGCCGGCTATACCTGGTTGGGATACGATGCCGGTAAGATTCCGGCAACGCCCCTGGTGTCTGCAGTACCGTTTGGGATGGAGCCATGGGAATTCACCGCCTGGTATTACGAGGATGAGGGTCAGGCGCTGACGGAGGCGCTTTATGCGCCGCACCAGGTGCATCCGATATTGTGTGGCATCGTTGGCCCTGAAACTGCGGGCTGGTTCAGAAAAACCATAGACTCGCTGGACGACTTTCGTGGACTCAAGATTCGATTTGCCGGCCTCGGTGGTGTCGTACTCCAAAAGCTCGGCGCATCGGTCACCATGTTACCAGGTGGCGAAATATTTCAAGCGCTGGAGAAGGGTGCCATTGATGCCACTGAGTATTCCCTGCCAGTTGTTGACGAGATGTTGGGCTTTGATCGAGTAGCAAAGTTTAATTATTTTCCTGGTTGGCATCAGACCTTCACCGCGGCGCACCTGGTAGTTAACCAGACAGTCTGGAATCAGCTGCCAGATGCGGATCAGGCCCTGATTGAGATGGCCTGCACGGCAGGCGTTATCCGTAACTTGTCTCATGGTGAGGCGCTTCAGGGTAAGGTCATGTCCGGATTTGCTGCCAAAGGCGTGACGCCGGAAAAACTGCCACTGGCCATCCTTAAGGAACTGCAACTGGTCACCAACGAGGTTATGCAGGAGGAGGCTGATAAAAATCCGGAGTTCGCGTTGATATGGGCTTCACAACAAAAGTTTATGAAAACCTATCGGCTCTGGAAAGATAACGCCTATCTGCCGAGGGATTTTTAGTCGGTGCTGGTCCTGCCCCATACGAGGTTCTCTTACCGTGTTGATCGCGGGATCAGATTATTCGGCAACCTTCTGTCGTTTGTCTGGTTGTTATTGTTGGCCGTGATCGTCGTTAACGTCATCATGCGCTATCTGTTTAGCGAAGGTCGTATTGAGTTCGAGGAAATCCAGTGGCACCTCTACGCCATGGGTTTTCTGTTTGGTCTGTCGGTAGCCTACGCGAATGACGCTCACATACGCGTTGATGTGGTTCGTGAACGATTAAGTTCACAGACTCAGGCTTGGATCGAGCTTTACGGTATCCTTCTGCTGTTGTTGCCATTTATCGGTCTGGTACTTGTCTCGGCCGTGCCGTTGGTGACCTATTCATTTGCCAATAGTGAGGTTTCTCAGGCGCCGGGTGGTCTCGGTCATCGCTGGTTAATCAAAGCCTGTCTGCCCTTGAGTTTCCTGTTCCTGCTGGTCTCAACCTTCGCCCGCCTCAGTCGAGTCAGCTGCTACCTGTTTGGCTGGCCCCGGTCTGAACCCAGAGCGTTAGTCGCGAATGGCGAGGAGAATGTCTGATGTCGGTCGGTGATATTTTATCGACACTAATGTTTTTGGCGTTTATTGGCCTCATATTTTCTGGATTTCCAGTCGCTTGGGTCTTGGGCGGGCTTGCTGTCTTGTTTACAGCGCTGGGTATCATCGCCGAAATTGATCTGGGTCTGCCAGTTTCTGTCAGCTGGGACTACAGCTCGCTGGTTGCGGATCGAATCTGGGATGTGATGAACAACTGGGTATTGGTTGCGCTACCTATGTTTGTCTATATGGGATTGATGCTGGATCGTTCAGGGGTTGCCCAGCGATTAATGATAAATGTCGCTCGGCTGTTCGGTGGCATTCGCGGTGGTATGGCAGTGACGGTTGCCCTCATCGGTATCATGCTTGCAGCATCAACGGGTATTATCGGCGCCTCGGTTGTTCTGTTGGCACTACTTGGTTTGCCACAAATGCTTCAGTTGAACTACAAGGCTGAGCTCGCCGCCGGTACCGTATGCGCTGTGGGCACGCTGGGCATTTTGATTCCACCAAGTATCATGCTGGTGCTGATGGCTGACCGCCTGGCGATGCCAGTCAGTGATCTGTTTCTCGGTGCATTGATACCGGGCCTTTTGCTGGGTTCAATGTTCGTCGCCTATATACTGATATATGCCTATCTTTACGTAGATGCAGCGCCAGTCCCCAAAGACCGCCATCCAGTGAATGGGAGGCTGGTGCTTGATGTATTTTTGGCGATTTTGCCCCCTGCGGCACTGATAGTGACGGTTTTGGGATCGATATTCTTCGGTATTGCCACGCCGACCGAGGCGGCTGGAGTGGGTGCTTTCGGTGCGACCTTGTTGGCCTGGTTCAATCGACAATTGAATGCCCGAGTGATGGCTCAGGTACTAAACGAAACGACCAGAACCACAGCCTACATATTCGCAATTTTCCTCGGTGCAACCGCTTATTCTCTTGTGCTTCGCGGGCTTGGTGGTGATGAACTGATTGCAGAGGTACTCAATGGTCTGCCCTTTGAGCCGACAGGTATTGTCATTGCTATCCTGCTGTTTACCTTCCTGTTGGGTTTCTTTCTCGATTGGATCGAGATCACCTTGATTGTTCTGCCGCTGGTAGGTCCTGTGGTCGCCGCGCTTGGCTTTGACCTGGTGTGGTTCACTGTGCTTTTTGCTGTCTGTTTACAAACCTCCTTCCTGACGCCGCCGGTGGGTTTCGCAATCTTTTACCTAAAGGGTGTCGCGCCTCCTGAGATATCAGTGGCAACGATTTATCGTGGTGTCCTGCCCTTCATTCTGCTTCAACTGCTCGGTCTGGCACTTATCTTTGCCTGGCCAGATTTGGTGGTTTGGCTACCCTCCCAGGCCTATTCGCCAAACGCTACAAATTAGCGCATGCCACAGACGGCCTGCCTTATATTAGTGCGATAACTTCGGGAATCGACCTGTTTCTGTATCCGCGCTCGCTGCTGTTTGTCGCTTTCGGATTTCAAGGTACAACGAAATATCGGCGTAAATCTCTTTAAAACAATGAGTTAGTCTCAGTTGATTGCTTCTTGGCATCAACCTTGCTTTGTCTGTTTCGTCGACCCAAATCAGAAAAGTAACTGGAGGTACTCATTGTGGATCAAGCCTTAGAGCTTCAATATGCGTTAGATACGTTTTATTTCCTTGTCTGTGGCGCGCTTGTCATGTGGATGGCCGCTGGTTTTGCCATGCTCGAGGCCGGTCTCGTTAGGTCGAAGAATACGGCCGAGATTCTGACAAAAAACGTCGCACTGTTTGCGATAGCCTGCATCATGTATCTCATCTGTGGCTACGCCATCATGTATGACGGGACCTTCCTGCTGTCAGGCATCGAACTGGACGGAGCCGCTAGTGCCGAAGCCCTCACTGAAACAGTGCTCGCTGAGTCTCGAGAGGCCGGTTTTGCTGGCGGGGCTGTCTATTCCAATGCGTCAGATTTCTTTTTTCAGGTAGTTTTTGTGGCAACGGCCATGTCGATCGTGTCGGGTGCCGTCGCCGAGCGGATGAAGCTCTGGGCGTTTCTCGGATTTGCTGTTGTCATGACCGGACTTATCTACCCTCTCGAGGGCTCCTGGACCTGGGGTGGCGTGTCGGTTTTCGGTCTCTACACACTGGGCGATCTAGGTTTTTCCGACTTTGCCGGATCTGGCATCGTGCATATGGCGGGTGCTGCTGCAGCGCTGGCAGGTGTGTTGTTACTAGGCGCTCGAAAGGGCAAGTACGGCAAAGATGGCCAAGTACATGCAATTCCTGGTGCAAATCTGCCTTTGGCGACGCTGGGAACCTTTATCTTGTGGATGGGCTGGTTTGGGTTTAACGGTGGTTCGGTACTCAAGTTAGGCGATATTACGAGCGCCAACGCGGTAGCCATGGTGTTCTTGAATACCAACGCGGCAGCAGCCGGCGGTGCAATGGCAGCACTTTTGACTGCCAGATTGATGTTTGGTAAAGCCGATCTAACCATGTTGCTGAATGGTGCGCTAGCGGGACTGGTTGCTATCACTGCTGAGCCTTCAACGCCGACGGCGATCCAGGCAACTTTATTCGGTGGTTTGGGTGGTGTGTTGGTCGTGTTTTCTATCGTAGGACTGGATAAGTTAAAGATCGATGACCCGGTGGGTGCTATTTCTGTGCATGGTAGCTGTGGCCTGCTCGGTCTGTTACTGGTGCCTGTGACGAATGATGGTGCGCTGCTGAGCGGACAGTTGATCGGCGCCGCGACAATCTTTGGCTGGGTTTTTGGTGCAAGTCTGGTGGTGTGGCTGCTACTCAAGGTCACTGTTGGGATTCGCGTTAGTGAGGAGGAAGAGTACCAAGGCGTTGATATCGGCGAGTGTGGTATCGAGGCCTATCCCGAATTTGTTTCGAGCAGATAAGGCTCAAACTTTTAAGACAGGCAAGGCGAGGAAACCTGCCTAGCTGACTAAGTTTTCCCCTTGAGCGCTCTGGTAACAGAGCGCTTTTTTTTGCGAGCATCGTTCAACGGTGGCTGACGATAAAATTGCTGGCACCACGACCAATGATCACTCATGAAGCCTATAGCGCGTCTAAGCCAGGTGCGTTTTTGCGCGATGAGCGCCTGGCCAGGGCTGAATAGGCGCATCTGGCAAGTCGTCAATGATCTGTTCTTCACGAAAGACCTTGAAGCCGCGGGCGAGATAGTTATTCAATGCTTGTGGATGATCCAGTGAACAGGTGTGCAGCCAGACCCTTTGGCCGCCCAGTTGCCAGGCGCGAGCAATAGCATCCTCTAGCAGCGCTTTACCGAAACCTTGACCGATGAAGTCGCTGATGAGTCCAAAGTAGGCGATTTCTACGGAGCCCTCGGCTTGCCGCTCAAGCTCGAAATAACCCACAGGCGTCCCTTGATCGAAGGCGACCCAGGTTTCGACACCAGGGCGATTGAGAAACCTCAGCCATTGGTCGTAGGTCCAGGTTAGGCGCATATACCATTGCCAGGGAGCACCCACAGCCACATAAAGGAATCGATTAAATTCTGGCAGAGGCCGGGTCAGCTTCTGTAGGGAGTAAGGTCTTGGGGCTGAGTGGTCGGGAATAAGGGCCGGATCCAGGATCTCGATATGCCAGATTTTGATGGTTTGTTTCATAGTAGTAGGGTTGTCCAAAAAATCCGCGAAGGAGGGTATTGCTTGGTAGCGATTCCGAACTTGCGCAATGTCAGGTATTCGTTACCCAGCCGCCGGCAAATGGTATGACCTGGCCGACGATAAAATCACTGTTGTTTGACGCCAGGAACAGGGCAAGCTCAGCTGACTCTTCGGCTCTCGCGACTCGGCGAATGGGCACGTTGCGTTTCAGGTGATTCTGAAAACGCTCTGACACCACCAAGTCATCTGGGTAATATTCTGGATTGCTGACGTAGTTCTGGGCGATGGCATTGATCTGCACATTGGATGCCGCAAACTCAAGTCCGGTCGCTCGAATGAAGGCGTTTTGGGCACCGCGTGCGGCGCAATAGGCTGCCGATCCGGGCAGACCACGAAGCGGCGCGGCACTGGTAATAGCGACGATTTTACCCCGACCACGTTCGGCCATCAGGGGTGCAAAATGCCTGATCAGGCGCATCAGTGGATGGACCATGGTTTCAAACATGCCAAACCAGTCAGCGTCCTGAATGTCCGCGGTCGAGCTGTTGCAGGGTGCATGCGCTAAGTTAGCGATGAGAATATCTATGTGCTCCAAATCGGTGACGTATTCGGTGAATGCCTCATTATTGGGCACGATACCTGGTTTGGCTTCAATCACTGCGCCCTCTTGGCTGAATAATTGCACTATCGCCGGGCCCATGTAATCGCTACATTGTGTCACCAGTATGTGTTTGTCTTTGAGTCGCTCGCGCATGGTAGATCTCTTTCTTTAGCAGGTCTCAGTTCAGTGTTATCGCATGGGCTTTGAGCAGGTCAAGAGGGACTATATCCAGTGCCCGGATATGGGTATTGCGCAGAAACACACCGGGTGCCATGCCTTTGCCGTGGGCCTGGAGCCAGCGACTGGCACATAAACACCAGCGATCGCCAGGCTTTAGCCCTGGAAAGCCCGCTTCAGGGTGTGGCGTTGATAGGTCATTGCCGGCAAATCGAGAGTAATGCAAGAAAGCTTCCGTCACCTCCACGCAAACCGTATGGGATCCATAGTCCTCGGCACAGGTGTTGCAGCAGCCATCTCGAAAGAATCCGGTCATAGGGTCGTTGCCGCAGGGCTCCAAAGGTTCCCCTAGCACATTCGTTGAAGGCTCCAGATCGAATCCAGCCATGTTGATTTCCAGGTTAGGTGTTATCGAGGGACTGTATGTATGTCGTCCCATTCAGCATACTGCTTTTCGCCATCTATTCTGAGCATTCGACGTCTGATTCTTGGATAGTCGCAGATATCGATTCTGTTGCGCTCACCGCTCATGAGATACACCAGGTCTTCGGGGTAAGGATTGGACAAGCTGTGGGCGAGCGAATCGACGGTAAAACCCATGAAATCTCCGGGTCCGACTTCATAACTGGCATCCCCAATCTCTGCTATACCGCGACCTGAGAGGATATAAAGAAACTCTTCGTCGCAATGATGGCGATGAAACTGCGTTGAGTCGTGACCCTGCTCCAGCCGCACCAGGTGGACACCTATATGGCTTAGGCCGACCAAATCACCGAGAGAACGGGTATGGCGCACGGCATTTGAATTAAACTGGTGGATATTCACGGTCTCTTTGAGAGCCTGAATCGTCTGCGCATTGAGGAGTGGATGTAGTGGCTTATCGCTCACGCCTGCGGCTTCCTTTATTGGTCGGTCGAGCCGCTACCATAGGCTGCTTTTCTCGTCCCTTTCGAACTGGTGCGGGTGGGGATTTCAGCAGCGCTTCCGGGGGTTGCTGACAGTGGAATGCCTCGCCAAGAAGCGCTTCAATGGCAGGCAGCATGAAGGATTCATCTTCACAGGCAAGGCTGATGGAGGTGCCCAATGCGCCTGCGCGTCCGGTTCTGCCGATTCGATGGACATAATCTTCAGGGTCTTCAGGCAGGTTATAGTTAATCACATGTGACACGCCATCGACGTGAATACCCCGGCCAGCGACGTCTGTTGCGACCAGAACCTTGATCTCACCAGACTTAAATTGCTCAAGGGTACGAATACGCTTAGTTTGGACGACCTCGCCGCTCAGCAAGCCGGATTCGATACCATGTCGATAGAGTCGACTCTCCAGTGCTCGAGTCTCGTCCCGGCGATTAGCGAAAATGATCACGCGATCAACAGTATCAAGCTGTAGCAAGTTATAGAGAACAGCAAATTTCTGTTCGGCGCTGGCGAGATACACCAATTGTTCAACTGAGTCGACGGCGACCTGGTCTGGTTCCACCTCGATGCGCACAGGGTCCAGGGTCCAGCTGGCAGCCAGGCGTTTGATATCGTCGCTGAAGGTTGCGCTGAATAACTGGGTTTGACGTTTTTGCTTGACCGGGGTCTTGCTGATAATCGACTTCACGTCCGGAATAAAACCCATGCTCAACATTCTGTCGGCTTCATCTATGACCAGCGTTTCTATTCTGGACAAGTTGACGACGCCTGTTCGGCAAAAATCCAACAGTCTTCCCGGCGTGGCTATGATGATGTCGACTGGTTCCTTGAGCTGATTTTTCTGCTTTTCGTAGTCCATCCCGCCAACCACTGAAATGATAGAAAGATCCGCAAACAGGGAAAGGTTCATGGCATCCTCAGCGATCTGCATCACCAGCTCTCGAGTCGGTGCTATCACAAGCGCAAAAGGGGTGCCTGGCGGTCTCGGATCATATTCCGGATTTTCAAGGTGGTAGGTAATCACAGAGATCAGGAATGCGGCCGTTTTTCCTGTTCCGGTTTGAGCCTGAGCGATAATATCTCGACCATCCAGCGAGTAGGGCAGCACCTCCTTCTGAATGGCGGTGGCTGTGGTAAATCCCAGCTTGTCGATGGCCAGATAGAGCTCATTTGGCAGATCAAGGGCGATAAAGTCGTTGATAATCTCCTGAGTTAAAACCTCTGCTGATTGAGTGACGGGTTCGACGCTTGATGCTTCAGCGGCAGTTGCTGCCAGCTGATCGATTACTGGTGACTCATTGGAAAGCTTCATCGTTGGGTCAGTCGCTCAAAAGTTGATTAACGGTCGCAAGTTGCAAACAAACTACGAACACCTCAAGTGCGCGCTGCAGAGAATCCATGGCAGGAAACGTTGGTGCGATTCTAATATTGCTGTCTTTCGGATCTATGCCATAGGGAAATGTCGCCCCGGCGGGGGTCAGCTTAACACCAATCGCTGCAGCCTGACGAATCACCTCTGAGGCCAACCCGGGCAGGGTGTCTAGTGAAATGAAATAACCGCCTTGTGGTTGACTCCAGCGTGCGATGCCCTTGCCAGCAAGGTGTTCTGTCAGGATTTTCTGTGTCAGATCAAACTTGGGTTGAATAATAGTGCGATGTTTGACCATATGTGCGGCGATATGTTCAGCATCTTGAAGAAAGCGGACGTGCCTTAACTGGTTCACCTTATCGAAACCGATTACTGAAGCGGAGAGATATTTCTCAAAAGCCTTGAGTTTGTCGGGTGCGGTCGCGAGAAATGCGATGCCCGCCCCCGCAAAAGTGACCTTTGAGGTTGAACCGAGAACGACAACACTTCGAGCGTTACCTTGGCGCTTCGCTTCTTCCATCAGATTTTTCAGCACGTCAGGGTGATCGCTCAGGTGATGCACCGTATACGCATTATCCCAAAGTATGATGAAGTGCTCGCCGGCGATTTCTGCCAATCGTGCAAAACGATCAACGACTTCGTCAGAGTAGGTATGGCCGGTGGGGTTGGAATATTTAGGGACACACCAGATGCCCTTGATCAAGGGATCTTGTCGAAGGAGTGATTCCACCAGATCCATGTCAGGTCCACCCTCCAACATAGGTATATTGATCATCTCTATGTCGAAATGTTCACAAATCGTGAAGTGTCGATCGTAGCCAGGGACAGGACAAAGAAATCTTATTTTGGCAGTGGGGTTATTGGCCAGTTCTTGGCGCCAGATGGGCATCATATGGTCAATATAAGCGAACATCAGGGTCAGGCTGCTGTTACCACCGACCATGACCTCGTTAACATCTACCTCGAGAAATGTAGCAGCGAGCTGTCGCGCTTCGGGTATTCCCAGGAGGCCGCCATAGTTTCTGACATCCGTGCCATCCTGGAGCAGATAGAAACCTTCGAGAATACCATCCAGCGCGTTAGACAAGTCCAACTGTGCTGGTGCGGGCTTGCCGCGGGTCAGATCGAGGTTTAGGTTTGCCCGCCTGAATGCTTCGTACTGCTCATTGAGCGAGGTCTGTAATGTCCGCAATTGCTCACGGGATAGTTGCGCAAACTCCATTGATTACTCCAGTTTAACCAGGTTGTTAGACAGTCAAGCCTGCTAGCTCGTCTTTATCTAACATCAGATTGAGGTTTTGTACGGCCGCACCCGCGGCGCCTTTGCCCAGGTTGTCGAGACGAGAGGTCAGCAGAATTTGCTGATCATTGCCGAACACGAACAAATCATTGCGGTTAGTGCCATTGTTGCTTTGGGGTTCCAGAAAGCCATCTTCCAGTGCTGAATTATCGTTAATTTCATGCAGTCTGATGCAGGGCTCATTAGCGTAGGCCGCGGCGAGCTGCGCATGGACTGACTGCAGATTGACCTCGGTCGTGAACCAGCTCTTCGGTAAGGGCACATTAACCAGCATGCCCTGGGGAAAGTGGGCGACTGAAGGCATAAACAAGGGTGGCAGGGAGAGACCGGCGTAATGCTGCATCTCTTTCAGGTGCTTATGGGTCAGGCTCAGCCCATAAGGTCGCATGTACCAGAGATGCTCAGGATCTTGACTCGCCCGTTCGACATATTTCTCAATCATGTTTCTACCGCCACCGGTATAGCCTGACACCCCGTGGCAAATCAGTGGTATGTCGGCACGCAGTAAACCGCTGCGTATCAGTGGTGTCACAGCCAGCAGAAACCCTGTGGCCCAACATCCGGGGTTAGAAACAAAGCGCGCCTGGCGTATTTTTTCTCTTTGTGCAGGTGCCAGCTCAGCCAAGCCATAGACCCAATGCGGCGCGACGCGATGAGCTGTGCTGGCATCGAGAATGCGAGTCGCAGGATTATCAATTAGCCCGACAGTTTCTCGAGCAGCATCGTCTGGCAGGCACAAGATGACCACGTCAGCGCTATTGATTAGCTGATGCTTGACGACTGTATCCTTTCGATCCTCGTCGGCGATCTGCAGCAGCTCAATATCTCGACGTTGACTCAGTCGTTCCTGGATTTGAAGGCCGGTTGTACCCACCTGACCATCGATAAATACTGTTTTCATACGCGTGCCTAAAACTCTGCTCCTAAAAGCCTGATCCTAAAAGCCTGATCCTAACGCTCTGATTCCAAAATTCTGATAATAAAGGTATTAATTGAATTCTTGTTCGGCGTTCGACTCAGGCTTTTGTTGACCCAGATGCTGGACTCGTTGCTTTGCCAACCTAAGGTCTGAATTGTCTGAAAAATTTCTGCATATCTCTCGCCAGTAACGCTGGCTGCTCCAGAGCTGCGAAGTGGCCGCCGGCCGGCTGTGCTGTCCAGTGCTGAATGTTGTAGAGCTCTTCTGCCCATTTTTTAGGCGGTTGATACAGCTCTGCTGGAAACATGGTGCAGCCGGTTGGCGTCATGATTCTACCATGTTCGAATAGATTGTTATCCACATGATTTGACTCGTAATACAGTCGAGTCGAGGAAGTAATAGTGCCAGTGACCCAGTACAACATAATGTTGGTCAGCAATTCGTCCCGACTGACGCTGTTCTCCAATTGACCGTGACAATCTGTCCAGTAGTAAAATTTTTCGCTGATCCAGGCGGCAAGACCGCTGGGTGAGTCGTGCAGGCCGTAGCCGAGGGTTTGAGGTCTTGTGCCTTGGATTGCCTGGTAACCTGTACCATCCACCATCTTCGCTCGACGCTCGGTCAAGATACTTCGCTCCTCGTTGGTCACGCCCGCAAACGGATCCGGCAAGTGTTTTGGGTAGCCGGCAAAAACCAACGTGAGGTGAAGGCCACAGACCTGCTGAGGCGCCAAGACTGCGTTCCAGCTGCTGATGGCCGAACCCCAGTCACCGCCCTGTGCGCCATAATAATCGTAGCCCAGCTCGGCCATCAGTCGAACATGGCCTTCTGCCACACGCTTTTGGTCAAAGCCGGGACTGGTGGGCGGGCTTGAAAAGCCGTAGCCCGGTATTGAGGGACAGACCACATGAAAAGCATCTGAGGCTTTACCGCCAAATTTTTCAGGTTCCGTGAGCATAGGCAGAATTCGACTGAACTCAGCGATGGAACCTGGCCAGCCATGGGTCATGATCAAGGGTAGGGCGTCGGCATGTGGCGAGCGGGCATGAATAAAATGGAGCTTGCGCCCGTCAATATCTGCCAGAAAGTGCTCGAACTGATTCAGCCTCGCCTCTTGTTGGCGCCAATCATATTGATCCAGCCAATACTGGCAGAGTGACTGTAACCATTGCCGGTCGGTGCCGTACTGCCAGTCTTGACCGATCTCGTCAGGCCAGCGGGTATTACGCAGGCGCTGGTGTAGATCGTCGATGACAGTCGAGTCAACAGCGATTCTGAACGGTGAGATTCTCATGGGTCTGACTCCGAAGTTTGAGTGAGATATTCATGCAACCATCGTAGAGATTCTAGATTCTGGATCTGCACCGCTGGCAACACCAATCCGGAACAGGCGCTATCGAGAGAAATGGATGGAATATAGTGATCGCGCATGAAGTGAATAAACTTGAGCGTTTGAAACGCATCGAACCAGTCCTGCAGAAAGCGCTGAAAGACCTTATCTTGTGACTTTCGCTCTTGATGTTGGCCAACTAGTCGACTGAGTTTTGAGTGGTTGACCCAGGCAAGAATTTCGGGATATGCCTCAAAGAGAATGGCAGGGTCTTGGTCGAGCATTTGATCCGCTAAGGTAAGAAATATCTTTAATAAATTAAACACTCGAGGGTCATAGAAGCGGTATTCGGTAAGCGGCGACGCCAAGGAGTTGATGCTGTGTAACGCAGGACCGGTGCCAAAGGGTGCGCGATCACTGTATCTCGCCTGGATATTGATGGCGTCACCTTGGGCTTCCTGGATCCGGCCAGTCTTAGCCAGCTTGTTCAGAATATAGAAGTCTTCTGCGGCATTTCTGCAGGGAAAGCCTCGCACACGCGCATAGTGGATCGAGCTGATGCGCAAAGTACTACCCAGTGTATGAAAGGCATATTTGCTGCCCGCGTAGCTCAGTCCTCGAACATAGTAAGCCATCGCAATATCGTATAGGCGAGAGGCTAACTCCATTTCTGCGGTAAAATCATGAACAAACGGCTGCAGTAAGGCCGCCGTGGCAGTACTGGGCTCAATCAGGGCGAAGTAGCTGGCCGGTAATACGGCATCTGCATCTGTGCTGTTGATCAAGGTGGATTGGATGACGCCGCGACAGATAAGCGCAAGCGCAAGATCACAGCCAATTTTTCGCGCCAGTCCCACGCCCTGACGGCGAGGTATGAGGTGCGCCGATTGGCAACGATCGACGATCAGCAGGTCGGGTGCCCAGGACCTTCTAATATAGTGTAGGTTCTTCGACTTTTGGCCCGGTTCAGTGGTTAGACAGTGCAGCAGATTCTGGCTGATGACATCGTCGTCGTTCCAGCTATTCACCACTACTATCAGCAACAGCTGAGGATCTGGATGCGGCCAGACCATTTGCACCGACTCAGGTTGTTCACGGTGCGCAGGCACGACCAGGCAGTGGGCGTAGGATTGGAATTCAAGCCCGGCAAGGGCTTCGACCTCCGCTTCCGCGTATTTTTTCAGGTATTGAAGTTGGGCTTTCTCAGGTGACATAAACCGAATTCGTTGGCGACCTTCAACAGCGTCGGTTAATGGAGTCTTGGCCTAATTTCCTGGGCCACCAGCGCGTCTGCTTCAATTTTAAACCATTCATTGAGCCGCTCATTAACCGCCTGAACGGGGAAGTAAATCTTAGCCAAGTGAATGAACAGCTGATGGTGAGTTGCCTCAGACCGTGCCAGGGAGCGGTAGAACGTTTGTACATCGGTTGGTAGGTCGGCGCTCACTAACAAGGAGAATCGCTCGGCTCCTCGCGCTTCAATCACAGCGGCAGTGAGCAGCCGATCCATGAAGTAATCCTCTTTTCCGCGGCGAACCTGACGCAGTATTTCATTCACATAGGGGTCTTTCTCGTCAGCACAGAGCGCCACATTGCGTTGAGTCATGAGACGAACCACCTGACGAAAGTGGTTGAGCTCCTCGAGTGCAAGGTCAATCATCGCAGTGACGAGTTCTCCTCGATCAGGATAGTGGGAAACCATAGACATCGCCATAGACGAAGCCTTGCGCTCGTTTGCAGCATGATCTTGAAGAAACTCGTCAAAGTTCTGAACAACCGCTCTAACCCATTCAAAAGATGTCGCGACTAGGAGTCCATTGCTTGCAATAACCATGGTGGCCGGATCAGGCAGAATAGCAGTCACAGTAATTCCTGAATAAAATGCGAAATTTCTTCGACTTCTTCCATGCACACCTGGTGGCCCATTGGGTAGTCCAACCATCGCACATCATAGCCAAGACGCTTAAGGTTCTCGCGAGAAGTTGCGGCTTGCATAATGGGAATCATAGGATCTCGAGTGCCGTGCACCATCAAAATCGGAATCCCTAGATTGGCATCTGTGCGTTCCTTCTCCGTCCTTCTAAAGTCGTGCAGGTAGGTGGAAAGTGCGACCACGCCAGCTAACCGCATGTCATAGCGCAAGGCAGTGTGCAGTGCGATGACTCCGCCCTGAGAGAAGCCTGCCAGCAGAATCTTTTCACTGGGGATGCCCCTTGCAAGTTCGCGTGCGATGAAGTCACTGATCTGTCCGGCGGACTCGTTAATGTCCTCAGTGGCACCAGATTCTGCGTGGGGAACAAAATCATACCAGGCGCGCATCTCCGCACCGTTATTAATGGAGATCGGCCTGATCGGGGCGTGGGGAAAGATAAAACGGATGCCGATACCGGCCGGCAGGTGCAGCTCCGGAACCAGGGGTTCGAAATCATGGCCATCAGCGCCGAGACCATGTAGCCAGATGACCGTTGCAGTCGCCGGATTGGTCGGTTCGATTTCGATATGATCCAGTAGTTCGCGCATAATGAGTCTTCCATGCTGGCTATCAGGTTCTGCCTGAGGGTCTAGTAGTCTAACGGTAATAAGAGAGACACTTTGTCAAAGAGGATGATACCGAATTTCAGGAGAAAAAGATGGATTGCTTGGCGCCTGGTCTGAGGATCCTCGTCTGACCGGTACTCAGGCCTAATTTCCCTGGTGAATCTTGGCTGAGGCGAGGACTTTGTTGAGAAAAGAGCGGCTACTGCCCGAATTTCAAAGTTTGCGGTTTTCTTGTTTGTTGCCCCCGGAACCTGAATATGACTAAATGTCGGCAAATCAACTGAGCAGGAGAGATCCATCGTGGGACCATTAGCGGGTATTAAGATAATTGAATTGGCGGGCATAGGCCCAGGGCCATTTTGCGGCATGATGCTGGCTGATATGGGCGCAGAAGTGATCAGGGTCGATCGCGCCTCTAAAGGTGGTCGGCGTGGTATCGATGTCCTGACTCGTGGGCGCAAGTCGATCGCCGTGGACCTGAAGAGCCCCGAGGGCAGAGAAGTGATTCTTAAGCTCTGTGAGTCGGCAGATGGCATATTTGAGGGTTTTCGGCCAGGTGTTACCGAGCGTCTCGGGCTAGGCCCCGCTGAGTGTATGGCCCGCAATCCGAAGCTTGTCTACGGGCGGATGACGGGTTGGGGGCAAGACGGACCCATGGCCCAGGCTGCTGGGCATGATATCAACTACATCTCTCTGTCGGGCGCCTTGCATGCCATAGGCAGCAAAGAAGGCAAGCCAGTACCACCACTGAATTTGGTAGGGGATTTTGGTGGGGGTGGCATGTTTTTGGCTTTTGGCATGGTCTGTGCGCTGCTTGAAGCTCAGAAGTCGGGGGCTGGTCAAGTGATAGATACTTCTATGGTGGAAGGTGCTGCGGTATTAATGTCCATGTTCTTTACGATGCGAGCCGCGGGCGTCTGGAAAGATCAGCGGGCATCTAATATGTTAGACGGTGGCGCGCATTTTTATGACACCTACGAGACCAAAGACGGCAGATATATTTCGTTAGGATCCATAGAGCCACAGTTTTACGCCTTATTGCTTGAGAAGGCGGGGCTTAGTGTTGAGGATTTTACGCCACAGATGGATCAGTCAAGATGGCCAGAGTACAAGGCTCGTCTGACAGACGCGTTTAAGCAGAAAACCCGAGATGAGTGGACGGAGATAATGCAAGGCACGGATGTCTGTTTTGCTCCTGTTCTGGAGTTAGCTGAAGTCGCAGATCATCCCCATAACAAGGCTCGTCAGTCGTTTGTTAAAATGGACGGAGTCGTTCAACCGGCGCCAGCACCCAGATTTAGCCGAACAGCCCCGGAGCTGACAGTTAGCTCCCGTCTGGCGGGTGAGGATAGTCGGCAAGTGTTGGCTGAGGCCGGATATTCGGTAGCTGAAATTGATACGCTAGTCAGTGTTGGCGCTGTGAATTTGTCTTAAGACGGGGCCCTGATGCCGCTGGTCGCTGCTGCCGTTTTTCATGCGGTTGCAGCGAACCACTCCCGGCGAGTCGTCAAAAATAACAAGGAGATGAAGGTTTTTGGCGGGAAACCTGTCTAATTGTCAATAAATAAGCTGTTTTGTCAGTATTTCTGGCAATTTATGCAGTAGAATTACCCCTTCATCGGCTTGTGAGCAGCCCATCATCGGCTTGTGAACAGTGAGGTTGGCGGAGTCAGCGGTCGATGTGGTGAGTGCAGAGAAGACCACCCCCCATTAACCAGAAAAGAATAGGTGCTAACAAATGAGTGTAGAATTACTTGATACCACCCGGTTTCATGGATATAGGGTAAGACGTCAGATTGCCGGAAAGACTTACCAGGAATACTTTTCGCTGAAGAAAGATGGTAAACGTCTGCGTGGCGCAGCAAGAGCCGCCGTCAAACAAGAGGCGGACGATCGCGATGCGGTGCTTCAGAAACTGCAAGTCAAGGCTAAGGCCGAGGCGGCTAAGAACGCTCTTTTTGATAAAGACGGAAAGGTTCGTGGCATTCTGTTTAGAATGAAGACGGAGAAGAGTGGTACTCGAACGCCAGTCTTTCAGATAGGTATCATGTCAGCCAAGGTCGGTAAAATTGTCAATACGACAGTTTCAATTAACCTGCATGGTTTGGAAGGTGCTTGGCAGAAAGCGGTTGATTTCTATATTGATCATAAGAAGATCTCAAAACGGGCAAAGGTTTACCAAGATCTCCTAAAAGCGCAGCCGACTAAGGCTCAACTGGACGCCATGAAGCGCAAACGTCCGAAAAAAGCCTAGGCCAAGGTTTGAGGCAAAAAGGGATCCTGGCGATCCCTTTTTTTTGGGTTTTTTTTGGGTTTTTTTGTTGCAAATGTTATGGTTCTGGGTCTTTTCAGGGAGTATCAAAGGTGAGTTACGCAGTCGAGTATGCAAGATCACTAGCCGATCCGGTCGAATTTTGGCGTCAGCAGGCGGACCTGATTCGATGGTACCGAGCGCCAGAAACGATACTCAGTAAGGATTCAAATGAGAATGATGCCTGGTATGCAGATGGCGAGTTGAATACAGCCTATCTGGCGCTCGACTATCACGTGGAGCAGGGTCGTGGCGAACAAATCGCTCTGATCTACGATTCACCAGTCACAGATACGGTACAACGTTTTACCTACCTGCAGTTGCGCGACCAAGTGGCCCTGTTTGCCGGCGCGCTTGTGGCGCAGGGTATTACCAAAGGTGATCGCGTGATCATCTATATGCCGATGGTGCCTGAGGCAGTCGTCGCGATGCTGGCTTGTGCTCGAATAGGTGCTGTTCATTCGGTCGTGTTCGGTGGTTTTGCGGCGAGGGAATTGGCCAGTCGAATCGATGATGCGACACCAAAACTGATTGTCGCTGCCTCCTGTGGAATTGAGTTCGCAACGGTGATCCCCTACAAGCCACTATTGGATGAGGCTTTGGCGCTTGCTCAGCACCAGGTTGACCGTTGTATTGTTTTACAGCGCCCCCAGAGTCCAGCTGAGCTGGGCGCGATCGATATAGACTGGCATGCAGCCTTGGCCGAAGCAAGGCCCGTGAGCTGCGTATCGCTGAGAGCGACAGATCCGCTCTACGTGCTTTACACGTCTGGGACGACGGGCAAGCCCAAGGGCGTTGTCAGAGATAATGGCGGTCATGCTGTAGCCCTGAGATACAGTATGCAAGCTGTCTATGACGTCGGCCCGGGTGACGTTTTTTGGGCAGCCTCGGATGTCGGCTGGGTCGTTGGCCATTCCTACATCGTCTATGCGCCACTGATTACCGGTTGTACGACCATCCTGTTTGAGGGCAAACCGGTAAGAACCCCCGATGCCGGGACCTTCTGGCGGGTCATTGAACAACACAAGGTCAAGGTGTTCTTTACCGCACCGACTGGGTTTAGAGCCATCAGAAAGGAAGACCCAGATAGTACGCTGCTGCGTAAGTATGACATTTCCAGCCTTGAAGCACTGTTTGTCGCGGGTGAGCGCACAGATCCTCCAACTTACGACTGGCTTTGTAATACTCTGCAAATACCCGTGATCGATCACTGGTGGCAGACTGAAACAGGCTGGCCGGTAGCGGCCAATCTGCGCGGCATTGAACTGAAGCCGACGTTGGCGGGGTCAGCGAGCTTTCCGGTTCCTGGCTTTGATGTTCAGGTACTCACCCAGGATCACGAGCGTCTGCCCGCGGGGGAAGAAGGTGATGTCGTGATTCGACTACCTCTGCCACCAGGTTGCATGTCTACAGTTTGGGGCGATCATCAGCGCTACCTTGATGCCTACCTGCGGTTGCATCCTGGCTACTACCATACGGGTGATGGTGGCTATTTTGATGCTAATGGCTACCTGTTTATTATGGGTCGAACTGACGATGTGATTAATGTAGCTGGGCATCGGCTTTCTACCGGCGAAATGGAAGAGATCGTTGCAGCCCATCCGGCGATTGCAGAATGTGCTGTCGTTGGCATCGAAGACAGAGATAAAGGTCAGCTGCCTGTTGGTTTTGTCATTCTCAAGGACAGTGCGAAGTTATCAAGCAGTCAGCTGGAGCGAGAGTTGGTCGCGATGGTGCGCCAGGGTATAGGCGCGTTTGCCAACTTCAAACGAGCGGTGATCGTCACTCGCCTGCCAAAGACTCGATCGGGTAAAATTCTGCGGCAGATCATTCGAAAGATTGCTGATGGCAAGCCCTTTGACCCGCCGGCGACTATTGACGATCCGTCGGTATTGGCAGAGATTCGAGAAGTTTTGATTGCAGCAGGAATTGGCCAGATGGCAGAGGCTCATCGATGAATAGTGTACTGATTACAGGCGCATCTTCAGGTTTTGGAGAGGCATGTGCTCGAAAATTTGCGGCTCAAGGCAAACCCTTAGTACTCTGCGCACGCCGCGAAGACAGGCTGTCAAGCCTGGCCAGAGAGTTAAGTGAGCAAACAGAAGTGCATTGGGTAGCACTTGATGTTCGTGACCGACAAGCGGTATTTGCCTTGCCTGCAGCCCTGCCAGCAGGGTTTGCAGATGTTGGCATACTCATCAACAATGCTGGTCTGGCCTTGGGTTTAGGCGGCGCAGATGTTGCCAATATCGATGACTGGGAAACGATGGTCGACACCAACATAAAGGGTGTCATGTACTTTACTCGTGCTATGCTGCCCGGGATGGTTGCGCGAGGGGGTGGGCACGTGGTGAATGTTGGTTCGGTCGCTGCCAGCTGGCCCTATCCCGGTGGCAATGTCTATGGCGGGACTAAGGCGTTTGTTCAGCAATTTTCTCGTAATCTCCGCGCTGATTTGCTGGGCAAATCGATTCGAGTTTCTAATATTGAACCGGGCATGGGTGAAACGGAGTTTTCGATCGTCCGCTTTGATGGTGATGCCGGTCGCGCCAAGCAGGTCTATTCCGGTATGCAACCCCTGAGTGGAGCCGATATAGCTGAGATTGTTTACTGGATGACAGCCTTGCCTCCACATATTAATGTGAATCAACTGGAGGTGATGCCTACCAGGCAGGCGTGGAGCCCTTTCGCCGTTCATCGGGACCAGTAGGGCCGCTGGTGACTTCGGGGTGTTTGCCCGATCGAATCAGGCTATAATTTTACAATTCAGATCAACTCGACAGCGGTAAAATGATCATAGTTCACGGTAAATTCCCCATAAAAAAAGCTTTTCGAGAAGAGGCCTTAAGGCTAATGCAGCGCATGTCTGTAGCCAGTCGTGAAGAGTTCGGCTGCATCAGTTATGAGTTTTATATCGGGTTGTCGGATCCGAATACACTGTTGTTGTTTCAGGAATGGGAGTCAGTTGATGCGCTTCAGGACCATTTTGATACGGCACATATGGAAGAATTTTTGAAAGTATTGCCCGATGTACTCGATGGTGAGGTTGCAACCCGACGTTATGAAGTTCGAAATCCTAATGACCTGCCAACTGGGATAAGTGACGAACTTAGCGCCCCCGCAGACCAGAGCAAGCCTGCAGTTCGGCGCCAGAAAATCATTCATTGAAATGTTGGTTTAAATCCTGGTGAGCCATTCCTTGTTAAAGCGCGGTATGGGTTAAAAAGCAGTCGAAAGAGAACTGTCAAAGGGAATAAAACCGCTGATACCAACGAAATAAGTCAGGCGCTATCTCAGAAGCTATCTCAGAAGCTATCTCAGGCTATTAGTCTCAGGCTATTAGT
>JAYODE010000006.1:12789-17165 GCA_038106185.1 Gammaproteobacteria bacterium | reverse complement strand
TCTCAGGCTATTAGTCTCAGGCTATTAGTGCCATGACTCGACTTGAGGGTCGACCAATAACGGCTTTATCGCCGACTACGACGATAGGTCGCTCAATCAGACGTGGGGCTTGAACCATAGCCTCGATCAGGTCATCGTCATTCAGGTCAGGGTTTTCAAGGCCAAGCTCGCTATAGTCATTCTCGACAGTGCGCAGCAATTGCCGCGGTCCCATCGATAGTTGTTTGAGCAATCTTTTCAGCTGGTCTGCCGTTGGCGGATTCAACAGGTAAAGCACGATCGTTGGTGTGATGCCCTCAGCATTGAGTAGTTCGAGGGCTTGGCGGGATTTAGAGCAGGCCGGATTATGATAGATTGTGACTGCAGTCATGGTTCAGTTAGGAATGATTTGGATTAAGCCAAAAATTGTAGAGGGCTCGCGCCGAATCAACAAGCGCAAGAGGGACGAATGCGAGAACCTATGGGTGTTTTTCAATGAAGGCAGTCACTCTGAGTGAGACTTCGCGGGTTCCTCTTTATCTGTGGGGCATCTTAGTCCATACGCTCAAAAGATATGCCGATGATGGCTGTCAGGCGACGGCCGCGGCTCTCACCTACCAGACCCTGTTTGCGGTCGTGCCGCTTTTGACTGTGATGTATGCGGTCCTAAATGCCGTTGAGGCCTTCAAGGTCTTGTCCGCAGAGGTTGAAGGGTTCTTGTTTAAAAATGTCGTTCCTGAAAATGTGGGTCACCTGCAACTTTACCTTCATGACTTTTCGATCCAGGCGCAAAGTCTGAGCATACCCAGCCTCATCTTTTTGGCAGTCACGGCGTTTCTGATGCTGTTTACCATTGAACGAACTTTTAATGAGATTTGGCGGGTACGAGAACCCAGGCAGGGATATCAACGATTTTTGATGTACTGGGCGTTGTTGTCTCTCGGGCCGCTACTGGTGGGCATGGGCTTCGTCATCACTACCTACCTGCTGGCCTTGCCGTTACTGTCTGATGTTGAACAGTACGCAGGTTTCCTGCGTTATGTGTCGGTACTGCTGAGCGCCGCCATGCTGACCTTGGTGTATGTCGCAGTGCCAAATTGTACTGTATCACTCAAGCATGCGTTGCTGGGTGGTTTGTTGGTCGCAATAGCCTTTGAAACGGCCAAGTACCTGTTTGGATTCGTCATGTCTCGTTCAAGTTTTGAAATAATCTATGGTGCGTTTGCAGCGGTTCCCTTGTTCTTGCTGTGGATCTATGTTTCTTGGTCCATCGTCCTGATGGGCGCTGAGTTGGTGAAAGCGTTGGGCGTTTACCGCCTGGATGGGGGCGAACAGCAGGAAGCGCCCCTACTCCAGGTGATGCTTATTCTAGAGTTGTTCTTTCGCGCACATCAAGCGGGTCTGGTCGTTCGAGAGGATGATCTTTCGAGTCACGGTGCTCGTATTGATCTAGAACATTGGAGTGACTATCGGCAAATGTTGATAGCACTTAACCTGATTCGCAGGGTCGATAAGGGCGGTCTGGTGCTGTCACGTGATCTCAGAGAAGTATCCCTTTGGGATCTGCATCAAAGTTCAGGTTGGCCAATGCCGGCAACGATAAAAGGAAACAGTCCTTGGGAGCGAGCGCTTGCCGAGAATCTGCAGACTATCAACCAGCACAACAAGGCGCTGCTAAAAGGCGATCTAGAGTCGCTGTTTCGCCTCGAGGATAAAGGATGAGAAGGTTATTGTTTTTAATAGGTTTGATAAGTTTGACGGGCTGTCAGCAGCCGGAATTTTACGATATTGAAGGGCAAGGCTATCGCTTTGATGATTTAAAGGGCAAGTACCTGGTGGTGAACTACTGGGCTACCTGGTGCGCACCTTGTATTCGGGAAATACCCGAGTTGAACGAATTTGCCCTGGAAAATGCCGATAGCGTCGCCGTTTGGGGCGTCAATTTCGACTTTCCGCAAGGCACCGAACAGGTGACTCAGGCGCGGAAGATGAAGATCAACTTTCCAGTGTTTGCCGCAGATCCCAGCGCAGCGCTGGGTGTTGAATTGCCCGAGGTGCTGCCAACGACACTGATCTTCGACCCACAAGGGGTATTACTCGCAACCCTTGTTGGACCCCAGACCATTCAGTCTCTGCAGGCCTCGCTGGCCAGCGAATAGTGCGTAGCCAGCATTAAAGAGCAACAGAAAAAAGGCGCCTGAACAGACGTTTGTCATGACGCGGAGAGCCGAAGTCTCAAAATCAGGCGCGCGCCACCGGACAAGGTCTAGTCATTGCTCAGCTCTTGATCCAGCAGCGACTTGAAGTGAGCCGCAATACCGTCCACAGGTAGTTCACTGGTGGCTCCAGTCTGTCGATTTGCGTATTCGACGACCTGGGTTGCCAAGCCGCGCTCGCCAACGACGATTCGATGGGGGATGCCAATGAGCTCGGCATCGGCAAATTTCGCACCTGGGCGGGCTCCCTCTCTGTCATCTAAAAGCACCTCTATCCCGAGCTGGCGCATGGCCTGGTAAATAGACTCGGCTGTTGCCGCGACCTCGGCTGACTTGTGGCTGTTAATCGGAATAATAATAACGTGGAAGGGCGCGATACAGGTTGGCCAGACCATGCCGCGATCGTCATGGTACTGTTCGATAATCGCTGCGACCAACCGCGTGACCCCCATTCCATAGCAGCCCATGTTCATCACTACGGCTTTACCGGTTTCGTCTAGCACCGTTGCATTCATAGCCTTTGAGTATTTTTCACCGAGTTGGAAAATATGGCCCACTTCGATGCCCTTTTTAAGTTGCAGCTGGCCAAGACCGTCAGGACTGGGATCTCCTTCAACGACATTACGGAGATCGACAATGGCGGTCGCTATAGCGTCCCTTCCCCAGTTGACGTTCTGCAAGTGGTAGTCGTCTTTGTTGGCGCCACAGGTAAAATTGGCCAAGGCTGCGGCACTACGATCAGCGATGATAGGTATGTTAAGACCAACCGGCCCAATCGAGCCCACGGAACAGCCTAAAGCAGCCTGGATATCTTCTGGGCTGGCAAGCGTTAACGGTGCCGCAAGCGCGGCAATCTTCATCGCCTTGATGGCGTTTAATTGGTGATCGCCGCGCAGTACGAGCGCAACCAGAGGTTCTGTGCTGCCCTTGACGATAAGCGTCTTAACCGTCCTTTTTGCATCAACCTGCAGGAAAGTGGCTACCGCTTCTATGGTCTTTTGACCCGGTGTTGCAACTTCTGTCAGCGCTTCCGGATTGTCAGTTTCAGGCGCTGGCGCAAGCGCTTCAGCCATTTCTATATTAGCCGCGTAGTCGCTGGCTGAACTGAAGGCGATGGTATCTTCGCCTGAGTCGGCCAGGACGTGGAATTCGACAGATGCACTGCCACCTATGCTACCTGTGTCTGCGAGGACTGGGCGGAAATCAAGACGCATTTTTTCCAATATTTGACAGTAGGTTTGGTGCATTAACTGATAGGTCTGCTCAAGACTCTCGACGTTCATATGAAACGAGTAGGCATCCTTCATTAAAAATTCACGGGCTCGAAGCAAACCAAATCTGGGTCTCGTCTCATCCCTGAATTTTGTTTGAATCTGATAAAAATTAATGGGGAGTTGTTTATGACTCTTCAGTTCATTGCGGGCGAGGTCAGTGATGACCTCTTCATGGGTCGGTCCCATACAAAAATCTCGTTTGTGTCGGTCAACAAATTTTAGAAGCAAGCCATCGTCGTACTCTTTCCATCTGCCTGATTCAACCCAAAGCTCTGCGGGTTGAACGACCGGCATCATGACTTCCAGAGCGCCAGCTGCGTCCATCTCGTGACGAATAATTCCCTCTACCTTATGCAATACCCGCAAACCCATGGGCAACCAGTTATAGATCCCGGAGGCTAGCTTGCGTATCAACCCGCCACGAATTAATAGCTGGTGGCTGATAACCTCGGCATCAGCTGGCGTTTCCTTGAGCGTTGAAATTGAATAGCTGGATGCTTTCATAGTGTCTGTCTGTTCTGGCCTTTTATCGAGTGGTAGTGGTGTTAAAAGCGAAGTCTCTCGCTGCTATTAATGACTGGCTATTAATGACTGGCTGTTCGTGTCTGCCTGTTAGTGACTTAATAAAGTACAGCACAGATGGGTTGCCTTTTGCTGGTCAAACATCTGTTGGGCAGCCAAGCAATGGATTCTAGCAAGGAGTTGCAGTGGATAATACTGAAGATATAGGGTGTGAGCATAGACTGCGCGAACGCGATCAGGTTAGGCTCGCTCCAGTCCGCGGCAGAAGGTGCCTGAGTCGAGACTGAGCTCAATTAAGGGGCTCAATTAAGGAACTCAATTAAGGAACTCAATTAAGGAGCTCAAATCATGAGAGCCAAGGAAGTCGAGAAGCGTCGCGACGGCT
>JAYODE010000006.1:0-12689 GCA_038106185.1 Gammaproteobacteria bacterium | reverse complement strand
GAAGTTTCGATAGAAATTTCGGTAAAAGTAGCGACCAAAAAAAGGGCCGCAATAGCGACCCTTTTTCCTACTAATCATCGATAACCAAAGGTTTATACAAGCTCTTTCAAACCCTTCAACGGCAGTACCTTGACTTTCGTGCTCGCAGGCTTAGCTGCAACGTCCATAACTTCACCAGGACGGAAAGGGTTAGGTACGCCCTTGCGTGCCTTACTGGCTGGCTTCTTAACCGTCTTAATTTTGAGCAGGCCAGGTAACGTGAATTCACCCACGCCACCTTTCTTGACGTGACGCTCTATCAGGTCGTTCAGCGCTTGGAAAACCGCAGTGACTTGCTTTTTGCTCAAATCAGCACTGGTTGAGATGTCAGCGATGATCGCGCTCTTTGTATACTTTTCCTTAATCGCAGGCAGTTTCTTCGTAACAACAACCGCCTTGGCAGCGGCTTTGGGTTGAGCTTTCGTGGTGGTTTTCTTTGCGATTGCCTTTTTTGCGGCCATGGAAGGATCCTTTTTTATATCAATGTTATGAAAAGTCTTGTGTGTAACGTTGCTGAAATGCAGGTTTGGTGCTTGAATTTAGGTGCTTTTTGCGCTCCGCTACTCTGGTGATCTTTATATATGATTAGGATTTTAGTCGCAAGGTTTAGTGGGTGTTTTTTGCGTACGGTTCAGGTACGAGAGTGACAGGCCGGAGGTTACGATTGAGGTTCGATCAGGGTGTATCGGAGAGGCTCGCCATGACCCCTTATTAGGGTATAATGCGCCGCCGCTGTTCTTCGTGAATATTGCCCCATTGCTAGCTAGAGGATTTTTGTCGTGCCAATCTACGAGTACCGATGTGAAGCGTGTGATCACAGATTCGAAAAGCTTATGAAGCTCTCAGATGAGCCACCTGTTATTTGCCCAAAATGTAGTCAGCCGGCGTTACAAAAAATGGTCTCTGCAGCTGCGTTCAGGCTCAAAGGTTCTGGCTGGTATGAGACGGATTTTAAGACAGGCTCCAAGAAGAATGTGCTGCATGGTGTTGGTGGTAGTGATTCAAGCGGTGGCGGTAGTGATTCTGGTACGGCTAAATCAGCAACCCCGGAGGTAGGCTCGAGCGGGTCAGCCAGTACCGAGAAGAGTTCTTCGAGCGCCAAGTCGAGTGAGACAAGTGGTGCCTCAAGCAGCAAGCCGGCATCTAGTTAGCACGCGTTGCTCCATGGCTGCGGCTCCAGTCGATTAGCCACTGTTATTGAGGCTGGTTGTGGTAAATGCTAAACGAAGTCATTAGATAATTGAGGTAAAAACAATGCGTAGCCACTACTGTGGTCAGTTAAGGGATACCCATATTAATGAAGAGGTTTCCCTGTGCGGCTGGGTTCATCGGCGCCGAGATCATGGCGGTGTGATTTTTCTGGATATTCGAGATCACGAGGGCATAGTGCAGGTGGTGTTTGATCCTGATACTGCTGCCAGTTTTGAGCTTGCAGATCAGGTTCGCAATGAATATGTACTGAATATCAAAGGGCGAGTCAGACTTCGCGATCCGGCCGCTATCAATCCAAAAATGGCGACCGGTACCATTGAAGTGCTGGGCAAGGAATTGGTCGTTCTTAATACCGCAGAGACGCCACCCTTTCAGTTAGACGAGCACTCAGAAGCAGGAGAGGATGTGCGGCTCCGCTATCGTTACATAGATTTACGACGCCCGGAAATGCAGGAACGAATTCGACTGCGGTCAAAAACTGCACATTTCGTTCGCCGTTACTTGGAAGAGCGGTCATTTGTCGATATTGAAACGCCGATTTTGACCAAGGCGACGCCGGAAGGTGCTCGAGATTATCTGGTGCCAAGTCGAACCTACCCCGGGCAGTTTTTTGCGCTACCTCAGTCTCCCCAAATCTTTAAACAGCTGCTTATGATGTCCGGCTTTGATCGCTATTACCAGATCGCCAGATGTTTTCGTGATGAAGATTTGCGGGCTGATCGTCAACCAGAGTTTACACAAATCGATATCGAAACGACCTTTATGGACGAGCAGCAGATCATGACCTTGACGGAAGATCTGTTTCGAACCTTGTTCAGGGAGCTCATCAATGTGGAGCTTGAACCCTTTCCAGTTTTGACCTACGCCGAGGGGATGCGCAAGTATGGTAGCGATCGGCCGGATTTACGTTTTGATCTTGAATTGGTCGACATTGCGGACCTGATGAAGGACGTGGAGTTCAAGGTTTTCAGTGGTCCGGCGAATGATCCCGGGTCGCGGGTTGTGGCCTTGCGCCTCGAGCAGGGAGACCGCCTGACTCGAAAGATGATTGATGATTATACGAAATTTGTCAGTGTCTATGGTGCGAGGGGCCTGGCCTACATACGAGTCAATGATATAGACGCCGGCGTCGCCGGACTCCAGTCGCCGATTTTGAAATTTCTGCCGGATGAGATTGCTCTGAGTATTCTTAGCCGCGTGGGTGCAAAGAATAACGACATTATCTTTTTTGGCGCCGATAAGACCAAGATTGTCAACGACGCACTTGGTGCGCTACGGAATAAACTGGGCGAAGACCTGAATCTTTATACTCGCTCCTGGGCGCCCTGCTGGGTCATCGACTTTCCGATGTTTGAAGCGGATAAAGCGGGTAATTGGTCGGCGACTCATCACCCGTTTACGCAGCCAGTGGGCGATTTGGATGAGATGTTAGCCAATCCCGGCGCGACCCTCTCCCGGGCTTATGACGTGGTGATAAATGGCCACGAAGTCGGTGGTGGGTCCATTCGTGTGCATCAGAATTCGATGCAACAGCAGATATTCAAAGTGCTGAAGCTGTCGAATGAGGAAGCCAACCTCAAGTTTGGTTTTCTCCTTGAGGCGCTGCGTTATGGTGCGCCGCCCCATGGCGGACTGGCGATTGGCCTGGATCGCTTGATCATGTTGCTCTGTGGGTCCCATGCGATTAGAGACGTGATCGCTTTTCCAAAGACTCAAACCGCAGCGTGTTTGTTGACTTCAGCGCCCAGCGAGGTTGATCCGCAACAGCTTAAGGATCTGCATGTGGCCGTTCGAAAAACAGTCTGATGTGATGAAAAAAGAAGGGGTTGAGAGAAGCTGATGGATGAAGGAAGCGTGATGGAGAAAGGGGATGGCGGGGCATAGCAAGTGGAGCAATATTAAGCACCGCAAAGCCGGTCAGGATGCGAAGCGGGCGAAGGTTTTCACAAAGATCATTCGCGAGCTGACAGTAGCAGCAAGAGACGGTGGCGGAGTTTTGGAAGACAATCCTGGCCTGAGAACCGTGGTGGATAAGGCCAAGGCTGCACAAATGCCTAAAGATACCATGGAACGTGCCATTGCCAGGGGTGCCGGCGGTCTTGAAGGCTCCGATCTCGTATCTCTCACCTATGAGGGGTATGGTCCAGGAGGTGTGGCTATTCTGGTGGAAACCATGACGGATAACCGCAACCGAACAGTGGCAGAGGTCAGGCATGCCTTCACCAAGGCAGGGGGTAATTTGGGCACCGATGGCTCTGTGGCCTATCTCTTCGATCGCAAAGGTCAGCTCAACTTTGCTCCAGGACTCGATGAAGAAAAGCTGATGGAACTGGCAATAGATGCGGGTGCTTCAGATGTTGATATTGATGACGATGGCTCAGTCGAAGTTAGTACGACGCCTGAAACCTTTCTGGCCGTTAAGGATGTGTTGACGGGCGCGCACTTTGAGCCTGTCAATGCCGAGATCGCCATGGTGCCGCAGAACTACAGTGAAATTGATGATGAGGCAGCCGAGAAGGTCATGCGCCTGATCGACAGCCTGGAAGATCTGGATGATGTTCAAAATGTCTATACGAATGCCAGTTTTCCTGACGATGCTGATGAGTAGGCGAATAATCGCGGCCACATCGACGAGTGGCTTGTGCTAAGCTGAGGGCTGCCCCTCAACGGCAGCGGAGCGCTCATGACAGGATTTCAATGGCGATAGTCCTAGGTATAGATCCAGGATCCCTAGTGACGGGATTTGGCCTGATTGACGCGCAAGGTTCGCGCTCAGTCTATGTCGCCAGTGGTTGCATCAGAACGGCTGCTCAGGCTGACCTGGCAGGAAAGCTGGTGGAAATTTTCGCCGGGGTCACCGAAGTCATCCAGCAGTATAATCCCAGTGAGATGGCGATCGAAAAAGTCTTTATGGCCAAAAGTGCGGCGTCGGCATTGAAACTGGGTCATGCGCGAGGCGTAGCGCTCGTTGCGGGGGCAAAGCTGGGCCTCGATGTATTTGAATACGAGGCGCGAAAAATTAAGCAGGCCGTGGTGGGTACGGGGGCGGCCGATAAAAGCCAGGTTCAGCATATGGTTCAGACCTTGTTGAAGCTGCCCGCCCAGCCTCAACAGGACGCCGCCGATGCACTGGCTATCGCGTTGTGCCATATTAACACGCAGCAGAATCTCAAGCGGATCGCAGGTGCCAATAGCTATCGCCGCGGTCGTATGGTGAGCCTTGGCAGCAACCCTGGTGGCGAAAGGAAAACAGAGAATTGATTGGCAGAGTGCAGGGTAAAATATTAGAAAAAAATAGCCACCAAGTGGTCGTCGATGTTCAGGGCCTGGGTTATGAGGTGGAGATACCCCTGACCACCTTTTTCCATCTGGGTGAGAATGGCTCTGAAGTAATGTTGTATACGCATCTGGTGGTGCGTGAAGATGCCCATTTGCTGTTTGGTTTCTCGACCGTGTCTGAGCGTGAGTTGTTTCGTGCGCTCATCAAGGTCAACGGTGTGGGACCCAAGCTGGCTGTGGCAATACTTTCTGGCGTTGATGTTAAGGCCTTTAGCCGCTGCATTCAGAACAATGACGTCAAAGCCCTGACGGCGCTGCCAGGTGTTGGCAAGAAGACCGCGGAAAGACTCATTATAGAGATGCGCGACCGCCTGCCTGCCCTTGCAGATGGATTCCTGCCCTCTGCTCAGCGAGCGCCCGATGTGGTCGCGGATGCTGAGGCGGCATTGATCGGCCTGGGTTACAAGCCCCAGGAGGCGGCACGAGCACTGGCACAAATAGAGGATCAGGATGTCAGCGTTGAGCGCTTAATACGCCAAGCGTTGAAATCACTCGCTTGAGCTTCAGTCTCTCCTGTCGAACAAGCATTAATGTGGCAAACTAGCGTTTTCATGCCCGGTAAGCGGGGACAGGCTGACAATGATTGAATCTGATCGACTGGTAACGCCAGAATCTACCCAGGGAGATTCAACACAAGACTGGGCAATTCGTCCAAAAAGCTTTATTGAATATCGTGGCCAGCCCCAAGTCAGCGAGCAGATGACCATCTTTATCGATGCCGCCAAACGACGTGGCGAGCACCTCGACCATACCCTGATATTTGGTCCGCCTGGTCTGGGCAAGACGACACTCGCAAATATTATCGCTAATGAAATGGGCGTCCAGATTAAGGCCACATCAGGGCCAGTTATTGATAAGAAGGGCGACCTGGTCGCGGCACTGACCAATCTTGAGGCCGGTGATGTCCTGTTTATTGACGAAATCCATCGACTTTCGCCCGCAATTGAGGAAGTTTTGTATCCGGCAATGGAGGATTTTCAGGTCGACATCACCATCGGCGAAGGTCCTGCTGCGAGAACCCTCAAACTTGAATTGCCGCCATTCACGCTGGTCGGCGCAACCACTCGAACAGGGCTCTTGACATCGCCGTTGCGGGATCGATTTGGGATCATTCAGCGTCTGGAGTTTTATCAGGTCGACGACCTGACGCAAATCGTCCTGCGTTCATCCCGTCTACTCGGCGTACGGTCTGATTATGACGGCGCTCGAGAAGTTGCATTGCGGTCGCGGGGTACGCCGCGGATTGCCAATCGACTACTGCGCCGAGTCCGTGATTTTGCTGAGGTGAAAGCCAATGGTCAGATCGATAGGGCGGTGGCCGAGGATGCCCTGAATATGTTGAAGGTTGATGCCAACGGGTTTGACCATATGGACAGGCGTCTGCTGATGGCTTTGATTGAAAAATTTGATGGTGGCCCTGTCGGCGTGGATAGTCTGGCGGCAGCCATTGGCGAAGAACGTGACACCATTGAGGATGTCTATGAGCCGTATTTGATCCAGCAGGGCTTTATCATGCGCACGCCAAGAGGTAGGGTTGCTACTCGGCACGCGTATCAGCATTTTGGCCTGAAGATACCTGCCACCAACTCATCGTTTCAATTTGACGATCTCCCGACTGACCAAGACTAAAGAGTAACTACCTTGAATGAGCCCATTTCTATTACCGATCTGGTTTTAAATGCCAGCATTGTTGTTCAGTGTGTCATGGGCCTGCTGGTTCTGGCTTCAATGGTGTCATGGGTCATGATCTTTCAGCGCGGTTTCAGTCTGTCGTCAATCAAGCGAGAGTCCATCTCGTTTGAGAACGAGTTTTGGTCGGGTAAAGATTTGCGCAAGATATATCTGGAGGTAGAGGCGAGCGAGCGCGAACCCGTTGGCATGGAGTTGATTTTTGTCGCCGGGTTCAAGGAATTCACTCGGCTGCGCCAACAAAAAGAAGAAGATCCAGATCGGATTATGCAAAATGTCCAGCGGGCAATGCGAGTTGCACTATCACGAGAGGAAGAACGTCTGGAAACGAGTTTGCCTTTTCTCGCTACGGTTGGCTCGACCAGTCCCTATATCGGCCTGTTCGGCACGGTCTGGGGTATCATGAACTCCTTTCGAGGGCTGGCGACGGTGAATCAGGCTAGCCTGTCGGTCGTCGCGCCGGGCATCTCCGAGGCCCTGGTGGCGACCGCAATTGGCTTGTTTGCCGCAATCCCTGCGGTGATTGCTTATAACCGGTTTGCTGCCCAAGTCGAAATTATCGTTAACCGTCTCGATGCTTTCACCGAGGAGTTTAGTGGCATCTTGTATCGTGGCATACGTCAGCAGGATAAATAATGGCTAAAGCAGCGAGAAGAAAGCCGATGGCTGAGATTAACGTCGTGCCTTACATCGACGTGACACTGGTGCTGTTGGTTATTTTTATGGTTACCGCACCCTTGATGACACAAGGTATCAATGTCGATTTGCCAGACGCAGCTTCGGGCCCGATGGCTGTGAATGAGGACGAACTTACTCTCGTAGTGTCGGTGAAAGCTGACTCGACCTACTATATGAATGTGGGTCAGGAAGAGGAGCAGGTTGCTTTGGCTTTGATCGGCGAGCGTGCTGCAAAAATTATTCAGGTAAATCCTGACATCAAAGTCTTGGTGGAGGGCGATCAGGCGCTCAGTTATGGTGTTGTGGTTGGGTTGATGAATGTACTGCAGCAAGCTGGGGCTAGGAGTGTTGGTCTGATCACAGAGCCACCAGGATAGCCGCATGAGCCCCATGAGAACTTATATTTTGCCGGCGGCGCTCGCATTGGGGGTTCACGCAGTCGTCATGGCACTATTATTAACCAATTGGGAGGATCAAGCGGTCAAACCTTTGACCGAAGTTAAGCAATATTACATTGATGCGGCGCTGGTAACTGCAAACCCGCATAAGGTCAAGGAACAGAAATTGGCGGCAGCTGCGACGGAACGACGTCAAGCTAAAGCACGATTGGCTAAGCAACGGGAGCAGGAGCGGCGAAAACAAGCAGAAAAGGATGCCAAGGCGAAAGCTAAAGCCGAGTCGGCAGCCAAAGCCCAGGCAGCGGCCGAGGCCTCTCGTCTAGCTCAATTGCGAGCTGCCGCTCAGCAGGCCGAGGCGAAGAAAGCCGAAGCGCAGAAAGCGACAAGCAGCAAGCAAGCTCAGGCGGAAACCCAAAAAAATCTCGCCTTGGCGATTCGCCAAGAGCAAGATTATCGGCAGGCTGTGACCGATGACGAGAAGGCCATGGCCTACGTGGCGCAAATTCAGCGTGAGATCATTCAAAACTGGTCAAGGCCGCCCAGCGCCAGAAATGGCATGCAGGCGCTGTTGAAGGTATTTCTCGTGCCGACGGGTGAAGTAGTGAATGTGACGCTCCAGGCCTCGAGCGGCAATGAAGCCTTTGATCGCTCGGCGATGCTCGCCGTGCGAAAGGCGGAACGTTTTATCGTACCGGCAGAATCCGTCCAATTTGAGCGTAATTTTCGCGAGTTTGAGGTCTTGTTCAGACCCGAAGACCTAAGACTGTAAAGAGATCTTGATGAAAATAAAAAATTATCTGCTAGCCATAATGATTGTCTGCACGCCGTTTCAACCGGTGTTGGCAGACTTGCGAATCGAAGTGACCAAGGGCGTTGATAACGCTGTCAGAGTGGCTGTTGTGCCCTTTGATTGGCGGGGTGCGGGCACACTCCCCGAAAGTATCAGCGACATTATCGAGGCGGATCTCGTGCTCAGTGGCCGATTTGACAGTCTGCCGACTAGCCAGATGCTGAGCTTGCCTCATGAGACCTCTGAGATTTTCAACCGCGATTGGCGGTTGTTGAACGTGGAGTACCTTTTGATTGGACATGTATCACCTGTGGGTGATCGCTACCGCCTGACCTACACTCTTTACAACGTCTTCAAGCAATCGGTAGAGCTGCGTCAGACGATAGAGGGCAGTGTCAGTGAGCTGCGCGACATGGCTCACTATGCCAGCGACAGCGTGTTCAAAATTCTGACAGGTATTGACGGTGCCTTCTCAACTCAAATTATGTATGTGACTGCGCTAGGGCCCATTAATAACCGCCGATTTCGCCTAAATATAGCTGATGCTGACGGTCACAGAGTCCAGACTATGCTTGAGTCCAGAGAGCCGATTCTTTCGGCGAGCTGGTCACGGGATGGTCGTTACATTGCGTATGTGTCATTTGAAGTGGACCGACGGCCTGCAATATTTCTGCGTGATGTCGTCAATGGTACTCGGCAGCAATTAACGAATTTCCCAGGTCTTAATGGCGCGCCAGCGTTTTCGCCTGATGGCAAACAGTTGGCGATGGTGTTGTCAAAGGATGGTAATCCCGATATCTACGTCTTGACGATCGCGGATCGACGACTGCGACGAGTCACCAGGCACTATGGTATTGATACTGAGCCGTCTTGGAGCCCAGATGGAAAAGGCATTATTTTCACCTCTAATCGCGGTGGACAGCCACAGATATACCAGATTCAGCTTGATGACCTGTCCATCGAACGGCTAACCTTTGAAGGCGATTATAACGCTAAAGCCAGTGTTTTGCCTGACGGCAGTGGTATTGTCATGGTGCACCGTCGTAACGGTATCTTCCATATCGCTATGTTGGATCTGGCCCGTGGTCGGTTGAGAGTGTTAACAGAGACCAGCCTGGATGAGTCCCCAAGTATCGCGCCTAACGGCAGTATGCTGATTTATGCGACACAGGTCGGTGGCGAGGGTATCCTGGCTGCTGTATCCATTGATGGGGGCGTGAAGTTTAATCTACCGTCCAGCGAGGGTGATGTCAGGGAGCCTGCCTGGTCACCGCAAAAACGGCGAAAATTTAAGCCTATTGCAGAATGATCTGCTAGAATACGCCGCGAAATTTATCGATCCGTGGCTTGTTTGCATGCTTTTACCGGTAAATTTGTGTTTTAATCTTTTTTCAGCGATCGACAGGAGCGAATCATGGTAAGAATAACAATACGTAGCGTCATGGTGGTAAGTTTTGCGGCTTTTGTATTGGCTGGCTGTGCGTCCAAGCAAGAGGCAGAAAAGCCCATGGATGAGCCGACTCCAGAGGTCGTTGCGCCCGTCTTTGAGACCCCGGAGCCTGTGGTTGAAGAGATTCGGCAAGCAGTTGTTAGTCGTGGCAAGCTTTCAGTGCCTTCTGCCGAAAGTATGGATGGCATGGAAGAGCTTCAGGGTGTGTTCTATTTTGACTTTGATCAGGCAATCGTAAAACGAGGCAGTCATGTTGAATTGAGCAAGCACGCCACGGCGATGAGAGAAGATCCAACCTTACGGCTTCGCCTTGAAGGACATGCTGACGAGCGCGGCACTCGTGAATATAACCTGGCCTTGGGCGAGCGTCGTGCAAATGCCGTGCGAGCCTATCTGGTTGCAGAAGGAGCTTCTCGCTCGCAAATCGAAGTCATCAGCTACGGTGAAGAAAAGCCTGCAGATGGTGGCCATAGTGAAGCGGCTTGGGCGATGAATCGACGAGTCGAAGCGGTTTACCGCTAAGACTGACGGCAATCTATTTTGATATGCGAGATTCTCACTCGACAATCTGCCAAATAAGAAATGGTGCTCTGGGACTGCTGTTGCTGACCGGCGCACCAATTCTAATGGCTGCGAGCGGCGACGGGATTAAAGTAGAGTCTCGGGGTATTGAACCTCAAAGTGTCAAATCTGAAAGCTATAAAGCTCAAAATAGCAGAGCTCAAGATAGCGAATCCACTGGCTTCGTGGTCCAAGAGCTGGGTTCACGCAATATTGAGCCACGCAGCATGTCTGACGTGCAAGAGCTACCTTTTCAAGCGCCTCTGGAAAATGGCACAGTGAGCTCAGGTATCGAGGCTGAATACCAGGCGCAGCTGATGGAGCAGGAAGTCCAAACATTGCGTGGGCTGGTGGAAGACCTGCAGTATCAGTTGAAGAGAATGAAAAAAATCCAGGATGATCGTTATCTGGAATTGGACAGTCGGTTCCAGGAGTTACGTGAACAACGGGTAACCAGGACGCTGGCAGCAGGCGAGCTTGACTCGACTAAACAGTCGGCGGCGACCAGTGCTGGTGCGACGGCCCCTGCAACAACTGTGCAAGGCGAAAAATCTTTGTACGATACGGCTCTGGAGTTGATTCGAAATCGCCAATACGATCTCGCGATCACACAACTAGAAGGGGTGATCAAGCGCTTCCCGAACGGGGAATATGCACCTAATGCTTATTATTGGTTGGGCGAAGTGTATGCCGCTATGCCGGTTCCCGACTATGAGAGTGCGCGTCAGGCGTTTGTTCAGGTCATGACCCTTTTTCCAGATCACCGAAAAGTACCTGATGCAGCCTTCAAACTAGGGAAAGTCCATCATCTAATGGGTGACTGCAGTAAAGCGAAAGCGCTGTTGAGTGATGTCGTTGAGCAGCATCAAGGCAAGTCGGTCGCAAAGCTGGCAAGCAGCTACATGCGCGATAGTATGTCTGATTGCAATTCCTAGCCTCTACCATCACTCGAGCAGGTTGTTGCCCTGCCCTCAGATTCAAGCTTTACACACCATGTTAAGAATCACAGAAATATTCTATTCGCTTCAAGGTGAGGCCAAAACCAGTGGTTTGCCCACCGTATTCGTGCGTCTTACGGGTTGTCCTCTACGCTGCCAGTATTGCGATACGGCTTATGCCTTCAGTGGTGGAATCCAAATTTCCATGGCGGAAGTGCTCGATCAGGTCGCCAGTTTCGGCGCTCGTTATGTGACTGTTACCGGAGGTGAACCACTGGCTCAGCCGAATTGTCTGCGGTTGATGGAGAAGCTTTGCGATGCAGGCTACCAAGTCTCGTTAGAGACGAGTGGTGCGCTTGATATAGCCGGCGTTGATCCTAGAGTCTCGATTGTGATGGACTTAAAGACGCCAGGTTCAGCTGAGGTGAGTCGTAATATGTACGCTAATTTGGCCCTACTGGAGCGCAAGGACCAGGTGAAGTTTGTGATTTGCGATCGCCAGGACTTCAGTTGGGCGAGTTTCAAAGTGCGAGAGTATGGTTTATTGGAGCGCGTGGGTGAGGTATTGTTCTCTCCCAGTGTTGGGCAACAGGATGCAGCCGAGTTAGCAGAGTGGATACTTGCAGAACGCTTACCGGTGAGGTTCCAGATGCAATTACACAAGATACTTTGGGGGGATAAGCCGGGTGTCTGACGTGGCTGTTGGTCGTCCCAAGGCGGTCGTTTTGCTATCGGGTGGATTGGATTCTGCGACGAGTCTGGCGATGGCTCAGGCTCAGGGGTTTGATTGCTACTGCTTGAGCTTCGACTATGGGCAGCGTCATTTGACAGAGATTGAATACGCCAGGCAGATCGCGTCGCAGCGCCAAGCGCACCACAAGGTGGTATCAGTGGATATCGGTGGTTTTGGTGGTTCTGCTTTGACAGACCCCGATATAGCGGTGCCGACAAACGCAACCGCCGATGATGCTTCAGGTATTCCGGTGACCTATGTCCCAGCCCGTAACACAGTTTTTCTTGCCTATGCGCTAGCATATGCGGAAGTCCTTGAGGCCTTGGATATCTTTATCGGTGTTAACGCCGTCGATTACTCAGGTTACCCGGATTGTCGACCCGAATTTATTCAAGCCTTTGAAAATATGGCAAACCTGGCCACTCGTATTGGGGTGGAAGGTGGCCGTCTGCGAATCCACACCCCTTTGATAGCGCTCAGCAAGGATGCGATTATCAAAGCCGGCATAAGTCTTGGCGTTGATTATGCAGAAACGGTGTCCTGCTATCAGCTTGACACATCAGGTCGTGCCTGTCGGGTCTGTGCTAGCTGCCAGATTCGACGAGCAGGTTTTCAGGCAGCCGGAGTGTCAGATCCAACTCGCTATAGCCCTTCAGTTGGTGATTGTTGAGACGTTAAAGTTTCGGATCGGTTAACGCCTACCTTGACAGGAGTCCCTTTGGCTCTTCATAACGGCTCTTCATAACTGCTCTTCATCAGGGCTCTTCATCAGGGCTCTTGATCAGGGCTATTCGTTATGGCGCTTCGTTATTAAGGAAGGAGGGCGAGCACAAAACAGTATGTCGAAGGTTAGCGCGTTGAG
>JAYODE010000030.1:0-42695 GCA_038106185.1 Gammaproteobacteria bacterium | reverse complement strand
TAGTTAAGGAGCGGGTAGTTAAGGAGCGGGTAGTTGAGCAGCCGGTTGTTAAGTAGCCAGTCTCAGGCGCCAGTCGCTAAGGCACAGGAATCGTCTCTGGTCTGGACATCTGCGCGGCTTGACCGACAAGGACTTCCACCCTCAAGTTTTCGCCATTGGCCAGCCCCAGATCCAGGTTGAAGGTGGCGCCCGCAGCAAGGGGCTGGCGCAAGCCCATCAACATCACATGCATGCCGCCAGGCGCCAAACTGAGACGCTCACTGGCACCGATAGTGAGGGGCATAGCAGAGCGCATGCGCATCACGCCATCAACGTTCAAGGTGCTATGAATCTGAGCCATGCGCGCGACCGAGGTCTTGATCTGATTGACGGTTATCGCCTCCTTACCAGGATTAAATAAATCCATATATACAGCACCGACAGGGGCACCTGGCGGCGTCGCGCGCGCCCAGGCAGCCTCCACCGTCAAGGTGGAGGCATAAACGGAGCCGCTTACCCCAAGCAACAGCAGATAGCCTATTACGCTCAATTTCATCCTTGTGTGACCCGTCTCTGTCTATCAATCAATGGCCTTTAGTATAGCACGCTGATCAAAGGAATCGCGCGCTGAAGCCCTCTTGATCCTTCGCCAGATTCCAATCCAGGACTAATCCGTTACACTGTTACTCTTCCCTATCGACCCTCGAAAGCTCATGCGGATAGCTTCTATAGGCTGCCTGGCAGCCCTCGTAACCAGTTTATGCGGCCTGCAGTTGATGGCCCAGGAGGAAGCGCCGAGCGTCGCGCTAGTGTTAAGCGGCGGGGGCGCCAGAGGCATGGCCCACATCGGCGTGATTCGTGCGCTGGAGGAACGCAATATTAAAGTCCACGCCATCGTCGGCACCAGCGTGGGCGCGCTAGTCGGCGCACTTTATGCCTCGGGCAAAACGCCGAACGAACTGGAGAGCATCCTCCTCGGCATCGATTGGAACCAGACGTTAACAGATCAGCCGGTCAGGAACAGCCTCTCCTATCGTCGAAAAAAAGACGCGCGCGATTATTTGGTCAACACTCAGGCAACACTTGCCGGCGGCGTGATCAAGCTGCCCAAAGGCTTGATCCAGGGCCAAAATCTGCAGCTGACGCTACAGCGTCTATTCAGTGAGGTCAGCCAGATTCGTAACTTCGATCAATTGCCGATTCCCTTTCGGGCCGTCGCCGCAGACTTGGTGACCGGTGAAGCCGTCACCTTTGCCGAGGGATCACTTGCGACCGCAGTTCGAGCCAGCATGTCCATACCCGGCCTGTTTGCACCCGTGGAAATAGACGGCAGGATGCTGGTCGATGGCGGCATCGCCAACAACATGCCCGTCGATGTGGCCAAGAGTCTGGGCGTCGACTCAGTGATTGCCGTGGATCTTGCGACGCCACTATTTACCGCCACACAACTGAACTCCGTCATTCCTATTATTGAGCAATTGACCACACTGCTGACATTCAACCAGTTGAAACGCCAATACGCCCTTATCAGCAGCAAAGATATATTGATCGAACCAGAGCTGGATGGTATCTCCAACTTGGACTTTGAGCAGGCCGCAGTCGCGATCGAGCGTGGCTACTCGGCTACCAACCTACATCACACGGCACTCGCTCGTTGGGCCAGCGCTACAAATATTTCGAGGGCAGGTCAGCCCGTCTACAGCCCACCCCTGATTACTGACGTTCAACTTGAAAATCATTCCAGCATATCAGACGCCTTGATTAGCGCTCACATCAGTCAGCCTCTGGGGCTACCTCTTGACAGCCAGGCGCTTGAGAGAGATTTGGAGATGATTTATGGCTACCAGTACTTTGAAGCAGTCGATTATGAGGTCGAGCCAAACGGCCCTGGAAACCTTCTGAGAGTCATCACACGGGAAAGATCCTGGGGTAAAGATCTACTCGGTATCAGCTTCGAACTGAATACAGGTATCGATGGTGAGAGCAGCTACACTCTGGGGGCAAATTATCGCAAGTCCGCCATCACCCGCTACGGTGGAGAATGGCTAAATGCTTTTCAAATCGGTCAAGAGTCGCTGTTTCGCACCGAACTCTACCTGCCTATCGATTATCAGCAAGCGTTCTTTACCACACCTTACCTGCACTACACCAACCGCCAGCTTAATCGTGTTATCGACGCCGAATTACAATCCCGATTTCGGATTAAGGATCTTGTGACGGGGATATTTTTTGGACTCGAGATCTCTAATATCGCGATCGTCGGCCTCGGCAGCGAACATCACCAGGGTGAAATCCAGACTGTTGTCGGTGTGACCCCGGCGCTCGGCCGATTCAGCGACCGTGTCAATTACTTGAAGTTTGAGGCGGACACCCTCGACAACCTTGACTTTCCCTCCAAGGGTACCTTTGCAGCACTGCGCTATGAGAAGGTTTATCCAGCAGCCCACAGTGTTAACAGGTTCAGCCTGCTGCATTTCGACGGTGTCCACGCCATCCCCCTGCGACGCAATGCCATACTGCTAAACGCTCGGTATGTGCGCAGCTTCGACCCGGTGGCTGGGCGACAGTTTCAAAGCAGTCTCGGTGGTTTCAAACAGCTCTCAGGGCTGTACGATGGCGCGCTGGTCGGCAGTGACCTTGCGTATTTCAGCCTTACCTGGATGCAGCGTCTAAACCAACAAAGGCTTCTTCCCGTCGACCTGCCGGTGCATCTGGCCGTGGTATTAGAAGCGGGCAACGTCTGGCAAAACTCTCGAGACCTGAACTTGAGAGACTTGATCTTCGGTGGAGCCTTGATTTTGGGCGTGGATTCACCTCTGGGACCGATTTATTTAGGGTACGGACAAACTGAAAAAAATCAGCGCGCTTTCTATTTAAAACTGGGACGCATCTTTTAAACTCAGGATTCGCAGAAAAGAGAGTCATACCATGTTAGATACAGACCAGGATGGGATCGAAAACCGAAACTGCTATACCCACTTTCATGCACAGTTTAGCTCGGGTGGCACCTTCATACTGGACACTCACGGACAGCCGTTGTACTCCTATGCTGATCTGCATCACCGCAGTGGCCAATATGCGAACCTACTGACGCGGATGGGCCTTAAGCCTGGCGATCGAGTCATGGTACAGGTTGAGAAAACCGCCGAATGCCTGTTTGTGTACTTCGCCTGTCTTCGTGCAAAACTGATCTATCTGCCATTGAACACCGCCTACGGACGAGATGAGGTCGCTTATTTCGTCGAGAATGCCGCACCAGCCCTGGTCATCTGTGCCCCGAATGCCGAGCCAATGTTCAAGCAACTACTGCCTGAAACCTGTCAGCTGGCCACCCTCGATAGCCAGGGCGCCGGTAGCCTGACAGAGGCGCTGGTCGCTGGCAACGACTCACCGAAGTTCGAGGCGCCATTAACTCAAGCGAACGATGTTGCGGTGATCCTCTACACCTCCGGCACCACCGGTCAGCCTAAGGGTGCGATGATCACTCATCAAAATCTGGTCTCGAATGCCCAGACATTGCATTCTGCCTGGGGCTGGCAGCCTGGCGACGTCCTCCTTCACGCACTGCCGATCTACCACATTCACGGCCTCTTCGTTGCCACTCACTTGGCCGTCTTTAATGCCAGCCCGATCCTGTTTTTGCCGACATTCGATCCTGCCCTGATTGTCGAGTTGTTACCTAAGGCTACGGTCTATATGGGCGTTCCAACCCACTATGTTCGCCTTCTGAAGCAGCCAGGTCTGGATCACGCCGCCTGCCGAAAAATGCGCTTATTTACCAGTGGCTCCGCGCCTCTGTTGCCACAGACATTTACTGCCTTCGAGGCCGCTACCGGTCATCGAATATTAGAGCGTTATGGCATGACAGAGACTGGCATGAACACCAGCAACCCTTTGAAGGGCGAACGCAAACCAGGCACCGTAGGTCCCGCACTACCGGGCGTCCAGGCCCGGATCGTTGATTCTCTGGGCAATCCCACCGATGGCAGCGCGGCGGGTGAGTTGCAGATCCGTGGCCCCAATGTGTTCAAGGGTTATTGGCGCATGCCTGACAAGACCCGCGAAGAATTCACCGCAGACGGCTATTTCAAAACGGGCGACTTGGCGCAATTGGATGCAGAGGGCTATGTGGCCATTGTCGGTCGCAGCAAAGACATGATCATCAGTGGCGGCCTGAATGTTTACCCCAAAGAAATTGAATCCGTTATCGACAAGCTACCCGGGGTGGTTGAATCTGCCGTCATTGGCGTTCAGGACAGTGACTTTGGTGAGGCCGTCACGGCAATTGTCATTACCCTTGAGCCTCGTGAATTGACTGAAGTTGACATCATCAACTATCTGAAACACCATCTCGCGAACTTCAAAATACCAAAACGGGTGCATTTTCTGCCGGCTCTACCCAGAAACACGATGGGTAAGGTGCAAAAAAATGTCCTTCGAGAGCAATTCAAACAGACGCTGGGTCCTGAGTAACTTTGCAGCATTTTTAACCAGAGCCATGGTACACTCCCGCGCTCTGAAGGCACCCCATTTGGCAACATGACTCGACTCGGTATTCTTGCGTCGCATCGCGGCAGTAATTTCCAGGCAATCATTGATGCCTGTGCGCGTGGCCAACTCGACGCTCAACCCGTCGTTGCTATCAGTAATAACAGCGGCAGCGTCGCCCTGAGTCGTGCTCGCGAGGCAAACATTCCAGCCTTGCATATCTCCAATGCCACGCATCCCGCAGCGATTGACCAGGATCGAGCGATCCTCAATGCGTTGCGCGATCACCAGGTAGATCTGGTCATTACTGCCGGCTACATGAAAAAACTGGGTCCTCAGACCCTTGGCTACTTTCAAGGCAAAGTTGTCAATGTCCATCCCTCTTTATTGCCTCGTCATGGTGGTCACGGCATGTATGGCATGCACGTTCATCAGGCAGTCATAGACCAGGGCGACAAAGAAACCGGCATTTCCGTCCACTGGGTTGAGGCAGACTACGACACAGGGCCGGTTATCGCTCAAAAGATCATTCCTGTGTCTGCAGATGACACGGCAGAAACCCTGGCAGCCAAGGTGCTCGCCGAAGAACACGTCTTACTCGTAACGACCCTGGCAGCCCTGATAAAAAGCCTGAACCCGGAGACTAGCCGATGAATACCAATCCACGTGCGCCGATAGCCTTGATGACTTGCGAGTCTGGCCGAAATTTCGCGCAAACCGTCGCTGATCATATGGGTTTGCCACTGATTCCAACGGAAGAAACCTGGTTTGCCTGCGGCGAAGGCAAGCTGGCCATCAACGCCAACGTTCGCGGCCATGATGTCTACATCTTTCAATCCATGATCGGCAATCAGGACGAACGGACCGTGTATGACCGATTTGTGATGCTGTTGCATGCCGTCGAGGCAGCCGCCTTATCCGATGCCCAGTATGTGACAGCGATCATTCCTTATTATCCCGGCGCGCGTCAGGACAAACGCAAGGGTCGAACGCGCGAGGGTATCAGCGCCGGCCTGTTTGCACGCATGCTGCAAAGCGCCGGCGCTAATCGAGTGATGGCTGTCGAGATCCACAACGACGCGATTGCAGGTATGTTCAATCCTTCTTTTACCCATCTGGAAAATGTTTTTCTCACCCGCCACCTGACCGAGTGGCTGGTGGCAAAGGGCTTGGTTGGTGATGTCGTTGTCTCTCCTGATGTGGGTTATCTGGAGCGAGCGCGGGCGTATGCTGAGGAATTGTCAGCCGATCTTGCTGCCTTATCCAAGGAACGAGACTACTCAAAACCCAATCAGGTATTTCGCTCAACTCTAATCGGTGAAGTGCAAGGCCAGAATATTTTACTGGTAGATGACATAGTTGATTCTGCGGGCTCCGTGGTTGCCGCCGTCGAAGAGTTAAAAACTCGAGGAGCTGCGGACATAGTCGTCGCTTGTGTTCACCCGATACTCTCTGAGCCGGCCTGGCAGCGTTTGACGGCCCTCAAGGAAAGATCAGTCAAGGAAGGCTGGCGATTTAACTTCGTCGGTACCAGCACTGTGGAACATGAAAACACACCCGACTGGTACCACACCTTCCACATCGGCCGTTTGGTGGCGACAATCGTTCAAAAAATCAACTCTCGCGGCAGCGTTCGCCAGGTCCAACAGGACCGTGAATAAATAGTCCAGCAGGACCGTGAATAAATAGTCCAACAGGACCGTGAATAAATAGTCCAGCAGGACCGTGAATAAATAGTCCAGCAGGACCGTGAATAAATGGTCCAACAGATGCTTCCATTAGCAAGGTTCTTGACATGCCTGCGAGAATGCCTATCCTTTGGCACTATGACCACACTGAACTATTCCGCTTTGCTGGCAATTGGCATTATTCACAATAGAATAATGGGTTGACGCGCACAGCTAGTTGAGTCCGCAACCCGCCACCAGGCGGGTTTTTTATTTTTACATTTGATGACTGGGATCTGGCGACTGCAGTTCTGCCCGGTAAGGTGAATGATGGACGAAGAAAACAGTACAGCCCATAGCGAGACATTCTCGTTCGTCGAATCGGAACACAAGATCCTGGCGTTCTGGCGCGACAAACAGGTTTTTCAGCAGTCCCTGCAGCAGACCACCGACTCAGCGCCCTATATCTTTTACGATGGCCCGCCGTTTGCTACCGGCTTGCCGCACCATGGCCACTTAGTCGGCTCTATCCTTAAAGATGCTGTGCCTCGGTACTTCACGATGAAGGGGCGTTATGTTCAACGCCGATTTGGTTGGGATTGTCATGGCTTACCCATTGAGCATGAGATTGATAAGGCATTGGGCATGTCCTCCCAAGAGGCTGTCGCCAAGCTGGGTATCAAGGGGTACAACGACGAGTGTCGCGCAATCGTCCAGCGTTACACCAGTGAATGGGAATCCACCATAACGCGCATTGGTCGCTGGGTTGACTTCGAGAATGACTACAAAACGATGGAACCCTGGTATATGGAGTCGGTTTGGTGGGTCTTCAAACAGCTATGGGACAAGGGCCTGATCTACCAAGGCATCAAAGTCGTGCCGTTCTCAACGGCATTGGGTACCGTTCTGTCGAACTTCGAGGCGACCTCTAACTATCAGGAAGTTCAGGACCCGGCGGTCACGGTGCTATTCAAGTTACGCGATGAAGAGGCTTATATCAGCGCCTGGACCACCACGCCCTGGACTCTCCCCTCGAACCTGGCACTGTGTGTCGGCGCTGACATCGACTACGTCAAAGCCCGCGATGAGGCTTCAGGCTTGGACCTCTATTTTGCCAAAGCCAGACTCGAAGACATGAGCCGCGGCAAGCAGTTGACCGTCCTCAGCGAGCTCAAGGGCGCAGACCTGGTCGGTCGAAGCTATGAGCCAGTGTTTGACTATTTTAACGATCTGCGCGCGGCAGGCGCCTTTCAAATCGTCGCCGACGATTATGTCTCTACTGACAGCGGAACAGGCATAGTCCATCAGGCACCGGCATTCGGCGAAGACGATTTTCGCGTGCTGAAAGCAGCGGGCATTACTGCGACAGTTTGCCCGGTGGATATGGCAGGCTGCTTTACGGAGGAGGTCCCGGATTTTTTTGGCCAACACGTCAAGGCTGCTGACAAGGGCATTATTCGAAAATTGAAAGACAGTGGCGCCTTGTTTCGCCAGGATGTCATTGTTCACAGCTATCCGTTCTGTCCCCGGTCTGACACGCCCATCATCTATCGTACCATCGACTCCTGGTATGTTCGCGTCGAACAAATGCGTGATCGCCTGATAGCTGCAAACCAACAGATTAAATGGGTACCCGGCCACATCAAAGACGGCCGCATGGGGAAATGGCTGGAAGGCGCAATTGACTGGGCAATTTCTCGCAACCGTTACTGGGGCACTCCTCTGCCTATTTGGATTAACGACGTCAGCGGCAAGCAGATCTGTATCGGCTCTCGAGAGGAACTCACTCGTCTCACCGGTGTCGAGCTTGATGACCTGCACCGCGAAAATGTCGATGACCTGATCTTTCAAATACCGGGCGAAGCCGGGGACTACCGAAGAATTGAAGAGGTTCTGGATTGCTGGTTTGAATCTGGCTCAATGCCTTATGCGCAGCTGCACTATCCGTTTGAAAATCAGGACCTGTTTGCGAAGGGTTTTCCCGCGGAGTTTATTGCCGAGGGCCTCGATCAGACCCGTGGCTGGTTTTATACACTGATAGTGCTGGGTACTGCCTTGTTCGACACCCATCCGGTCAAGAATGTCATCGTCAATGGCATCGTTATGGCAGAGGATGGCAAGAAAATGTCGAAGCGTCTACGCAACTATACGCCGCCTGACGAGCTCATGGAAACCTACGGCGCTGATGCTCTACGCTTGTATCTGATCAACTCAGGTTTGGTCCGAGCCGAGGAACAAAGGTTTTCGGACTCGGGGGTCAAGGATATGGTCAGGCGCGCTTTACTCCCCTGGCTGAATGCCTTTAGGTTCTTGCAAACCTATGCCTCTATTGATCAGTGGTCACCGCAAGAGAACCCCATTGCCTCCGACAATATTATGGACCGCTGGCTACTCTCACGGCTGCAGACACTAAAAGCAACGATCGCTGAGGAGATGGAAAATTATCGCCTCTATAACGTTGTACCCGCATTATTTGAATTTATCGAAGAGCTCACAAATTGGTATATTCGACTAAATCGGGCGCGCTTCTGGCAGGAAACCATGACCGCCGACAAACAGGCCGCTTATGCCACCTTATACACGACCCTCTATGAACTCAGCCTTAGCATGGCACCCTTTGCTCCCTTTCTGGCAGAGACCATTTACCAGGAAATGACAGCATTCGGCCGCCAGAATGTCCCTGTCTCTGTTCATCTTTGCACCTACCCAGAACCCGACGCTGAACTCAGGCAGCCGATCCTGGAGCAGGCGGTCAATCGTATGCAACACATCATTTTGCTTGGCCGGCAAAAACGTAACCAGGAAAAGATAAAAACCAAGATGCCTTTAGCTAAACTCACGGTCATTCACAAAGACCCGCAGCTGCTGGCTGAAATCGGCAAGCTTGCCGACTACATTCAAACCGAACTTAATGTCAAAGCTATCGACTACAGCACCGCTGAAGCAGACTACATCAGCCTCTACGCCAAGCCTAACTCGCCCGTATTGGGCAAGCGTCTCGGTAAGCAGTTTAATGCTTTCAGACAGAAGATTGAGTCCTTGCAGTCCAGTCAAATCGATGAATTGCAGCTGACCGGTGTCGTCACCATTGACGGCGAGACCTTCTCTGCCGAGGACATTTTGGTATTTCGAGAAGCCATCCAAGGCACTGATGCGGTTTCTGACCGGTTTATCTCAATCGACCTGAAGTGCGAACTGACTTCCGAGCTGATCAGGGAAGGTCTCGCTCGTGAGGTGGTTAATCGGGTTCAGAAAACCCGCAAGGACCTTGGCTTGCAGGTGACGGACCGAATTAGTATCAAGGCCAATGCGTCTGACGAACTTGCCCGTGCCATTGAGCAACATCGCGAGTATATTATGAGGGATACCCTCGCGCTCAGTCTGACCTTGTCAGCGGCACAGCTGGCGACGACCTTTGAAATCGACGACGAGCTGTTGTCGATTGAGGTTATGCGATCGGCTTAAGACCAGTGATGGACTCTCATTCCGGAGCCAGATGATGGATGACATTTTAGACAGTTCATTGGCGGCGATGGCCGCAGCTATCAGCTCAAAGTCGATAACATCGGCACAATTGGTGCGAGGCTTTCTCGATCGTATTGAACGCAAGAACCCGCCACTCAACGCCCTCGTTTACTCGACCGCAGAGCAGGCCATGAAGCTTGCGGCCAAGGCAGACTCAGATCTGCAAGCGGGTGTCCTCCATGGCCCGCTGCACGGCATTCCCATGACCATTAAGGATAGTCTGGACACCAAGGACGCCATTACCACTTGGGGCACTCTGGGACGCAAAAACTTTCGACCGGGTCGAGACGCCACCTGTGTTGCGAGACTTCGCGACGCTGGCGGCATCCTGATGGGTAAAACTAATACCCCGGAATTTACTCTGGCGTTTAAAACTGACAACCTGGTCTACGGCAGAACCAACAACCCCTACAATCTCGATCTGACACCGGGTGGCAGCAGCGGTGGGGCTGCTGCCTTAATCGCGGCAGGTGCCACGCCATTTGACATAGGGACAGACACAGGCGGCAGCATTCGCTTGCCCAGTCATTTTTGCGGCATCGCCGGGCTCAAACCGACGACGGGTCGAGTGCCTTGCACCGGCAATGCCCTGCCCACCTCAGGTCTGCTGGCAGCTCTGTCACAACCTGGTCCAATGGCCAGACAGGTCGCGGACCTCGGCTATTTACTGGAGATTATTCAGGGCCCGGATTTATTCGATCCTCACTCAAAAGACGCCCAACGATACCCAATTGCCGCAGTCGATCCTCGCCAATTGCGTATTGGCTATCACACAGACAACGGCATCTCGACACCCGCGCCAGCGATCGAGTCCGCCATCAGGACGGCCCTGGCCTTATTTGAAACCGTTGGCCAGACGGTTACGGAAACCAGACCGCCGGGCGTCGAGATGGCCAGCTTTATCTACGCCCGGCTATTTGGCGCTGACGGCGGCGACACATTGGATCTGTTGCTGGAGGACAGCCGTACAGAGGCGCCATCGCCGCAGATAGCACACAGCCAGACTCAGACACGCCCTACCATTGCGCGCTCAGAGTTCAATCATACGATCAACCTGTGGGATAACTATCGCAGCGCCATGCTGGGTTACTTTGCGGACTTCGATATCCTTATCTGCCCCGTCAATGCTCGCACCGCCATAGGTCACAATGAACTCGAAGATATGCTGGCCTACAGTTATACCCTGGCATACAACCTGACGGGATGGCCGGCTGTCGTGATAAGGTGCGGCACAGATCCCCTGGGCCTGCCTATTGGCTTGCAGATCATCGCTCGACCCTTTCGTGAGGATCAATGTCTGGCAGTCGCGGCCTGGCTGGAGGCGGCGCTTCGAGACCAATTGGGCGAGTTTGCCGGACCCGCCTAACGATAAGTGAGCCTCGCGTCGCACCAAAATAACTGCGACAATACGCCGCCAAAGCAATCCAGCGTCGCTTTCGATCTCGTATACAGGTCGGTACATCGCGTCTGGCTGGCAAGCGCTAGGGACTGAGTTTAAGCTAAACCGCATATTTTTTTAGTCGGTGACTGGCGCCTGCGGATGACGCATCGCCAGAACATCGAATTTGACCCCAGCAGGTCAACTTGCAAGGAATGGTTATGAAATCTAGATTACTGTCAATGAGCTTGATGCCACTGCACGGGCTTAGCCTTCAGCGGATCCGTCAGAAAATAGCCCTGGCACTGCTTGCACCCGGAGCCTTACTGATTTCGACGGCTTTGCAAGCCGCCAGTTTGGATGAAATTTATAACCTGGCGGTGATCAACGATCCGCAACTGGGCGCTGCAAAAGCAGGATTTATGGCTCGTAGTGAGGTAGTCAATCAATCTCGCGCCGGACTACTACCATCTATTAGTCTGAGCGCGAGCACGTCTCAGAATAAACGTACCATCCTGACTTCAACCTTCCCTGCCGAAAACTACAATGACAATGGCTGGCAAGCCGTACTGCGCCAACCGGTGTTCAGGCTTTCCAACTGGTTTCAGTTCCAACAGTCAAAAAACATTGAGGCCCAGGCCCAGGCGCAGTTTACCGCTGAACAGCAGGAGCTCATCTATCGAGTTGCCGACACTTATCTGAACATTCTGGAGGCTCAGGATCGCTGGAGCGCGGCTAATGCCGAGCGTGAAGCGGTCCAGCGCCAGCTTGAGCAGGTTCAGCAACGTTTCGATGTCGGACTCGTGGCTATCACCGATGTTCTGGAATCTACAGCGGCCTACGACTCGTCAACAGTCAACGTGATTGAGGCTGAAGGAGCACAAGCCGTGACCTTTGAGTCGCTGCTGCGCCTGACCGGCCAGGCTTTTTTTGAGGTTGCCGGCCTCAGCCCAGAGTTCCCAGTGGCCTATCCTGAGCCTCGAGACGAGGAGGCGTGGGTCATGGCCGCAGTACAGCAGAATTATTCGCTCGTGGCCGCCAGAGAGGGGGTCAATGCTGCCGAACGTGAACTTCAGGCTGCTCGCAGTGGCCATCTACCTACCCTTGACGCCCAGGTCGCTTACAACCGGAACAATTCCGGCAGTTTCGGTTTTTTTGGCAGCAGTGGCACAGAATCAGAGCAAGAGTCTATGGCGCTGCAACTTAACGTGCCGCTCTACAGCGGCGGCGCCACTCGGTCAAAGGCTAAACAAGCCGGCTACCTGTTAGAACAGGCGCAACGAAACTTTGACCTGACACAACGCACCGTCGTCGAAAATACGAGAACCTTGTACTCAGCGCTCAATACCGACGTTGCTCGCGTCACTGCGAGGCTCCGCGGCATAGAGTCAAGCCAGAGCGCTCTGGATGCGACGCAAACCGGTTACGAAGTCGGGACTCGAAATATCGTCGACGTGCTCCTCGCACAGCAACGCTTGTTTCAGGCCCAATTCCAGTATGCCAGTGCGCGATATCGATACATCAAGGATACTTTGCGTCTGAAGCAGGCAGTAGGCACCTTGTCACCTGACGATATCGCCGACTTAAACCGTTATCTTTCAGCAACTCAAGTGGTAAGCAAAATCAGCCCAACGACTCGCTGATAGCAAACTTTCTGAAGAAGGGGCGCTCATCAGTCACCAGACCGGGCTTTGCTGACAAACGCTTACTGACCAGCGCTTACTGACAAGAGCTGACTGACAAGTGCTTGATGACAAGTGCTTGATGACAAGTGCTTAATGACAGACAAGTGCTTGATGACAAGTGCTGCGAAAAGCGCTTATTACGCAGTCCGGGCTCGCTCGGCACCTAGACTCAGGTAGTACCTATTGCTATGAAACTGAAATATTTTACCGGCATCAGCACCTTGGTGTTCATCGCAGCATTAGCCGTCTTGGCCACCAGCGAGAAGCCAGTCGAGGCTCCAAGCCATCCGCCTGCTGCGGGTCAGCCCGCCAATGTGTTTCTGACGGATGATGAAAGTAACAACATTGCTGTCTTTCGTGATGTCAGCCCTTCCGTTGTCTTCGTGACCAACACCCTGATTCGACGCCAGTTATTTTCAATGAATGTTATGGAAACCCCACGCGGCTCAGGTACCGGTCTAATCTGGGACAAGGACGGTTTGATCGTGACTAATTTTCACGTCATTGTCGGCGCTAATCGCATCATCATTACGCTGCAGTCAGGCAACTCTTATGATGCTGAGGTTGTTGGGCTAGCGCCAGAAAAGGACATAGCGCTACTAAGAATCAAAGCCCCTGATGAGCAGCTAAAACCTATCTCATTGGGGGACTCTAACGAACTTTCTGTAGGTCGTAAGGTGCTCGCAATTGGCAATCCGTTTGCGCTAGATACCACGCTGACAGTGGGCGTGGTCAGCGCTCTTGGACGAGAGATAAAGGCAGCCAATAACCGCACTATCAAAGACGTCATTCAAACTGACGCGGCTATCAATCCGGGCAACTCTGGCGGACCACTACTGAACTCATCAGGACAACTGGTCGGAGTCAATACAGCTATTTACAGCCCCAGTGGCGCTAGCGCCGGCATTGGCTTCGCCATACCGGTCAATACTGTCAAAGACCTGATTCCACAATTGCTGACCTACGGCAAACTCTACAGGCCAGTACTCGGCATAGAAACCCTGACCGACAATTGGGCTAAACGCCTGGGCGTCAAAGGCATTGCGATTCTATCGGTAAAACCGGGTCTGGCGGCAGACCTTGCCGGCATGGTCGGCGTGCGCGAGGACAATCGAGGCCAGATTCATCTGGGTGATGTGATCATAGCCATTAACGATGAGCCAGTAACCAACGAGGACTCTTTGCTGACGGCTCTGGAAAAATTTGTGCCAGGCGACAAGGTCAAAGTGACCACCTTGAAGGACGAGAAAATCCTTGAGTACGAACTGACCCTGACAGCACCAGAATCTTGAGTTAATTGCCAGGATCTGGGGACGACACCAGTACTTAAGACTGAAAAAAACCCGAACTATGTCTAAACCGTAGGCAGACTCATGCGCTGCCCTTGCGTCCACTGAGGTGTATCAACTGAGGTGTGTCAACTGAGGTGTGTCATCTGAGCTGCGTCAACTGAGGGTGCCGCACCGCAAGACGACCGTAACCGGATCCAGGAGCGACGCTATTGAAGGACTGCAGACTGCCAAGGGTGATGACAATCGTGCTAGCGATCTTCCTGTCAAGCTGCAGTCACAGAACGCTTTCCCCACAAACGGGGCCCTCCCTGGATCCGACGGAACAGCTGCTGGCGGTCGCACCCAGTAACTGGCAAGTTGCTTATCAACTCAATACCGGCGCCACTCGTATCGTCGACTACCTGCCCTTGAATGAAGCAGAACCCGACTGGCGACGCAAACTATCCTTTGAATCACACCAGGCTCTCACCTACCTTGACCCGATTGAAGCGCTGCTGGCTGAGGTCGCAAAGGTTCGAGAGACCTGCGACCAGGTTCAGGACTTCAATTTGTTCTCTGGGTTTGAAAACAACTACAAGACCTCGACCCGCTTGTTATTGTGCGGTAAAAATGTCCTGACTGAAAAAGGTGAAATAAGCCTTCTGAAAGTCATTCAGGGCAACGACTACCTCTACATCATTCGCATGCTAAAACGTACAGCCCCATTCAAGGACCAAGAGCCTGATATGACCACTGCAGAAATTGCTGAATGGTCACGTTATCTCAGTAACATCAAACTTTGCGATCCACGCCAACCTCAACATGCCTGCCAGATTGGCGGGCAGTGATCCCCCGGGCGCGAGTCCTCCATAAAACACGCGGCAAATTGCCAATCACCTACACGCAGAACCGCTATGACGCCTGCCAAGCGCCCTGTGCCAAGGCCAAGCTGGTCAGCCTATTCATTGCCCTGAAAAACGCTCACTATGGTCTTCCTCAATAGACTGACTTTTGTGCTTTTTCCCGGGCGCTGCATTCTCTGCCAAGCCCTGACTCAACGTCCCTTGGATCTGTGCCTTGATTGCGAGACAGATCTTCCCAGAATTCCTCTTCCCTGCCGTCAATGTGGCCAGGAAATTCCGGCTCGCGCGGCTCAAAGCTACTCGGCTGACAACAGGGTGTGCGGTGCATGCCTCGTCAATCCGCCGCTTTACGCAAGAAGTCTGAGCGCTTTCGCTTACATTCAACCGATCAATCAACTGATTGCCGAATTTAAAAATGGCCACCAGCTGTTGGTCGGCAGGGTACTCGCCATGGTACTCGCCGAACGCTACCAGGCGCGGCTTAGCGCCAGTGCCGATAGCCGTCTGGCTGCCGGGCTCGCAACAGACGAGCTGCGAAGGCCAGACCTGCTCATTCCTATGCCTCTGCATCCCAACCGCTTGAAGTTTCGGGGTTTTAATCAAGCACGTGAAATTGCCTACGCAATCAGGGATAAAACCGGTATTCCCATCGACGACCGGCTTTGCGAGCGGCACCACGAGTCACCACCTCAGAAGGGGCTGACCGCGACTCAAAGACGGCGCAATATCGAACACGCTTTCAGTCTGACTCGCAGTCTGGACGGGGAGCGGCTCGCGATCGTTGATGACGTGCTGACAACCGGCGCTACCGTCACAGAGTTAACCAGGGCTGCACTTAAAGCAGGCGCTTCATCCATTGAGGTCATCACATTGGCAAGAACACCCAGGCCAAGTTTGCGCTGAATACCTTCAATGTCCTTCCTGGCCTGTGCTAGAGTTACGGCTTTCAGCCGCGGACAGAGGCCGGGTCAAACAGTATGGAATGGTCAGTCTTCAACCTCAGTCAAGATTTTGTCTCAGGCCATCAGCCATCGGCTGGCTTTGAGCACAGCTATCATATTGTTATCTCCGACAAGGAAATATTATCTATCGATAATGGCGAGCCTTGGCGACCCCTCGACCAGGATGAGTGGCGCTGGCTCGGGCTGACTAAAGTCGCTGAACACTGTCTCGGTGAGATTGGCGGCATACCCGTTTTCGTCACTGAGGTTGACCCTGAGTCTGACGAGCCTCAAGGGTATGAGTTCAATACACTTTGGTCGTTTCTTAATCGAGTCGAACCGGCTGCTTTTTACTTGCTGGGTCGTGCTCAGCAGATCGTTGACTGGTATCACAACCATCAGTTTTGCGGGCAGTGCGGCCAACCAACCACCTTGTCAGCACTCGATCGTTCGCGACAATGTGGACCCTGCAGACAGATGTACTACCCGAGACTGTCACCCTCCATCATCGTACTGGTCACTCGCGGCGAAGAACTATTGCTCGCCCGCAACGCCAACGCTCGCGGCAACTTCTATTCGACTCTCGCTGGATTCATTGAGCCAGGGGAGTCTATAGAAGAGGCGGTCCATCGCGAGGTTTTCGAGGAGGTCGGGATTCGCATCAAAAATCTCAAATACTTTAATAGCCAATCCTGGCCCTTTCCGAACTCTCTCATGCTCGGTTTCCACGCTGAATACGCCGGCGGCGACTTCGTCCTTCAAGAAAGTGAAATTGCCGATGCCCAGTGGTTCCACTATACGAACCTGCCCAGCAAACCCGCAATGATATCGATTTCAGGCTGGCTGATTAACGATTACGTGGAACGTCTTCGTCAAGGCAAGGTTTGAGCGTGGCCGACCAGGCGGCCAGATATCTGCAAAAACTTTTGCAGGATAATAGTCTCGCGCTCTTAAGACTGTGGTTTCTGTCATGTTTCGCAATCCTGTTCAGCGCAAATATACAGGCAACACCCCTTCGCGTGGCCGTTGCTGCCAACTTCAAGTCGACCTTGGTTAGTCTCGTCGCGGCATACCCAAAAGATGATCTGGAAATTGATATTATTGCTGGCTCCACCGGCATGCTTTACTCACAGATACGTCGAGGCGCGCCATTTGACCTATTTCTCGCCGCCGACAGCCTCCACCCGCAATTACTTGAGCAGGAAAATCTATCTGCTTCAGGGTCACGGTTCACCTACGCTATCGGTCAACTCGTTTTCTGGGTACCTAAAAACGCACGAACTGTGGATCAATCTACATTGCAGACATTTCAGGCTGCCATTGCGATCGCCAACCCTAAACTGGCCCCCTATGGTCAGGCCGCTATGACCGTGCTCGAGAAGTTAAAACCTGAACACCAGGCATTCATTTATGGTAACAACGTCAACCAGGTGTTTCAGTTTGTTGACAGCGGCAATGCCAATGCTGGTTTTGTTTCTCTGGCCCAGGTACAGCACTTCGCTTCCGCGAGCAACTGGTGGCTCGTGCCATCAAGCCACTATCCGGCACTGATCCAGCAAGCCATTATATTAGCCAGCTCTCATCCCGCTGCCGAAGACTTCGCTCAGTTTCTACAATCGAAGGCGGGGCGACAGATCATCGAGAGTGCTGGCTACCTGACCCCAGCGGTGCGTTAGGCTATGCAGCACCCAGACATCACGGCGCTGAGCATCACCCTGCAACTAGCACTCACTTCGACGCTATTGCTTATTCTGCTTGGGACTCCCATCGCTTGGTGGCTGGCCAGATCAACGAGCGTATTGAAAACGTTGATTGAGCCGATTATTGCACTGCCGATAGTACTACCCCCTACAGTGCTGGGTTTTTATCTTTTATTGGCTTTTGCGCCAGACGGAATCATTGGCTACTGGTGGCTGCTTGCGACTGACAAGGGGTTGGCGTTTACCTTCAGCGCTTTGGTTATCGGCTCAATTATTTATTCTCTGCCTTTCTATGTTCAACCGCTGCAAGTAGCCTTTGAAACTATAGAACAGTCGCTTCTGGACGCTGCCGCGACACTTGGCGCCACTCCACTCGACCGATTTAGATCCGTGGTGGTGCCGCTCTCGAGCCGCGGGTTTATCACCGCTATATGCCTCGCCTTCGCCCATACTATCGGTGAGTTTGGGATTGTCTTGATGATTGGCGGCAACATACCCGGCGAGACTCGAGTACTCTCTATCGCTCTGTTTGACCATGTTGAATCACTGGAATATGCCCAAGCTCACGTCCTCGCACTCGGCTTGCTGGCGTTCTCATTTGTGCTACTAATGTTGGTGTACAGCCTCAATCGGCGCTGGCAGATGCGTCTCGCGAGTCGTAGCTGACCATGCAAATTCAAGCCAACATTCACCTGGTTCGCGCCTCTGGCTTCACGCTCGACATTGAGCTGATCGTTAAGCCCACAGGCGTTACCGCGTTATATGGCCCATCAGGGTCTGGTAAAAGTACAGTATTACGCCTTCTCGCCGGTCTCGAGCGTACTAAACCCGGCGATCAAGTTCTGATTCGCAGTAACGACAATATCTGGCAGAGTCCGACGCATTTTGTGCCCGTACATTTGCGTAATCTGGGCTATGTCTTTCAACAACCACAGTTGTTTCCGCATCTCTCCGTTCGCGGCAATCTAGAGTATGCGATACACAGGCAACGCGGAGAGCGACGGTTAGACTTACAACAGGTCAGCGACTGGCTTGGCATCAGGCACCTGCTCAATGCTGGCACCACGAGCTTGTCAGGTGGTGAGGCACAAAGGGTAGCCATCGCACGAGTCTTGTTGAGCGGGGCTCAATGTCTGCTCATGGACGAACCCTTGGGTTCTATTGACTATGCAGCGCGTCTACAAATTTTGCCCTACATTGATCAGCTTCGAAGGTTACTCGACATTCCCATTGTCTATGTCAGTCACGCCCTGGATGAGATAACTTACTTGGCTGATGATGTCTACATTCTGGACCAAGGTCGAGTCACAGCCAGAGGCAGTGTCTTTGACCTGGCGTCTTCTTTGGAGGTTAACAGTCGCGAGGGCGATGCCGTTGCTGCAGTGGTCGAAGGTCTGGTTGATGCTCATGACCCGGCGTATGGTCTGAGTCGCTTAAGTCTGGGTGACCAGTCAATCCATGTCAGTCTGTGTCGCCAACAACCAGGCACCAGAATTAGATTACGCATTCCCGCTCGAGATGTCAGCTTGACCCTGCAGGCACCCGTGCAAACCAGTATACTGAACGTTCTCAATGGGGTGGTGAGTGAGATTGAGCCAATCACCGACGCGCCCGGTTTATTGGTGAAAGTCCAGGTAGGCCAACAATTTATCCTGAGCAGAATCACTCGAAAATCGTCTGAACAACTTGCGCTTAACCCCGGCAAGCCTGTGTTTATCCAAATAAAAACTGTCGCCTTACTCAACGAACCCACTCAGCAGGTACTGCCAACACCATGAGCATCAGCTCGCACCCATTTTCAGACTTAACACCAGACCTGGTCATGGATGCCGTCGAAAGCGTCGGTTACCGCTGCGATGCCCGGATTTTGCAGCTTAACAGCTACGAGAACCGCGTCTATCAGGTCGGCGTAGAGGACGGCGAGCCGGTGATTGGCAAGTTCTATCGCCCCGAGCGCTGGACTGATGTGCAGATACTGGAAGAGCATAGGTTCACTCAAGAATTGTTTGAGAATGAGGTTTCAGCAGTTCCTCCGTTGGTGATCGCTGACGAGTCGACGCTAGCTAATTACCAACAATTCAGGTTTGCACTCTATCCCCGCCGCGGTGGCCGCGCACCGGATCTGGACAGCCTCAGCAATCTTGAGATTCTGGGTCGACATGTCGCGCGAATTCACGCCATTGGCGGCGAGCACAAGTTTGAGTCGAGACCCGAGATCTCAGTATCGGATTATGGACATCAGTCGCGGGCATTTCTGATTGAGAACAATTTTATCCCGGCAACGTTACGCCCGGCGTACGACTCAGTCACTGAGTATCTTCTGAAGGAACTTGATGAGATCTTCGCATCGACGCCCTATCTGTCGATTCGACTGCACGGAGACTGCCACATGGGTAATGTATTGTGGCGCGATGAAATGCCTCACTTCGTCGACTTTGACGACGCCAGGAACGGCCCGGCCGTTCAGGACCTGTGGATGATGTTGTCGGGCGAGCGAGAGGACCAACAACAGCAATTACTGAGAATTATTCGTGGCTACCGCGATTTCTGTCACTTCAATCCAGCCCAACTGAGGCTCATTGAGCCCCTGAGAACCCTGCGCATGATGTACCACGCGGCCTGGATAGCTCGCCGCTGGGAAGATCCGGCATTTCCTATGGCATTTACTTTTTTTAATACCGACAGGTATTGGTCCGAGCATATCCTTGAGCTTCGAGAACAATGGGCAAAGCTGTCAGAGCCCTCTCTCCAGCTCTTTGACTGAGCGCCTTTTACAAGCGTCTTTAAGAAGAGCGTTTAACTAGCGCATTTAGTAAGAGCCTTGAAGCAGCGGATTCGCGAAGGCTTTCAGCAAAGACGACTGTCTCTGAACTCACTCAACGAGCTCACTCAACGAGCTCACTCAATGAGCTCGCTGAATGAACCCGCTCTGGGATCGCTCTCTGCTCACTCTCTATAAGAAAAACAGCCCATCAGGCAGGCGCCAGATTAGCTGCGCCGTGGCGAACCTTATTGACGACAGGGTTGGCATACATTTGTAGCCATTCTCGGCGATACTCGTCGGGACACTGCGCCAGTCGGTGCTCCAGAGCGGCAGGATCCTTCAGCTCCTTGAGGTTAAAGAGATGACCCACCTGACGCCAGACCATCGAATATTCGGTGAGCCCAGCATCCGTTGAGTGCCCTTCCGCCATCTGGGCGAGCCGTTCTAATGCCCAGTAATTGATCGGATACAACTGCAACCCATCCAGCACTTGCCTGTCGATCTCAGCAGCGACTTGTTCCGGTATTTCAAAGTCGCCATCCAGTGCACGACCAAAGCGCAAGGTGACCCGGCCTTTGAATTCCGCCAGGCCCTTGACCAGGCTCAACAAATCTTCTCCTGGCGACTTTTGATAGTCCCCCTGAGTCGCAATGCAATGCAGCGCGCGCGCCTTCAGGACATCACAGGGATCAAACTCATAGGCAATGGCTACGGGCACTATATGTAAGTCACGTATCACTTCACTCAAGGCTTTTTTACGCTCGGCAAGCGCCAACATCTTGATCACAGCCGGGTCGGTCCAATCCATTGCATCCTTCGCTCGCCCTTCACTCTGTGCGATCCAGACAGAGTTATTGGTCGCTATCGATTCATGCAGATATTGCGAAGACTGAAGCAATGCGGCATAGATTTTCTTCGCACCCACCTCGGACCGGCGAATAAAGAAACTCTTGTTGAGCTTCATTAAATCAGTCGCAAATTGTCGCTGAACCAAATTATCACCAACAGCAATGCGAACCGTCTCACGACCCAAGCAGTACAACGCATAGTCAACCAACATGGAATCGCCAGCAATATCCCGATGATTACTGATGTACAAGTAGGCCTGCTGCGGATCAAGCTGCTCCAAGCCTTCGTAGTGAAAGCTCGTCATGGTTTCGTCAACTAACTTTTTCGCGGTAGCGGCTATCGCTAACTGAAATCCTTTGATGTCATGGATCTTACGGAGCTGCCAGCGCAGCGCCAGCCGAACGACCTGCCGAGTCAATCTGGGCAGGAACCTATAGGCAAAATGAAACCTGTACTTCGCCAGGAAAGCTAAAAATTCCTGGTCATTTAACAGGCTCTTCAGTACTGCATCGACCTCATCATCACGGTAGGGTCGAATACCCTCAAAATCTGGCAGATCAGACATAAAGACATCAATTCATCGGCACATGGCAATGCAATATAATACTGGGTTTCTACCGAATGGTTTATTATTTCGTCATGCTAACCGTAAAAGATTCTAGTTCCACTCTGGTTCGTCACGCGAGTCTCAGCGACCTTGCCGCTATCACTGAGATCTATAACTATTACGTGCTCAACACGTCTATCACTTTTGACCTGGCGACGTTTACTCCTGAGACCCGGCGCCCCTGGTTTAATCAGTTTGATTCAGACTCGCCCTATCAATGCCTGGTGCTCGAAGTCGACCAACGCGTGATCGGCTATGCCAGCAGCGCCGCTCTGCGACCCAAGGCGGCCTATAACACCTCCGTGGAATGCAGCATCTATCTTGACTCAAAAGCAGGGGGTCAAGGTCATGGTAGCCGTTTATATGAGCAGCTGTTCGACCGCCTCAACCAGCACGACCTGCACCGATGCTACGGCATCATCACTCTGCCCAACCCGGCAAGTCTGGCACTGCATCGTTCGTTTGGATTTTCCGAGGTCGCCAGACTTAACGAAGTTGGGCGAAAATTTGGTCGCTACTGGGATACCGTGTGGATGGAGAAGTCTTTAGGACCCGCTCGGTCCCCAGATTAAAAACAACCCTAATAGAATCAGCACTACAAAGACACAGCGACGCACGAGCGCATCGGGCAGCAGATAATTGAAGCGGGCCGTCACCAAAGTCACCAGGATGACCAGGGGAATCGCCAGGATCGAAAGCAACAGAATCTTGTCATTAAGTTGACCGCTAATCCCCACCACCAGCGTTCGACCTGAGGTTGACAGCGCAAACAAGAACAACAGAGAGGCACGAACCACATGAATTGCGAGCGGCTGACGATACATCAGATAAGCCAGCGGCGCACCGCCGGCCGCATACATACCACCCATTAGGCCGGCGGCTAAACCCGCCAGCCATCTTGTTTGAGTTCCCGACGGTTGCTGATAAGGTGCCGGGGTCAGCATCAATAAGATACCCGCAACAACAATCACGCCACCTAACAACATTCGCAGAGCGTTATAGTGGGATGTCGAGAAGTAATCGAGAAGCATCACGCCAGCGACTAACGCCGGCAACATTGACGCGGCGAGAATGCGAACATAGGAGTAGTTGATCTGTTTATAGCTGCGCCGCAAAGCCACCAGCGTGTTAACCAAAGATATGATGCTGACAACCGCTGCAGTTTCGGCGAGCGGCGCAAGCCCCAGAACCGTGACACCGCCCATGACAATCAGTCCCATCGCGAATCCGGTAATGGTCTGAACCATCGCGCCGAGGGCAACGAGGAGAAGAAAAGCCAGACTGTTGAAATCAAGCATAGGGTTAGCGCATGATCGGGGGCCGAGACTATAGGAAATCCTTGGTCAAACTGGAATCTTTTATTACTCAAGCGGGCAAAAATTCATGGATTTAGGTATCCACAACAAGGTTGCACTGGTGACTGGCAGTAATCGCGGTACAGGTCAGATGATCGCTGAACGGCTGGCAGCTGAGGGCGTTCGAGTGATTTTTCACAGCTTGGGCGAAGGCGACTCACTGACCGCCGCCCAACAGGTCAAGAACGCCAGTGCAGTCTGGGGCGACATCTCCAATAGCCAGGGCGCCGCACAGGTGATTCAGGCTGTCAGCGAGTTAACAGACGTAGTCGATATCCTCGTCAATAACTATGGCACCGCGGATCCCGGTCGTTGGCAGACAGCTACCACCGATGACTGGTTGAGCGCCTATCAAAAAAACACACTGTCAATAGTCCGCTTGGTACAGGCCTTCACGCCAGGCATGATCAAAGCCGGATGGGGTCGAGTCGTCAATCTCGGCACGGTCGGTTCAACCAGACCGAATAAAACCTCGCCACAGTATTATGCTGCAAAAGGTGCGCTCGCTAATCTCACCGTCAGTCTTACTCAAGAATTGAGTGCCACCGGCATCACCGTCAACCTGGTTTCACCCGGCCTGATTCGCACCCGCGAAGTAGAAGAAGCTTATCTGGCGCGGGCTCGAACAAAGGGCTGGGGCGATACCTTTGAAGCGGCAGAGGCTATGATCGTCAAAGAATTCGCACCCAATCCTGTGGGCCGCATTGCGACCCGTGAGGAAGTTGCCGACATCGTGGTGTTTTTATGTAGTCAAAAAGCCAGCTTTCTCAACGGCCAGAACATTCGAGTTGACGGTGGCGCACTCGGCATCGTGTCGTGATGATCGCCAGGTCAAACAGCCTCTAACCGGAGTGAAAACCCATGCTGTGGATTAAAACCTTCCATGTTCTGTTTGTCATGGCCTGGATGGCAGGGCTCTTCTATCTGCCGCGCATTCTCGTCCACTATGTGGAGGGTAAACAGGCCGATGAAGACGTCCATCGACTAATTATCATGGGGCAGAAGTTATTTCGTTTCTCCAGCGTCATGGCGCTGCTTGCCCTCGGACTCGGCACCTGGTTATGGCTCGGGTATGGCTTCGCTGGCCACTGGCTCATTGCCAAGTTGGCGTTTGTTCTGTTGCTGCTCGCCTATCACGGCCAGTCTTATCGCTATATCAAGCAGATGGCACTGGGTCAAACGATCAGAACCTCCTTGTTTTTTCGCATCTATAACGAACTGGCGCTCATGATTGTTGTGCCCATTTTGATCCTGGTGATCGTCAAACCTTTTTAACGGCTAATTTTGATTGGGCGCGACGGATATCTGTGCCTGGGACGTATAAGGTCTGCAACAACCTTTTCTGACTGGAGTAACCCCATGCAATCGATTCCAAGGCTCACCCTGGTGCTCGCACTGACGATTCTGACATTGCCAACGCTTGCCGCTAGCGATAAGGCCCAAAAGCGCGCGCTCAAGCACCTGGACGCCAATCAAGATGGCGTTATCACCCTTGATGAATTTCAGTCTCCGCGGCGAGATCGAATGCTCGATGCCGACGCCGATAAGGATGGCGCTATCTCCATGGCAGAAATGCAAGCCCACCAGGCTAAAAAAATGGCGGAGCATGAGGCTCGACTCGCCGATAGAATGGCAAGCAGGGCAGATAAATTTGCAGCTATGGATCTCGACAAAGACGGTAAAGTGACACCTGAAGAGGCCAGGCGGGCTGCATTCAACCACCTGGACGCCAACAAGGACGGGCAGCTGTCTGCCGAGGAATTACGTCGCCCTCGTGGCAAGGACGGACAGCGTCCCGGTGGCAAGGAAGGTCATCGTCGCCATGGCGAGCTCGATGAGACAGATGAAACTGGTATAGGCCGCGAATACTAATCGATCAAGCCTGAAGCCAGGCTCGGTGACTACTGACTTGCACGAAGCCACTGACCGACAACTGGTAGAGCAGATCGCCCGCGGGCGCAGAGATGCCTATGAACTGCTTTTACATCGACAGTTTCCCGCCGTCAGCCGTTATGTCCAGCGTATGCTGGTACAGGCTACTGAAACTGAGGATATTGTTCAGGAAGTTTTTCTGCGCCTCTGGACTCAGGCCAACCGTTTCGATCCAAACCTGGCAGGGGTGTCCACCTGGCTGCATCGTATCGCGCACAATCTTTGCATAGATCACTTACGGCAACATAACCGGCTGAATGGTGCAACACAGACGGCAGAACTCGATGGCGGTGTCGAACCTGATAGTGAACTTGAAAGCACCCTGCGTAAACAGACCGTCAAACAGGCCTTGGCTGCGTTACCCGATCGACAGCGCAGCGCCATCATTCTCTGCCACTTTCAAGAGCTGTCGAATGTCGAAGCCGCCCTCATTCTCGACGTCTCGATTGAAGCTCTGGAATCATTGTTGGCCCGTGGCAGGCGCAAGCTAAGAGTGTTATTGGAGGACCCCACATGCAGCTGAACCGATTTACCCAAATTTTAGCGTCTTACGGCAGTCAATCTGCACATTGGCCCCTGGCGGAACGCGACGCCGCAATTGCCTTCGTCCAGCAACACCCGAGCGCGCTCCGTCTGTTAAAACAACACGAACGCCTCGACAGACTGCTTGCTGATGACAAACTTGAGCCTTTATACGATCTGCAAGCCCGCATTCTGAATCAGGTTCCTGCTTCAATTGAAGAGGCTGCTATCAAGAAGGCTTCTATTAAAAAGGTTTCACTCGAAACGACTGCGCTCGAGACGGCAATGAACGTTTCGGTTGCCAGGGGTGACGGCCTTCATAGCCGGTTTTTGTCAGGTTTTTTGTCTTGGCTATTACCGGCTCGCAACACACCTGCCATGCTCTGGCGACCTGGCCTTCTGGCGACGATACCACTCGTGGTTGGCATCATGATTGGTAGTCATCTGAATATCAGCGGCCTCGATGACTTTGACACCTGGGACGATGACGACTATCTGTTGACGCTAACACTCGACATTCTGGAGACCAACCCATGACCCCGCATTCGCAACCGCGCAAACTGCTCTTAATGGTCTTGATTTCGTCTCTAGCGATCAATCTGTTGTTTATTGGCGCCATCGTCGGTCGAGCGCTGATGGGCCCCTCGACAGGGCCCCTACCCCGCCATCTCGACTGGATTGTCCGTGATCTTGACCTCGAGGCAAGGCGGGCACTAGAGCCTGAGTTGCTGGCTCACGCCAAGAATCTTCGACCCGTCAGACGGGCGTTGCGCCGAGCCCAGCACGCATTCCGGCAAGCGATGATTACTGAGCCATTGGACCCACTCGCACTCACTGCGGCACTGAAGGATCTGGAGCAAGCAACGGCTACCTACCAGGCCTTGGTACATGAGGAAATGGCGAGAATTTTAATCAAACTGGAACCCGAGCAACGTGCTCGAGCAGCGAACTATCTGGACCGGCGTGATCGCCGGCAGCGGGTCGAGCGCGACAATCCCGGCACAATTCAAGCCAAGCCTTGACAGTTATTGTATACTTCGCGTTACGACCATGGAGGTCCAGAGCAGAGTTTCTGTTGCAGCTTTCCATGGGTGCCCTCGAGAGTTAAAGGGCGAAACACCGTATCTGTGCAGGATCCTATGACCCAGGTTAGCAAAAATCTGCAGGCGTTCGTCGAACGGGCCCTGGCCATAACGCCGCAGGGACACTTCTGGATGCCGTTTGACCCTGACTGGCGCTCGCCTTGTGAGCTGGAATTTCGCCGTGAGCAAGCGGGTACACAAGTGGCTTGGCGTCCCTTGCCGCAAACAACGCGGGTGAGCTTTGACGGTCTTGCCAATGCACTTGAGCAACCGATCCACCCTGATATCTGCACCTATTTCAGCTGTTACTGGAGCGGCAGTCTGGAAGCCCAGACAAACGACGGCCATGTCAGCCTGATTCAACTCTGGAACCTGGAAGACTTCGACAGACTGATCGAAAACCTGATCGGTCATAGCCTCGCGAAACGCCAGCAGCGGGAGCCCTTCACTGTATTTTTCGCGACAACAGATCTGGATTCCGAATTGTTTTTGAGTATCGACAATCTCACGGGTCAGGTGCTGCTGGAGGAGCCGGGCAAGCCGCCCTTGCGAACGGTCGCCGCGAGCGTCGCTGACTTTCTCGATACCCTGACACCTGTGGCCTCATTGCCAGGACTCTACTGATGAACCAGCTGCTACTGCGTCCCATAGAACGTATCGACGGAGAGGTCAGACTGCCTGGCTCAAAGAGCCTGTCGAATCGCGCCCTGTTATTATCGTCACTTGCAGCCGGTCAAACCAGACTGCATAACCTGTTACACAGCCATGACACAGATCGTATGCTGGACGCTCTGCGACAACTACATGTCGACTTCGATCTCAATTACGATGGTACCGATTGCACTGTCACTGGCTTGGGCAGGTTGTTCACACCTGAGAGTAACTCTGTATTTTCGCTGGGCAATGCCGGCACGGCAATACGTCCGCTGACAAGCATGCTAAGTCTGTGTCCCGGTACCTTTACCATTGATGGCGATGAATATATGCGCGAGCGCCCTATCGATCATCTGGTGGACGCCTTGCGTCAACTCGGCGCAGAGGTCGAATACCTTGGCAAGCCAGGCTGTCCACCACTTCGTCTGATCGGGGGCCGCATACAGGGTGGACAGGTGCGCATCAGGGGCGATATTTCCAGTCAATACCTCACCGCCCTGCTGATGAGTTTGCCATTGGCAGACAGAGATAGTGTGATCGATGTCATCGGCGAGCAGGTCTCAAAACCCTATCTGGATATTACCCTGGGTATCATGGCGCAATATGGCATCACCGCCAGTCACGAAAATTATCAGCGTTTTTATATCAAGGGCAGACAACATTACGTCTCACCCCGGGACTATCTGATCGAAGGTGACGCTTCGTCGGCATCGTATTTTTTTGCAGCAGCAGCTATCAAGGGTGGCACTGTCAGGGTCAATGGTCTGGGACGGCACTCGGTGCAGGGCGACATTGCATTCCTTGATGTCATTGAGCAAATGGGGGCCTTGGTGACCCGCAATGAGAGCTGGATTGAAGTTACTCGGGGTCAGCTGCGGGCCATAGATCTGGACTTGAACCACATACCCGATGCGGCCATGACAGTCGCCATGCTTGCGTTATTTGCGGACGGCACCAGTCGAATACGTAATATTTATAACTGGCGAGTCAAGGAAACAGATCGCATGACCGCCATGGCGACCGAACTGGTTAAACTGGGCGCCAAGGTTGAGACGGGTCACGATTACATTATCATCACTCCGCCGAAGACCTTTTTACCGGCGACTATCGATACCTATGGCGACCATCGCATGGCCATGTGTTTTTCGTTGGCCGCCCTCGGGCCCAGCCAGATCACCATCAACGACCCCGAATGTGTCGCAAAAACCTTTCCAGACTATTTTTCCGTCTTTCAAAATATCACTGGCACCAGCCCCTGATTTAGCACCATTTTACATCCAACTGCCTTGCGCCGACTCATGGTTCAGTAGCCACTGTTTCGCCGGCAAACCACCACCAAAACCGGTCAAACTGCCGTTCGCGCCGATCACGCGATGACAGGGAATCACAATCGGTAGCGGATTACGACCATTCGCGGACCCAACTGCCCGCACTGCCCGTGGACGGTCAATCTTTCTCGCTATGTCACCATAGGTGCACGTCTGTCCATAAGGAATTGTCTGCAGCGCAGCAAGCACCGAACGTTGAAACGGGGTTCCCGTTGGCCGCAGTTCAAGTTCAAATGTCTGTCGTTGACCAGCAAAGTATTCTTCGAGCTGCCGAGCCGCGATTTCGCAGGCCACCTCGCTGTGCTGCCAGTCTTTCGGCAGCAACATCGGCTGACCTTGTGGCAGTCCGATATAATGCAACTCAGTTTGACTGCCCGCCAGCAGCAGGTTACCCAGGGGGGTATCCAGATAGCGAAATTGCATAAGGGTCTCCTGTCAGATTCTATCAGTTTGGTTTCGCGGCCTGACGCCATAGATGCATCCCCGCATAGGCGCGCCAGGGTTGCCAGTTTTGCGCCTGCGCCAATAATGCCTGACTATCAATGAGTCCTAAGCGCTGTTGCGCTACTCTCGCCAAGACCAGATCATCATGAAGAAAGGCATTCGAATCATTGATAGCGCGCATAGCCACATACCGTGCTGTCCAGCCGCCAATACCCTTGATACTGACTAAGGCATTAATCAGGCTTTGCGAGTCAACGAATCGGTCAAATTCGAGTTCACCGCTGGCAACCCTTCTCGACAGTTCCGCGATCGCCGCCGCCCTGGCAAGGGGCATCGGCAAGTCCTTTGGATCCAAATTCGCCAATTCTGCCGCTGAGGGAAAAAATCTGACTTTGTCGATGAGTCTGCCATATTGACCTGCAATGCGACCCATGACGGTGGTCGCACCCTTGACGGAGATCTGCTGACCGACAATCGCGCGCACGGCAATTTCAAATGGGTCCCAGCCGCCCGGTACTCTCTGACCAGGATTTTCCGCCACCAGCGGGGCCAGTAACGGATCCAGGGCCAGGCAATGGCCCACTGCCAGAGGGTCGGCATCCAGGTCGAACAGAGCGCGAATTCGAGCGACCACCCGCAGCAATCCGGCAGGGTTCTGCAGCATGATTCGACAGATCAAAACACTCTTGTCAGGATCATTGCAGACCCTGAAGCTGCCTGGTTGCCCATCGATCAAAATAGAGCGGCCATAGCTACATTGATTCACCCATTCGACACCAGGAATGCCACGCAACGCGAGAAATTTCAGCAGGCCGTCAAAGTCAAAGGGTGGACGATAGGCCAGGCGTAGAGAGAACGTCTCATGGCTCGCCTTTTTTGACCGCGACCTTAGACTCGAAGGCAGACGTTGGTAGATTTGCTGAAAGTGGGCATTGAAGCGCCTGACGCTGCCATAGCCAGCCATCTGGGCGATTTGATCCATCGACAATTGGGTCTGATCCAATAAAAATGCCGCCGCCTCAAGCCGGCGAGTCTGGGCAATTGCATGGGGCGTGACACCCAAGTGCTGACGAAACAGACGGCGCAGATGCCTCGCGGTGACGCCTAGCCGATCACTCAGGCGCTTCACGCCAGACTGACCCAGCACCCCCGCTGTGATTAGCTGTAACCCTCGGGCCACCATTGCGCTCGCGCTCGACCCGGCTGGCGTCGCGGGTGCCGCTTCGGGCCGACAGCGCAGGCAGGGCCTGAAGCCAGCCGCGCGCGCCGCGGCTGCAGACAATAAAAAGGTGACATTCTCAGACTTCGGCAACCGAGCTCGACAAATGGGCCGACAATAGATGCCGGTTGTTATGACACCCACAAAAAATAGTCCATCGAATCTGGGGTCCCGAGTCAGACGCGCGAGTTCAAATGCCTGCTGGTTCATGTTGCTTGAGTCGCTGAAGATTGTACTCAGTTTAGTCTCGGCACAGTGGTTGATCTAGCCGTTATCTCACTTGGGCCAGTCTCAGAATGCAGTTACTGAACCAGAATCGATGGATAGTGACTCGAATTGATTTATTATGATGCTTTTATCAACCCATCGCTTGCTCGGTGAAGCCCTATTTTGACTCACCGATGCTTAGGCGCCGAATATTCGAGTCAGAATATGAAACAGTCATTAGGTTCCGTGGCAGAACCAGCCCGAATCATTGAGACACTCTTGCTGAATGGCATAGATGCTCAGATCAGCTTTAACTTCGAGTTTACGCCCTACTATGAAGCTGAGCCTCAGCCCCTGCAATTGTTCTGCGAATGTCGCCTGGACAAGGGCCAGTTGTACTGTCGAGTCGCTGCTGATTCAGCAGCAATGTCTACAAACTGGATTAATCTGACCGCACCGCTGCGCCTGGATCCAGTCACTGTCCCCAAACCCTGGGGCGCTGAAATCTGGTATACCGGCATCGAGTCACGGGGTGTCTGCTGTGTTGAAGGCACACCACTGCCCTGGCTGATCGCCCTGAGTCCGACCCATCTGCTTGGTACAAATGATCGGGACCCGATCCTGCTGAAGATACTGGCACCGCTGGCTGAAGCCGTCTACGGGGATCTCTACCTGGAGCTCCATGAGCAAAAAATCGAGGTCTATGTGGTCACTCAGGTCAATGCGCTGGCTTGGCCTAATGGCAAGGGTCAAATCAGGTATGGATTCAGCAAAGACAAGCTCAATGAGTTTGAATCCTCGTTGGCCTTCAAACAAGCCTATCTGACTTCGGTTAATCATTATCGATCAATCCGCCAAACGATCGATCTTGCGCTTGACGGGCTTAAGACTCAGAACGGCTATGCACCGGATGCGATCATAGCGCCAGAGTTGATGGAATCTTGGCGTGAATCTCTCGGTGAGGCATTGAATTTGGAAGAGCGCCGGCGTCGTCAAGCAATGGACGAATTTACAGCCTTGCAAGAGCTCGACATCGGCAGCGTCATCCAGGTTCAACCGCTGACTCCCCATTCATTACAGCATGGCGTTCGAGTCGTCGAATTTCAGTCTCCGCATTACGAACGCTTTATCCTGTCATTCGGTCAGAAGGTCTTAACCCAGCCTGACTGGGATACGGAGACGGCCATTGAGCGTGCCCGCTTGGATGCAGACATGGCACCTGCACCGGTCAAACTCTTTCAATCTGAGGATTGCGAGATTGATCAGATCGTTCAGTTTCCCCAGTTTGAGGTTCGTCGCGTTCGCCTAGCCGTCAAGGGCCGCTATTCATTAGCGGTGCCAGACTATGCGCTTCTCATCGGTGTCGAAGGACAAGCCAGAGTGGGAGAAAGCAACCTCTCCAACGAGCAGGGTTTGCTGCTGAGTGCTATCGCGCCAGAGCAGGTCTTGAGCAATAGCGGCACAACCCCCGCTGTCCTGCTCTTGGCCCTGCCCAGCAATCGTATTTCTGCCTAGCCGTCGCCGCCGAGATTAAAGCTCGGCGGGGCCCGACCGGGTGCCTCTCACAGATCAAGGACCCTGTCAGTCTGCCTCAGCCGAGCACTGGCCCCTCACCTGGCTAGTTAAGCAAATGCGCTACCGCATCCCGCTCCTCGACCAGTTCCGCTTCGGTCGCCGACATCTTGCCCTGGCTGAAAGCATTGACACTCAAGCCCTGGACAATTGACCAGTCACCGTTCGCACAGGTGCAGGGGAAGGAGTAGATCAAGCCTTTAGTGATGCCATAACTACCGTCGGAATAAACGCCCATACTGACGGTTTTGCCTTGCGTTCCCAACGCCCAGTCGCGCATGTGTTCGATCGCTGCATTCGCAGCAGACGCCGCGCTTGAGAGCCCTCGTGCCTTAATGATGGCGGCTCCTCGTTGCTGAACCGTTGGAATGAACTCAGACTCTATCCAGGTCTGGTCGACCAAGCTGGTGGCATCCTGGCCAGCCACTTTGGCATGATGCAGATCGGGATATTGGGTCGCGGAATGATTTCCCCAGATAGCAAGCCCCGTGACGTCCGTCACATGCTTGCCGGTCTTTTGCGCAATCTGAGTCAGCGCTCGATTGTGGTCGAGTCGAGTCATCGCTGTAAATTGGCGCGGGTCCAAGTCGGGGGCATTACGTTGCGCGATCAGGCTATTGGTATTCGCGGGATTACCCACGACCAGCACCTTGACGGAGTTTTTGGCATTGTTGTTCAGAGACTTACCCTGCACAGAAAAAATTGCTGCGTTTGCTTCGAGAAGGTCTTTACGTTCCATACCTGGCCCTCTAGGCCGGGAGCCCACGAGCAAAGCGTAGTCGACGTCCTTGAAAGCCACATCGGGGTTATCCGTTGCAACTATGCCTTGCACCAAGGGAAAGGCGCAGTCATCGAGCTCCATCACAACACCCCCTAGGGCACCCATCGCCGGCGGAATTTCCAGCAGTTGCAGAATAACGGGTTGATCAGCACCGAGCATTTCGCCCGCAGCAATGCGAAATAGCAATGAGTAACTGATCTGTCCTGCGGCGCCGGTAACCGCTACACGTACTGGCTCTTTCATGATGATTCCTCTAGGGTGAGTCGCGAATGAAAACGGCGGGAATTATACCCAAATCAACGCCTATGTGGCGTCTTAATATTTGGTTTAGGGTAATTTTGTCGCCGTCAGAACCGAGCTGGCAAAACTGAGACACAGTATTAAACAGGTTAACTACTGATCTGCCAGGAAATTGCCAACATATTTTTATGAAAAATAAAGTATTCTATATCAATAGTTTAGGGGGCATATTCGAAGGCACACAAGCCCTCCAACGCTTGACATTCGGCGTTCTAATGGTATTGTTTTCGGCCCGTCTAATCAGATGCATTACCCGGCACGATGCCTGACGGCAAGCTCCACAAGAGCGGGCACGTCCAGTGACGACTGGCTGCCGTACAAACGCAAGAATTGCGGTTTCTCTCTGCGAACCCCTTTATTTTGGTACTTGGCTCGAGTCAATCGAGCATTGTTGTGGCGTACTGTGCAGCACAGCCGGCTGTCCAGACAGATTACCGACCGCGGGGCAGTCCCGACGGCTGGTATAAAGAGTAGGTATAGATGAATAAGAATATTAGTGTACAACCTGGCTGCTTTCCCGAGAAAAGCGGGCTCTACGATCCAACTCTGGAGAAAGACTCCTGTGGTGTCGGCTTTGTCGCCAATATCAAAGGCCAGGCAAGCCACCAGATCATGCTCGACGCACACCACATCAATGCGCGCATGGATCATCGAGGCGGTTGCGGCTTTGAAGAGAACACGGGCGATGGTGCGGGCGTTCTGACCGCCTTGCCCCACGGTTTCTTTCGCCAGATTGCCGGGCAACTCAGCATTGACCTGCCTGCTGCTGGGCTCTACGCCGTGGGTAATATCTTTCTGCCTCAGGATGCTGAGGAGCGCCGCTATTGCAAAGAACAAATTGAAATCATAGTGGCCGATGAAGGCCAAAACTTCATGGTTTGGCGACAGGTACCCACAGATCCCGTGGGCGCCAACATTGGTCCCGCTGCGCAAGCGGCGCAGCCCGAGATAGAACAGCTGTTTATCGCCGCCGATGGCGTTGAGGGTGACGCTTTTGAACGCAAGCTCTACCTTATTCGACGTAGATTCTCAGAATTATTGAAAGGTCAATCTGACCGTTTAAGCCAGAGTCATATGGTTTATGCCTGCAGCCTCTCCAGTAAGGTTATCGTCTACAAGGGCATGCTGACGCCAGGCCAATTGTTCCCGTTTTATCGGGACCTTGAAGACACTCGCTTTGAAACACACCTGGCCATGGTTCACTCCCGTTTCAGCACCAACACGTTTCCTTCCTGGGGCCGGGCTCAGCCCAATCGCTACATGAGCCATAATGGTGAAATCAATACCCTTATGGGCAACAAGAATATGATGACTGCTCGACAAGGAGCAGTCGAGTCACCGCTGTTCGGTGAGAAGATTACGCAATTGTTCCCTATCGCTGAAACGCGGCAGTCAGATTCCGGCACATTCGACAATGTCCTCGAATTCCTGCTGATGTCTGGTCGCTCACTACAAGAAGCTATCATGATGATGATTCCTGAGGCTTGGCAAGCCGATGACAACATGTCTCAGGATAAACGTGACTTCTACGAATATCACTCTGCGCTACTGGAGCCTTGGGATGGTCCGGCTTCGATCGTATTTACTGACGGTGACTATATCGGCGCGGTACTCGATCGCAATGGCTTGCGACCCAGTCGTTATTACGTCACTCATGACGACAAGGTCATCATGGCTTCCGAGGTCGGCGTTCTGCCGATAGATCCGGCGAACGTAAAAATCAAAGGCCGACTTCAACCCGGGAAAATGTTCCTGATTGACTTTGAGGAAGGCCGAATGATTCCTGACGAAGAGCTTAAAAGCGACTTCGCGAAGCGGCGACCCTACGGACAATGGCTGAAGCAACAAACGATCAGCTTGGAAGACATACCGAGTGTCCCCGACAACCATGGATTTTCTCCAGAAACTTTGGTGCCTAGAATGCAGGCTTTCGGCTACACAGTCGAAACGATGCAGTTCATGCTTCTGCCCATGGTCACTGAGGCGCGAGATCCGCTCGGCTCCATGGGCAATGACTCAGCGTTAGCTTGCCTGTCTGACAAGTCGCGAATGATCTACGATTATTTCAAGCAACTGTTTGCTCAGGTAACGAACCCTGCAATCGATTCCATCCGCGAAGAGGTTGTCATGTCCCTGGAGTGCTTTGTAGGTCCAGAAGGCAATCTGTTGGAGACCACTGAAAAGCAAGCCAATCGCCTCAAGATGCCGCACCCAATTCTGTCGAACGAAGAACTCAGCTCGCTGAAGTACATGGATTATCGTGGCTGGCGAACTCGCACGATCGATATTACCTTTGAGAAGTCTTCGGGCAAGGATGGCTTTATGGCGGCTCTGGCGCGGATTTGTGCCGAAGCCACAGAGGCTATCGAACAGGGTTATTCATTAATCGTCTTGTCTGATCGCAATGTCGCTGAAAATGCGATGGCGATCAGCGCGTTAGTTGCCTGTGGCACCGTGCACCATCATCTTGTTGCGACTCATCAGCGAACTCGAATCGGCTTGTTAATCGAAACCGGCGAAGCTCGCGAAGTCCACCACCACTGTCTGCTCGTCGGCTATGGTGCCGATGCCATCAATCCCTATCTGGCTTTTGAATCAATCTGGCAAGCGCAGCGCGATGGCTTACTCGACGATTCTGGATTGTCGTCTGATGATGAGATCGTCTATGCCTACAAGAAAGCGATTGCCAAAGGCATGCTTAAAGTCATGGCAAAAATGGGTATTTCGACCCTGCAATCCTATAAAGGCGCGCAGATTTTTGAAGCCGTTGGATTGGCCGAAGAAATTATTGACCAATGTTTCGTCGGCACAGCCAGTCGTGTTCAGGGTGTCAACTTTAAAGTCTTGTTTACAGAAATGCTGCAGCGCCACCATTTGGGCTATCCGCAGCGCAGCACCAACCTGATACCCGTTCTGCCCAATCCTGGTGACATCCACTGGCGACGAGACGGCGACGCACACATGTGGGATCCCACCGCTATTTCAAGCCTGCAGATCGCGACCAAGAATAACAACCAGGATGCCTATTGGGCTTTCGCCAAGCATACCAATGAGGAAACCACTCGACGTTGCACGTTTCGCGGCTTGTTAACCTTCAAGTCTGGTGTTAACGGCGGACCCGTGCCAATCGAAGAAGTCGAGCCGGCACAAGAAATCGTCAAGCGCTTTTGTACCGGCGCAATGAGCTTCGGTTCTATATCCGCAGAAGCTCACGAGAGTCTGGCCATTGCCATGAACAGGCTTGGCGGCAAGTCGAATACGGGCGAAGGCGGTGAAGACCCGATTCGCTTCAATCCTCTCGCCAATGGTGACTCGAAGCGATCCGCTATCAAACAGGTTGCGTCAGGTCGATTTGGTGTAACTATCTGGTATCTCGCAAACGCTGACGAACTTCAGATCAAAATCATTCAAGGCGCAAAACCCGGCGAAGGGGGCGAATTACCCGGCGGCAAGGTCGACGACACCATCGCCAGGATTCGTCATTCTACGCCTGGCGTCGGCTTGATCAGTCCACCGCCGCATCATGATATCTATTCCATTGAAGATATGGCGCAACTTATTCATGACCTTAAAAACTCCAACCCCAGCGCGCGTATCAGCGTCAAACTGGGTGCCGAAATAGGCGTCGGGACTATTGCCGCCGGTGTTACCAAGGCAAAGGCAGATCATCTGGTTATCGCCGGTCACGACGGCGGTACTGGCGCATCGCCTTTAACCTCTATTAAACACGCAGGGCTGCCCTGGGAGCTTGGTCTTGCTGAGGCGCATCAGACGTTGGTGATGAACAACCTGAGATCAAGGGTTTATCTGCAAACTGACGGACAGTTGAAAACCGGTCGAGATGTTGCCATTGCAGCCCTGATTGGCGCTGAAGAATTTGGTTTCGCGACGGCACCGCTGATTTCACTTGGTTGCATCATGATGCGCAAATGTCATTTAAATACCTGCCCTGTCGGCATCGCGACGCAAGACCCAGAGCTACGCAAGAAATTCAGTGGCAAGCCAGAGAGCGTGGTCAACTACTTCTTTATGGTCGCTGAAGAAATGCGTTTGATCATGGCAGAACTTGGCTTTCGTACCGTCAACGAGATGGTGGGTAGAGTCGATGTGCTGGAAATGGACCCGGCTCTGCAACATTGGAAGGCAAAGGGGCTGGATTTCAGCTCCATACTGAAGCCCGCTTCGATTGTCTACGATGACACCCAGGTCTATCGCGTCATGGATCAAGACCACGGACTCGAGAAGGCACTCGACAACGAACTGATTCGCCAGGCTCAACCCGCGCTTCTTCACGGCAAAGCAGTCAACATTGAATTGCCGATCATCAACACCAATCGTGTGGTCGGAACCATGTTGTCTCACGAGGTGGCCAAGGCGACCAAAGGCAAACTCCTGCCAGACGATACAATCAATATCAAATTAACAGGTACGGCCGGCCAAAGTCTGGGTGCCTGGCTCGCCACCGGCATCAGCATTACTGTTGAAGGCGATGCTAACGACTTCGTCGGTAAAGGCTTATCAGGCGGTCGTCTGGCAATTTATCCACCAACAGCCAGCAGCTTTGCCGCTGAAGAGAATATTCTGGTTGGCAATGTCGTGCTTTATGGTGCGACCTCGGGCGAAGCCTACTTTCGAGGTATTGCCGCAGAACGATTCTGTGTTCGAAACAGCGGTGCCAGCGCTGTCGTCGAAGGCATCGGCGATCACGGCTGCGAATACATGACCGGCGGGCGAGTCGTTGTTCTGGGCAGAACGGGCAGGAATTTCGGTGCCGGCATGAGCGGAGGCATCGCCTACGTACTTGACCGCGATAGAGACTTCAAACAGCGTTGTAATATGGAAACATTTGAACTTGAACGTCTGGAAGATGCCGCCGATATTCTCGAGCTTCGCTCCTTGATTGAGCGACACCTGAAATATACAGGATCTGCGGTGGCACTTGCGCTGCTGGCGGACTGGACAGCAAGTGTCGCACTATTTGTCAAGGTCATGCCGACAGACTACAAACGAGTTCTGCTGGCCAACAAGGCTAAAGAGGCGCGCGTAGTTGCCCGCGCCTGAGATTAACGGACTCTACTAACAAGCAGTAAGAGATAACTATGGGTAAACCAACAGGATTTAAGGAAATTGCACGCCAGGTAGAACCGTACCGAGACCCTGCTGTGCGCATGGTAGATTTCAAAGAGATATATACCGATCACAACCCAGCCCACCTGCAACAGCAGGGTTCACGCTGCATGGATTGCGGCGTGCCTTTTTGCCAGTCAACCGACGGCTGCCCGATCCATAATCTGATCCCCGAGTGGAATGACCTGGTCTATCATGGCCGCTGGCATGATGCGTTGGATCGACTGCACAAAACCAATAATTTTCCGGAGTTCACGGGTCGAGTCTGTCCAGCACCTTGCGAGGGTGCCTGTGTGTTAGGGATTACAGATCCTGCAGTCACAATCAAAAACATCGAATGTGCCATCATTGATCGAGGTTTCGATGAAGGCTGGGTAGTACCAGTTCCACCTACCACCAGAACCGGAAAGTCTGTCGCTGTCATCGGCTCAGGACCTGCAGGTCTCGCCGCTGCCGCGCAATTAAATACTGCCGGGCACAGTGTGACTGTCTATGAACGGGCTGATCGTCTTGGTGGTTTGTTGATGTATGGCATACCTAACATGAAACTCGACAAGACCTTGATTGACCGACGGGTCCAGCTCCTTCGAGACGAGGGTATCACCTTCGTTGTTAACGCCGATGTTGGTGGCAGAGGTGCAAATAGTGTTCCGGTCAAGCAGCTTATTGCCAACAATGATGCTGTGTTGCTGGCAACGGGTGCCAGCCTGGCGCGTGACTTGAACATACCAGGCCGAGAGGGTCCAGGTGTACACCTGGCGATGGAATTTCTGACAGCCAATACCAAAAGCTTTCTGGACTCTCATCATGCCGATGGACAGTACATCTCCGCCAAGGACAAAGACGTGATAGTCATTGGTGGTGGGGACACTGGGACCGATTGCATAGGAACTTCATTGCGGCACGGCTGCAAGTCTCTGGTTAACTTCGAACTGCTTCCTCGCCCACCAGCAGCGCGTGCGGCCAATAATCCCTGGCCACTATGGCCACGTATTCACCGTACGGACTACGGCCATGCAGAAGCAGCAGAAAAATTCGGTCAGGACCCCAGAGTCTATCAAATTGCCAGCAAATCATTTATCCGAGACGAGACGGGTAAGCTGACGGGTATACTGACCGTCAATGTCGACGAGCAACTCAAGGAAATTCCGGGGACGGAAAAGACCTGGCCTGCTGACTTGATCTTTTTATCGATGGGTTTTCTTCAACCAGAACACTACATCAATGACGATCTGAACCTGGAGATTGACGCTCGAGGAAATTATCTCGCCAACAAGCGCGACTACAGAACCTCTGTTCCCAAGGTATATGCGGCGGCCGATTGTCGGCGCGGACAAGACCTGGTCGTTAGGGCGATCAATGAGGGACGCGAGGCCGCTCGAGAAATTGACCGGGATCTCATGGGTAACACTCAGCTGCCGTAATTTTGATCGCGCGAAGAAATCCCTAAACCGCGCCACCACCACGGCTAGCAAGGCCTGGTTAGCCGTTGATAACGGCTGCCAGGTCCTTTTCATCAACCCCGTCAACCAGAGTTGCCTTGCCTAAACCGTTGAGTAAGACCAGCCTTAGTCCTTGGTCGGTGACTTTTTTGTCTCGGCTCATCAGTGCTAAAAATTGATCTTTTAATGCCGCTGGCGGTGCTGTCGGCAAACCCACTCGAGCAATCAGCGCAGCCAGACGCGCACTGTCAGTCGCAGAGCACATCCCCAGCCTCACCGACAGCCTCGACGCCATCACCATGCCTGCACCAACCGCCTCGCCATGAAGCCAGGCACCGTAACCCAACCCCGTCTCGATCGCATGACCAAAGGTATGTCCAAAATTCAGTAGCGCTCTGACACTCTGCTCCTTTTCATCCCGCGAGACGATGTCCGCTTTAATCTCACAACTGCGTTTGATTGCCTGACCCATTAACTCAAGATCGAGTGCCATCAGCTGATCCATGTGCTCCTCAAGCCATTCAAAATAAGCAAGATCAGCCAAGGCGCCATGTTTGATGACCTCAGCCATGCCGGCGATCAACTCACGGGGCGGCAGGGTTCGCAGGGATTCAGGATCAATGATAACGGCTTGCGGCTGATGAAAGGCGCCGATCATATTCTTGCCAAGTGGGTGATTGACAGCCGTTTTGCCGCCTACAGAAGAGTCCACCTGAGCGAGCAGGGTCGTTGGCATTTGAATAAAGTCTACTCCCCGTTGATAACAGGCCGCGGCGAATCCAGTGATGTCGCCAACGACACCACCACCCAGAGCAATCAGGGTCGTGGCACGATTGTGGCGACCTTCCAGCAGACGAGAGAAAACCAGATCCAGACTCGCCAGCGTTTTGAACTGCTCGCCATCGGGCAATTGCAACGTATCAACGTTCAAACCCTGTAACGCCGCTTGTAGACGATCCAGATATAACGGGGCAACAGAAGTATTCGTCACGATCAATACCTGACGACCCTTTATGTGGCGCCGCAACAGACTCGCATCATTCAGCAGCCCGGCACCAATAAAAATCGAGTAGCTGGCTTCACCCAGCGCGAGGTTAACAACTTCCAAAATGATTTCCTTTCGTTAAGACTGGCGGGGTTCAAACAACCAGTCTAGACATAGTTAAGTTCCGCCAGCTTTTCGACGATTGAAGCAATAACCCGTCGACTGGTGCCGACGCCCACCGTCACCTTGATGTCCGCCAGCTCGTTATACAAAGGATCGCGTACGGCTTTGAGCGCACGCAATACCGCTGCTGGATTGTCGGTCTGCAATAGTGGTCGCTTCTTATCATTCGCCGTACGTTTGATCTGCATATCAAGTGAAGTGTCGAGAAAAATCACTAAGCCTCGAGTCCGCAATAGTTCGCGGTTTTCAGGCCTAAGAACTGAACCCCCTCCCGTGGCAATCAAAACCTCATCAAGTTGAGTCAAATCCTCCAGTACCGCAGTTTCTCTGTCGCGGAATCCGGGCTCCCCCTCTACATCAAATATCCACGAGATCGCAGCACCAGCTCGACGCTCTATTTCCTGATCAGAATCAATAAATTCAAGGCGCAAATGCTGCGCAAGCTTACGCCCAATCGTGGTTTTACCGACTCCCATGGGGCCAACCAAATAGATATTTCGCTGGGATTTTTGATTAGGTTTTTGCATGAGGCGACTCTAACCAACCTGGCGGACGAAAACCAGTATCCTCATGCCGGAAGGCGGCTCAAGGCTGAAATCAGCAAACACCTTAAGCGCACTCAGCGATTAACTGGCAGGTTATCAAGCAGGATCGGCGTGATAAAAATCAATGAATCAGTTTTTGGCATCAAGAGATTGGTACATCTGAGCAAGCGACGCGGATAAGCCAGACTATCCAGGAAATAGGAGTTGAGGGATACGAAGCATGTTAAAGAAGTTTGCTGAATTGACACCTTGAGAGTATTTGCTCAAACATCGAACCCGAGCAAACTTTAACTCAGAATGCCCCTTAGATTGGTAGGTTTACTTTGGCAGTGACTGCTGTTAGCAGCACTTATAAGCCTTCATAACGAGATAGAAGAGAGATTGCACTGCCTTCCACGGCAGACTATAAGTATGTGGTCATTTAACGCTAGTTTCTCTGCTGCACCCTGTCCCTTTACCCTGACCCCAACTCTTCATGTATTAAATAGAGGCTCGAATAAGCGATGGTAAGTGTGCAATCAGGTAAACAACAAGTCCCGAGGAGTCGACGGCTGCAACGCGCGCGTGATTTCACCGGCGACCCGATTCAGTCCTTCAGCGCCGTATTCCTGCGTCATGGGTTGCCTTTTGCACTACTTGGCTTGTTGTTCTTAACGGATGCAACGATATGGCCACTATTGAGCAGTGCTACCGCTGCTGCGCGTGAAAATAGTACGCTGTATTTGATTTCCACAGGATTGATTTTTATTTGCCTACTCTCTCATGCGGCGCTGGGTAAATATCCTTTGGTTAGACGACGAGTTGGTTGGATTATTTATCTAGGATGTCTTTCTGTTTGGGAAGAATGGGTTTTTAGGATCGGCATACCCCATTATTTAGGTGCGCTGGGAATAAGCATGTTGTTGCCGATACTCATCAGCAATATGCTATTTGGCATTTTGCATTACTTTACATTGAGATGGCGTTGGCAGTGGTGCCTGATGGCTGCAATCGGCGGGTTATTTTTCAGTTATAACTTCGCTAATCACCAAAATTTACTACTAATTGCCGGCATTCATTGGGTCATGACCTACCTAAATACGCCGAGACCCCCTAACGGCGATCGCGACATCGCGCCTGAATACTCGACCTGACAGTTGGATTGAATCGCTAAAATACTAAGATGCTAAAATGTAATGGAGGGGCACAATTGCGTGTTTACTCTGTCCCTTTACCCCGACCCCGGAATTCGGCCATCGGCCCCTGACGTCAATGCTAAAGACAACATTAACGCCAGGGGTATTTACGAGGCTAAGTTCTC
>JAYODE010000029.1:37517-44159 GCA_038106185.1 Gammaproteobacteria bacterium | reverse complement strand
TGCATGGCGCTACCTGCGATATTCTCGCAGTTCGCATTGGTGATTAAGGCAAGGGCCATTATCAAAAGCTGTCGCGTGAGTCCACTATCTGGGCATGCACTATCTTGGCATGGACTATCTAGGCTTGCAGTATCTGGGCATGCACTATCTGGGCATGCACTATCTGGCCATGAAAGCATGCGAAAGCTGCCTGTCTCGCAGGCTTGGCGCATTGGCCTTTATTGCCTGATTCCGCAAAGCCGAGTTTCAAGCGAGCCGTTGATACGAAGTTGATAGCGTGAAGAATTCAAGGTCTGAATGAATGCTATCTACCCGCACTGTTTCTAGCGCAAATTCGTTCTAACAGAGGTTATTTCTAGAAGAGGCCATTTCTAGAAGCGGCTATTTCTAGAAGCGGCTACTTCCATAACACATGCCTTCTAACAGGCGGCAGACAGGGTTGGACCAAAGCCCTTAGTCGGCGAGTCTTCGATGATAGTAAAAGAGCCCGAATTTACTCTGGGGGTAGAAGAAGAATATCTGTTGGTCGATCGACGTACCAGGAATCTGGTAAGCGATCCACCGTCAGCCCTAATGCGCGAGTGTGTGCAGTTATGTGGCGAGCAGGTCAGCCCGGAACTGATGCGCTCGCAGATCGAGGTTGGCACCAGTGTCTGTCGTAACGTTACTCAAGCGGGTGTTGAGCTTCGAAGGCTTCGCGGCATAATAGCTGGTGTCAGCAATCAATTTGATCTTGCTCCGATCGCAGTCTCAACCCACCCGTTTGCTCGGTGGATGAATCAGAAGCAAACGGCGAAGGCCCGATATCTTGCCTTGACTCAGGAAATGCAAGCGACAGCGAGAAGATTGCTCATTTGCGGCATGCATGTCCACGTCGGTGTTTCCGACCCAGAGTTGCGCATCGACTTGATGAGTCAGTTAAGCTATTTTTTGCCACATCTATTGGCCTTGTCCTGTTCTTCACCGTTCTGGGAAGGTGAAAACACGGGTCTCAAGTCTTATCGATTGACGGTTTTCGGTAGCTTGCCGAGAACCGGCTTACCTGAGCAGTTTGCCAGTGACGCCGAGTACCAACGACATGTTGATATACTGGTCAAGGCCGGACTGATCGACGATGCCACCAAAATCTGGTGGGACTTGCGGCCGAGTGCGAGGTTTCCTACCCTTGAAACCAGAATTATGGATGTCTGTACCAACGTTCAACATGCCACAAGTATGGTGGCCTTGACTGTTTGCCTGATGCGCATGTTGTACCGGCTTCGTCGCCGTAACCAGTGTTGGCGCCGGTACGCCAGCATGCTCATCAATGAGAATCGCTGGCGAGCTATGCGTTATTCATTTGATGCCGGAATGATTGATCTGGCCAAGAGTGAGATCGTTCCATTCGCAGAATTGTTAGATGAATTGCTTGATTTTGTCGCGGAGGACGCAGCGGCGCTGAATTGTCAGCAAGCATTGGCTGAGGTTAAAGAAATACTTGTTTCAGGTACCAGTGCGCATCAACAGATTCGGGTTTATGATGCTGCCATTCAAAAGGGTAAAACCTCGAAAGAGGGGCTTCATGATGTAGTCGATTGGCTAATCGCCGAGACTGTACGAGATTTATAGATATTAGAGGGTAAGGTCAGATGGCTGGAAAAAACGTATTTTATGCACAATCAGGCGGCGTCACGGCCGTGATTAATGCCAGTGCCTGTGGCGTGATTGAGACTGTTCGGCAAGATCGGCGGTTCGGCAAAGTCCTGGCAGGTAAAAATGGTATTATCGGCGCGCTGCGAGAGGAGCTGATTGATACATCAAAGGAGTCAAAAAAAGCGATCGCAGGCTTGCGTCACACCCCTTCCGGCGCGTTTGGTTCCTGTCGTTATAAATTGAAGTCTGTCGACGATGCTCGCGCGGAATATGATCGATTGATCGAGGTCTTCAAAGCCCATGATATAGGCTACTTTTTCTATAACGGCGGTGGTGATTCGCAGGACACGGCAAATAAGATTGCAGCGTTCAGTCAGTCGGTAGGCTACCCGATTACCTGTATTGGAATCCCCAAAACCGTCGACAACGACCTGCCATTCACCGACTGCTCTCCGGGGTTTGGTTCAGTGGCGAAATACGTGGCTGTCTCGACTCGCGAGGCGGGCCTGGATGTTGCGTCTATGGCCGAAAGCTCGACGAAGATATTTGTTTTGGAAGTGATGGGGCGTCATGCTGGCTGGATTGCCGCCGCTGCTGGCTTGGCGAAGAGTGATCCCATGGCGCCGCCGCACATCATACTGTTCCCAGAGATTGCCTTTGATAAGCAGGTGTTTCTCAAGCGTGTCGCGAAAATCGTCAAAACGATAGGCTATTGCGTGATAGTCGCGTCAGAGGGTGCACAATATGCAGACGGCAGTTTTGTTGCTGATGCTGGCGTGAAAGATGCTTTCGGACATACCCAGCTGGGTGGCGTGGCGCCGTCACTGGTCGATATGATCAAGCTTGAGCATGGTTTCAAGTGCCACTGGTCAGTCGCGGATTACTTGCAGCGTGCAGCTAGGCATATTGCGTCAGCGACCGATGTCGAGCAGGCGTATGCGGTGGGACGCGCGGCCGTTGAGTTTGCTGCCGCAGGTAAAAATGCGGTGATGCCGATTATTGTGCGTGGCAAGACTAAAAAGTACAGTTGGTCTATCGGTGAAGTGGCCTTGTCAAAAGTGGCTAACGTCGAAAAGAAAATGCCGCGAAACTTCATCACCAGAGACGGCTTTGGCATCACGCCAAGCGCCATTGCTTACTTGGCACCACTGATCTCGGGCGAAGATTATCCGCCCTATGTCGATGGATTGCCGGCCTATGTTCGCTTGAAGAATCAACTGGTACCTCGAAAGTTACCAAAATTTGATATTGGCTGAGGCTGGCGAGTAGCGCCAAATGGAGGTTGAGGTGCTAGGTATCTATTTCATCAACGGCTTGCTGGTGACCTTGGCTGTGATTGTGCACTACGAAATCCTGAGATTGTCGTCTGTGTTGATTCCACGCTTGAACATCGCCCATCGATTGCGCATCGTCGTGGGCATCTATGGTGCGCTTTGTGCTCATGTTGCGGAAATATGGCTATTTGGCGTGGGTTATTACCTGATGCTTCAGAGCCGAGGGTTCGGCGCCTTGACGGGTAATTTTGATGGATCGCTGCTGGACTGTGTCTATTTTTCGTTCACCAACTACACCTCGCTAGGGTATGGGGATATAGAACCATTTGGTGACATACGCTTCACCGCCGGCCTGGAAGCGTTAACGGGTCTGGTGTTGATCGGCTGGACAGCCTCATTCCTGTATGTCGAGATGTCACGATTCTGGCACGAGGCATAGCCAGCTAATACCTCATGACTCAGATAGGTGCCTCATAGCATCGAGATCTGCGACCAGCGCCTTGATGTGCAAGTCCATATAGTCGCGAAAGATACAAGCCGAGTGGGGCAGAACAACGACATTCGGATAGTCCCACAAGGGTGATTCTGCGGGTAGTGGCTCTACCTCAGTAACATCAATGCCGGCGCCCTTGATACCGGTATGGGCTAATGCCCAAAGTAAATCTTCCGTGCGTAATGTCGTACCTCGGCCAAAATTATAAAGATAGGCGCCAGTCTTGATGGCCTTGAGACGAGAGCGGTCCATGAACCCTCGGGTTTCTGCACCACCGGGCAGAAGCAGAACCACGTGATCGGCCAGGGCGAGATGCGCGTTCAGTGCCGTGGTAGGAATATACTGAGCCCCCGTATCCGGATCCAGTCCCTCTGACTGGGATCGTCTGTGAGCGTAGACTCGGGTTCCGAGTTGAGTCAGGTAGCGGGCGCAGGTTTTGCCGATGCTACCATAGCCGATAATGAGTACGGTTTGACTGCTGAGCAGAGGTGAGTCTTGCTGACGATTTCGATCCCATTGATGGTGTTGCTGCAGAGTCAGCATGGCACTGATTTGGCGATTGAAATGCAGCATTAGTCCCAGCATGGCCTCTGCAATCATAGTGCCGTGAAAAGTACCGTGAGAGATCTCGACTCGGCCTCTAGGATCTGACTTAACCCAGTCGTTACCTGCGGCGGGAGTGAAGATCTGTTTGAGAGCCGGTGCGCGGGCATACCAGTCTGTTTCGAATCGCCAGGTGTCGAGCCACTCGATTGTGGGTAAGGCTTGCATCAGCTCTGCCTCACTTGTCAGAACGATGATTTCCCAGTTGGGCAGCTGTTGTGCCAACCGCAGGTGATGGCCGGCGGAGAAATGAAACGCAACCTCTTCAGCAACCAGAAAGATGTGAAGCTTATTGGGTGTTTTCGGCTGGTTTGTCATAGCTAGCTCACGGCGATCAAGATTACGATTGCGAGACTTGGTGAATGAACTCGAATAATAGACTCGAACGAAGCGAAAGATGAATAAAAAAAAGCGGGCAAGCCCGCTTTTTTCTTTGGCCAGTCATGGACTATTTACAGCAGCGGCGCTATCACCAGGCTGACAATCGCCATCACGTTGATCAAGATATTCATGGCTGGGCCGGACGTATCTTTAAAGGGGTCACCCACTGTGTCGCCAACAACGACGGCGGCATGGACATCAGAGCCTTTACCTCCCAGGTTGCCCTTTTCCACATACTTTTTGGCATTGTCCCAAGCACCACCGGCATTGGCCATCATCAGGGCGAGAAGCACACAGCCCAACAGGGCGCCTGCGAGCATACCGCCAAGACTCTCGCCACCCAGTCCAAAGCCAACGACGGCAGGCATTGCGATCGCAATAACACCTGGCAGAATCATTTTCTTCAATGCGGCCTTGGTCGCAATATCGACACACTTGGCATGGTCTGGGTCAGCTGTACCTTCCATCAGACCTTTGATCTCGCGGAACTGGCGACGTATCTCTTCGATCATCTCCATCGCCGCATCGCCCACTGCTGTCATGGTAATTGAGGCGATCAGGAATGGCAGCACACCGCCGATGAACATGCCCACCAGTACTTTCGGATCGGAAAGCTCCAGCGAGAACGTGGCGTGATGCAGATGCATGGTTTCGACAAACGCCGCTATGATCGCCAGTGCTGAAAGGGCGGCCGCACCAATAGCAAAACCTTTGCCGATGGCAGCAGTGGTGTTGCCGACCTCGTCTAAACCGTCAGTAATTTTGCGGACCTCGGCACCAAGGCCACCCATTTCCGCAATGCCACCTGCGTTATCGGCAACTGGGCCGTAAGCGTCAAGGGCCATTGTCATACCAACGGTGGCCAACATGCCGACTGCCGCTATCCCAACGCCATACAGACCTGCAAGATCAGTAGAAACGTAGATAATCGCGCTGATAGCGACAATGGGAATGACCACTGATTGCATACCAACTGCAAGGCCCGTGATCATTACGGTGGCAGTGCCCGTCTTGCCAGACTCAGCGATACGAATAACCGGTGACTTGGATGTGTAGAACTCTGTGACGAGGCCGATGAGAATGCCGCCCGCAGTACCCGCAACGATAGCCCACCAGACATTGATGGAGACGCCGGCGTAATCCGTTAAAAAGTAAGCAGCGATGATTAACGCCACGGCCGAAAGTTGGTGGCCCATTCGCAGTGCAGTTTCTGGCGCACTGTTAGACATACTGCGAACGACCAGAATGCCAATAATGGAGCATGCCAGGCCGACTGACGCGAGTGCCAAAGGCAGAAACATCAAGGCTTGTTGACCTTTTTCGGTCGCAAGCGGCGCCAAAGCGCTGATGCCGAAGTCGCCACCCAACGCGAGGGTTGAGGCGATAGCAATGGTCGCAATCATGGCCCCACAATAGGATTCAAAGATATCAGAGCCCATGCCCGCGACATCACCGACGTTGTCGCCCACGTTGTCTGCAATAACGCCCGGGTTGCGGGGATCGTCTTCCGGAATTCCAGCTTCAATTTTACCCACCAGATCAGCACCAACGTCGGCACTCTTGGTGAAGATACCGCCACCGACTCGCGAGAAGAGGGCTACGCTCGATGCGCCCATACCGAAACCATGAATCGCATGTACCGCCTCCGGATCTCCGCCAAAGTACCAGTAAAGGCTGCCAAGACCCAATAGGCCCAGTGATGCGACACACAAGCCCATAATAGAGCCGCCGTAGAAAGCAACCGTCAGGGCACCGGCAGCACCAGAGGTCTGGGCAGCGTGCGTGGTTCGAACATTCGCCTTGGTGGCGGCAAACATACCCAGGTAACCGGCCAATGCTGAGGAGATAGCACCGACGGCAAAGGCGAGGGCCGTATTAACGCCAAGTGGCGAAAAGAGCAGAATCAGAAACAAAGGTGCAGCGAACAAGAAAAGCATGCGGTATTCTCGATGCATAAACACCATGGCCCCTTCGTGGATAGCCTTGGCAATCTTTTTGATCTTTTCTCCGCCTTCTGTATATCTTGTCATCACAACATAGATAATAAAGGCGCAAACCATTCCTAGCACACCGAAGAGGGGTGGCAAGCTTGTCATTTCAATCATAGTCAGTTCCGATCCGATTATTATTGGGGTCTCTCTACTGAATGCGGACCTGCCGAAGCCGTCTGCACGTAGCCGGGCTACATAGTACAAAAGAGTGGGCTTGTGTTGAACTGCCAATATACGCTAATTGCAGGAAATTAATCAAAGTCTCCTC
>JAYODE010000029.1:35110-37417 GCA_038106185.1 Gammaproteobacteria bacterium | reverse complement strand
AGCGCCCAGGTTGTGCCGCGTGCTTCGTAGAAAACATCGTCCAGCTCGGTCCAGGGTGTCTTAACTTCGGTTTCCGTCGCGCTGAAGGTGGATTGAGTCGCCGCCGAGTCACCGGCCAATGCTGTGTTTAGCTGCCGTTTCCCAACGCTGGCACTCAAGCGCTGAGACAGGCTGCCAAGACGGGTCTCGACCTCAGAAAGCCAGATCTGGAGATTATCGGCGCGAGCATAAAACTGTGCCGATGGTTGATCTTGGGCGCCAAGGCGGGCCAGATAATTCTCCAGGGCACGAACGCCTCGACGGTACTCGTCTTCACTGGCCGGCAGCATCCAGCTATCACTGTCGAAGTAAAATTGGTTTTCAGCAGTGACCAGGCCAATGTCTTCCGTCGATTGAGATTGAGAGCGGCTAAGGTTGTTTCTCAGGGTGCGGGCCATATCACGAATTTGGACTAAGACCCCGAACTCCCAATTCGGCACATTGTCCATCCAAATTCCCGGCGGGAGTATATCGTTGGTCAAATAGCCGCCGGGTTTGTCTAACAGTCTCTCGGCGATGGCGATGGTTGTTGCTACTGTAGTGCTGCCCCGCACAATACGCACCCCGATTTGTTCGGTCTCGGTAGCCGTAAAGGCTGCAACATCAAATTGCTCCGGCTCAGAATCCCAGAGATAGCCAAGTACGCCAAGAGCACCCAATAATCCCAAAAACAAGAAGCCTATGCCTTTGCCGAACGAGCCAGCGGCAGATGAGACTTCCAGGTTGTCAGAAATGTCGGTTTTGATTTTATCGAGCCTGCTCACGAGCGGTTCTCCGCAGAGAATGATTAGAGGGACATGTTAACTAAAAACCGCGCAGCGGTCTGCGTTCATTCTTACCCGCTGGTCGCTGGAGCATTGATCGAGATGCGCACCCTGTGTCGATTGCCTTCGAGGCCTGGCATTTTCAGTGCCAGTAAAGACTAATCGCCGTTCGGTTACTGATCTCAAACTGTGCACGAATACGCTTACTTGTCGCCTGATTCAAATATTGGTAAATCTGTCGACCAAGGGCGTCCGAGCTGGCGCTAATAAGGATCGATGCATTGGTTAGTTCGATTTGTTCAGCGGCGACTTGCAAAAGATTCAGCGCTGGCAAATCACTGCTGCCCAAAGACCTTTGATATTTGGGCGTTGAAACTGCTGATGCTGGAGTATCAACAGCAGTTTCGGCGATGGTTCGATTCAGATCCACAAGAGACGCCAAGGAGAGGTCGGGCAACAGGTACTCGATCTTTTGGGTATTCTGTTGTTCCGTAATCATCATAGCAATCGCCGGGATGCTCGAATGATCCGGGTCCACCGACTGAGCCTTCGTGAGATAGTCTCTGGCAGTGCGGAGTTTGCCGGCTTTCGCCTGATCTATCGCCATATCCAGATAGGCTTCGACAATCTCGGCTAAGCCAAGCAATGCTGCTGGATGACCGGGCTCAAGGATCAGGACTTGAGAATACCGAAGATAGGCGTTGTCGCTATCGGGCGTCGTTAACCGTTTTTGGCGAAGCGCCGCATGACCGGCCTCGAGTAACTCGGCGATACGTTGCTGCTCAGGGTCTGGTCTTGAGTCAGCGATCACATTGGCTGGCGCTGAACTCTGTGCCAGGGCTGACCCGACGGGTATACTCTCGACCACAGGGGCTGCTTGCTGACAACCGTACATCGCAAAGGTCAGTAAAATAAAGCAGAATTGATGACGTTTGTACGGCAATATGGTGACCTAAACTATTGTTGATTGAACCATTATGAGAATGTTGACAGGCAACATCCGTCGAAAGCTAGCAGGCATGTGTGGCATTTGGCTAGTGGCCATTTCCGCGGTCGCATCAGGGCCCGCTAACGGCCTATTCTCAGTCCCTGGCCAGCGAACCTACCTGCCCGTTGACTCAGCGTTTCAGTTTAGCGCTTTACAGAACAATGAGCAGCTGATTCTGCGCTGGCAGATAGCGCCAGGGTACTATTTATACCGGGATCGAATCAACGTAGACCAGGCTGGAGTGGCTATACCACTTGAATTACCCGTAGGAGTCGAAAAGCTTGACGAGACGTTTGGGCTCGTTCAGGTGTTCTATCGTCTTCTGGAAATAGAGGTGCCCATCAATCCTGGCTTGACCCAGGTGCAGATCGACTATCAGGGATGCGCTGATGCCGGGTTGTGTTACCCGCCTCGCCAGCAGGTTATTGCGCTGGAGGCGCCCTGATCTGACGTCGAGGTCTGAATTCGTGGTGTAAAAACCGACGATGAAATTAACGATGGCGAATTCATCGATGG
>JAYODE010000029.1:0-35010 GCA_038106185.1 Gammaproteobacteria bacterium | reverse complement strand
CGATGGCGAATTCATCGATGGTGAATATCAAGTCAAGAAAGCGCTAAAATCAGGGTTTAGTCTGGAAGTTGACAATGATGGCAAAAATACTCGTGCTGAATGGTCCAAACCTCAATTTACTCGGTCAGCGAGAGCCTGAGGTATATGGTCGTGAAACACTCGCCAGTATCAATCAGGGTCTGGTTGCCCAGGGCCTGACGGCAGGTCATGAGGTCGTGACCTTGCAAAGCAATGCCGAGCATGTGCTGATTGATCGAATCCATCAAGCCAGAGCAGAGGGTGTCAGGTTCATCATCATTAATCCCGGGGCCTTTACGCATACCAGTATTGCCTTGCGGGACGCTCTGCTGGGCGTTGCCATTCCCTTTATTGAAATACATATTTCCAATGTACATAGTCGTGAGGACTTTCGTCAGCACTCTTACCTGGCCGATGTCGCGGTGGGCGTGATCAGTGGGCTTGGCGTTCAGGGATATGATCTTGCGCTGCAGGCGGCAATGGCACGAGTAGCAGCCGAAGGCTAGGGAAAATGGAAGCTTCAAGGTAAGTGTCACAGGGATTGGTGGCCGAAGTCTGTGTCTGATGCATCCGGCTGTCATCGCAAACCGCAGCATTCTGCAGCAGAATGCTGACTCAAGTTGGCTGTCTTCAAGGCCCTGTATAGGTAGTGGTCAGTCATCGCAGCCTCTGTCACTGACAAAACTTGGCGCGCTATCCTAGACAAGCATTCGATATGAGTTCGATATGAGGTAGCCAGTCGATTTTAGAAAACCAGTCGGTCCTGGACGCGGTCCGAAGCGGCCTCCAACAGACCTGATCAATAACTGATCTCACCAACACAGGATGTAAACCCACAGTGGAATGGAAAACCCTAGCCGTCGCGGGCACAACGACCAGTCTGGCGCTCATTGAAGACCTATTTTGGGATACGGGTGCCGTGTCTGTCACAGTGATAGATGCGGAAGACCAGCCGATCTATGAACCAGGTCCGGGCGAAGAGCCGGTTTGGGAAAATGTGATTGTAAGTGGGTTGTTTGAGGACGATCTCGATATTGACGAAGTCCGCAGTCGCTTTGTAGAGGCTGGGCACGAGGTACTTTTCACCGAAGCGGTGGGTGATAGAGTTTGGGAACGAGAATGGTTGACCCGGTTTCACCCCATGCAGTTTGGTCAGCGATTATGGGTTTGCCCGTCAGGCCGAGAAGTGAATGCGAGTGATGCTGTCATCCTGCAGCTTGACCCGGGACTCGCCTTTGGTACAGGTACCCATGCCACGACACGATTGTGTCTTGAGTGGCTTGAGGGCAACCTGGTGCCTGGTCAGGTGGTGCTGGATTTTGGTTGTGGGTCTGGCATTCTTGGCATAGCAGCACTTCTCCTGGGTGCTGAGCGAGTGCATGGGATCGACAATGATCCTCAAGCGTTGGTCGCGACCCTGGATAATGCAACCCGCAACCAAGTGCAGCATCGATTGCAGATCTCCATGCCAGAGCCTTTGACCACCGCCAGCTTTGATATAGTTGTTGCCAATATACTCGCCCAGCCGCTGATTGATCTGGCTGAGCAGCTGATGGCCACTTTGAAACCGGGCGGTCACGTTCTGCTGTCAGGTATCATGGTCAGTCAACGAGAATGGGTCAAAGCTGCTTATGAGAGCTTCGAGTTTGTTGCCGAGGGTGAGCTCGATGGTTGGGTGAGCTTAGCAGCAAGAAAGCCATTATAGGACGCGAATTCACTGGATATTATTACCCGTTGCCCACATTGCCAAACATCCTTTCCCATCGGGGATGGACCATTGCGCGCAGCCGGCGGCGCCCTGCGCTGTGGCGCCTGCTCGGAGTTATTCCTGGCCCAGACTTTTAGCGTTGACCACGAGCCGAGTCTCGAAGGGGTTCCCTCGGTTTCGACCACGGACGAGGATGTGCTTCGAGCGAAAGAGATGGCACCACCTGGCGCGCCTGAAACTCAGGCTGAGGCGACCTTGAACGCAGCCGTCGAGGGGCAACTTCAATCCCTCTATTTTGAGCCCGAGGATCCCGCGGACCTGGTGGGCGAAATCAGCGAGCCAAGCTATCGGCATCAATGGCTCTGGGTTATGGGTGTGGCATTGCTATTGTTCAGTCTTAGCGTTCAGTATGTCTGGTATGAGCGAGATCGCCTGGCACAGAATGAAACGTTGCGACCCCACTATCAACAGTTTTGTCGCTTTGCCGGCTGTGAACTTCAGGCTTACAAAAACCTCTCTGTCCTGATGACCACGGGTTTAATCGTACGTAGTCATCCGACGTTACCCGGGGCGCTGAAAGTTGATGCAATTATCAAAAATTCCGGGGCCTTTGAGCAGACATTTCCAAATCTGACGTTAACCTTTACTGATATCAACAGTAAGAAAGTGGCGCAACGCACCTTTAAGCCAGCAGACTATCTGTCCGGTGAATTGACCGGGCTCAAGTATTTTCCGGCCTTTACCGAAGTTCGACTCTCTCTGGAGATTGTCGATCCAGGAAAAGCGGCCTTGGGCTACAGTTTGATGATCGATTAACGCACCTCTGCTTCTAAGTAAGCTAAGATAACCATTTTTGCCACTCAGCTGAAAAAAAGTTTATGTTGAAGATTGGTACTCACGAACATGCCAGCCAGGTGATCATTGCACCCATGGCCGGCGTCACAGACAAACCCTATCGAAACATGTGTCGTCAGTTTGGAGCACATTGGATGGTATCTGAAATGATTACCAGTGATACGCGCTTGTGGAGTTCTGTGAAATCTCGCCAGCGCCTGGCGTATCACGACGAAGTCGGACCCCGCTGGATTCAGATAGCCGGTGCAGAACCCGCAATGATGGCGGAAGCGGCACGCATGAACGAGGCCCGCGGCGCCGAAATTGTTGATATTAATATGGGCTGCCCGGCAAAAAAGGTCTGCAATCGTCAAGCGGGTTCGGCGCTGCTGCGAGATGAAAAACTCGTTGGCCAAATCCTTGAGGCTGTCGTCGGCGCGGTTACGGTGCCGGTGACACTGAAGATCCGTCTCGGCTGGTGCAAAGAGACCCAGAATGCGTCAACAATCGCTCGAATTGCAGAGTCGTCAGGGGTGACACTCTTGACCGTGCATGGCCGAACGCGAGCCTGTAAATTCGGTGGTCAGGTAGACTATGAGGGGATTGCCGAGGTGGTTGATACCGTTAGTATCCCGGTGGTTGCCAACGGTGATATCGATTCAGCCTCCAAGGCCAAGGCGGTATTGGCGCAAACAGGAGCCGCTGCGGTCATGTTGGGAAGAGCGACGCAGGGACAACCTTGGCTTGCGGCAATCGTCGACCATTATCTCAGAACCGGTGAAGAAAAAATAAATCCGAAGAACAGTGAGATAAAACAGGCGTTGATCGTACATATAAGAAACTTGGTCGAGTTTTATGGCGAGGTAATGGGGGTCCGGATCGCGAGAAAACACGTGGGTTGGTACCTATCCAGTCGAGTGCCGGTGGAGTTTATGAAAAAATTCAATGGGTTACAGTCTGGTGAGGCGCAAGTGGTGGCGATTAGCGAGGCATTTGAAGGAGGGTTGGTAGCTTAAAAGAGGTAGGAGTCCCTATGTCGATAAAAGACGAATCAGCAGAGAAAGGACGAGGGCTTAGCACATTCAACGAGATTGCCGGCGATCTAGCCGAACAGATAGCCGAACCATTACTGAGCGAGTCAGTCAAAAAGGCGGTGAACGCTTATATCAAAACCATGGATGATCAGCCGCTAGCAGACTTGTACGAGCTGGTGTTGTGCGAGGTTGAACTGCCGCTGTTAAACTGTGTATTACACCACACTGCGCAGAACCAAAGCCAAACCGCGCAGATTCTCGGCTTGAATCGCGGTACCTTGCGGAAAAAAATGAAAAAGTATGGCCTGTTATAGCGGCTGAAGGCCCTTAGACAATTCCAATTCAGCAGGTGGGCGTGTAAAATCTGCTTCTCAAAAAAGGACGGGCAACCGTCCTTTTTGCATTTATCTCTATCTTTACTTTTATGGTTACTGTTGCATTTATTGCGCACGTCCGTTGCAAGTAAGTTTGCAACGAAAAGTTACTGATGATTACGGCGTCGACGTTTCTCTATGGATAATTACAAAGTTAAAACAGCGCTTCTCAGCGTCTCGAATAAATCTGGTCTGTTGCTACTGGCTCAAACCCTTGCCAAAGCTGGCATTAAAATGCTGTCGACAGGAGGCACCCATAAGCTGTTGAAAGACGATGGCCTGACCGTTCAAGAGGTGGCGGATTATACGGGTTTTCCCGAAATGATGGATGGTCGAGTCAAGACCCTGCATCCGAAGATCCATGGGGGGTTACTGGGCCGACGGCTGGCAGATGGCAGCGGACTAGATATTGATGTCATGCAGGCGCATGGGATTGAAGCGATTGATCTGCTGGTTGTTAATCTGTACCCGTTTGAACAAACTATCAGTAGGCCAGACTGTACGTTTGCCGAGGCCATTGAGAATATCGATATAGGTGGTCCAGCCATGCTTCGATCTGCCGCGAAGAATTTCGCCAGTGTGGCTGTCGTTGTAGATGTTGCCGATTATCCGTTGATACTCGAAGAGATGGCGCAATCAGGGGGTTACATCTCCTACGCGACTCGATTTAGATTGGCAGTCAAAACCTTCGAGCATGTTGCCCGCTACGACGCTGCGATCAGCAACTATCTGGGTGCTATAACGCTTGAGTCTCAGGCGCGATTGCAATTTCCTCAGACGCTGACGCTTCAGTATCGTCGTAAGCAGGACATGCGCTACGGGGAAAATCCGCATCAGGCAGCAGCTTTTTATGTCTCTGCGAACGCGGGTCCTGGGAGTGTAGCTGAAGCCCACCAACTGCAGGGCAAGGCGCTGTCATTTAATAATGTCGCCGATACAGATGCGGCGCTGGAGTGTGTTCGAGCGTTTGCGGAACCTGCGTGTGTCATCGTCAAACATGCGAATCCCTGCGGGGTTGCAGTGGCCGAAAATTTGCTGCTGGCCTACCAGAATGCCTTTGCAACGGATCCTACTTCCGCTTTTGGCGGTATCATTGCCTTCAATCGCTCAGTCAGTCTGGCGGTCGCGACAGATATCGTCGACAAGCAATTCGTCGAAGTTGTCATAGCACCATCGATTGATGAGGACGCGCTGGCAGTGTTTGCACAGAAGAAAAACGTCAGGGTTCTCGCCTGTGGGGACTTGTCGCTGGATCGAACCGGTGAATTGAGCTTCAAGCAGGTCCTGGGTGGTTTGTTGGTTCAGGACAGTGACTTGCCGCTGGTTAATACGATTGAAGGCGAGGCTCAGTTACAGGTGGTCACTGAGCGTCAACCCACCGAGAAAGAGCGCAAGGATCTGCTGTTTGCGTGGACGGTGGCAAAATATGTCAAGTCGAATGCCATCGTTTATGCCTGTGACAATCGCACCATCGGTGTTGGCGCGGGTCAAATGAGCCGTGTCTATAGTGCAAAAATTGCAGGCATCAAGGCGTCAGACGAGGGCCTGCAGGTGCCTGGTTCAGTCATGGCCTCAGATGCGTTTTTCCCGTTTCGTGATGGTATCGATGCGGCGGCGGCAGCAGGTATTACCGCTGTGATTCAGCCCGGTGGCTCAGTTCGAGATGATGAGGTTATTCGCGCTGCCAACGAAGCGGGTATGGCTATGATCTTTACTGGCATGCGACACTTTCGTCACTAGTCTGACATTGGGTGAATCTGAACGGCAACGATAAGGGTAAGTTGATGAAAATTCTGATCACGGGTAGTGGCGGACGAGAACATGCACTGGCCTGGCGCGTGGCTCAGTCAGATAAGGTAGAGAAGGTTTATTTGGCACCAGGCAATGCCGGAACAGCTAAAGACGCGAAGTTGTGCAATGTCGACATAGATGTCATGGATTTCGCCGCGCAGATTCAATTTGCGCGTGAAAATGCCATAGATCTGACAATTATTGGGCCGGAAGCTCCGCTGGTTGCCGGCGTGGTGGACCAATTTCAGGCCGCGGGATTGGCGTGTTTCGGACCGAATCGCGGCGCTGCGCAACTCGAGGGGTCAAAGAGCTTTACCAAAGATTTTCTCGCCAGGCATAAGATACCGACGGCTGCCTATGGCAGTTTTAATGATCCGGCAGCCGCCATCGCGTTTGCTCAGCAAATGTCCGTGCCCATCGTCATCAAGGCCGACGGCCTGGCAGCGGGTAAAGGCGTCGTGATTGCTCAAAGCCAAGATGAAGCCCGAGCAACCATTACCGATATGCTGAGCGGTAATGCCTTTGGTGCCGCTGGATCCAAAGTCGTCATTGAAGAATTTCTGGTCGGCGAGGAAGCCAGTTTTATCGTGATCGCTGACGGTGAGACCTTTCTGGACTTTGCATCCTCACAGGATCACAAGGCCGCATTTGATGGTGATCAAGGCCCCAACACTGGCGGCATGGGTGCCTACTCACCGGCGCCGGTCGTCACGCCCGAAGTTCATCAGCGCATTATCGAACAGGTGATTCAGCCAACCCTTGAGGGAATGGCCAGCGACGGACATCCCTATACTGGATTCTTGTATGCGGGTCTGATGATTGATGCAGCAGGTAATCCCAGTGTAATCGAGTTCAACTGTCGCTTTGGGGATCCAGAGACACAACCGGTGATGATGCGAATGCAATCAGATTTGGCAGCGCTCTGTTTGGCCGCCCTGGATGGCGATCTGATCAATCAAGTGCTTGAGTTTGACGACCAGGTGGCCTTGACCGTAGTCATGGCGGCTGGCGGCTACCCGAACAAATATGCCAGTGGTGATGAGATTACGGGTATCGAGGCAGCGAATGAGCTGGGTAAAGTCTTTCATGCAGGCACTCGTCTCGATGATGGCAAGGTGGTGACCAATGGCGGCCGAGTGCTGGGTATTACGGCCAAGGGTCGGTCCGTGCTCGAAGCACAGGAAAGGGCCTACTCGATGGTCGAAAAAATTCAGTTTGCCAATGCCCAGTATCGAACGGACATTGGTTATCGTGCCATTGCTCGAGAACGTGCTCGAGAACGTGCTTCAAAAGATTGATCATCTCGAGTGCCCTGAGTACCCTGATTGCATAGGTTCACGGGTTTTCAAGGTCTGCCAGTAGTGCCTTGATTCTGCCAAGCTGATGATCCCGCAGGGCGCGGCTGATGGCTGGCCCTTCCAGACCCGCCCCCACCTTCGCGGCGGTGACCTCGATGCAAGTTTGATATAATTGCTGCCAACGGGTCTTTAAGAAGACCGAATCCTGATCCTGCACCTGAGCCAAAAAAACGCTAACAGTCAGGAACTGAGCGAAACGCTCGTGACGTCGAAACGCATCCATTTGAAGAAAAAAGGCCAGAATTTCGTCTGCCGACAAGCGGGTCAGATTCAGCCAAGTAGAGTATCCCTGACTGACCAGGATCGCCAGTTCTGAGTAGCGGTTGGGTACCTTAAGTGCGCTGCAACGGCGCCTGATCAGGTCGGGTGGCGTGGTCGTAAACAGGGCAGCGAAGCGGTATTCAGGTTGATCAGTGATGACGCTTAAACGCTCGAGCAGGATGAGGTCATTGATCTCTGGCCATAGTTTAGGCTGCGCGCCCAGGGTATGCAGTAGCTTAAAGAAAGCGGCTGGCGTCGGTGCTCTTAAGGCTTTCTCACACTCCATGAAGACCCGTTCTGGGGTTAATTCATTAAGATCGCCACGTTCAACCATGTTCTGCATGAGAGCCATCGTCTCTGGTGCAACACGAAAACCCAGATGGATAAAGCGCGCTAAGAACCGGGCGACTCTCAGGATGCGCAAGGGATCTTCAGCGAAGGCCGCAGAGACATGCCGCAGTATTTTGGCTTGCAAGTCTTCGACCCCACCATAGGGATCAATCAGGTTGCCGTCCGCGTCCTCTGCGATGGCATTAATCGTCAGATCGCGGCGTGCCAGGTCCTGCTCAAGGGTAACGGTCGCATTCGCGTCGCAAATGAATCCGCGATGGCCCTGGCCAGTCTTTCTCTCGGTGCGGGCCAGGGCGTATTCTTCCTGACTCTTTGGGTGCAGGAAGACCGGAAAGTCTTTACCCACTGAGCGGTAACCAAGACGAGTGAGCTGCTCGGCCGTGGCGCCCACGACCACCCAGTCTCGCTCTACCACAGGAAGATCAAGGAGTCTGTCGCGAACCGCACCGCCTACAAGGTAAGTATCCAATGAATCGTCTCGTTTCGATTAGGCTATCGTCATGAATGTGTTCGCCGAGCAGGTACCGAGAAGATCTTACCATCATTCAGCCGCATTGCGCTCAAGGAACGTCCCCAGACGCAACCGGTATCCAGGGCGATAAAGGCGTCATCGCCGGTTTTTCCGTTCAGAGCAGCCCAGTGGCCGAACAGAATTTTGGTTTTAGGATCGGGACGAGGATAGCTGAACCAGGGAGCAAAACCGCTCGGAGATTCGTCGGTCTTACTTAGCAGCTCAAGCTCGCCCGCGGCCGTGCAGTAGCGCAGCCGAGTTAAGTAGTTGGTAATTAATCTGAGCCTCGGCATGCCGGTCAGGTTTTCAGACCAGATTGCGGGTTCGTTACCATACATCTGTGCCAGGAACTCGACATAGTTTGGCCCTTTGAGCGTCGCCTCGACCTCCCTGGCACGAGCCAGGCTGGTTTGAATGCTCCAGATGGGCGGAATTCCCGCGTGCACCAACAGGCAGCCATGAGCCTCATTAAGGTAGGCTAGAGGCTGCTGGCGCAGCCAGTCGATGATGTCCGGCAGGTCAGAGGCGTGCATCAGGTCGGCCAAGGTGTCGCCGTGGCCGGCCGACTGACTGCCGACGGCGACGGCGAGAAAATGCAGGTCGTGATTGCCCAGTACAACTTTTGTGTTCGGTAATGCTCGAATGAGGTTAATCACCTCGAGATTATTGGGGCCGCGATTAACCAGGTCTCCCAGAAACCAGGCAGAGTCTTGTTGCGGTTTGAATCCGATGCTGTCTAGCAGGTCGGCAAGCTCCATTGCACAGCCCTGAACATCGCCAATCACGTAGGTGCTCAAGGTCTCAGCCTGAAAATTCGCTGGACGTAGCCAGTTGAGTGGGGGCCGGTACATCTCGCGCTGACAAATAATTAGCACATTGAATATATTCAAATCCGGTGATGGTCTCCGGACGTTGCTCCGGATCTATTCCCAGCGCCAGTAATTCGGATCCTGACAGGTATCTTTTTAGGGCATTTCGTACTGTCTTGCGACGTTGACTGAATGCCTGGACCACGAGAGATTGAAACAGCAAACGATCTTGCAAGGGCGTACGCTGCGCGTGAGGGATCATCTGCACTACGGCTGAGGTGACCTTGGGTGCTGGCGTGAAGGCGCTGGGAGGAACATCAAACAGCTTTTCAGCCGCACAAAAGTATTGGCTCATAATGGAGAGACGACCATATTGGCTGGTTGAGGCGGCCGCGGCCATCCGCTCGACGACCTCCAGCTGAAGCATGAAGTACATATCCTCGATCATGTCGAGCTTTTCGAACAGCATAAACAATAAGGGTGTAGAAATGTTGTAGGGCAGATTGCCGACGACCCGTAGCGGTCTGCCGCCGCGAATCTGGTTAAAATCAAACTTGAGAATGTCCGCCTCTATAACATTTAGACCCGGATAACGCTGGCGCAGTTCGGCGGCCAGGTCGCGGTCGATTTCGACGACATCAAGCTGGCAGCCAGATGCCACAAGGCTCTCGGTCAGCGCGCCATGACCGGGCCCGATTTCGAGAACATGATCGCTCGCACTGGGTCGAATGGCGTCGATAATTCCCTGAATCGTCAGCTGATCATTGAGAAAATTCTGGCCGAAGCGTTTCCTGGCGCGCATCGTCAGCGATCACAAGCAGCAGGTGGAACCATTTCTGCCGCATAGCGAATGGCCGTATACAGGCTCGCTGGATCTGCTTTTCCGGACCCTGCGAGCTCAAGCGCCGTTCCATGATCGACAGAGGTTCGAATGATCGGTAGACCCAGGGTAATATTGACGGCGTCACCAAAGCCTTTATGTTTCAGTACCGGTAAGCCTTGGTCGTGGTACATGGCGAGCACTGCATCGAATTGACTGAGCATAGCTGGCGTAAACGCGGTGTCTGCGGGCGTCGGCCCAGTGAGGTTGAGGCCTTGTCGTTGTAGGGCTTGGATTGTCGGAATGATGGTGTCGATTTCCTCGGTACCCAGATGGCCCCCTTCGCCGGCATGTGGATTGAGACCACAGACCAGAATTTTTGGTGCGGGTAGATGAAACCGCTGACGTAGTTCTGCATCGAGAATCGTCAGTGTTCTGGCCAGATCCTGCGAGTTAATCGCATCAGCTACTGCACGCAATGGCAGGTGAGTGGTTGCCAGTGCGACGCGTAAGCCAGTGGTCGCCAGCATCATAACGACACGACTGACGCCCAGACGATCGGCAAGCCACTCTGTATGTCCAGTGAAGGGAATGCCTGCATCGTTGATGATGGCCTTATTGATCGGACCTGTCACCATACCTTGACAGACGCCGGACTCACACAAGCTTACAGCAGCCTCAAGTGTCGCCAAAACATAGGGAGCATTGTCGGTGTTCAATCTTCCCGGTACTACCGGCTGGGCAAGCTGAACTGGGAAAATATTCAGTTGATCGCTGAAGACCTGGCCTGATTCAAGCCAATTGTTAATGGGTATTGTCAAGCCTAAGTCGAGCGACCTCTGTCGCATCAGTTCGCAGTCCGCTACAACTAGCAGATCTGCGGGTAGCGCTTTTCCCAGCGCCGAGAGCACAATGTCTGGGCCAATACCTGCAGGTTCGCCGGCTGTGACTGCCAGTAGCGGCCTGCGGGAGTGCGTCGAATGAGGGTCATTGATGCTAGCCAAGCTATCTCTCCTGGCCGATGGTGTGGATTGGGCCTGCACATAGCAAATTGAAGCCGTGCTCAGGGTCGTGATCAACCCTGGGTTCAAGGCGTTGTCTCAGGATGCGCCCCACACGGGTCCTCGTCGTTAGGTATATTAGACACTCACCACAGCGCATCTAGATTCGAATTTCGACAAATGCATCGTCCCGAATCTCTCTGATCCAATTCTGGAGTTCTTCGTCAAAGCGTTGGTTGCGCAAGTAATTCTCTGCCTGACTCATGCGAAAGCGATCACTGAAATCCTCAATGCGCCGACCTGTGACTTCAAGAAAGTGATAGCCATGCTCGCTCTTGAAGACGGGGCTTAAGACGTTCAGTTCGCTACCTTGCAATTGCACCTCGAATTCAGCGACATAGGTGCCGGCGCGGGCCCAGCCCAGATCTCCGCCACTAAGAGCAGAGCCCGGGTCATCGGAGTACAACTTGGCGATTTCGTCAAACGCTCGTCCGTTAGCCACTTCCTCGCGAAGGCTCTCGGCCATCTCCAGGGCTTCCTCATCGCTTCGAATCTCGGAAGGCTGGATCAGCACGTGGCGGACCTGACTTTGCGCTATCTGGCCTTCCGCTTTTGCGCCCCGTGTCTCCAGCAACTTGATCAGGTGAAATCCGCTGCCACTTTGAATCGGCCCTCGAACATCGCCTGCAACCATCGTTTTGGCGGTATCGGCAAACATGCTGGGTAGCTGGGCGATCTTGCGCCAACCCAAGTCTCCACCCTCAAGGGCATTTGAGCCGGCAGAATGGCTGACTGCGAGGCTTTGGAAGTTTGCGCCTGCAGCAAGTTGTCGGATCAAATCTTCTGCCTGAGCCTGTGCCTCAGCGATTTCTGCCGCTGCTGCATCCTCTGGCAGCGGAACCAGGATGTGCGCCATGCGATATTCGTCGGCGGTCATGACCTCGCCCATTTCAGACGCCAGGAAGGTCTTGATTTCCTGCTCAGATATCTCGATGCGATTACGCATCATGCCTTGCTGAACTCGCGCAATCATGATTTCCCGCTCGACCTGAGTACGCATGTCACCATAGGCGATACCGTCTTTCTCCAGCACAGCACGAAATTGTGCAAGGGTCATGTTGTTTTGCTCAGCGATAGCCTGCAATGCCTCATTAAGTTCCTCGTCACTGATTCTTACGCCGACCCGTTGGGCCATTTGCAATTGCAGGCTTTCAACGATGAGTCGCTCGATGATTTGTTTTTTCAACACCTCATCAGCAGGCAGTTGGTTCGGTTGCGTCAGCTGTGCTTTCAGCGTGTTGATACGTTCAAGTAGTTCCGACTCAAGAATGACATCCTCGTCAACGACCGCGACGATTCTATCCATGATCACCAGGTTTGCATTCGCCTGCAATGCCGCCAGGAGAAGGATGCTCGAGAGCGAGGTTTGGAGCAGTGTTCTCATCATCGTTTTAATATCCTATTTGGTCTTCGCTGAATCTATAGCCCTGAATGGCATCATTCAGTAGAGAATCAAGGCGCCGGCCCAGTGTTGCGAGGCCCTTGAATTGCACTTCAAAAAACACGCCGGTATCCATATTGGCAGCTATTGTACCAACTGTCGTCAATTCCGTCGCGGTAGAGGAGTTGCCAACTGCAGCCAGCGAAAAGCGGGTCGGCTTGATGAACCGCCGAAACATCAGGCGCGACTTCCAGCAGCAGTCGTTGTATTCAATGCCAAACAACGTCTCAAGTGTTTGACGCCTGTCCAGGTCAAAGTTCCACGCGCCTATGCCACTCCATTGATGAGAGAGTGGCCAGATCACCGAGGTACTGGCCTCTTCTTGAGCCAGACCGGGCCGTTGCTCAACCTTCGGATTAGTATAGACGTAGCCTAGATTGAAAATTTTGCGGGTGTCGGTCGCGTAGTTAAGGGCGATTTGGCGGCGATGGGTCTGGTGGGACTGGGGATCCCATTGAAATGCTGCGCGAACACGCAGGTCAGCATTCAGGTTCAGCATGGCTTCGGTAAACAGTGGTGATCTCGCCGCTGTGGTCTCATCGAATCCAGGGTCGGTCAAGGTGACCGTGCGATCTTTAAAATATTGGATTTGACCCATGCTGGCGGCGAGCAGCTGCTGACCATTACGCGGATTCAGTAGCCGAGTCGTCAAACCCAGGCTCAACTGGTTGGCATCCGCAGCGCGATCGCCGCCCGTGAAGCGATTAGTGCGGAATAATTGCGCATAACCTGGCGTGAAACTGCTGACGTCAAATAATGGCAAGGCGCTCTGGTCCTTTTCGCCGGTATAGAGGTAAAAAAGCCTGGGCTCAAGGGTTTGCTCCAGCGGACGGCTGAAAAGATTGATGGCGCGATTGAATAGCAAGCCGGCGTCCAGATAAAAAGTTTGAGTCGTCAGTGCTGGTTTTCGTTCATACCCTTCGGGTGTATTGTCCAATTGATATTGACGATGGGTGAGCTTTAATCCCGGGGTCAAAAACCCCCAGGGTTGCCGATAAGCATGGGATAACTCCAGCACCGCGGTCGCTCGCTCACCTGTGATTTGCAACAGTTCGTTCGAATCGGTGGGATCGTTTCTATTGAGCAAGGGTTGGGTCGTTGATTTGCTGAAGTGTGCATATTCAAGCCGTGACGCCAATTGCCAGCGACCCGATCGAGCTAGATGCTCAAGCGTTATTTTGGGTAGGACGGCATATTGTTCGGGATCAAAGGGATCCAGCAGTTGAAAGTCTCTGACGGTCACGGTCGCTTGCCAGTCTTGCCCTCGGTAGAGGGCCTGGGCGAATTGATCGAGACTGGCTGAGCGTCGGTTTGTCTGGCCTGGGTCAAAGGGCGTGCTGGACAGCAGACTGACTGCGGCGCCGACTTCACCGCCAATATCATTCAGGTAATCGATGTCTGAGACGGCGCTGTAATTGATGGCTGTCTGCCAGCGACTGTCCAGTCCTCCCCGGTGACGAAGATCCAAGTACCAGCGGTTTTGAGCCGTGAACGCCAGGCTATCGGAGTCAGCTTGCAGTGTTCTTTGGTCGAAGATTTTGTCCTTGCTGATATAGCCGGCGTTAATCTCATTCTGTGTGCGTGGCGTCAGATAGCGGAATTGACCATCATGGATCAGGCCTCGATGAGACAGGCTTCGAAGCTGATAGGTAGCGTCTCGATTCGGCGCAAGATTGAAATAGTAGGGAATATTGATATCGGTACCGCCGCTACCACTGGAGCCGACGTTGGCCAGTAGAAAGCCCGACTGGCGGGCGTCATTAATAGGAAACCTGAGCCAGGGTAGGTACAGCACAGGTACGTTCTTGACGGATAGAGTCACATCTCGAGCAACGCCAAAGCCGGCCTGAGTGTCCAGGACAAAACCCTGACCACTGACAAGCCAGGAATTGCTGCCGGGTTCACAACGGGTAAGACTGCCCTGCGTAACCCTCACAACCCCGCTCGCATCCTGGCTCAGCTCACTGGCGGCGCCGCGCAGATAGGCCTGGTGTAGTAAAAAGGTGGCATTTTTGACGACACCGCTGTCGTCCATCAGATTCGAAGTCGCGTGGGTACCGGTCAATAAAAACCCTCGCCGACGGATGGTCAATGGGCCTTCAATTGTTGCCACTTTCGAGGCGTCATCGATACTGACAAAGGGTGCGGTAATTACCGACTCGCCTCGGCTAATCTCAACATCGCCCTGCAAGGTGCTGCCCTGTTCAAACAGATAAACGGCCGAATCGGCGCTGGCATAAATCTCGGGATCAGCTGGATTGCCACTGGTTGGTGGGTCCAGATAGCGACCATGACAGAACGGCGGCAAACTGGCAGCCTGTTCCGGTGTGAGCTGATCCGCCGCGACCCAATCGATTTGTGCGGCTGACAGAGGTGGCTCGGCTGCTAACCCACTGCTGGGCATCAGAGTCGCAGCCAGCACCAGAGCTGTTAACCAGAAGGTCAAGGGCGCTGGGTTGCATGCCTTGGTAACAGTTGAAAACGTGATAAATAGTGGCCTTGGGTGAAGTGAATGGGGATAATAAATCATTCAATAAGAGAGTTCAGTTAAATTGTCAAAGTCGATGGATTACTTGATCAGCCGGTTCAGGTCATGAGCCAGCCTTCGGTCACTTCGTCAGGATCAGCGGCCGACAGGTTGGCGGCCTTGACTGATTGGGCACAAGCGTCGTTGCGCCAAGTGGGTGTGCCAGCGTCGAAGGGTTTTACACTGAGCGCTGCTTCAGATGACGCGAGTTTTCGCCGCTACTTTCGTGCGGTCGGTGCAGGCGAGACCTATATTTTTGTTGATGCACCGCCGGATAAGGAGAACAGTCGACCCTTTCTCCAGGTTCAAGGGCTACTGGCCGCAGCTGGACTTGCGGTCCCGCGCGTCTATCGAGCGGATCTGGATCAGGGATTTATGATGCTCGCTGATTTTGGCGACACCCTCTATCTGGATATGCTGAGTGAGGGACAGGCGAATCAAATTGAGGAAAAATATCAAGCGGCGATGAAAAGTATTCGCCGAATGCAGGCCATCGTCGTGGGTGACCAGGTGCCAACCTACAATGAAGCCAAGTTACGAACTGAGATGGATTTGTTTACCGAGTGGTTTCTGGATCAGCAGTTGGGCTTGGTCCTTGAAGCACAAGAGCGAGCGATGATTCAACAGCTGTTCGACGCGCTGATCACATCGGCTTTGGTACAGCCGCGAGTGTTTGTGCATCGCGATTATCATGCGCGAAACCTGATGGTCATTGCCGGCGAGCAACCGGGCATTATCGACTTTCAGGACGCAGTCCTGGGTCCCTTGACCTATGATCTGGTGTCTCTGCTGAAGGACTGTTATCACCGTTTTTCCAGAACACAAGTGGTTGACTGGGTCACAGAGGCGCATCAGCAATGGTTGCAGGAACAACCGAAAGAGCCCGTGGATGTAGATCAATTCCTGCGCTGGTTTGATTTTATGGGAATGCAACGCCATCTGAAGTGTGCTGGCATCTTTGCGCGGCTCAACTTACGAGACGGTAAGGCCCGCTACCTCAAAGATATTCCGTTGGTCCTGAGCTATATAGTAGAGGTCTGTGCAATATATCCCGAGTTTGAAGCGGTAGGACATTGGTTGTCGAAGCGCGTCTTGCCGCGACTTGAGTTCCATAGGGTCAGTCAGTGAAGGCAATGATTCTGGCCGCTGGAGAAGGCCGGCGAATGTTGCCGTTAACAGCGACTATTCCTAAGCCGCTGCTTGAGGTGCATGGCAAGGCCCTGATTGAATGGCATTTGGTGCGTCTGGCGGAAGCAGGATTTACCGAGGTTGTGGTCAATTTACATCATCTGGGTGAGAAAATTCGATCGCGGCTGGGTGACGGTCGAGTCTTCGGGCTGGATATTCGCTATTCCATTGAGGTCAATCTGCTCGAGACGGCAGGTGGTATCCATCATGCGCTGGAGTTACTGGGGGGTGTCTCCAGTGACGAGCCGTTTGTGGTCGTGAACGGCGATATTTACACAGACTTTGATTTCTCACTGTTGCCAAAACAGCTTGATGGACGCGTCGCCTCCCTGTTGATGGTAGATAACCCGCTCCATCATCCTTTGGGTGATTTCAGTCTGGATGCCGAAGGGCTGCTGGGTATGGGATCTGAGCGCTTAACTTACTCGGGGATAGGGGTCTACTCGCCCAGCCTGTTTCGCGGCCTGCAAGGTGGCGCAATGAGACTTCGAACCTTGTTTGAGCCGGCGATCGCAGCCAGTCTTTTGGCGGGGCAATATTATGCTGGACGTTGGACCGATGTGGGTACCCCGGAACGGCTCGCGACCTTGAACGCGACTCACATCTGATTTTGGCTTAACCCACATCACGGGCGTGGCCCCCAGGTTTTCCGGGTGAGCCGACTTGTCTTGGCCAAGAGGCGCTGTGCTTTCAGGCTCAAGAGTCTGACTTTATGCTTAGATCGCGTTAGAATGGCGCGAATTTTAAACGGGATTGCACCTCTTGAAACCTTTAATAGCTCCCTCAATTTTGTCGGCAGATTTCGCGCGGCTGGGTCAGGAAGTCGATGCGGTGCTCGCAGCCGGCGCTGATATTATCCATTTTGATGTCATGGATAATCACTATGTACCGAACCTCACCATAGGGCCTATGGTATGTAAGGCGCTGCGTAATTATGGCGTCACAGCTCCGATAGACGTGCACCTGATGGTAAAGCCCGTCGACCGGTTGATTGGTGATTTTATCGAGGCTGGCGCGAGTTACATCACATTTCATCCCGAAGCCAGCGAACATATTGACAGGTCCTTGGAGTTGATTCGCGCCGGAGGCTGTCAGTGTGGCCTGGTGTTTAACCCGACAACTTCTCTACAGTATTTGGATTACGTGATGGACAAGATTGATATGGTCCTGATCATGTCGATCAATCCGGGCTTTGGTGGTCAAAGCTTCATTCCTGTTACCTACGCCAAACTGGCTCAGGCTCGGCAAATGATTGATGCCAGTGGTCGTGACATTCGCCTGGAGATAGATGGGGGTGTCAAAATTGACAATATTGGCAAAATCGCCGCGGCCGGCGCCGATACCTTTGTCGCGGGATCGGCGATATTTGGTGCGCCAGATTATGCCACCACCATCGCCGCCATGAAGCGAGAAATTGCCGCGGCAGCATGATCTTGATTCGGACTCTGCAGTCTATTAAGCTGCGATTTCGTTGATCAAACAGAACCCGTTTGTGGGTTGCTCGGCTCATGATTAGTCCAGACCGCATCACCTTTTGTCCCCGCTCCACTTCGTCTTGGCGATGGTGACTCATCACCGTTGGGATGACAGCCAGTTCTCTTGGATTTAAAAAAGAACGTTGTCAAAGAGAATTTTGCTGATCGAAGTTTGCTAATTGTTTTTCTGGAGTAAAAATCATGACATTGGATGATTTTGCCGAATTTGCCGCGCAAGGGTTCAATCATATTCCCGTAACCCGTGAAGTGCTGGCTGACCTGGACACTCCCCTGTCGAGTTACATCAAAGTGGCGCGTGGAAGTTTCAGCTACCTACTTGAATCGGCGGCGCAGGGTGCAGAAAAATGGGCCAGATATTCGATGGTCGGATTACCCTGTAGTCAGATCCTTAGGGTGTATGGTGATGAGGTGGTGCTCGAGTCGCAAGGTGTTGTGACTGACCGATTTACCTGTGATGATCCGCTGGTGTATGTTGAAAAATTCCAGGAGCGATTTCGCTATCCACCCATTAAAAATTTGCCCATTTATACCGGCGGCCTTGTCGGCTACTTCGGCTACGATACGGTGCGATATGTCGAAAAAAAGGTTCGCCACAGCATTCCGCCCGATGCAATTGGTACACCTGATATTTTGCTAATGGTATCTAACGATGTCATGGTGTTTGATAACGTTAAGGGCAAAATTCACCTGATAACCCATGTGGACCCGGCTCTTGAAAATGCCTATTCGTTGGCCCAGTCGCGGCTTGACGAGATGGCGGCCAGTATGCAGGCTCCGATACCTGCGGATATTCGCCAGCCATCCATCGGACCTGTGATACATGAGGAGGACTTTGTTTCAAGTTACGGGCAGGAATCCTTCAAGGCGGACGTTGAGAGAATTAAAAATTACATCCAGGCTGGAGACGTCATGCAGGTGGTGTTATCCCAGCGGATGTCTATCAGGCTCGAAAGCGACCCATTGAATCTCTATCGGGCGCTTAGAGCCCTCAACCCTTCACCCTACATGTACTACATGGATTTGGGCGACTTTCATATCGTCAGTTCATCACCTGAGATACTGGCTCGTCTGGACAACGGGCAGGTGACTGTCAGGCCACTGGCTGGAACTCGTCGGCGAGGAGTCGATGAGGTCGAAGATCAGGCGTTAGAGCAGGAATTGTTGGCGGACTCAAAGGAGCTGGCTGAACATCTGATGCTGATTGATCTGGGACGCAATGATATTGGTAAGGTCTGTCAGACCGGCAGTGTCGATGTGACTGAGATGATGACAGTTGAACGCTACGCCCATGTCATGCACATAGCCTCAAATGTTCAAGGTAAACTCGATGTGGGCTACAGCGCGATGGATCTGCTGCGTGCGACGCTGCCGGTGGGCACCCTAAGCGGGGCGCCAAAGGTCAGAGCCCTTGAGATTATTGACGAGTGTGAGCCGGTGAAACGGGGTATATTTGGGGGTGCCGTTGGCTATCTGTCCTGGAATGGCAATATGGATACGGCAATCGCGATTCGCACGGCAGTCGTCAAGGATCAAACGCTTTATGTTCAAGCCGGTGCGGGTGTGGTCGCGGACTCTGTGGCTGAGTCTGAGTGGCAGGAAACCATCAATAAGGCTCGGTCTATTTTTCGCGCCGTGGCGTTAGCAGAAGCGGGTCTCGGTATAGAGGCCAAGGCCGAAAACCTTCGTGCTTATAATTTGGCGGAGGCTCGCAAAGTAGTGGGTGAAGCAGGTGGTTCAGAATGATCTTGATGATCGATAACTATGATTCCTTTACCTACAACATCGTTCAATATCTGGGCGAGCTGGGCCAAGAGGTAAAAGTGTTTCGAAATGACGAGATTACGTTGGCGCAGATTCAAGCCTTGGCGCCAGCCGGTATTGTGATCTCCCCTGGACCCTGCACTCCCAATGAGGCGGGTATTTCCATGGAGACAATTCGCCAGTTTGCCGGGCATTTACCTATTCTGGGCATTTGTCTTGGCCATCAGAGTATCGGCCAGGTTTATGGTGGAACCATTGCGCGAGCAAAAAAGGTCATGCACGGCAAGACCTCAAAGATATTCCATTCTGGGAGTGGGGTTTTTTCTGGTCTGCCTAATCCGTTTACGGCGACCCGATATCACTCTTTAGTGATTCTTGCGGAGACATTGCCAGATTGTCTTGAGATGACCGCATGGACTGAAATTGATGGTGAACTTGATGAGATCATGGGCGTTCGGCACAAGAGTCTGCAGATAGAAGGTGTGCAGTTTCACCCCGAGTCAGTATTAACTGAACATGGTCATCAGTTATTGCTCAACTTTATTCATGATTGTGAGTCTCAATCGGGACGCAATCTGCAGGAGGTGCAAGGCTGATGGATATGCCAGCAGCGATAGCCAAAGTGGTCGATCGTCAGGATCTGACCGAGGCGGAAATGCTCGATGTGATGCATTTGATCATGTCCGGCGGAGCGACCCAGGCCCAAATTGGTGGATTTCTCATCGGCTTGCGCATGAAGGGTGAGACGGTCAGCGAGATCATTGGCGCCGCCAGGGTCATGCGTGAACTTTCAACGAAAGTGGTAACCTCAAGAAAGGATATTGTCGACACCTGTGGCACCGGTGGTAGCGGGTCCAACAAGTTCAATGTGTCGACGGCGGCAGTCTTTGTAGCGGCGGCGGCCGGGGTGCAGGTTGCCAAGCACGGTAACCGTGGTGCCTCCAGCAAGAGTGGTAGTGCAGATCTGCTTGAGGCGGCCGGCGCGAACATCACCCTGAGTCCGACACAGGTTGCCCGTTGTATTGAAACCATTGGCGCTGGCTTTCTGTTTGCTGTAAGCCATCACTCGGCGATGAAACATGCGATTGGTCCGCGCCGTGAAATGGTGACTCGCACGATTTTTAACCTACTGGGTCCTTTGACCAATCCGGCTGGCGCTGAGCGCCAGGTGATAGGCGTCTATGCGCGGCGCTGGTTGCGACCCATAGCAGAGGTGCTGAAGTCCCTGGGCAGTGTGCATGTTTTGGTGGTGCATTCAGCGGATGGCCTGGATGAAATCAGTATTGCGGCTGAGACCTTTGTGGCGGAACTCAAAAATGGTGAAATTACGGAGTATTCGATTCGTCCAGAAGACTTTGGCCTGGAGCGTCAGCCGATAACATCATTGGTTATCGAAAATAGTGCGCAAAGCCTTGTTTTGGTGGAACAGGCACTGGCGGGAAAACATCTCGCCGCAGCGGCAATTGTCGCCCTGAACGCCGGTGCAGCCATTTACGTCTCGGGGCAGTGCGCCGATCTGGCTGCTGGCGTAGAGATGGCGCAGGATGCGATTGGCGGCGGCATGGCACTTGAAAAATTCAAAGACTTCGTCGACTTCAGCCAGCAGCTCTCTGAGCACGGTTAAAGGTAGATCGAAACCTTCAAGGGAGTGAGTCACAGTGATAGGTGCAGCAGATATACTGCAGAAAATCGTTGAGGAGAAATGGCGTGAGATTCCAATGCGGGCGGCGCTTAAACCGATTGCCGAACTGGAAAGGCAGATTGCGCGTCAGAGTGCGCCCCGTGGTTTTGTGACAGCGCTGACGACGAGGATATCCGCTCGGCAACCGGCGGTCATAGCCGAGATCAAGAAAGCGTCACCGTCCAAGGGGGTGATTCGAGAAAATTTCGTGCCATCAGAGATTGCCCGCAGCTATGCTGAAGCGGGCGCAGCCTGTTTGTCTGTATTAACAGATGTCAGCTTCTTTCAGGGTGCCGACGACTACCTGGTGGAGGCTCGGCAGGCTGTTGCTTTACCCGTCTTGCGGAAGGACTTTGTTGTCGATGCGTATCAGGTACTGGAAGCTCGAAGTATTGGCGCTGATTGTATTCTCCTGATCGCGGCCATTCTCGCGCCAAAGACGCTGGCCAACCTTTACCAGTTGGCTGTTGACCTGGGAATGGATGTTCTGATCGAGGTGCATGACGCGGCTGAATTGGCGCAGGCGCTTCAGGTTGCGCCAGCCCTGGTCGGCATCAATAATCGTGATTTACGGGATTTTAGTGTTAATTTGTCCACAACTTATGATCTCATCGATTTGTTGCCGCCTGATGTCAAGCTGGTCACTGAAAGTGGTATTCAGCAGCGGGCTGATATTGAGGCCATGCAGCTTCGCGGCGTCTATGGGTTTCTGGTGGGGGAAGCCTTCATGCGCGCCGAAGATCCTGGCGCTGCACTCCGAAACCTGTTTTTCTAGATGGTCTGTCTAAGTAGTCTCTGTAAAAAGGACTTTTTAGGCAAATAGAAAGCATCAGGGTGAATCTCGTGGCAAAGCTTAGCGGGTACCAAATACGACCATGGTCTTGCCATTGACCGACACCAACCCTTGATCCTCCAGGGTTTTCAAGACTCGACCGACCATCTCTCTGGAACATCCGACAATTCTGCCGATTTCCTGTCGCGTGATCTTGATTTGCATGCCGTCAGGGTGAGTCATGGCATCCGGTTCCTTGCTGAGATCCAGCAGGGTATGCGCGACACGACCTGTGACGTCTAGAAAAGCAAGATCGCCCACCTTCTGTGTCGTTTTACCCAGGCGTTCTGCGAGCTGACTGGCCAGTTGGTAAAGCATGCCGCTGTCTTTTTTGCTCAGCTCGGCAAATTTCGTGTAGCTCAGCTCTGCGACTTCGCACTCGATCTTGGCTTTAACCCAAGCGGTGCGTTTGCCATGGTCACCAAACATGGCCATCTCGCCGACAAAGTCGCCAGCATTCAGGTAGGCGACGATGATCTCTCGCCCGGATTCATCTTCAACCAGCACAGTGACAGAACCCTGAGTGATATAGAAAATGGAGTCGCTGCGCTCCCCGGCGTAAATAATCGTGCTGCCTCGCGGGTACTTGCGTTTGTGCGCAACACTCAGGAAAGCCTCCATGTTGCCGAAATCGGGATTGCGTTGAATGAGGCTGGCCATGAGTGTTCTTTGTGACTCCTACTGAAGGAATGATCGACTGTCGCACGTCATTGAGAACCTCGAATCCATAAATCGACTGGAAGGCAGAATTTGATGCGCGGGCGGTATAGCTGAAGGTATCGATGGAGCGACTGGTCGCCGGTCGCACTTGTGAGCACTGAGTCGGCAAGTTACGGGATTCACTCGGATTCGAGAGGGCGCTTGTCTCGAAGCTGCTGTTGAAGTGGTGCCGATTAGCGATTATCGCTACCATGGGCATCAACCGATGACAGAGAGCCAAGGAAAAATGAAAGCCAGCATTCGATGGGTAGAAGAGGCGATGTTTATCGCTGAGTCAGAGAGTGGTCATGTTGTTGCGATAGATGGTCCGCCGTCGGCAGGTGGCAGAAATGTGGGTGTCAGGCCTATGGAAATGGTTTTGATGGGTATGGGTGGCTGTACCAGTTTTGACGTGATGTCTATGTTACGAAAATCCAGGCAGGATGTGACGGATTGCGTCGCTAAACTCGAGGCGGAGCGAGCGGATGAAATTCCCAGCGTTTTTACCAAGATCCATATCCACTTTATTGTGACCGGGCGAGGGCTCAAAGAGGCCCAAGTCAAACGGGCGATCGATCTGTCGGCTGAAAAATATTGTTCAGCCTCGATTATGTTGGGTCGCGGCGGTGTCGAGATTACCCACGACTATGAAATCATTCAAATCTGAGTGCGAGGTATAAAGCGACTCGAGTCCAGATCAGAGCCAGTAGGTGGATCGGGTCATCAAAGAGGAAACTCTATGCATTAGCATTTTGATAGGTGCAGGAAAATTTGAGCCGCCAGCCGAGAGCGCATTATTCTTGTGGCGGAGTTCGTCGTCGCGCATTTGGGTCAAGATAAGCCGAGATTTGTGGTCTTCCTTCGGCAGTTGCGCCAAGTGGCGGTCTAAGTGCTTACAGACCTCCTCCTCTGTGGCAGCGACAAATCCCAGATTGACCTTGTCGCCCAGTAATCCGGTCAGAGCGCCCATGCCGAAAGAGGCGGCGTACCAAAGTGGATTCAGATAGCTGACATGCGAATCCAGTTCCTTGATACGGGCCTGGCACCAGGCCAGATGGTCTGCTTCCTCCGCGGCAGCCTGATCCAAGGTGGCGACTGCGGTCTGATTTTTCGCAGTTAGCGCCTGGCCTCGATACAGCGCCTGGGCGCAGACCTCGCCGCAATGGTTGACCCGCATCAGTCGCGCAGCGCTGAGTTTCTGTTCTCTGCTCAGGTTAGTGTCGTGGCTGTCAGCCGCTGGACTGGGGCGTTGCGGCTGGCCGACAGCTCCGCTGACAGTTCTCAGTGCCGAGTCTAAGCCGTTGATGAAGCTATCTATCGCAGTTGATTGGCGCATAGTGTCTTGGGTCCTTTAACCCAGGCGCGTCAGTTGACGTCCGCCCAGAAGGTGCAGGTGGATATGGAAGACCGTCTGACCGCCATCCTGATTGCAGTTCATGATCAGACGAAAGCCGGGGGTGCTGAGGTCTTGCTCAGCAGCCAGTTGAGTCGCGGTAAGCACCATGTGACCTACCAAATCGCGATGGTCCAGGTTCAAGTCGTTCAGGGTCGTGATGTGCTGCTTCGGAATCACCAACTGGTGCACCGGTGCTTGTGGGCTGATATCTTTGAAAGCCATCACTTGATCATCTTCATAGACCAGTTCGGCAGGAATTTGCTTGTTGGCGATTTTGCAAAAAAGGCAGTTGTCCGTCATGAGTCACCTGGGCTTGGTCAAAAGGGCGCAAAGGCGAGCGTCACGTTCTCGTTTCGGTGAGGTCTCATTGCGCCTGAAGTCAGCCAGCATTATAAGTAACCCTGCGTCATAAGTAACCCTGCGTCATAAGTAACCCTGCGTCGAACGAACAACCTAATAAGCCCAAGTCGACCCTGAGCGACCAAGCCCTCGTCAGCGAGACCTTAATCACCGAGATGGATTTGATGGAGGCGATGGCGCGTTGATTTGCCCATACTCGCCAGGCCGTCCGCTACCCGAGGCTATGCTGAGTTGCCAGTGGTTGCTCAGATTGGAATTTGGCGCGCAAGGCGAGCATGGGCAAGCGCGTTCCATGCCAGTCCAAAGCCACAGGCGTCAAAGATTGGTTGGTTGCGTCATACTTTTGCCAGAGTGCAGCCAGGTTTTGAGTTTGACCGGGCAGTACCAGATCAGGTGCGATTTCCGCAAAGGGCCGCAAGACGAAGGCGTTCTCTGTGATCTCCTTGCGAGGCAAGACGATGTCCTCAAACTGCCCTTCATGGTTGTCATAGGTCAACAGGTCGATATCCAGTGTCCGCGACGAGAACTTAGTGCAATTGAGGTCTCTTCCATGCTGATATTCAAGGGCTCGCAGGATCTGCGAAAGCTCGTTTAATCGATGGGTTGTAACGATGCCGACCACCAGGTTGTGAAAGTCAGGTCCCTCGAAACCAATAGCAGTACTAAGGTAGGTGCAAGAGACATCCATGGCACCAAAACGGCTGGCCAGTTCATCCAGGCCAAGGGGCAAAAAGTGTTGCGGGCGAATATTACTCCCGAGTCCCAGATAAACCTGATGCTCTGTCATTGACCAGTCTCAAGGTGTCTTTCCAGGATCACACCCACGTCTCTAGCATTAGTCACTGCGCCTGGCTTGCCAATCTTCAGCGTCAGATCAGCGATGGCAAACTCTGTCATGACCAGATCGGCGAGCGCCTCAGCCAGCGCCTCCAGCAGCTGAAATCTGCTTGCGGCAACAAAAGAAGTGACTCGGGCGGCGATAGCGCCATAGTCGAGGGTATAGGCTAAATTATCTTCTTTTGCGGCTCTAGCATTGTCGGTGGTCATCATCAGGTCGATCACCAGGGTTTGCTGAATCGTCCGTTCCCAGTCGTAGACACCGATGACGGTATCGACCCGCAGTCCTTCTATATAGACTCTGTTCATGGGACTAACCCAGTTCCGTCATTGGCCAGCGCGGCCTGACATGAATCGCCAGGTCTTCATGGTAGCCCTGTATTAAATGTTGCAAACCGGCATAGGCAATCATGGCACCATTGTCTGTGCATAACTTCATCGCCGGATAATAGACTCTGCAGCCGGTATCTCTTGTCAACAGTTCCAGTGACTGGCGTAACGCTTGATTGGCGCTGACACCGCCAGCTATGACCATTTGCGTCAAACCCGTTTGTTCCACCGCCCGGCGACATTTGATTCTGATGGTCTCTATCACTGCAGTTTGAAAGGCCAGGGCTATATCGGCACGATCTTGATCCGTCGGCGAATCGAGATTGCGCAGAGTATTCATGGTGAAGGTTTTCAAGCCGCTGAAGCTGAAATCGAGACCAGGCCGGTCGGTCATGGGTCGTGGAAAACGAAATCTGGCCTGTGTGCCGCTGCGCGCCAGTTTTTCGATCGCGGGTCCTCCGGGATAAGGTAAGCCGAGCATTTTGGCAACTTTGTCGAACGCTTCACCTGCCGCATCGTCAAGAGACTCACCAAGCAACTCGTACTGGCCCAGGCCCTGGCAACTCATGAGTTGGGTGTGGCCGCCAGAAATCAGCAGGGCCAGGAACGGATAGTCTGGACGATCGGTGCTCATCATTGGCGCTAACAGGTGCCCTTCCATGTGATGGATACCAATCGCCGGAATTTGCCAGGCAAACGCCAGGGACTTGGCAATACTGGCTCCGACGAGCAGGGCGCCCACCAAACCTGGTCCGGCTGTATAGGCGATCGCGTCGATATCTGCCTGGGTTGAATGACTCAAAGCCAGGGCTTCATTGATCATCGGCAGGGTTTTGCGAATATGGTCTCGTGATGCCAGTTCAGGGACGACGCCGCCATAGGCTGCATGCAAGTCGATCTGGCTAAACAAAAGATCTGCTAACAGACCCTGTCTGTCATCGTAAACGGCGACGCCGGTTTCATCGCAAGAAGTTTCAATACCTAAGACGCGCATCGTGAAAGACTTTTGAAAAAAATGACTGAAGGCGTATGTTACTGATTTTTTTGGGTAGAATCTTGGTTTAACGCCGATTTAGCGGGTTTCTTAGCGACACTGGTAGTGACCCAAAGAATTTACCGCGAAAGCGCTTGTGGGCTTTTGCATTTGTGATGGTATGCAGCTAGAATGCACGCCCTGCGAAGAGGAGTGAAAAAACCTTACATGCCAAACGTTAAAGTAAAAGAGAACGAGCCATTCGATGTGGCCCTGCGTCGATTCAAGCGATCTTGCGAAAAAGCCGGCCTTTTGGCCGAAGTTCGCCGACGCGAGTTCTACGAAAAGCCAACGGCCGTGCGCAAGCGCAAGGCTGCAGCTGCTGTAAAGCGTCATGCCAAGAAAGTGCAGCGCGAATCAAGACGAATGGAAAGACTGTATTAAAGGAAGCCACGAAAGATCCTGTTAACCAGTCTGACAAGCAGATTTGGTTGAAACGGGAAAGACTCAACCGGGTAACAAGCAATCCGTGATCGCTTGACGAGCACAACAGGCATTCAGTTCTGTTGCCCGGCTTGAATGAGGCTTTCTTACCTCAGCACCAGTCACTGCGTCCCGCGGAAGCAACTCAACAAATCGGAGCCCTCTGAGATGTCTGACCTGCCAATATCTGAGATCAAACAGCGGATCGACGCGGCGGTTAAAGACGCCATGCGGGCGCGAGACAAGCAGCGCCTGGGTGTGCTGCGGCTGACGATGGCAGAATTTAAGCGCATCGAAGTCGATGAGCGCATAGACCTGGATGACGAGCGCGTTCTCGCCGTCCTTGATAAAATGTTGAAGCAACGCATGGACTCTTTGAGTCAGTTTGAGAAAGCGGGGCGTGAAGATCTGGTGGCGCAGGAAGCTTTTGAGATAGCCTTGATTAAAGAGTTTTTGCCAGAGCCGCTGGATGACGCGGCGATCGCCCAGCTGATTGATGCTGCGATAGACGCGGTGGGTGCCAATTCCATGCAGGCGATGGGTCAGGTAATGGCCCAGCTCAGGCCGCAGCTGCAGGGGCGAGCAGATATTGGAAAAGTCAGTGGCCTGGTTAAGCGCCGTCTCAGCTAAGGATCAGGCGCTGGTAAGAAAAGCTGTTAAAAAAAGCTGTTAAAAAAAGCTGTTAGAAAAGCTGGTAAATAAGCCCGAACTGCCAGCCCATCAAGAATTAGAATCCAAAGACGCCAGGATTGCCGGTTATTTTAGGCGGCGGATACCTGTCGAAGTGCGTATTGCAGTACTTCCTGATAATGTAGCCTTCCTGCCACAATCTGATCTGTCGCCAAGCCGTGATTGCACCAGAATTTATAGATGAAGTACTCGCCAGGACCGATATTGTCGAGGTGATTCAGTCCCGTGTTGTGCTGAAAAAGACCGGACAGAACTATTCGGGCTTGTGCCCCTTTCATAAAGAAAAATCACCCTCCTTTAGTGTGAGCCAGGACAAGCAGTTCTACTATTGCTTCGGTTGTCAGGCATCTGGTAGCGCGTTGAAATTTTTGATGGAGTTTGAACGTCTCGATTTCCCAGCCGCAATTGAGGTGCTTGCTGCCAATGCCGGCTTGCAAGTGCCCCAGTCTCGCGCCCAGGCCTCGCCAGAGCGCAACGAACGGCGTAAATCTATCTACAATATACTGGAGCAGGCTGCTCAGTTTTACCAGTCGCAACTCAAGCAGCACGGCCAGAAACGCGAGGCTGTTGACTATCTCAAGGCCCGTGGCGTATCTGGCGAGATTGCGCGCGATTTTGGCCTCGGCTACGCGCCGCCTGGATGGGATAATCTTTATAAGGCGCAGGCGAAGACCAATCTGGAGCATGACCTGCTGATAGAGTCAGGTATGGTTGTGCATAACAAGGAAGATAATAAAACCTATGATCGATTTCGCGATCGCATAATGTTTCCCATTCGAGACATTCGTGGTCGAGTGATTGCCTTTGGTGGCCGGATACTGGGCGAAGGACAGCCGAAATACCTGAACTCGCCGGAGACGCCGGTATTTCATAAGGGTAGAGAACTCTACGGGTTGTATGAGGCGCGAAAACGAACTCAGAAGTTGACTCAGTTTTTGGTCGTTGAAGGTTACATGGATGTCGTCGCGTTGGCACAAAACGACATCAATTATGCGGTCGCCACGCTGGGTACTGCGACCAGTGGAGAGCACTTGGATCGAATGTTTCGTATGGTATCGAGACTGGCATTTTGTTTCGATGGCGACAACGCTGGCCGTAATGCTGCCTGGAAGGCGCTGACAGTCGCGCTGCCGCTGATGCGGGATGGTCGTAGTGCACGGTTCTTGTTTCTGCCAGATGGCGAAGATCCTGACTCCTTGGTGCGTAAAGAGGGCAAGGACAAGTTTGAGTGGCGTCTCGATCAGGCACAGCCGCTGTCAGACTTTTTCTTCAATAAGCTGCAAGCTGATATTGATATCCAGTCTCTGGATGGCAAGGCACAACTCAGCAACGTGGCGATGCCGATGATCAATGAGATTCCCAGCGGCGTTTTTAAACAGCTAATGATCGAGCAGTTGTCTATCTTGACTGGCCTGGCGGCTGACAAGTTGGTCGCGGCTTCAGCTTCGGTGGCTGCTCGGCAGACGCCGTCTTTTTCCCGAGAGGTGCCGGTTGCTGCTTCATCTCCGCAGGCTGGTGCTAGTCCGCAGCCAGTGCCGCGGCGGCCTGACGTCGGCAATGCGACCCGGGCTGCGAGAGCGAACCTGGAGTTCGACAAACTCGTGACGATGGCGATCGCCATGCTGCTTAGACAACCGGAATTGAGCCAGCAATTCGATGAGAAGATCTATAGCAGGCTTGAGTTGGCGGCGGGTACTGCAATGCTGCTGGAGTTGATCCATGCCATCGTCAATCGTGAAATCACTTCGCCGGTCATGTTGTTGGCCGTCTGGCAGGATCGGCCAGAGTTTGATTTTTTGCGGGATCTGATGGAGAAGGAGCAATTGCTGGATGTCAGCGAGCTGCCAGAAGAATACGCGGGGGTTATCAATACCCTGCTACGACTCGCCGATGCCCAGTCCGGGCAGCAATTACGTGCTGATCTGCTTGCCAAACCTTTTCACGAAATGAGCGATGCTGAGCGCGAGTTGTTGCGAAACCTGGTAAAAAGCCGACCGCCTCGCTAACCCGCTCGAACTCGCGGGTGAACCCTTGAGCCAGGGTGCAAGTCTGGGCTGCTGCGCCGTCCTCAGGCCAGACATAGAGTCACAGTGAGGTTCAAGTGGAATCCTCACACTCCACTCGCTATAATCGCCGGCCCGGTTTTTGAATTTTCACTGAAGGCGGCATATGACAAGTGAACTCAAGCAACAACAGTCACGGCTAAAGGACCTGATTAGTCGTGGTCGAGAGCAGGGATACCTGACTTACTCCGAAGTAAACGACCATTTGCCCAATGACATTTCTGATCCTGAACAGATCGATGACATTATCGGCACGATCAACGATATGGGTATTACTGTCTACGAGACAGCCCCAGAACGTGATGATCTCATGCAAGAGGGCGACTCGACGGACGAGCTGGCTGCTGAAGAGGCCGCGGCGGTGCTGGTTGCGGTAGAAAATGAAGCAGGCAGAACAACAGATCCGGTGCGCATGTATATGCGAGAAATGGGTACCGTTGACCTGCTCACTCGAGAAGGCGAGATCGTCATTGCCAAGCGCATTGAAGAGGGCATACGAGACGTACTGCATGCGCTGGCATTTTATCCGGGTACTGTTGAGAGTATCTTGTCAGCCTTTGATCAGTCTCAGACAGAAGAAGGCAAGCTCGTCGACGTGTTGATTGGATTTCTGGACCCAACGGACGTGGTGATGCCCGCGGCCCAAGTGGTGCCAGGGCAATTGAAAGATGAGGACGCCGAAGAGGAAGATAAGGGGCCTGACCCAGTGTTGGCGGCCGAGCGCTTTGATGCTTTGCGCAAGCAGTTTAATAAGACCGCCCGAGTCATTAAGAAAGATGGGCGGGACAGTAAGGCCGGTGTAAGAGAATTAAATAAGCTCGGTGATTGCTTTCAGTTTTTCAAGTTAGTGCCAAAACATTTCGACAGTGCCGTAGAGATGGCGCGTGCCGGTCATGCTCAGATTCGCCGGCAGGAGCGACTGATCATGAACGTCAGTGTGCGCCGTGGAAAAATGCCACGTAAAACGTTTCTCGAACAATTCAGCGGCCATGAGGATGACGCCAGCTGGGTGGACGCGCAGGTCAACGCCGGCCACAAGGCGCTTGCAGAGTTTGCTGATGAGATCACGCGAGCACAGAAGCGAATACGCCAGGTGAGTGCTGCGACAGGCCTGTCAGTCACGGAAATTAAAGATATTAATCGTCGTATGTCCATCGGTGAAGCGAAGGCTCGTCGAGCTAAAAAAGATATGGTTGAAGCCAACTTGCGTTTGGTGATCTCCATTGCGAAGAAATATACCAATCGCGGTTTGCAGTTTCTGGATCTGATTCAGGAAGGCAACATCGGCCTGATGAAAGCAGTAGATAAGTTTGAATACCGGCGCGGCTATAAGTTTTCTACCTATGCGACCTGGTGGATCCGTCAGGCCATTACGCGTTCTATCGCCGATCAGGCGCGAACTATCCGTATCCCGGTACATATGATCGAGACGATCAATAAGCTGTCGAGGATTTCACGCCAAATGCTACAAGAGATGGGTCGTGAGCCAACACCGGAAGAGCTAGGTGTGCGCATGGAGATGCCTGAAGATAAGATCCGTCGTGTATTGAAGATAGCCAAAGAGCCAATCTCAATGGAAACACCGATTGGCGATGATGAAGATTCTCATCTTGGAGACTTTCTTGACTCAGACAATAATCTGGGTGAAGGGGCGTCGGTGGGATCGCCGATGGAGATGGCGACCAGTGAGGGTCTGAAAGAAGCGACTCGTAGCATCCTGGCTGGTTTAACTGCGAGAGAAGCAAAGGTGCTGAGAATGCGTTTCGGCATTGATATGAATACCGATCACACACTCGAGGAGGTGGGTAAACAATTCGATGTGACCCGAGAGCGTATTCGACAGATAGAGGCGAAGGCCCTGCGAAAGTTGCGCCATCCAACACGTTCTGATTATCTGAGAAGTTTTTTGGATGACCAAAGTTGAGCCTATGCCGTTGACCAGCGATAACAACAGAAAAACCGTCACTTGACGGTTTTTTTGATTTTAGACCCGTGGTTTAACAGCCCTGAGCCTGCGATAACTCAAATGCGACAGCGTCGGGAGAGCTGGATTTAAAACCCGTGATTCTGGTAGAATTCTTCCGTCCGACGAGTGCTGACGAACCGTTAGCAAACGATAGTTAACAGTAAGACGCGGGCCTGTAGCTCAGTTGGTTAGAGCACTGGACTCATAATCCATTGGTCGAAGGTTCGAGTCCTTCCGGGCCCACCATTAAAAGCTTCCAGCTCCATGATAAGTCTAGGAATTTTCCTAAGCTGGTCACTTGGAGTCGACAAAATTGAGGATATTGAAGCATCCTGCTCACAGCTTTACCTTATACTTATACCTTATGCTTATAGCTTGCTCGTAGATCAAAGCTGGCATTTGTTACTTTTCTAAACCAGTTCGGCAAGGTTTCGCCGCTCTTTACGTAAAACCGAGAATCAAGTCCCTACGAATTATGCCCATCAGCCAAGCTAGGGCCGCGTTCACTGATGTTAAATATATCGATCAGCTCTCTGGTAATCGCTTGGCGCGCAGGGGGCTTCATCACTTTTTTGTGAGAATTTCCTTCATCGCTAGATTGTTTGCAGAACAGTTAGGCGAGGCCAGAGTCTTCTGGCCCGTTTATTCCAACGGAAGACTGGATGGCTACAGTTTCGAGCCGAGCATCTGCGGTCGCCTGATATCTTTAACGGGTTGAACTCTGTGGTTGACCTGGAAAAGATTTTTTTCATCCATGTCCCGCCTTTCTACTTCGACGGCAGCAAAGTGAATACAAAGAGGTCAGCCGCTTGACGAACAGCCAATGAGAAAAAGCGGGTTGAAGAGCCGGTAGAAAAGAGCCTGGCTTTAGCGGATTAAAGCCGCTGCCGCCTGATGCTTGTCAGGCCGCAGCGGTCAGCCGCTAGGCAAAAAATGAAGGTGGAAAGCTCAGCCAACCTCGTAAGGCTGGCATTCACTTCGAATGAGCAGACTGGCTACCACCCCCCTTTTATCTTTTTCACTGCTTTCTTGAGGTTCTTAGTCGGTTTCGCTGTTTTCTTAGCTGCTTTCTCTGACTTTTCGTCTTCGTCGTCGTCTTCGTCTTCGGCATCGGCAAGCGTTAGTGGCAGAACATCATAGTTTGACGCTTCTTCCTCAATAAACGTGTAGTTTACATCGTTAGTCGCCGTCAGCTCTCGAATCGTATAACTCATATCAAGCACGGGTCCAAAGCCCGTTCGCCAGCCAACCGCTAAGGTGGTTATGCCGTTGTCTCGACCATGCACAGGACCAAAGTAACCATGGGTTTTTGAGTGCTGGTTACGCATATCTTTAGTGAATCCTAGGTCTGCATAACTTTTATTCAGCGTGACGACCGCATTAAGTGATGGCGCAACAGTACCTGAGTTATGGTAAACGATGCCCATGGCGACGTAACCCTCAGGTGCTATCGGTCGCCAAGCCCAAGCATAGTCGGCATTAGAGTTACCGCCTTTCATTTTGATTAGAAACTCATACCCCACTGGCGGCGCTGTGATGCCTGCGGCTTTTTTGACGATCACAGATTGCTGGACATCCCCGTCGTTCTTATAAGTGCCGCCCAGTGCCGCCCAACCAGCGGGTATATTTCTGGGCATGCCAATAGTCGTGCCGTCTTTCTCCAATTCAATGTCTGTACCCGATGGTAACCAATAATGATCTATTTTGCGTGACGACCAGACATTATTGAAATCAAACCAGGCTTGATAAACCAATTTTTCCGCTGGCTTGCCAGCGACCATCTGATCGTATTTAAAGTCAAGCGTGGTCTGCAGCTGACGCTCTAACTTTCCATAAATATCATTCTGGATGTTTATGAAAGAATCACATCTCCATTGCCGTTTGGTACACTTGTTAGAGGTGTTCGGCATGTAGGAATTGAAGGTATTCTTATCTGTTTCCATAAGCGCACCGACATTCGCCAAGATATCGTTCGTTAGCGCTTGCCAATCACCGTCAATTTTCGCCGTACGTTCATTTTTTGTTTTCTCGAGGGCGAGCACCGGGCCCAAGCTGTTTGAGAGTTCGATGATGACGCCTGTGTATTCAATGGCGGCGCCTTCTGCGACCCAGTGGATGCGTTTTTTCCAGGCCTTCTCATCGTCTTCCCACTCCTTACTATTACTTGAGCATTTACTGAATGCACAGGATACGTCAGAGGCTACATCACCCATATCATCGATAACGTCTCCCAGTTCACCACCAAAACTATTGAAGAAGTTACCTGCGCCGTTGCCGAAATCGGTCGCCAAGCTCGCTGTTTCGTTGAAGCCTTGTTCAAAGGCTTTGCCAACTGCGCCAACAGTTTGGTCTTGGGCTAATGCTTCAAGTGTTTTGACTATTTCTTTACCGAGAGTTTTGCCTATGGCACCCGCCATTTTGTCGGCTTCCATGACGGCAGAGCCCAGATTCAGGTTAAATGTTTCGTTAAACAAACCCGGTAGCTTGATATTGATCGTTGCTTTTGCTTCTGGAATCTTGCCTTGGACGATATCGAGATATCCGGTTTTAACGCTCAACTTTGTGATCGTATAGCCGGTACGCATAATGGTATCTGGAATATCACCCACGATATTTCGTAGATTCGGCGGCAACATGTCAAAAAACGCCGAATCGGTGAATTTTCTGATCTCATCACCGATTTGTCGCTTGGCATCCTCTAACTTTTCCGCAGCGTCCTCTACATCCCAGTCAACTTCTATGTAGTTGCCTTCCAGTTCACCTAATCCGCTAAAACTGGCATCAATGTAAAATTTTCCCAGCGCAGGGCTAGAGAGATCCCCTGTGACGGCCGTTGGTCGCCTCTCTACAGCGTCAACAGAGAGGGCAAGATCGCTCGCCCGTATCGGCAGGAAACCAAAGACGTTCTCCCAGACTTCGTGCTCTGCCATTTCGGCGCCAATCCCCAGAGACTCAGGATCTATCTTGCCTGTAAGGCGGTCTATGGAAACGCCTACCTCGAGTGACATGTCAATAGGGCCACGCGATGGATCGAGTCTTAGTCCTATTGGAATACGGGTTGTCAGGCTAGGTTCCATTGTCGGTGAAACCTTTAATTCGAACTCCACGTACTCAGGTAACTCTATGACTGACCCCAAAGTACCGCGGAGATTTTCGATAAATTCAGCCCCACCTGGAATGAAAGAGAGTGCTTCATCTAAGGCACTTTCTTCGCGAGCGGTGAAGACCACTTGGGCGATGTAGTCACCCTCTGAAACGCTAAAGCTATACCTGTTTGTGCCAGGAATATTCGTTTTATACATGTTTGTGTTCGGGTCTTTCTCTATTTTTAAGAGACCGTACTCGTACACATCATTG
>JAYODE010000066.1:0-7799 GCA_038106185.1 Gammaproteobacteria bacterium | reverse complement strand
CGGAATAAGAAGCTCGGAATAAGCAGCCCGGCGACTAAACTGTTCAAGGTACTGGTGCCTGCTGATCTCTCGGGTTAAGGTTGAACGGTATTCCTTGCTCAGGACCCCATGATGCTGCACCTACTGGACCTGTTGGCGATTGGCGCCTATTTTGCAATTTTGCTGTTTATTGGCATTCGGGTTATGAGATCTGCTAAGGGGGAAGCAGAGGTTGAATCCTTTATGGCGGCCGATAGGGATATGGGTCTAGCCCAAACTACCGCCAGCACAGCAGCGACGGATCTGGGTGGTGGTTTCAGTATCGCCATGGGCGGACTGGGCTTTACGCTTGGGCTGTCGGCTTCTTGGCTGGTCGCAATATCTGCGCTGAGTGTGGTGATGGTATCCTTTCTCATGGTGCCCAAAGTTAAGCGGTGGTCGGATCGTGTTCGCGGACTGACTACAGGTGACCTGTTTGAAGCCCGATTTGATGCGCGTACCGGTACCATGGCGGCTGTGGTCATAGGTCTGGCGTGGTTTTCCTTTGTAGGTGGCCAGGTCATAGCGGGCGGTAAGTTATTGCAAGTTACGTTGGACCTGGACCTGACTGTTGCCATTCTCGTGGCAGGCGCGGTCATACTTGCCTATACCGCTATGGGTGGCTTGAAGGCAGTCATCTATACCGATGTGTTTCAGATGGTCGTGCTGTTGATAGGCATTCTGTTTCTCATGGTGCCCATTGGTCTTTACAAAATCGGTGGCTGGAGCGCACTGGTGACACATTTTAATGCTGTGGATACCAGCGGCACTCTGCTGTCGTTCACTGCCGTTGGTTGGAAGCAGTTGGTGGGATGGTTTTTGGCGATCTTTCCGGTTTGGTTTATATCGATCGCGGCCATGCAGCGTATCGTTGCTGCTCGAGATGAGAAAACGGCGACCCGTGCCTTCTTGTTGACCGGGGTGCCTATTGAGTGGCCCCTGTTTGCCATTGGCAGTACGCTGGTGGGACTGTTTGCTCGCATGTTGTTGCCAGATCTTGCCGATGCGGAGTTGGCAACCCCCATGATGATTATGACGTTGTTGCCCGCAGGTCTCGCTGGCTTCGTCATCGCCGCCTATATCGCCGCCGTCATGTCGACGGCAGATTCCTGCCTTGTGGGACCAGTGGCTATTTTTACCAACGACATATACCGCAAAAGGATGAATCCTCTTGCGACCAACGACCAACTGATGCGTGTTGCGCGTATCTCGACAGTGTTGATGGGTGCCCTTGCGATCCTTATAGCGTACCTGGTGCCAAATGTGCTCGAACTGATTTTGTACGCCTATACCTTTGGCGCCGCAGGGCTCTTCTTTCCTATGCTGGGTCTTTTGTACTGGCCAAGGACCACAGCGACCGGTGCCTTTTGGAGCATTGTTCTAGGCGGTAGTTCGGCGGTTGTCTGGACTATCTTGGGAGAACCCTGGGGGTTTACTGCGGCATACCTGGGTTGGTTCGTTGGCCTGCCGTCGCTGGTGATCATTTCTTTGTTAACGGCACATTCCGCCGACGAGGATCTGAATATGTTCCACACTTAACCCTGTTCCACACTTAATCATGTGCCTGGCAGCGCAATCGCACGACTCAGCGTGCGATTGCGGCGAGTGTTTGCCTTGCGAGAAAAAAACCTATGCCATGCGGTGCAGGGCACAAATCTTGTTGCCAGACGGATCGCGAAGATAAGCAAGGTACATCTTGCCACTACCGCCCTGACGAACGCCGGGAGGATCCTCGCAAGTCGTGCCGCCATTGGCGAGACCTGCCGCATGCCATTTATCAGCGGTCGCTGGGTCAGCGGCCAAAAAGCCTATGGTGCTGCCATTACCGTGGCTCGCAGGCTCACCATCGATAGGCTTACTGATGGAAAAAATGCCGGTTGGTGTGATATAGAAACAACGACCTGCCGGGTCGATAGTGCCGGGACCATAGCCCATAGCGCCGAGAACCGCGTCGTAGAACACTTTCGCTGCCGCGACATCGTTGGCTCCGACCATAATATGACTGAACATGAGTAATTACCTCTCGTGAGAAACGTTTTTTCATTGAGTTGTCAGTTCATTATCGAGGTAGCTGACGTTCAAAGCAATCAATCAAAGCATTCAATCAAGGCTATTACTCAAAGCTGTTGCTCAAAGCTATTAATCAAAGCTATTAATCAAAGCAATTGATCAAAGCAATTGATCAAAGCAATTGATCAAAGCAATTGATCAAAGCTTAGAGTGCTGATTGTATTCCAGGCGATGGTAAAAACGCTCAGAGGTCCGGTTAAGCTAATACTGATTCCGCGATAGTCAGCTGAACATCGGCTGGGTGAGAGTCAGTCTTGTCCGGCCGTCGTTTCGTGCAAGGCATATCTGTTACCTGGGGTTAGACGATTTCAAGAGCGCTGCAAGCGCATTTCAAATAGAGAGAGTATTAGTGGAGTAAGGGTGCGACTATCGTTAGATATCGCTGTTGGCGGATTAGTCGCAGAATTGCTACAGTCGAGTAAAAAGTTCCAGTGAATAATAAGGAGTAATCCCGTGTTTAAGATTCTAACGTTTCTCATGACTCTTTCAGTGGCGTGTTCTGCTGTTGCGCACCAGGCACCCGCAGTTCCCAAGCCAGTAGGGTTAGATGAATTGGCGAAGGCCTTTAGTTGGGACTTTGCAAACACGGCAATCACAAGCCAAAAAATCGCTGAGAATCTGTACGTGCTGTTTGGTGCGGGTGGCAATATTGGCGTCAGTATTGGTGCGGATGGCGTGTTCATCGTAGACGACCAATTTCCGCAATTAGTACCCAAGGTGCGCGCAGCAATCCAGGAGTTGGGTGGTGGAAAGGTGGATTTTGCCGTCAACACGCACTGGCACTTTGACCATGCCGAAGGCAATCTTGTGCTCGGACCTGATGGCACCTGGTTGGTTGCGCAGCGCAATTCTCGCGAGATGATGAAGCAAGATCATATTGTCAATCTTGTCAATATAGCCTACGACCAAAAAGCCTATCCTGAAAGTGCGTGGCCCGATATCACCTATGACGAGACGCTACAGTTTCACCTCAATGGCGAGACCATAGATCTCATGCACTTTGGTCCGGCACACACGACTGGAGACTCTGCTGTGATTTTTCGAGGCAGCAACGCGGTCCACTTGGGTGATGTCTTTAACAACGCCGGTTACCCGTTTATCGATGCAGGTAATGGCGGGACGTTAGACGGTGTGATTCACTTTTGTTCTGAGACCCTTAAACAAATAGACAAGAGTACTGTGGTGATCCCAGGTCATGGTCCGGTGACGGACTATCAGGGACTCGCCGATTATGTCGATATGCTCAGTACAGTTCGTGAACGTATGATGCGCCTGATCAAATCGGGCGCATCACTTGATGACGTCATCGCCGCCCGCGTGACGTCCGATTTTGACGGTAAAATGGGTGACAACGAGCGATTTATCAATCGAGCTTATTTGAGCCTGACCCATAAATTGGTGGATTGAACCGTAAGGTTGCTTCACCCTTGATTACCGGTGCTGCACTCAAGGCCGCAGGCGCTAACACTTTCGCAGCCATTGGCGTGTATAACCAGTTTATTTTTGTAGACCCAGAGAGAGAAACTGTCATCGTCAAATTATCTGCAAATCTTGCATATGGTACGACAAACCTTGAGGAAGACAACAAGGACAATGAAAATCTCGCGGCTTTGCTGGCGATCAGTGAGCACATCGCGGAGACCAATTAGGTCTGAAGAGTGATGAGCGTGTGGAGCGTGTTTGAAGGATACAGCGCAAAATTCAGCGATGTAGGTCCTGATTTTACTATCTCTCCTGCGCTGACATGGTTGATACCGGTTAATCGTCCTGTTCTCTTCAGCAAGAAGCTGTTATCCCTCTACTAAGCTGCATGAGAAGAGGGTAGAAAGAAGAGAGCATCAAGAAATAAGCAGCAAGAAGGAAGTAGCAAGAAAGAAGCAGCAAGAAAGAAGCAGCAAGAAATAAGCAGCAAGAAATAAGCAGCAAGAAATAAGCAGCAAGAAAGGAGCAGGCCTATGAGCGAATACGTACTGGAAATACCGGAGCAGATAGATATTGCGGTATCGCCGAAACGCACGCCTCAAGCCGCGATCGATCCGTGGCCTGCAGGGACCCGTATCATCAGTGCCGACAGTCATTTGATTGAACAGGATTATTGGCTCGAAGGTTTTCCTGACGACAAGAAGGATCAAGCGCCGCGCATGCAGTTTATTGATGGCGTATTCGACATGACTATTGGCGAGAAGCATATGACACCGCCGGCACTCGCCAGACACCTATGTGAATCCATGGAGTGTACGCCCGGCCTTAATGATATTGTTGCCCGGCTAAAAGATCTGGATATAGAGGGCGTTGAGAAGGAGCTGATTTTCCCGCAGCGACTATTTGGCTTGTTCATGTTTGGAGAAATGCAGAACCGGGAAGAGGTCTTTGGTTTGTACAATGAAGCCATTGCGCGACGATGTGCTGAGGCGCCAAACAGGCTCTTTCCTGTGATGGTGCCAAACTACTGGGACATGGACTCGGCAGCCGCCTCGGTTAAACGTTGTCAGGCGTTGGGGGCCCGTGGTTTGATGGTGCCGCTGAAACCGGGCAAAGACAAACAGGGTAAGCACATTAACTACAACGATGGCGCGCTCGACCCGCTCTATGAAGCCATCGCCGCCAGTGGTATACCGCTGATCTTTCATATAGGGGAGGCGATACCATCAGCCATGCCAGGAGCCGCTGGTATTTCAGTGGTCACCCAAACTCAAGGCTTTCGACACCAGTGGTCCTGTCTGGTTTTTGGCGGTGTTTTTGATCGGTTTCCAGCACTCAGGGCTGTATTTGTTGAAGGTGGTCTGACCTGGGTAGCCAGTATGCTGCACGATGCCGACATGGTCGCGACCCATTTTCGAACCGCTTTGCAGCCAAAGCTCAAGCACGCACCCAGTTGGTACTGGCGCAAACACTGCTTTGCGACCTTTATGACAGACCCGGCGGGGCTCTCGCTACTTGACCGAATAGGTCCTGAAACGGTCATGTGGTCATCTGATTATCCCCATCAGGAAAGTACTTTTGGTTATACCCGCAGTTCGATTCAGGCCGTCTTTGATGCGACGACAGTTGAAAATGCTCAGATGATAGTAGGAAAAACCGCACTTAAATTGTTCAGAATGGATTAAGTCTGTTCCTTGAGAGCTTCTGGGTGAGAGCTTCTGTGTGAGAGCTTCTGGGTGAGAGCTTCTGGGTGAGAGCTTCTGTATGAAAGCTTCTGGGTGAGCGCTTGATTTGATATTCCAATTAAGTCGAGTAAAACGTTAAACTCGCGGTCCTTGATTCTCTCCAACGGATTGCTATTTCTTGGACGCTAAAACTCAACTCCTGCTGAGTGCTCCCCCCGCTTCGCTACTGGTAAAGCTGGCCACCCCCAACGCCCTGGCGTTTTTGATACAGGGTTCGGTAAGTATGGCTGAGGTCTGGTTTATTGGGCGTCTGGGTACTGCTTCTCTGGCGGCTATTGCCTTGGCGTTTCCCTTGCTGATGCTCACTCAGATGATGTCGGGTGGTGCGATTGGTGGCGCGGTAGCCTCAGCAGTAGCCCGGGCCCTCGGTGCCGGCAATCTGCCGCGAGCTGAGCAGTTGATTTGGCACGCAATGGCGGTGGTCATTGCTGGCGCTGTAACCTTTCTGTTGATCTATGTGCTGTTTGGAGCTGCATTTCTGGCATTTCTTGGCGGTCGAGGTGAGGTTCTGGCTGAGGCCATAAGTTATTGTTCGGTGCTGTTCATGGGTGGCGTTTTCATCTGGTTTATGTCAGTGATGAGCGCCGTCTTCAGGGGTACAGGTGATATGAAATTTCCGGCTGTGGTGATGATCATAGGCGCCTGTATTCAAGTGCCTCTCACCGGCTGTCTGGTGATCGGTGCCCTGGGTTTGCCAGCGCTGGGGGTCAAAGGTGCAGCCGTTTCAGCGGTCGTCAGCGCCTTTATTCTCAGCTGTGCTTTTGTCTGGCGCCTGCTGCGGGGCAACCAGACACTAAAGCTGCGCTGGCATGCTCGACACCTGTCTCGAGACTTGTTTCAGGATATCTCCAAGGTCGCTTTACCAGCCTCGCTTTCACCGCTGTTGACGATCGTTATTATTCTCAGCCTAACGACGCTGGTAGGTCGTTTTGGCGAGGCGGCGCTGGCAGGCTATGGCATTGGTTCTCGAATCGAAATGTTGCTGGTGCCGCTGGTCTTTGGTCTCGGTGCGGCTATGACATCTTTGGTTGGCATTAGTTTGGGGGCCGGAGATTTGGCGCGGGCCGAGCGCATCGGCTGGCTTGGGTCCAGCATGGCGGCGGGTATCACTGGCGTCGCCGGCATCCTGCTGGCGCTGTTCCCTGACGTCTGGATCGGTGCCTTTACCAGTGACCCTGATACGCTGATATCCGCACGTAGCTATATTCAGATTGTTGGCCCTTGTTTTGCGTTTCAGGGTTTGGGCTTGTCCCTGTATTTTGCCAGTCAAGGTGCTGGCCGTATGGCCTGGCCCGTGCTGGCAACCGTGCTTCGAGTCGTGCTGGCAGTAGGCGGGGCTCTGGTACTGGCTTTTGTCTTTGAGATGGGTCTGTCCGGTATCTACATGGCCGCTGGTCTGGGCATGGTGGCCTATGGAGTGATGATAGGCGCGGGTCTGAAGCTAGGAGCTTGGCGACCCTGAAACCGCTGAATCCATGAGCGTTACGCCGGCTTCCTGAATGCTCGCCAGCGCCTCTTTTCGCATGTGTGCCTCGAGCGCTGGAGCAAGCCCCCAGTCTCCCATGAAGTGTTGGGCCGCAGCTGCGACATAGACTTGCCACAGCGCCAACCTTTTTAGATCGACTGACGCATGTCTCGCATAGGCGTCAGTGATTTGCTGCATAGCACTTTTGCCAAACCTGTAGCGGAGTTCGACGCGAGCCACAGCAAGGTCTGACAGAGGGTCGCCGAGCGCCGCGTGTTCCCAGTCAAGCACTGCGGCGATAGCGCCATTTCGCCAGAGGAGGTTTTCCGGCCAGTAGTCTCCATGCAGCAGCTTCGGCGTTGCCGTAAAAGCGGTATCGATCAACGTGTTCAAGTGGTCCTTCAGCGGCTGCCACTCAGAACCGTCTGGCAGATAATCGAAGATCTCTGGCAGGGGATCATAGCGCAAAGGTAAGACCGGGAGTTCCTGGGTCTGAGTGCCGTGAATGTTCAACAGCATCTCTGCCATGCTGTCCAGGTGCTGGTTTATCAAGTGTGCAGGTATTTCACTGCTGCCGGCGATAAACGTCATGACCAGGAATGGGTGTGCAAGCAGGCTGCGGCTGTTATCGACAGCCAAAGGTTTGGGTACAGGGATGCCCTGTCGATGCAGCGTTTGCAGCAGCTGGAATTCAAGCTCAGCTGAATGCCCTGCATGTCCTTCGCGGTGCAGACGCAGAACCAGTCGAGTGGACTGGCCATCAGCCAGAGTGACATCGAGCCGGTGAACCTCGGCAGACACGCCGCCAGTGAGGCGTTCTGTGGCAGTCACCCGAGCGCCTGAGAATAGCGAGTCGACTAAGCGTGCATAGCGTTCTGTGGCCATAGTGGAGTCTTTAAGGGGGATGGTCTCGATAAAATACCATCAAACGTTTTCTCCTTTCCTCTGTCAACCCGCGCCTGTCAACCTGCTCCTGTCGATCTGCCGCAGTTACAAACAGGCTGGCACCAGCAGGCACCACCGATTATCATGCCTTAGCTCGGCGGATACGCTCAATCATCTGATGGGATTCTCCCCAA
>JAYODE010000028.1:36456-45585 GCA_038106185.1 Gammaproteobacteria bacterium | reverse complement strand
TCACGACCGGTATGGATTAAGTGACCTAGTCAATTATTGGCCACGTTATTGTTGAACCAGGCTATCAGCAAATACCTGGCTAGGACTGATCCGCCTTAAGATGGGTCGCAAAAAAATCAGTAATTTCGGTGTTCAGTCTGAGCCTGAGCTCTTCGCGCGGCAGAGAACCTGAGATACCCAGTCGTTTCGAGAATGCTGAAAACTGTGGTGTGTCAGAGAAATCGAAATGTTTGGTGCCCTCGAGTAGTATTTTTCGCGACTCAGATGAGCTGTTAGTAATGAGCTGATCCAGTTTCTGATAATTCAAAGGGTCATCCCAACGACTCTGGCCGATATAGAGGAATGGGGTGCGTAAGCCCGCAGCAATTTGTTCCTCGGGTATGGGAATAATCCAGCCGTCCAGGGCAATTGTCGCCTTGATTCTGGGATCACTTGCAGCGGCCATGATACTGGTGGCGCCGCCAAAGGAGTGACCCATGATGCCGATACGATCCAAGTCCAGCATGCGCCAAAGCGCATCGCCAGAGTCGTTCAGGCGGGTCAACTCGTCGAGCAGAAACCTCATGTCAGCGGTTCTAGTAGCCAATTGTGGCCCGCGAAATGCCCAGAATTCTTCCGGACTCAAGGGTCTGGGCTCAGCAGATCGATAGTCTGCGGTGCTGCCGTCATCAAAGATTGTCAGGTAGGCATCAAACGGGTGGTCAACGGCAACCACAAAGTATCCCTGGCTCGCGAGCTCTTCCGCCTGAACTGAATTCTGGCTTTTCATGCCGCCCAAGCCATGTGAAAAAAGAATAACCGGCGCTTTACTCGAAACCATTACGGGGGCCGCGTTGGTGATGCCGTTGGTGTTAACCTTCTGTATGTGCTCGATCAAAAATCGTGGCAGTCCCATCTGTTTGGCCAGCGGAGTCAGGCGCTGTTCCGGATGGTCAACGTAAGGATAAGCCGGTCCAGTTGCCTGTTCCGTCGGATACCAGATCTGGAGCACGAGTCTGCGCTTGTCGTCCGCTGTCGCCGTGAACCACTCAACGCGATTTTCATCAGTCAATTGCAGGATTTGTGTGCCCACCGCATAGCGACCTGACGGGCGGGGCAGATCATCAAATGGCAGCAGGCGTGGCATCAGCACTGCGCAGCCGGAGGAGAAGGCGCTGATCAGCAGGATAAAAATAGTTCGCAATATAGCCATAGTTGATGTCAGTCTTAGAGTGGATGGACTCGTTGCATGACTGGCGTAGCGAGCGTCAGCCGATGGTCGGCAGAATGCCTGAATTCCTGCGCCAGTTAAAGCGAAAATCGGCCGCTACCAGCGAAACAGGAGTCAGATCATTGGCTTGCCACTTGCCACTTGCCACTTGCCTCTTGGCAGTCAGCAGACACAGAGTAGTTGTCAGATCAGCAGTTTGCCCGCATGATATCCGTCATTAGGGCTGCCGTTGAAGGATTATCGATTTCATCTGCGCTGGGTGTGGTCGGACCGAATGCTCAAATCTTCAGCCAGTGAATCTGCTGCGAATTTAACGCAGGCTTATCGCGAACCTGTCATCGATTTTTCACTGGTCCTTAGTCTAGAGTTAAAGCTATTCGTAAAAGGAGCACTCTCTTGAAGTACGGTCTATTTGGTATTAACACAGGTTTTTGTGCGGATCCTGCCATTATGTTGCATGTCGCCAAAAGTGCCGAGGCCGCCGGCTTTGAGTCGCTTTGGACGGGTGAGCATGTTGTGCTGCCGGACCCTCAGGTTGCACCTTCTCCGGCTGCGCCGCTGACACCCATGGTGCACCCATCAACCGCCCTGGCATTTATTGCCGCAGTCACACAGCGCATCAAGTTGGGTACGGGTATCACTCTGCTGGCGCAACGCAACGCCGTCGTGCTGGCCAAAGAGATGGCGAGCCTTGATCATCTTTCTCAGGGTCGACTGATTTTTGGTATAGGCGCGGGCTATCTCAAGGCCGAGTTTGACGCCTTAGGCGTTAATTTCGCTGAGAGAGGCGCCAGAACCGACGAATATATTCTGGCGATGCGAGAGCTCTGGACCTCTAATCAGCCGCGATTCGCTGGTAAGTTTGTTAACTTTGCCGGTATCCAAAGCCGACCCCAGCCAGTTCAGGCGGGTGGTCCGCCTATCGTGCTGGGCGGTGCCAGTCAGGCGGCGTTCAGAAGAGCAGTCACTCAAGCGCAGGGTTGGTATGGTTTCGCAATGGATGTCGAAACTACCGGCAAGGCCATAGAAGGTTTGCGTAAAGTTCAAGAAAGCCATGACCGTCCTGTGGCGCTGGGTGAACTTGAAATCAGCATCACTCCTCGCGGCCCCCTAACTGAGGAGACTCTTGAAGACTACCGGGCACTGGGTGTCGGTCGTTTGATTTTACTGCAGACTGGCCGTACTCAGGAGGCACTCACTGAGTTTGTTGAAGAGACGGCGCGCCGCTTTTTTTAAGTCGCAGGGATTTGATGTCAGCCACCCAGGTGCTGCTTCTTTCGACGGGGGTCGGTCTTTGGTGCCAGAGCATTATGGAGCATTACTGAACGGGGCCCCGGCATATTCTGTTCATGCATGCTCAGGCTCTAATCAATCTGGATTTTTCATGCCGCCGGGCTGCCGCTGTTTTTAGCGCTCATATTAGCGCTCATAGTTTAGCTATTAGCGCTCATAGTAGGTATAGCCGCGCATGCTGGCAGAAAAAGCACTCATGATCCTGGTCCTTTCTGTGGCGGTAATTTTGCCATCGCGCACCGCTTTTTCGGCGATTCGACGAAAACGATCCTGCATCTGCTGAGGATTATATTCAACGTAACTTAAAACGTCAGATATGCTGTCTCCTTGTATCTCATGAACAAACTCATGGGTGCCGTCAGCATTAATACGCACACTGACAACATTAGTGTCGCCAAACAAATTGTGAAGATCGCCCAATGTCTCCTGATAGGCGCCTACCAGAAAGGTGCCAATAATATACTCTTCGTTGGGTTTGAGATCATGCAGCTGCAGAGTTCGCTTGGTATTGTGGGTGTCGACAAATTTGTCAATCTTGCCGTCACAGTCGCAGGTGATGTCAGCGATGATGCCTTGTCGACCGGGTTCTTCAGTCAGGCGATGGATCGGCATGACCGGAAAAATCTGATCAATAGCCCAGACATCCGGTAATGATTGAAAGAGGCTGAAATTACAATAGTAAATATCTGACAGCAGTTCCCGGAGCTTTTCCAATTCCCTGTGTTCTCTAGGCGCCTCATCCGCCAGATCCAGAAGTTGGTGCATGATCTGCAAAAATAGATTTTCCGCCAGTGACCGGGAGCGCAAATTGATTTGCCCGGCCTTGAACAGTTCACGAGTTTCATCTCGATAGAAGAGGGCGTCGTTATAGCACTCCTGGATGTTGCGGACATTGGCTGTGCCCTGCAATTCCCAAAGTTTTTGAATCATCTGGTGTTCGTCGTGACTGATGGCGTCGGGTAGTGGGCCCGGTTCAAAGTTGGCAACGTCGAGGACGTTGAACAGCAGAACTGACGAGTAGGCAACCGTTGCGCGACCAGATTCCGTGATAATCGTCGGGTGTGGAACACTATTTGGGTCCAGCGTGGTCATCACAACCTCTATGATATCGGCGCAGTACTCATCGAGGGTGTAGTTACGAGAATGCAGGTAGTTGCTCTTAGAGCCGTCGTAGTCAACTGCGAGGCCGCCACCAAGGTCCAAATAGCCCATGCTTGCACCCTCACTCACCAAATCTCGATAAACCTGACAGGCTTCAAGCACGCCGGTACGAATGTCTCGAATATTGGGAATCTGCGATCCCAGGTGGTAGTGCAGTAGCTTCAGGCAGTCGAGCATATTCTCTGCCTTCAAGGTGTCTACCAGATTCACCAGCTGTGCAATGGTGAGACCAAAAATGCTTCTGTCCCCACTCGATGCATTCCAGTGGCCTCCCACCATGGATGCCAGCTTTACTCGAACGCCGATCAGGGGTTTGATGCCGAGCGCTCGACTGCGCTCAATGATAATAGGCAATTCTGTCAAGGTTTCGATCACGAAAAAGACTCGATAACCCATCTTGCATGCCTGCAGGCCAAGATCGACAAATTCTTCGTCCTTGTAGCCGTTGCAGACGATGCAGGCGTCCTTTGATTCTAAATGGGTGAGCGCGATCAAGAGTTCTGGCTTTGAGCCGGCTTCCAGGCCGTGACCATATTTCGCGCCAACCTGGGCGATTTCCTCAATGACGTGGCTCTGTTGATTGACCTTAACAGGAAACACACCACGATAAGGCGCCTGATAATTGGCCTGTGTGATAGCACGATTGAATGCTTCGTTGAGTTTGATAATCTGTTGCGCCAACAGATTCTCAAAGCGCAATAGAACCGGCATGTCCATGCCTCGTTCCTTGATTTCGCTGACCAGATCAATCATTGAGACCTTGACTGAGCTGTCATCGCCAGTTTCAGTAGCGACTGTCACCTCACCCTTGTCGGAAACGCCGAAGTAACCGGCACCCCAGTTATTGATGCCGTACAGATCGGCTGAAAGCTGGGCAGACCAGGCTCGTCGTGCTAGTTTTTTCAATGGGCTTGGCTCTCTGGCTGAGGGATACAGAATCTGTGGGCAGATTTTCAGGCGCAGGATAACCCCTTTTACTGGTGAGAAAAAGGACCAGGATTCGGTTTGTCGCAACTGGTGGTCGTCATTTACTCAAATAGGCGGTCAATATCCTTCAACAGAGCCTCGTGATTGGTCAAGCGCTCAATCCAGTGCCTTGGAATACCCTGTTCGCCGTCAATGCCGAATGCTGCCCCGCATGCTGCGCCCAACATGATGGAACGCCCGCAGTTATCACCACCAGCCAATATATTCTGCCGAATGGCCGAGGTGTAAGAGCTGGCCGATGCAAGATTGTAAACCAGGCTGGCCATGCCGCGACCGACATCGCAGTTCAGGCCATACTTGGCGGTAACCTCAATCACCGAGCCAGTCTCCGCCAAGGCAGCACGAAGATGAGTTTGGCTCGCAACTGAGCCAGCATTAAGGCCGCTAGCCAGGGCGGTAGCTACAGGAGCGCCAAGTATCAGGTCTCTGAGGATATGGCCGGCTATTTGTCCATAATCAAGGGCGCGCGGCGCGTTATTGGTGACCCTGATGGCACTTTCAACCTGTGCCATCAAATCGTCGTCGTCGACATGGCGAGCGATCAGGGCGGGTAATTTACTGAGTGCCGGCAGTTGTTCATCGTCGGCGCCGGGATATTCAGTGGTAGGATCCAAGGCCGCAACCAGTGCCAGGCTGTAATTGAGGGCTTGAGTTGAATGGGGTTGCGCCATGACCAGGCGAGTCACTTCCGCCTTGAGCTGAGGACCACTGTAGCGTTTGGCCGCGGCGAGTATCTTAATCAGCAGTGTGGAACGCTCGGCTTCTTCACCGTTGAATTCAACGGTCTGTGCCAAGGCTATCTGTTGGTTTTCTTGTTGATACAGCTTATCCAGCGTCTGACGAGTCGGGCGATCGATATAGCCGACAAATTTGCCGCCGTAGCCGAAATGTGTTTTGAAGGCGCTCTGATACTGTAGTCGATCGTATCTGCCCTGGTTTTCTAGCATAGCACTCAACAGCACACAGGCTTGCTCACCATAGTGAGAGAAGTCGCCAGCCTGTTTCTCGCCATGGGCAAAATAGCCGACATTGCCGGCATAATCAGCGATGTTTGGCGACCTGAACTCCGGTGCCGAGAGAGCCAGCTCTGCCAGACGCTGTTGGCTATACAGCCAGTGCAGGCCCATACTCGCGGCATCGGCGACTAAAGCGCCGAGTATGGCATTTTTCGCGCGATCAACAGTCAGTGAATTCATGGGGTATTTACCCTAGTGTCGGAGATGATCCAGTATAAGACGAGAACGCCGCTGGGTCAGCCTGATAATTGACCGAGCAGGTCGTTGATGGTATCCCCATCGAATGGCAGTTTCGCCAGAACAAAGTCAACATTGACAGGCTGAAACAGTCAGTGGCAAAGACGCTAAAGTCTGCTTGACCGCAATGGGCTTGATCACGGGGGAAGCAACACCGCTGAAGCAATTTCACCTTAAAATAGGCGCCTTAAAATAGGCGCCTGAAAATAAGCGTCTGAAAGTCGAAAAAGGTGTCTCCTGACACGACAGTTCTGCTATGTTCTAACCTCGTCCGGTTCAATTTATCAACGCGCCCCCAGCATCACTTGACGAATAAGAGGAAATTACATGCCATTTAAAGCCAGTTCCATGGAAGTGCTGAACCTGCTTCTCCAATTTGATCGCGCTAATCAGGGTGGCGGAATCAAGGTGCATTCCAGTGCACGTCCAGAAGTGATTACGGCGTGCGAAACGCTGTTTTCCAAGGGGTTGATCGACCAACTAGACGGTGGATTTCTGACCGATGCAGGTCTCGAGGCGCTAGTGCATGCTCAGGTGCTGGCGAGCTTGTTGAGTGACAACACTAATCCTTAATCAGTAATCCGTAACACTAAACCTGTTTGTCGTGGTAACCCAGATCAGGGGTCTCTGTGGGCGAAGTTACTTAACGGAAAAGACCTGTGGAAAATCAGAGTTTCAGATCTTCAGATCGAGGGTTAAAAAGGCGGCATCGTTTTGGCAACTTTTAGCCAAGCACTAACCCCAACAACTTGTTGCCACCCAGTCCGAGCGTAACCAGAATAACCAGCAGCGCCAGACAATTCCCCAGCACTGAGTTGCGATACTCCCCGAGCAAAGACTTTTGGTTCATGACCCAAACCAGAGCCAACGCAATAATCGGCAACAACATGCCGTTAGCGGCTTGAGCAATCAGGATGGCTAGCATGGGCTGGCTCTCGACGACAGCGAAACCACCGCCAAACAAGATAACCGCCAGCCAGATGGCTTTGAACCTTCGATCCTGCATATTGGTAGACCAGCCAAGGGCGCCGCAAACCGCGTAGCTCGCCGCCAGGGGTGCCGTGATAGCACTGGTTAGGCCAGCAGCCAGCAAGCCGCTGGCCACACAGTATTTTGCCCAACTACCGAGTACGGGCTCGAGTTGTAGTGCTATGGAGGCAGCGTTCACGGGGCCATGATGGCCGCCACTGAAGAGGGCCGTTGCGGCCGTGGCCATAATAGCCAGCGTAATCAGACCGCCAAGGCCAATGGAAAGACTCAGGTCAATTCGTGCCTCGCGCAGCGCCTTGGCCGTCTCGTCGTTCGCTGTCCAGGTTTGCTGTACCGCCATTGCGTGAAGAAAGAGATTATAAGGCACCACAGTGGTACCGATCAGGGCAATCGCCGATAGCATCGCGCCATCGGGCAGAGACCTGGGCAGCAACTGGCTAGCGATCAGGCTTAAGTCCGGCGGTACGAGCAGCATGGCGGCAATAAAGACAAAGCTCATGACCACCACGAGCAGGATCAGGATTCTCTCGATCAATCGATAGGCGCCGCTGGCCAACAGACCTATGGCGAACAAGGCGCATAGGGCCGCGAGTAGCGGTGCTGAGACGCCCGTGAGCACCTCGGCGCCGACTGCGGCACCCAGTAAGTTGCCCGTTTGATAAGCGGCATTGCCCAGACCAATCGCTGTGATCGCCAGCAATAACACAGGCCATTTCAGCCAAGGATTTGTTAAACTGGCACGCAGGCCTTCGGCAAGACCCAGGCGGCCAACGATACCCAGGCGCGCGGCCATTTCCTGCAAAATTAGCGTGGTGATGATCGAAAACAGCAACGCCCAGACCAACATGAATCCATAATTTGTACCAGCAATACTGGCGGTAGTGATAGTTCCTGGGCCTATGAAGGCAGCTGCGACGATGAGTCCTGGGCCGAATTTTCGCATCCTGGTTGTGCCTTAAATTTTCGTCAACGTCAGGTGTAGCATGGTCCTGACTTGGTCCTTTATGGCCTCCAGCATATCCCGGTCGAAAGTCGGCATGCGTGGTGTGTGAATGTGACCGGTAGGAATCGTTGATCCCAGCAGGTCTTTTAGGCGAATGCTGCGGTAAGAAATTTCATTCGACAAATAACCGCCACCGCTGCCACGAACAGCGATGGATTCGGCGAGTTGCTTCAGTGATTCAGCCTCGAAGGTTTTCTCAAGGGTCGTGACTTGGCGCCGGTCGTTGATAGTAAATTTGCCAGCTGCTTGTAGCAGGGTGGGGTAAGGCAGGCTGAATTCGACAAATTCAGGCCCTGTGAGCAGAGCATTACCCAGTCGAGGAATGACCGGGTTGCTGTCTGAGCCGCCCGCCAGCTGGTTCAGATTATCCGGCGCACTCGCGCTGCGCCGCCGGCCAGGAAAATGCTCAAGGTCAAAACCCGTGCGTCCCATAGAAATGGTCACGATCAGATCGACGCTATTAGCGGCGTAATAGGGCGCCAGGACTGATTCGACAAGGCCCGCATCAAAGTCTGCATAGCGCACCGGAACCGTCACACTATTGATCTCGGCGCTTATACCGCGATGCTTAATGATGGTGCCGTCCAGACTGAGCGCCAAAAATCCCGACGGATTACTTTGGCGTAAATTGGTGTCGAGTAAAAATGGGTCAAAACCGGTGATTAGAATTTTTTTCGCATCTGTCTGTGTATAGTCCAGATCGAGTCGGCCGCGACTGCTGGCCTCGAGCGTTTCAATTAATAGCTGTCGCTCCTGATCGGTCAGTGAAATAGCCAGCGGCTGTTGGCGCAGATATCGGGTCAAGGAAAGCCGAGTCCAGTAAAGGGCTCTGTCGTCAGTGTGGCCGGCTGCGACCTGACGTTTAGCTGCTTGCCAGAGCTGATCACCACTGCGCTGTACCTGGTGTTTGAGACTAGTAAACTCCTTAGCCTGCTGCCAGGCGCTGATGCTGTCAGCATATTGGTCGAGCAGAGCAGACGTGACTTCAGGCATAGCCGCTTGCGCCGCTTCGATGCGCAGTTCCTCAACGGTTAGTGGAGCCGCCTGCGCTAGGTAGCTCGGTAGCGTCATCCAAAGGCAGGCTAAAGCCAGTTGCGACCATAAACAGGACATGGGCATGACGTTCTCCTGAGCCTTACAAGCAGTGTGGCATAGTATTTGACGGGTCCGATTGGATTAATTCAAACTAACTCTGCGGTATCATAATCGCTAAACGCCTCGAGAACGAGGAT
>JAYODE010000028.1:0-36356 GCA_038106185.1 Gammaproteobacteria bacterium | reverse complement strand
GCCTTCGATGGTTTCCATCAGCGACAGATGATAAGCGACGAGCTAGATCGATAAGCTAGATCGAAAAGCTAGATCGATAGGCAACCAGCCCTATAGAAAACTGGAAATACCATGAGTGAGGCAGTGAATATCAAGCTAGATGCCAGTTGGCTTGCCCACTTGAAGAGCGAGTTTGATCAGCCCTACATGCTTGGATTGAAGGGTTTTCTTTTAGAGCAAAAGCGTCAGGGCAAAGTCATTTATCCTGCGGGTGGCAATTATTTCAATGCGTTGAATTCAACACCGTTGGATCGGGTTAAGGTCGTTATTCTTGGTCAGGATCCCTACCATGGTCCGGGTCAGGCGCACGGTCTGTGTTTCTCTGTGCCACCGGGCGTGCGTATGCCGCCGTCTTTGGTAAATATCGTCAAGGAAATTCAGGCAGATCTCAGCCTTTCCAGCGTTCACTTCCCCACAGGCTGTTTGTCAGGCTGGGCGCAGCAGGGTGTGTTACTGCTCAATTCGGTACTGACCGTCGAGCAGGGCCAGGCTGGTTCACATCAAGGCAGAGGCTGGGAGCAATTCACTGACAAGGTTGTCGAACTGGTGTCGCAACAAAGAAGGGACTGTGTGTTTATGCTGTGGGGCAATTATGCGCAGAAAAAGGGCGCGATGATCGATCGAACCAAACACTTGGTTTTGGCGGCGCCCCACCCCTCGCCATTGTCGTCCCATCGGGGTTTCTTTGGCTGCCGACATTTCTCTCAATGCAATCGCTATTTGCAGGCGCACCATCAAACCCCTATCGACTGGCGAACGCACTGAAGTAGATTGGAGGATCAAGCGTCGCTGAGCGAATATTGGTGCAGGCACTGATAACTGGAAGCGTCAGTACCGGGTTGGCTTGAGTACAGACCAAACTCGAGAACGGAAAGTGTTAATCTCGGTGGCTTTTGCGTCAGCAGCTGCGCAAGATCCTTGTTATTGACGTCGGACGAGCAGCGGGCCAGGGTCAAGTGGGGCCGATAGTCACTGGTAGTGCTCGAGATGCCATGTGTAGCGAGGGCAGCGGTGATGCTGCCTTGAAGACGTAAAAGAGAGGCTCGAGGAGTGACGCCGGCCCAGAGAATCGTGCCAGAGTCTGAGCGAAAATAGCCAAAGCGGGTAATCTGCAGCTTGAAGGATTTAGCGCTTATCTGCTTCAATGCGGCATGCACCGCGTGTCGATTAGCAGCGCCAAGGAACTCAAGGGTAATGTGCATGTTCTCGCGAGGAGTCTGCCGGCAGTGCTTGGGCAGCATTTGCTGCCATTGTGCGAACACTTCCGTCATGTCAAAGGGCAGACCAATGGCAACAAAGAGACGGTTAGGTTTTGGTTGGGTGGTCGTCACCTTCAGAGCCCTCCTGATCCAGCGTATTTCTCAGTTATATTTTCCCCGCTATCTTTTCCTCGCTATGATAGAGGGACAGCGGCTGGTGATGAAGTATTTATGCGGGTCGCAAAGCATGCGGAGCCACGCAAGTAGGCAGTACCCCGTAAGAACAATACAGCAGACCGGTGAGTGACAGTTAATGCAGAGCCAGAACCCATAATGGACGTCGACCAGAAGCCGGCAAGTCAAGTTGCTCGCCATGCGGCTCTTGATCATCTGCCGACACAATTTCAGGCATGGCCTCGCGGCCCAGATCTGCGGCAGAAGGGCGGGCGCGATAGGGATCAGGACGACGCGGCGGTGCACAGCGTTCAGCAGTACCTGGCGACAAAACCCTGGGTCCATTGTGATCAACTGGTTTATTTTTTCTGTGACATCCATGCCGACACAGAGGCGTTTTTTCTCTCACTTCAGGCATCCGGCGGTATTCAAAGGACCGGTGAAGGCGATGCAGATTTTGAGCTGACAGCGGAAGGTCGCACGGCCCGTTTTATCATTGGTGGTGACTGTTTCGACAAGGGTCCTGCCACCCTGCGCCTGATCAAGGTCATTCAGCAACTCGTGTTAAAGGGTGCTGACCTGATTCTGCTGGCCGGCAACCATGACATTCGGACCTATCTGGGTATTTATTACGCGGGTAACAAGGATCCGTTGTATGACCATCTGTTTGTTCGAATGGGCAAAAAGACCGTGCCTCTGCTCGCCGAAATATACCAGGATTATGTCGAGAGCACGGGGTCAAGCATCGCGGCACCAGAGACTGCACCAGAGACTGCAAAGACAGCTTCAGTGATCTTTGCAAGCCTGTTTCCAAGCGACAGTTGGTATGAGGACTTTCCTGAGGTCGCGAAAAAGTGGATTCGACCGTCACGGTTGACAAAGGAGTTGCGGCGTATTCGCGAAAAAACCGACGATTTCAGGCGAAGGATGGCAGAATTGGGACTGGATATTCAAATGGTTAAGGCAGCGCTGGAGCGATTTCGAGCAATGTTCATTGAGCCAAATGGGGAGTTTTCCTGGTTCTATGCTCGAATGCAAATTGCACATAGAGCCGGTTCCTATCTGTTCGTGCATGCGGGTGTCGATGATACTTTGGCAAAGGCCCTACTTGACCAGGGCGTTGAACACATCAACCAGGAATTCCGCAAGTTGCTGCAAAGCGACCCGTTTACGCTCTATCATGGGCCGTTGGGGAATGCCTTTCGAACCAAGTACCGATCAATCGATTACGATTTTTCTCACCAAGGCGTTGAGGACCTACATCGAGCTGGAATTTACGCTATTGTTCATGGTCACAAGAATATTTTGCAGGGCCAACGGGTGGTGATTAGAAAGGGTATGCTCAACTTTGAGTGTGATGCGTCTGTTGACTGTCATACGCGTGCGAAAGAAGGACTGTCGGGCCCTGGGGGCGCTGTGGTGAGGTTTTGTCCTGATGGAAATGTCCAGGGCATCAGTACGGATTACCCTTTTATCAAGCAGTTTAACCCTGCTTGAAGTCGCCTAGGGCGAGACGGTAGTGAGTAGTGTGTCAAAGAAACGAGACTGGCTGTCGAACAGTGGGGCCAGCGTGATTTAATTAGAAATTAGCCTCTGAGACGCAAACTGAACTGGCTGCTCTCAGAAACACAGATACCTGGGTTGTCTTATGCCGATAGATGAAGGCCTAAATGTTGATTTACAGTTTCTGATTTTAGAAGTCAAAAAGCAGGCGCAAGCGTCTGCTTCCGTCGTTGACAGGCCGACGTCAGCAAAGATAAAGAAAATCAACAGTCGCGAACCCTTCATCAATAATCTTAAAGATACGCTTGAGAGCAAATGCTACTTTACGATTCATCGTGAAGAAGAGGGTCGACTCAATTACCATCGAGCGATTATATCCATTGCCGTCAATCTTGAGCGCTGTGCAGACTACTTTATCAGCATAGCCAACCAAATGAGCCATGTGAAAGCCCCCGGTGAGTTTGCTGAATTCGAAATCAAGCGATACTTCCAGGTGATCTATAAGGCCCTGGATGCCATTTACCCGGCACTGGTCGAACATGACCTTGAACTAGCCCAGGGGATCTGTGACTACGAGCAGGAACTGGATGATTACTTCAACGAAACCTCCAGTTTGATTCGTTCCAAACTAGGTGATCCGAACAAGGTCGATGATCTGCTGACATTGCTGGCTATCGCTCAATACCTGGAGCGAATCGGAGACTGTTTCCTGAATATCGGCGAGGCAATTCTAGATCTTCGTTTGGGAGAGCAGCTGGGCATTCTGCAATTCAGAAATCTACAGAAGGGTTTGGCATCGCAGAACCTCGATATCAACGATGCTAACATTCAGTTTAAGCCAATCATGAATACTCGATCGGGCTGTCGAGTGGCAAAGATTTCTCTGACAACCACCAATGCAGTCGAGGAGTCTCTTTTCTATAAGGAGGGGGTGGTAGCAAAAATCGATGAGGAAGTCAGGGGTTTGGCGCTTTGGCAAGAAAAATTTCCCGGGTTAACGCCAAAGATTATCTGGCACGAGGCCAAGAAAAATAGTGCGACTCTGTTGCTTGAATATATAGAGGGGCAGGACCTGCTACAAATCTTGATTAATGGCGGCAGTCGTCTTGAGCAGGCCATGAATCTGCTGGTCAAACAACAGGCGCTGGTCTGGAAGCGAAGCCAAAAGAGCAAGCAGATGAAGTCAAGCTACGTCTCGCAATTGATCAGCAGAAAAAGCGATATTCAGTCGGTTCACCCTGGCTTGTTTGAAGCCAGTCACGGACTTGAACTGATGATTAAAGAAGCGAGGAAGATAGAGCGGCAACTGATGGTGCCATTCAGTACTTTGATTCATGGGGACTTTAACGCCGACAATATTCTGCTCAGGCTGGATGAAAAGCAGGTGTGCTACGTCGATGTCCATCGAAGTGGATATGGGGACTATGTGCAGGATGTGTCGGTGTTTTTGGTTTCAAATTTGCGAGTGCCGCTGTTTAGTCCTGAGGTTCGGCAGCGACTCAACCTGGCAAATCAGCGCATGTACGATTGTGCCGCTGGTTATGCTGGTCGGCAAAAAGACAAGATGTTTCACGCGCGCTTGGCGCTGGGGTTGTTCAGGTCACTCATTACCTCAACCCGATTTGTCTTCGATAAGCAATTTTCAGCGGAGCTGATGGATCGAGCGAAGCTAATTGTTGAAGATCTCAAGGCGTATGAGAACAAGCTCAACCGATTTAAAGTCAATCCGGAATATATTTTGTATCGCTGATGGAGTTTGCACATTGAATATTGGAGTGATTGGCATATCGGGCGCTTGGTCGACCGAGGCGCTGAGTCAAAGTCTGGCGAAAAAAGGCGCGGGTGGTGCGGTTATTCAGCTGGATGAAATTTCATATGATCTGAACAGTGGTGCAGTTTATTCCAATGCACACGACCTCAACGACTTTGATGGCTTTATCATTAAAAAAATGGGTAAGGATTACTCGGCCAACCTGCTTGACCAGCTGGAGTTGCTCGAGCTGCTTGAGCGTCGAGGGGTTCGGTTTTTTTCATCACCCAAGATGATTCGGCGCATGATCTCGCGTCTGGGCTGTACGCTTCGGTTGCTGGAAAACGCAATCCCCATGCCGCCCACGTTTGTCACAGAGAACCTGGAAGCGGCGGTCAGTTGGGTGAATGCCAATAGGCCAGTGATCCTGAAGCCACTCTATAGTACCAAGGCAACAGGCATGGAGCTGTTGGATGACGGCGAGATAGCACGACAGCACTTTGACGTTTTACAACAGCGAGGTGAGAAGATCATCTATCTGCAAAAGCGCTATGACCTTTCAGGTACCGATTATGGTCTGGTCTTTATGGGTGGTGAATATATTGGCGCTTATGCTCGAGTTGGCGATGGCTCAACCTGGCACACAACGACGCGAGAAGGTGGCAAGTATGAGCCTTTTGTTCCTACCCAGGCGCTGATCGATTTGGCGACTCGTGCTCAGGCCCCGTTTGGGCTGGATTTCACCAGTGTCGATATCGGGGTCACAAAAGAAGCGGGGCCAGTGGTTTTTGAGGTGTCAGCTTTCGGCAGCTACAATGGTCTTTTTGAGAGTTCGGGCATCGATGCGCCAGATCTTTTTACCGACTACGCGATTAAACACTTACTGAATAATGGGTAAGTCGGTCCAGTGCCCGCCTTGTGATTGAAATTTATTGAGTGCCATAAGCAGCTCGGCGCCCTCATTGATGAGTTGATCAGCATGACCTCTGCCCTCAAGGTTAAGTCGCACTAGGGGCTCCGTCTTAGAGGGGCGTAAGGTAAATCGCCAGTCTCCGGGCATATCAAAACTCAGGCCGTCAAAAAAGTCGACCCTCAGCGCCTGCTGACCATAGCGTGCCAGCAGATGGTCGAAAGCGCCTCGCATATCAGTCAATGTCAGATTGATCTCTTGGGTCGAACAGACTCTTGCTCGACTTTGCTCGATGAGCTCCTCCAGCGTCTGGTCTGTTTGGTCCAGTATCTGAATCATTTTCAACCAGGCGTACATGCCGGAGTCACAACCGCCAAACTCACCGAAGTAATGGTGTGACGATAGTTCACCGCCATAGATCGCCTTGTTCTTGCGCATATGACGCTTCATGAAAGCATGGCCGGTTTCCGAGCGAATGGCCCGACCCTGAAGACGCTGAGCGATATCCAGCGTATGCAGGCAAAGCTTAGAATCATAGACAATAGCCGCTCCAGGATAGGCCTGCAGATAATGCTCTGCCAGTATTCCGACTATGTAATAGGCGGGCGCAAGTTTGCCCTTGTCATCAAAAAATACGCAGCGATCGCAGTCTCCATCCCAGGCGACACCGAAAGCAAAATCCCTGGTTTGCATAAACTGATTCATCTCGATGATGTTCGCCGCTCGAGACGGGTCTGTGCCCTCTTGAGGTATGGGCCCTGGCGCATATCTGAGCCATTCAACAGGCAGGTCGAATTTTTTGGCGATGTCCTGTGCCAGGGTTGCCGCAGTGCCGTTCAAGCCGTTCAGGGCGATGACACCTCTGGCTGAGACACCAGGTTGGAATTGTTGGGTGAGATAAGCCAGGTAGTCCTGGTGAACATCGCGCTCAATGATCGTGCCGAAGGGGCCCTGATTGGTGTGTCCGGCCAACATCAAGGTCATAACCTGCTCGAGGCCTTCCTCAAAGGTGACTGACTTGCCATCTTTCAATACCAGTTTGAAACCGTTGAACTCGGCGGGATTGTGGCTGGCAGTGATGACAATGGCAGCATTGATACCAGACAGGGTCGATGCGAAATAGCCAAGTTCTGTCGCACAAAGGCCCAAGTCGATCACATCAACGCCGGACTCAAGTAGACCCTTGATCAACGATTGCTGCAATCCGGGGCTTGAGTCTCGCATGTCTCGACCGACTGCAACTGCTCCTGTCAGATCGAACTGGTGTACCACTGCGTGACCAAACGCCAACGCGAAGGCGTCGTCAATTTCCGTCGGGAAAACGCCGCGAATATCGCCGAGTCGAAATGCTGAAAGCGTGAGGTTCATGTCAGGAGATGTTAGCACAGGCACTTTGAATATCGATCTGTGTCTTTCTCTGGAAGGTCAACTTTCCATAAGACGTGATGCTTGCTATTCTCGAAGATTCTGCAAATACCGCATTTGAATATTTTTCACTCAGGCGAGAAGCACCATGAAGACTAATCGATTAGGCCGCAGTGCGGTGGTAGTGTCAGAGATCTGTATGGGCACCATGACCTTTGGCACCGGCGCCGACGAGAAGACCGCAATTGAGATCCTTGATCGCTCCTTTGATGCTGGCATCGATTTTTATGACACAGCAGAAAACTATCCGGTGCCGCCGGATAGTAAACTGGCAGGCTTGACCGAAGACATTGTCGGACGCTGGATGAAGACTAAATCCAGGGATGCGTTGATTATTGCTACTAAGGTTTCAGGGCCGAGTCATGGCTGGATCAAAGCTGCGGTTCGCGATGGCAAGACCGCGCTGGACAGGCACAATATCATCAAGGCAATAGAAACCAGTCTGCGGCGATTGCAAACTGACTACATTGATCTCTATCAGACGCACTGGCCAGATCATGGCATCCCCTACGATGAAATTATGGAAGCTTTGGATGATCTGGTGCAATCGGGCAAGGTGCGAGTACTGGGTTGCAGCAACGAGACAACCTGGGGATTGACCAAGAGCCTGATGGTTTCCGAGATGAACGGCTATGCCCGTTATGAAACCATTCAGAACAACTTCAGCCTGAACAACCGCCGATTCGAAGACGAGTTGGCGCAGGCCTGTCGGCAGGAAAGTGTCAGCCTGATACCCTATTCGCCCTTGGCAGGTGGTGTTTTGTCCGGTAAGTATCTAGAGGGACAACGTCCTGAAGGCGCGCGGTTTTCCAAGTACCTGGCGCTTGGCGGACGCCAGGCTGCTATGGCAGGGCGGTTCATTAACGATAAGTCGTTAGCCTCAACGGCGAGATTCCTGGAGATAGCCGAGCAGGCAGGGTTGGCGCCGGTGACACTGGCAACGGCTTGGAGCAAGCAACATGACTTCGTTGCCTCGACGATTGTGGGTGCCACTCGAGTGGATCAACTGGATGACATCTTTGCCGCTGCGGATCTGGTCCTGAGTGCTGAAACCATGGCTGCGATCGACAAAGTCACCACCGAAATTCGCTACCCGATGGGGTAGAAACCGGTGGTGAGAATGGTAAGGCATTACCGTGCGTGTGTCAGGGCTTAGAAACTTTTGCCGTCAACCACATTTTTTAAGGGCCTGGCGTCGAGAAAGGCGGCGAGGTTGTCGAGAAAAAGCTGTCTGCCACGGGGTTCTGTACCTTCACCGCGGTTGCTTGAGTGAGGGGTTAGCATCACTCGAGGGTGATGCCACAAGGGACTGTCTGCGGGTAAGGGTTCTACCGCAAACACATCGAGCACTGCATGGTCGATGACGCCGTCATCAAGCACCTTGATCAGTCCCGGTTCATCAATCACACCACCGCGGGCAATATTCACCAGTACGCTGGTGGGCTTCATGAGACGCAGCATCTGCTCGTCGAACAGGTGTCGGGTTTGTTCCGTCAGTGCACAGGCGAGCACGACAACATCGGCGTCGGGTAGATGCGCTGCCAGGTCGCTGTACGTGATCACTTGATCTGCGTGGAGGTTTTCTCCCTGGCGCCTTTTAACGCCAGTCACATGAGCGTCAAAACCACGGGCGATTTTACCGACACGTTGACCGATGTTGCCGAGACCCACTATCAGCCAACGAGAGCCATGGATCTCTCTAAAGTGCGTATCGCGCCATTCGCTATTCGCCTGGTGCTGGGCCCGTTCGGTAAACTTCTGGTAGTGAGTGAGAACTGATGCGACCACATACTCTGCGATTGCTGGCGCCTGGGCATCACTGTTAGTCAGGCGCACGCCTCGGTCAAAGATCTGTTTGAAAAAGGGTGCATCCAGGCCTGCGGTAACAGATTGCATCCACCGCAAGTCGGATGCGCTGGTGACCAACTTGATGAAGGGTCCGAATTGCTTGTTCTTGATGATGTCCAGGCTGAACCAGGTGGCATGGATCGGGTGCTGCTCAGCACTGACGAAGTCGCCATTGACCTTCAAAGAACCGTCAGCCTGCAATCTGACAACGGTGAGTCGCTGCTGGTGGGTCGCCAAAGCAGGAGCCAAGTCCTGGTAGCTGGATTCTGAGAGTAAAAGATTAATCAAAGCAGGTCTCCTGAGCGTATTGACCAATTGTTATAGGTTGTCGTAGTAGTCCCAGGTTGTCGTAGCTAGTCCCAGGTTGTCGTAGTTAGTCATAGGTTGTCGTAGTTAGTCATAGGATGACAGGTTAATGAGTGTTTTTTCACGCTAGAACGATTGCAGTCCAAATTACATCAGACCATTTAAGCGGTTAAGGTTACTGAATCTCGCCGGGTCCAGTTCCTTGTCAGCCAACGCCGGGTGGTCCGGCAGGTAACGATGAGCGCGATAGATGCTGACCGTCGCTTCCCCCCTGACATTGTTATTGACGAAAGGATTGATCCATTCCCAAACGACTTCTCCTGCCTGGTTGGTCTCAAACAGTCGCCCGCTGGTGCCTTCACAGACCAGAATATTGCCAGAGCTCAGACGGGAGGCCCCAGAAATATGGCCACTGAAAAATTGATGGACAGGTGTGCCTTGATAGGTCCAGACAATATCACTGGTTTGTGGGTCAATTTCAATGACTCTTGATGAGGACTCGCCGTTATCAAATACCTGGATATTGTCCTGGCTGGCACCCTTTTTCGTCACCCAAGTCGGGTTATGTTGGCCATGAGTTTTAGTAAACTTCCAACGCAGCTGGTCCGTTTGCCCGTCAATGATGGCAAGTCTGTCAGCATTGCGGGCAGAGAAGACGATATCGCCGTTGGCATGAATGTCAAAGCCATTCACATGAGTCCATTCCCAGCGGCGTCGAGACGAATGAATGGGGTCTTTGATAGGATCAAGCAGCTGCCAGGTTTTGATGCGCCGAACTTCTTTGCCAAGAGGGTCCACCTCAACCAGATCATCACCCAACAGTCGTGGTAAGCGTTCTCTGGGCAGCTTGTAGCCACCACGAACCTGTTTGTGTAAATCCGCAGGTAACTCGACCCATTCCGGCACCATTGTATTGCCGTTATCTAGGCGAAAGAAATCATGATGCTGGCAGCGGTTCTCATACTCCCAGACGATATCGCCCTGCCAGTTCATTTCTACGAGCGTCGTGTGATAGCCGCCTAGACGGGTGATATGCTGCTCAAAAGGTAGAGGCGCTTTGGTGGGTTCATCTTTCGGTGGTCGGGGTAAGTTGATGTCAGAGCCGGTCATCAGCAAGTTACCATTCTTCAACAGTCGGCCATATCCAGGATGGATATGACTGAAGCGCCACTGATGGACAATTCTGCCATTCATATCAATTAGATAGCAGGATTGGTCGCCATGGGGAGTCAGAAGCGTATAGCCCTTGGTCGACAAACCTGGTTTATGGAATGTCAGACCTGTAGCTCGATTGATTGACCAGCCCATCAGTTTCTCCTTCCTGCCTTATTTGGATTTTTAGCCTGCTGGCCTGCTGCGAGTGCGCTAGGTGCGCAATACTAAGATCGAAGGTAAGACGCACCATTGATATCAATAATGCCACCCGTCATAAAGGTGGGCGCTGCCAGCGCCAGATACCTGATGGTTTCTCCGACTTCGTGGGCCTGGGCGACGCGACCCATAGGACTCTGTTGGCGAATCGCAGGACCTTCCGGACCCGCTAGCAGAGCAGCGGCCAAAGAAGTCTCGATGAAGCCTGGTGCGACAGTATAGACGTAAATACCCTTTGGCCCCAGAGCTTGCGCTAACGACTGACCCATAGCATTCATGCCAGCTTTGGCAGCGCCATACCATGGCATCATAGGCTCACCGCGAAATGCGCCGCGGGATGAGACGTTAATCAGTCGGCCACCGCCAGTTTTGAGCATCTGTTGAGCCGCGCAAAACGACAAGTTTGCAGCAGCTGTCAGGTTAGTATCCAGCACCCGTTGCCAATGGGCCTGCCAAGTCGCGTAATCAATTGTCGTGATATCACAACGGGCCACGATTCCGGCATTGTTAACCAGAACGTTCAGTGTTCCCATCTCTGTAACGACCCGCTGAATGAGGGTTTCCACCTGGGATGGGGCAGTAATGTCGGCGCTATAGAGTTGATGTCCTGTTCCCGGCAGGGTTCTCAGCAGGGTTTCGGCTGCTACTTGATTTTGGTGATAATGGATCGCAATCCGTGCGCCATCCTGGGCGCAAGCCAAGGCTGCAGCCTGACCGACGCCACCAGATGCGCCTGTGATGAGGATTACTGGCCCCTCTTTCGTTGATGTTACTGCTGTCATACAGGCGACCCATGGTTGACTTTTTCTACCACCGCGAAACCTTCAAAATCATGGTCAGTGCGCGGCGGGTGGATTGTGCAAGTTGGCCATTGTGGACCCACATAGGCGGGTAAATCAACGTTGCTGCAGGCGAGCAGCCGAACAGTTAATTTCGCGAGGTCGCGCGGCAAACCTGCTCGCCAACCAGATTTCTCACTTAAGTGATCATGCTCAGCGCCACTGGCAGCGCTGTTTTGCTGATTTGTTCTGATTTCCTGGCCCTATCTCAGGCAATGGTTTTTAGTGTCGCAATGAATGAGCAACAGGTGCTGGGTGCCGAGCTAAAAAACCATTCCGAACGGCTTGTTTTTCTGCTAGTCTCGAGGACCACCCTTAGGAGGTTATGACCATGGTGACAACTGCTGGCATGCAGGCGACACTCTACGACGTGCGCAAAGGAGCGGCCTGGATCACGCTGAATCGACCAGAAAATCGTAATGCCCTGTCCGCGGTGCTGGTCAATGAACTTTTCGCCCACCTTAAACAGGCCAATCAGGACCCATTGGTTCGAACGATTGTGCTCACGGGCAATGGTCCGGCTTTCTGTGCGGGAGCCGATCTGAAAAGTCCGCCGGGACAATCTATTGACGGAGGTGGTCAGGCGGTGCCTTATCCTGTGGTTCTGAAGGCTATTCTCGATAGCGAGAAGCCGGTGATAGCCGCTGTCAATGGGGCTGCCTTCGCCGGTGGCCTGGGTTTGGTTGGCGCGGCCGATATCGTCATTACCGTTGATGAGGTTCAGTTCAGTTTCAGTGAGGTCAGAATCGGCGTCATACCTGCCGTCATTTCTGTGGTTTGTTTGCCTAAACTTGGGACTCACCACGGCATGAAACTGTTCCTCACGGGTGAGCGTTTTGATGGCCGGCAAGCTGTTGAGTTTGGGTTGGCACATAGAGCGGTACCCCAAAGCGATTTGCAGGCCGCTGTTCAGGAAGAGATCGACATGATTAACCTCGGCGGCCCAAACGCTGTGGCCGAATGTAAAAAGCTGGTCAGGCGTGTGTCGCAACTCTCCACTGAAGCGGGTTTTGCGGAGACTGAAGAATGGAGTGTACGCATGTTTAAATCGGCGGAAGGCGCTGAAGGAATGGCGGCTTTCAGGGAGAAGCGCAAACCCAGTTGGGCGTCAGAGGTTTAGCGATGGCGCTCACTGTGGTGCCGGGCAAACAACAAGCAAAGAGCCAGCGCGCCAGGGATTTGATCTGCGACGCAACGATCGATCTGTTAGTTACTCAAGGATACAGTGATACCTCATTAAACCGAGTGGCGGCTATGGCCGGATTTTCAAAAGGGGCGCTGCAACACCATTATCCGTCAAAAGAAGATCTGATTGCGGCGACACTCAATAAACTCCTGGCTCGGCCCTTCTTTCCTCAACGTGGTAAACCTGAGTGTGTTGAAGACGCACTCCTGCAGGCCTGGAGCAAGTATATCAATGCACCAGCCTATCGAGCTTTGTTGGAAATACTTAATGCTGCAAGAACCGATGCGCTGCTGCATGCAAGAATTTCTGCAGAGCTTCTTGAATGGGGGCGGGCCCTTGATGCGCAGTCCTTGGAGCAATATGCAGCGCTAAGCGGCGATGATGAAGAAGTGGTCATGCTGTTGAATATGACAAGAAGCTTTATGCGAGGACTCTTGATTCAGGAGCGCTACGGCGGAGATGAGATCAAGCGCCTGAAATACGTCAAGAAATGGATTGCTTTAGTCGCGCCGATGTTAGCGCTTCGTGAACTACCTGAATAGGAACTGTTCAGGCCCAATTAAAATAATAGGTAAGGTTGTTTGGTCATGACTGAAGTGATCCGAATTGCAAATTGTAGCGGTTTTTATGGCGATAAACTGAGCGCGGCGCGAGAGATGGTCGAAGGTGGTCCTATCGATGTGCTGACCGGTGACTATCTTGCTGAATTGACCATGACGATTCTCTATGAGCAACGGCAGAAAAATCCTGATGCCGGTTATGTTGGCACCTTCCTGAAACAGGTGCGGGAAGTACTGGCGACCTGTATTCAAAAAAAGATCAAGATCGTCTCTAATGCCGGTGGCCTGAATCCGGCCGGTATGGCAGCGGCTGTGTCGAAAATTGCGGCGGAGCTCGGGCTTGATGTGAAGGTTGCCTTCATAGAGGGTGACGATTTGATGCCAAGGTTGCTGGATTTGCAGGCCGGCGGCGAGACCCTGACCAATATGGATACCGGCATTGATTTGGTCGATAGTGGCAGGTCAGCTGTCACCGCGAATGCCTATCTGGGTGCGTGGGGTATAAAAGCCGCGTTGGATCTCGGCGCCGATGTGGTGATCTGCCCGCGAGTCACGGATGCCGCTGTTGTGATAGGCCCGGCCGCCTGGAAATTTAACTGGCAGCGCCAGGATTATGACGCCTTGGCCGGCGCCTTAGCCGCCGGTCACATCATTGAATGCGGTGCGCAGGCGACCGGGGGCAATTATGCATTTTTCCAGGAGGTGCCGAGCTTTCACAACATAGGCTACCCCATTGCGGAAATCGAGGCGAATGGCAATTTCACCATCACCAAGCATCCAGGCACTGGCGGCCTTGTCTCCGTGGGTACCGTCAAGGCCCAGTTGCTTTACGAAATCGGCTCTCCCGCCTACATGAATCCGGACGTGATCGCCCATTTTGATACCCTGACCATTGAGCAGCAGGGTGATGACCGAGTCTATGTGTCAGGTTGTCGAGGCAGCAGTCCGCCGTCAACGCACAAGGCATGCATCAATACTGCCGGAGGATTTCGTAATGGTATGGAGATATTGCTGACTGGCCTTGATATTGAGGAAAAAGCCGACCTGTTTACCGACACCCTGTTCACTTCTGTGGGTGGCATTGACCAATTTGACGAGGTAACGATTCAGCTGATTCGTAGTGATCAGGAAAATCCAGAATCTAACGAGCAAGCCTACGCCAGGCTTCGCATCAATGTGAAATCGAGAAGTGAGGCGCTGGTAGGTCGAATCTTTTCGGCCAAAATTATCGAACTGGCACTCGCGAACTTTCCTGGTTTCAGTTCAAGTTCAGCGGGTGGGGGCGGCGCCTTTGTCTCCTATTGGCCGGCGCTGGTAGACAGTCGGTATATCGTTGAGACCGTGCATATGGGAGACCATAAGCTTGAAGTGCTACCCACCAGTCAATTGGGTCTGGAAGCCATGTATTATCAGCAGATGCCAGTCAGAATTCCTGAATATCCGCAGGGTGACTTGGTGAGAATCCCATTTGGTCGATTGTTTGGTACGCGTTCTGGTGATAAGGGCGGCAATGCCAATATTGGCATCTGGGCAAAAACGCCAGAAGCCTACGGTTTCCTGTATGCCTATCTTACGGTTGACAACTTTAAACGATTGCTGACCGATACCGCTGAGTTTGACATTGAGCGTTATGAACTGCCGAACTTGTATGCGCTCAACTTTTATATTCACGGCATACTGGGCGAGGGCGTTTCTTCATCTGTGCGGATTGATGGCCAGGCGAAAACGATGGGCGAGTATCTGCGCGCCAAGTTAATAGAAGTACCTGCAGCACTGGTCGCTCAGCTGGATCTGCAAGGCACCTAAATCTGAATCTAGAAGAAAAAGGACAGCACCATGCCGTTAAAAATACGATCAACGCTTCTGTCAAGCGGGTATCTGAGCAGACCAGACACAGTGAGACTATTCCAGTGAAGAGAGCCCCGATAACTACAGTCTTAATTGCCAATCGCGGCGAAATCGCTTGTCGCATTATCGACAGTGTGCAGGCCGCTGGCCTGACGGCTGTCGCGATCTATAGTGACGCAGATGCTGATGCGTTGTTCGTAACGCTGGCTGATCTGAGTGTCAGAATTGGCGGCAATACCGCCGCAGAGTCTTATCTGGACATAGACAAGGTCATTCAGGCTGCAAAACGTGCTGGCGCTGATGCCATTCATCCAGGCTACGGATTTCTGTCGGAAAATGCTCAGTTTGCTGCAGCCTGCGCTGATCATGGAATCCGCTTTATCGGTCCATCAGCCAGGGCGATCAACTTGATGGGCAATAAAGCGACAGCGAAGAACCTGATGATCGAGGCGGGTGTGCCCTGCGTGCCAGGATATCAGGGCGTCGATCAAGATGATGCAACCTTGACAACAGAAGCGGACAGAATTGGCTTTCCGTTGATGGTAAAGGCAGCCGCGGGCGGCGGCGGCCGAGGCATGCGCCTCGTGGCGAATGCGGCTGGGCTTGCTGATGGCATAGCTTCTGCCCGTGCTGAGGCTGCCAGTGCATTCGGTAGCGCTGAGCTGATTCTGGAGAAAGCCATCGTCAATAGTCGGCATATCGAGATTCAGATAGCCGGCGATACGCATGGTAATGTGATTCACCTGGGTGAGCGTGATTGCTCTGCGCAAAGGCGTCACCAAAAGGTTATTGAAGAGTGCCCCTCGCCATTTATGAGCCGCGAACTTCGAGTACGCATGGGCGATGCCGCAGTCAATGCCGCGAAAGCCGTGAATTACGAAGGCGTCGGGACTGTTGAGTTTCTGGTAGATGAAGACCAGAACTTTTATTTTTTGGAAATGAATACCCGCCTTCAGGTTGAGCATCCTGTCACGGAGTTGGTAACTGATACTGATCTGGTGGACTGGCAGTTACAGATAGCCAATGGCGATCCATTGCCTTGTGGCCAGGGAGAAGTCAGCCTTGATGGTCATGCCATTGAGGTGCGTATCTATGCGGAAGACCCAAGGAATGGCTTCATGCCGCAAACCGGTACAGTACATTTGTTCGAACCCTACGAAAACGTCGGAGTACGAATAGATCATGGTATTTATAGTGGTTGCCAGGTTACGCCTTACTATGATGCGATGCTGGCAAAATTAATCTGCTGGGGAAAAGATCGTGAGGAAGCCAGATCTCGTCTGATTCGAACGTTGAAAGAAACAAAAATTTTAGGTTTGGTGACTAACAAGACATTTCTAATCCAGTTGCTGTCCGACCCAGTGTTCATTCACGGAGAAACGACGACTGGTTTCATTAACTCACAATTACTTGCCAGGCTGGAAGCTGTCGACCGGACTGAACAGTTCGCCGTGACTGCGGCGCTTTTGGCGCGGAACGGCGCCGACCGGCCCGCCTGGAGCAATGCTGAGCCGATGGAAGTGGTTGAGACCTTTCGTGCAGACGGTACTGATATTCGATGTTCATCGCTGGCAATTCCGGGAGGTTATCGTGTTCACATGAATGGCCAGGCTGTTAATGTTCTGATTAACGCCTGCGAAGGGGGGCTACTGTCCTACACCTGTGATGGCGTTGACCGGCAGGCGGCTTACTATCTTGCTAACGATAAGGTTAGTGTTGATTTTGGCTTTGATAGCGTGAATGCGACGGTGACGACTTATGTGCCGGTCAGCAGTAAAGGCGCAGCTGGTAGTGGGCTCATTAATGCATCAACAGATGGATTGGTCGTCAAGGTGCTGGTCGCCGTGGGCGATATAGTCATCAAGGGCCAGACACTAGTGCTGATCGAAGCCATGAAAATGGAGCATAGGCATGTCGCCGATGCCGATGGCGAGGTGGTTAGTGTCAATGTAGAAGCGGGTGCGCAGGTAAAAAATCGACAGTTCCTGATCGAGCTGTTAGTAGCGGAGACCAATCATGAGTCAGCTTGAATCCAGTCTGGACATTACCAGTGAAGCGTACCAGGCGAACGTTAAGTTCATGACTAACTATGTTGAAAAGGTGCGCATAGTCGAGCGAAATATACGCGCCAGCGAGGAACGTTATCGCGACAGAGCAGAGAAAAAAGGCAAGTTGCTGCCTCGTGAGCGGCTTGCCCACCTTCTTGACAGGGGTGCGCCGTTTCTAGAGCTGTCAAGTATTGCTGGGCTCGGCATGAACGGTGATAAGGATGGTTCTCTCGCAGGAGGCAACCTGATCGTCGGTATTGGCTACGTCAAGGGCCGTCGAGTTCTCGCCATGGTTTGGAATTACGCCATCAAGGGCGGCACCATTACCGCCGTGACCACTCGAAAGAATCTGCGTCTGCAGGAAATTGCGTTCAGCACTCGCCTGCCATTGGTCTGCCTGAGTGAGAGTGGGGGTGGCAATCTGGCCGGTGACGAAGAGGCGGATCCCTGGCATGTACATAATTTTCTCGACGGTGGCAGAGTCTATTGTCAACAGGCAGAGTTGTCTGCTGCGGGCATTCCACAGATTACAGTGGCCCATGGCAATGCGACGGCGGGCGGCGCCTATCAAGTTGCGCTGTCTGATTACGTGGTACTGGTGCGTGGCCAGACCCATTTGTTTCTCGCTGGGCCACCCCTGCTGAAGGCGGCGACAGGAGAGGAGGCAGAGCACGAGGTTTTAGGCGGTGCCGAGATGCATGCGACGATTTCTCAAACCGGTGAATATCTTGCTGAAAATGATGCCGATGGCATTCGAGTTGCCAGAGACATAGTGGCGCACTTTCCGCCAGATGCAGGACGGCAGTTGACGCCCGACAGAACCCCTACAGAGCCGTTGTATCCTGCAGCGGAATTGCGCGGTATTGTGTCTGAAGACAAAAGAGTTCCCTACGACATGCGCGAGGTCATAGCTCGAGTCTTCGATGGTTCTGAGTTTTTTGAATTTGAGCCGGCGATTGATCAGCATACCGTCTGTGGACATGCGCATATTGGCGGTTGGCGCTGCGGCATCATGACCAATAACGGGCCAATTACCCCGCAAGGCGCAAAGAAGGCGAGTCAGTTTCTTCAGCTTTGCGATCAAACCAATACCCCCATGATCTTTCTGCAGAATACCACTGGATTTTTAGTCGGTGTTGAGGCCGAGCAAGCGGGACAGGTCAAGCATGGCTCAAAGATGATTCAGTCTGTGGCGAATTTCCGTCCTCCAAAGATCACTATTATTGTCGGCAATGCCTATGGCGCTGGTAACTACGCCATGTGCTCCAAGTCACTGAAGCCAGAGTTTATATTTTCCTGGCCGACTGCTCGGCAAGCCGTAATGGGCGGTGCGCAAGCGGCAGGTGTATTGCGGGTGGTCGCAGAAGACCGTGCTCGAGCCATGGGGCAGGAAATTCCGGAAGCGCAACGCCAGGCAATGGCGCTCAGTGCTGAGAAATTGATTAGCAGTATGGAGCAGTCATCGGAGTCGATGTTCTGTTCCAGCAGAATGATGGATGACGGCATTATCGACCCAGTGGATACTCGTCAGGTGCTGATTTTTACTCTTGAGACCTGTCTAGAATCAACGCTCAGGGGAACGCGGCCGAACAGCTTTGGTGTCGCCAGATTTTAACTAAAAGGACAGTAATCAATGAGTGTGAATGAGCAAGCGCTTGACGCGTTCAGGCAAGAAGTTTCAGCCTGGCTGAAAGAAAACAATCCGGGAGATCCGGGTTTCCTGCTGCCTGAGTCCTTTATGGAGGTCGGGACCGACTCGCAGTTTGAGTATCTGCGTGCCTGGCAGCGCAAGGTCTATGATGCGGGCTATCTGGGTATGTCATGGCCAAAAGAGTACGGTGGTGGCGGCAAACCGCAGGTGTACCAGGATATAGTGACTCAGGAGATGGCACGCCAAAGGGTCCCCTTTATGACCAACACCATTGGGCTTAACTGGGCAGGGCCTTTGATTCTGCAAAGGGGTACGGAGGCAGAAAAACAAAAATACATCCCGGGTATTTTGAATGCCGATGATATCTGGTGTCAGGGTTTCTCAGAGCCAGACCACGGATCAGATCTTGGTAGTGCCCAGGTCAGGGCTGTTCGCGATGGCGATGAGTATGTGATTAATGGCTCGAAAATCTGGACCAGCCTGGGTAGTTACGCAAAGTACATGATTTTGTTGGCTCGAACCGGTACCGGTGGTTCGAATAAGTATGCGGGTTTAAGTTTCTTTCTGGCGCCAATGAAGGTCGCAGGTATCACGCCGCAACCCATCAAGAAGCTGACCAGCGAATACGGCTTTTGCCAAACCTTCTTTAACGATGCCCGTATTCCTGCCGACTGCATAATGGGGCAGGAGGGCGAGGGCTGGCAGGTTGCCATGGCTACCTTGATGTTTGAGCGTGGCAATGTCGGTGGTCAGGCCGGTGGTCTGTCGATGATGGACCTGAATATCAATGACGTGCTGGAATTGGCGCGGCGTTCCACCCGCAACGGTAAGCCTGTGCTGGAGGATCCGCTCATTCGGGACCAGATGGTGCAGTTTCTAGTCGAGGCCCGAAGCAACACTTTGATGAGTGCTAAGGGCAAAATTCCAGCGCTGAATACCGAGCACTCCGGGGCTATCGCCATGTCGGGTAAGTTGCGCAGCACTGAGCTCAAGCGGCGCTTCTGCCAATTTGCTCTATCTCTGCAGGGAGCGAACGGTGGGCGCTTTATTTCACCCGACGCAGTAGACGGTGGTAAGTGGCAACGCATCTATTTCAATTCCTTCTCGGCCACCATCGGTGGGGGTACCACGCAGGTTCAATACAACATCATGGGCGAGCGAGTGCTCGGCTTGCCAAAGAGCTAGGAGCTGACATGAGTCAAACAATCGAATTTACCGAAGAGCAGAACCTGTTGCTTGAGACAGCCATGGATTTCTGTGCCAAACACTCGCCGGTCAGCCTGGTTCGAGCGCGACTGGCTGATGAGCAAAGTCTGCCGGCCCATATCTGGCGAGAAATTGTTGACCTGGGTTGGTCTGCAATCACCATTCCCGAGGCGCATGGCGGCCTGGGTTTGGGCATGAGTGAGCTGGTACCCGTGGTCGAAGCCATGGGCCGGCATCTGATGGCGACGCCGCTGGTCTGGTCTGCGATTACCGCCCGGGCACTGGTGTTCGCGGGCAGTGAGGCGCACAAGCGCAACTGGTTACCGAAGATTGCCGCAGGATCTGTCGCGACCATGGGGCTTGTCGAACGGGATGGCAGCTGGTTACTTGACCAACCGACTTGCCTTGCTCAAGAGCAAGGGGAGCAACTGGTGCTGAGCGGTACCAAATGTTTTGTTCAGGATGCGACTCTGGCCGACATTATCATCGTCTCGGTGCAGCTGGCGGGCCAGCCCCGTCTGGTATTGTTGGAAAAGGCCATGATTCCAACTGCCGCGCTGAGGCGGGAAGTGGTCATTGATGAAACTCGCCGCAGTTTCGAGCTGACGCTTGATGGCATCAGCGTCGGCATGGATCAGCTGTTGCCGCAGTCCTGCTTCAGAGAAATTGAGCAGCTCGCCATGTTACTGCTGAGTGCCGAGATGGCGGGTGGTCATGCCAATGCGCTGAACCTGGTGATTGATTACCTGAAAACCCGCAAACAGTTCGATAAGTATATCGGCAGTTATCAGGCGCTGAAGCATCCGACGGTGGATATCCTTATCGGCCTTGAGGCGAGTCGTTCGCACCTGTATCACAGTGCGACGGTTTTTGATCAGCTGAACAGCAACATTATCGACCGAGAGACGGCCCTGCGTATGACTAAGGCGGTAGCCAGCGAGGGCTTTGCCTTTGCCGGCGATCGCGCTATTCAGTTTCACGGCGGTTTTGGCTTTACCTTTGAGTGCGATGCCCAGCTATATCTGCGCCGCGCCCTCTGGTGCCAGTATCAGTTCGGTGACGAGGGTTACCAGCGAAGTCTGCTGGCGCCGCTGTTGTTGGATCAGGCGGTGTAGCGCAACCCTGTATGCTCTTCAGAAAAGCGAGGGGTTGCGCTGGCGGCCCCTACTTCACCTCGAGTAGTTCTACCTCAAATACCAAAGTGGTATTGCCGGGTATGGGTCCGACGCCCCGCGTGCCATAGGCCAGCTCTGGTGGAATAAACAATTGCCACTTGTCGCCTTCCTGCATCAGTTGCAGGGCTTCGGTCCAGCCACTGATCACGCCGTTGACGGGAAATTCCAGGGGCGCGCCCCGCTCGACAGAGCTGTCGAAGACCCTGCCGTCGATAAAGGTGCCATGATAGTGGGTCTTGACCACGTCAGTCGGTCCAGGGGTTGCGCCCTGACCGGATGACATCACGCGATACTGAAGTCCGGATGCGGTGACGGTAACGCCCTCTTTAGTGGCGTTGGCGGCCAAAAAGGCCTGGCCTGCATTCATTTCATTGCTCATGGTATTTCCTTTGTCTGTATTCTGGGATTCGCTGCTTTCCTGTGCCGGTGAACAGCCAATTAATACAAAAAGCATCAGGGTCAAAGCGCCTAAATGTCTCATTCACGTTCCAGGGTTTGGGAAGTCAGACGCAAGGTTAGCATAAACCGTGAATAAACTGGGTGCCTTGATGGCCTTGCCTGGGTTAATGTCGAGTCAGGTTTGTTTGATGTTTTATTCAAAGAGGGGTTATTCCATGGATATCGGCATCTGTATACAGAGTCATATTAACGATATTGATTATGTGGTTAAGGCAGAGGCGCTGGGCTACAGCCATGCCTGGTTTGCTGACAGTCAGATGATCTGGTCTGACTGCTATGCGACTCTGGCGCTGGCCGCGGACCGAACAAAAAAAATCAAACTGGGTACGGGAGTCGCCATCAGTGGCACTCGGCCCGCACCGGTGAATGCGGCAGGAATTACTACCATCAATGCACTAGCACCAGGTCGAACCTTCTTTGGCGTTGGTGCCGGTAATACGGCGATGCGAATCATGGACCTGCCACCTCAGCCTATCGCTGAGTACGATCAGTATCTGGGCACCATCAAGCCATTGTTGTCCGGTCAAGAGGCGGTGTTCCATCATCACAACCGGCAGATACCCGTTCGCCATCTGATGGCCGAAGAAGGCTTCGTCAACGTCAATGACCCGATACCCATGTACGTTTCGGGTTTTGGACCCAAATCACTGGCGCTGGCGGGCAAGCATGGTGACGGTGCAGTGCTGGCATTCACCGCGAATCCAGCGACCATGGAAAGTATGTGGCTGATGATCGAGGCAGGTGCCCCTGATAATTTTGATCGTGACCAATTTTACACGACGGCATTGACAGCCATGCTGGTCCTGGACAAGGGCGAGGCGATTGACTCGGCCAGGGTCAAGCACGAAGTCGGTGCCATGGCGATGGCGGCCCTGCATTACAGTTATGATCAGTACCGGAACTTTGGCCACCAGCCACCGTCGCACCTCACCGAGATATGGCCCGACTACATCAAGATGATTGAGGCGGTACCGGTTGAGCGTCGTCACCAGCGCATTCATCAGGGCCATAACTGCTGGGTGCTGCCGGAAGAGGAGAAGTTTCTTACCAAATCCCTGCTGCAGGCCAGCTGCCTGATCGGCACGCAGGATCAACTGATCGAGACACTTCAGGGCCTACAGGCTGCGGGATTGAATCAGGTCATGAATCTGCCTGCTTTTGCGCCGCGATTCGAGGTGATGGAGCGCATAGCCCGGGACATTATTCCGAATGTTTGATGGATTCTCGCGCGGCGTGGCCAAAGATGCCTTTTGACATCAGGGAAGTCTCACGCGCCACGCGCGCCTGATAGATCTCGCCTCGAATGGCATTGACCTGTTTGTTGTCTGGGTCGGCATTGAGGGCGTGCTCAATCAAGTGGCAAGCCAGGCGGAAATCACCGGTCTCGGCGATTTCTTGGGCCCGTAATGCGAGTTTTTGAGGACCGCCAGCCAGCGCAGAAATTTCCATGCCCAGGGCAACCTCCGTCGCCGGCTTCAGGTGGGCAGGATTGCCGTCGTACCAACCTCCATACAAACGCCAGATATTATTGACGACGAATTCCGGCTCGTCATACAGGGGTCGCAGATAGGGTTTGGCCAGTAGGGCCGGATCTACCTTGACCGAGTGCACCAGATCATTTCGACGAGCGCCTTGGTTCATCAAGGTCAGTGTATCGCTCACCAGTTTTTCGAGGACCAGAGCACAGTTAGTCAGTACCTCGTTGATCTGTTTGGCGCCACGAATGGGTAGGCCATGGGCGGGTAGAAAATATTCTGGTTCCTTCGCCGCCATGGCGCGCATGGCGGCAGCCCACTCGACCGGGTAGCGCTGAACCTTCTGCGGGTTGCCTGCATTAGGAAAGTTCCAGATAAAGAAATCACCGGCACAAATCGCTTTATATTTGGGCACCCAGACCCAGGTATGGTCATCTGTCTCGCCCTTTGCATGATACAGCTCCATGATCAGCCCGCCTTGCTGCAGGTTCAGATAGGATGAATAGCTTGTGGTGACCTGACCCGCATCGGCAGGCAGGAACTGCCCCGCCATTGGTGTGCCAAACTGACGAGCATTAATGACCTGGTTATAACCGTTGGTGAGATTGTAACGATCAAACCTGTGCTGCACATTGTCATGGCCGTAAATTTCGAGACTGGGTGTGCCTGCCCGCTTGGCCTCAGCGATAAAAGCACCACTGCCACCCACATGGTCAACATGGCCATGGGTATAGATCAGTGAGTTGAAACGTTCCTTGGGGCGCCAGCTACGAATTGCGTCGACCACCAGTTGGCCGCCACGAACGCTACTGGTATCGACAATCACCAGCCCGTCATCGGTTGAGAAGTTGACAGAGTTTGAGAAGGCCTCGACAAAAGACAGCTTGTCATCAAGCTCCGAGAGCTGATGATTGACTCGGTTGAAGGGCCGCTCATCTGTATGTTCAGATTGTAGAATCTTGTCTGAGAGAGCGAATAGGTCGGCCATGCTCAGTGCTCCTTGAGATAGATCTTGTCCTGAGAACATATCAGCTTTTGAGCCGCGCTAAAAAATATTTCAGCGTTGGTTAATTCAGCCGAGCCTGATTATCTTCTACCAGTTGCTTGAGGAACTTGGTCACGGCTCGAATTCTCGCATGGTCAACCACATCCTCGTGCACAGCGAGCCAGAAGGAGCGGGTAATTCGCACCTGGTCGGCCAGTACCAGCTGCAGTGCAGAGTCAGCCGTCGCCATGAACCTGGGCAGCATGGCGATACCACAGCCAGCTCGAGCCATTTGCGCCTGAGCCAGCAGGCTGGAGCTGCAAAGCTTGGGAGCAAGGTTCGGATCCAGGTCGTTGTAGTAACGCAGTTTCGGTGAGTAAATCAAGTCGTCCACATAGCCTATCAGGGTCTGAGTCTGCAGGTCAGCGATACAGGTTGGTTCTTTCGTCTGCGCAAGATAGGCTGGGCTGGCGTAGAGCTGCAACGTGTAATCCGTTAGCTTACTGACCTTTAGCCGTCCGGTCGTGGGTCTCGACAATACGACCGCCAGGTCGGCTTCACGCTTGGATACATTCAACAGACCACTGGTGGCTACCAGTTCCAGGATGAGTGACGGGTAAGCCTGACTGAGCTGACGCAGTCCCGGCGCGATCAGGGCATTGCCGAATCCCTCTGTCACGCTCAGGCGTACAGTGCCTTGAACTCGGCTCACTTCTCCGGCTATTTCAGCCTGAACGGCATACATGGTGTGCTCGATTTGCTCCACCTGGTTCAGCAGCCACTCGCCGGCTGTGGTCAACCGGTGGCCCCGTCGAGATCGGTCAAACAAGCCGGTACCCAGGTTCTGTTCGAGGCGCCGCAGGCGTCGACCGAGGGTCGTTGGGTCCTGCTCAAGCTGGTCCGCTGCGGCATCCAGGTTGCCCTGTCTCGCCACCGCGAGAAAAACTCTGAGATCGTCCCAGTTAGTGTGGTTAAGATCCAAAAAACTCGCCTTGTTCCATTCAGTTAGCACTAGTTATCGAGCATGTGATTACTCGAGTCAATGGTTGGTGATGGTTGCATGAGATCTATTCGCTCGCCCGGCTTGCATTGCGCCCTGGGTCAATAGCTCGTATCCTCATGACGTCATTGAGTTGCGCAGCTTGCCATTCAGAGGTCCGGCGGGATGAAGGGGTCGCGATCTGTTGCTAGACTCCAGGAGGGGTGCGTCTAACGGTAAAAGAGGAGTTTTTATGAAAGATTTTGCGGGCAAGTTGGCGGTCATTACCGGCGGTGGTACAGGCATGGGGCGGGAGCTGGCCAGACAACTGGTTGCAGAGGGTTGTGATGTGGCCATCTGTGATGTGATCGATGAAAACATGCAGGAAACACTCAGAATTTGTCAGCAGGAATGTCCGCAGGGTGTCCGTATTACAGCCCACAAGTGCGATGTCTCAAAAGAAGACCAGGTGCTGCGATTCCGTGACGAGGTGCTGGATCTGCATGGTCGAGACCATATCAATCTTTTGTTCAATAATGCCGGTATCGGTGCCGGAGTAAGCTTCGTTGACGGCTCCAGGGAAGACTGGGAAAGAACCTTCAATATCTGCTGGTACGGTGTTTACTACAACGCTCGAGCGTTCATGCCCTATTTAGTCGCTGCCACCGAAGCGCATATGATCAATACCAGCAGCGTCAATGGTTTCTGGGCGACACTGGGGCCAGGATCAACTCACAGTGCATACAGTGCTGCGAAATTTGCCGTCAAAGGTTTTACCGAGGCCCTGGTTTCAGATCTGCGGGTCAATGCCCCCCATGTCAAGGTGTCAGTGGTGATGCCGGGTCATATCGGCACGTCTATTGCGATCAATTCAGGCAGGATATCCGGGCACTCGGTTCAGGATTTTACTTCAGAGGAATTGGTTGCTGTGCGCAAGCGTATCACGGCCCGCACCGGTGTCGATTTGTCGCAAGTCACTGACGATCAGATCAAGGCGATGATCAAGGCTCAGGGTGAAGCGTTCCGGGATAATGCCCCGACTACAGCTGCAGAAGCCGCGGCAATGATGCTGCAAGGCGTCAGGGATGAGCGCTGGCGAGTATTGCTGGGTAACGACGCTCGAGTGCTGGATGAGTTGGTGCGCGCCAATCCGGAAGAAGCCTATGAGGAAAGCTTTATGGTCAAGCTTCGCGAGCAGGCAAACTGGGGTCTTTAGTCGAGTCCTTAGGCGCGAAGAATGAACAGAGCCAACCGTTAGCGATGGGAGAAGAGCCTGTGACTGGAGAATTCAAACCAGGTGTCTTGATCGAAAAGTCGTTAGATGACCTGGGTATCCTCCGGTGAATCTCTCAACAGGGTGGCAGTCGACCATAGACGGCTTGAAGTGTGGCTGACGGCTCGTAAATGCAGGTAAACAATGCATATATGCGTCTGTACCTGTATTAATGCAATCTATAATATTCGCCAAGAATTACTCAAAGGAATTTCTTCATGTCTCAGACACCTGTTACAGCATCACCCCGTCAAGTAAAAACCGTCGATATCTACGTTAACGGCGGTTTTCGGCAGAGCGCTGCCACAGAGACGGTACCGGTGACGAACCCTGCCAATCAGGCCGTGATAGCCCATGTGCCTATGACGACTATGGCGGAAGTCAACGAAGCCGTCGCTGCTGCCAAATCAGCGTTCCTGGTGTGGCGGCGGGTACCGGCGCCGGAAAGGGCGCGTATCATGATGAAGTATCAGATGCTGTTGAAGGCCAATCAGGACCAGATTGCGACGATACTGGCGCAGGAGACCGGCAAAACCTTTGCAGATGCACAAGGAGATGTCTGGCGTGGTATTGAGGTGGTCGAGCAGGCGTGTAATGTCCCGGCGATGATGATGGGTGAGACCTCGGAGAATGTCGCGCGGGGTATCGATACCTACAGTCTGATTCAGCCTCTGGGTGTGTGTGTAGGTATTACGCCGTTCAACTTTCCAGCCATGATTCCCATGTGGATGTTTCCCATGGCTGTGGCCTGCGGCAACACCTTTGTACTGAAGCCCTCTGAGCAGGATCCCATGACGCCGAATCGATTGGTAGAGCTGTTTTATGAAGCTGGCTTTCCGGCTGACCTGGTGCAGGTGGTCCATGGTGGACGTGAGCAGGTGGATGCTCTGATTACACATCCCGACACGCGAGCCATCTCCTTTGTTGGCTCTGTACCCGTGGGTCAGCATGTTTATCGGCTGGGTACCGACCACCTGAAGCGGGTTCAGTGCATGGCTGGTGCCAAGAATCATATGGTCATCATGCCGGATGCTAACAAGGCGCAAGTCGTCAGTGCGCTGGTAGGATCCTCCGTAGGTGCGGCAGGTCAGCGCTGTATGGCCATCAGTGTCGCCGTATTTGTGGGCGATGCCGTGAATATGATTGAAGATGTGAGAGCGGCGATGGCCGTCGTCAAGCCGGGCGCCTGGGATGATGCGCAGGCTGGTTATGGCCCTCAAATCAGCCCCCAAGCCAAAGCGCGTATTCTCGGTTATATCCAGAAGGGTAAGGAAGAAGGCGCCACCTGTCTGTTGGATGGCAGCGACTGTGTGGTCGATGGGTTCCCTGATGGCAACTTTGTCGGTCCAACGCTGTTTGCCGATGTCAGCCGGGACATGACCATCTACAAGGAAGAGATTTTTGGCCCGGTGCTGGTAACCATGCCAGCGGCTACACTGGAAGAAGCGATCCAGACTATCAATGACAATCCTTATGGCAATGGTGTGTCGATCTTCACGTCCTCTGGTGGCGCTGCCCGCAAGTTCCAGAGCGAAATCGAGGTGGGGCAGGTGGGTATTAATATACCTATTCCAGTGCCTTTGCCGTTCTTTTCCTTCACTGGCTGGAAGAATTCCTTCTATGGAGACCAGCATGCGTATGGTAAGCAAGCGATTCGATTTTATACAGAAACGAAAACGATCACGGCCCGCTGGTTTGATGATGATGCGGTCGTTTCAGCCAATATGACCATAGCGCTGAAGTAATGAACTTCGATCTGACGGAAGATCAGCTGGCGTATCAGCAGGCGGCGCGGACCTTTTCGGACAGGGCGTTTGCGCCCCATGCAGCAGCCTGGGACGAGGGCAAGATATTTCCCCGAGATGTGATAGCGGGTGCTGGCGAGCAGGGTTTCTGTGGTCTTTATTGCCCGGCAGATGCTGGCGGTATGGGCCTGAGCCGGCTGGATTCGTCAATTATTCTTGAACAGCTGGCAATGGGCTGCACTTCAACCACGGCATTTATCTCGATCCATAATATGGCCACCTGGATGATCGCCGAATATGGCAATGAGCAAACCGTCGATGAGTTTTGTCCGGATCTCATCAGTGGGGAGAAGCTGGCGAGCTATTGCCTGACGGAAGCTGGTGCAGGTTCGGACGCTGGTTCATTGCGGACTCGAGCCCAACGGCTTGGCGATCACTATGTGGTCAATGGTGCCAAGATGTTCATCAGCGGCGCGGGCCAGACTGATGTCCTGGTGGTCATGGTCAGAACCGCGGATACCGGCTCTCGAGGCATCAGTACGCTGGTGATACCCGCTAACTCGCCGGGAATCAGGTTTGGCTCAAATCTGGAAAAGATGGGCTGGCACAGTCAGCCCACTCGAGAGATCAGCTTTGATCAGGTGCGAGTGCCGGTTGCCAATCGTTTGGGTCAAGAAGGCGAAGGCTTCAAAATAGCGATGAAAGGACTGGATGGTGGGCGAATCAACATCGCCACTTGTTCTATCGGTACAGCCCAGGCAGCGATTAATCGAACTCAGGCTTACATGCTGGATCGCCAGCAGTTTGGCGCGCCGCTGGCCAGCTTTCAGGCATTGCAGTTCAAGTTAGCGGACATGGTGACCGAGCTGGTTGCTGCTCGGCAACTGGTCAGGCTCGCGGCTTTCAAGGTCGATCAAGGTGATCATCAGGCCAGCGTTTATTCCGCCATGGCGAAGCGCTTCGCAACGGATGTGGGTTTTGAGGTGTGTAACCAGGCATTGCAGATCCATGGTGGTTACGGCTACATGCAGGAGTATCCACTGGAACGCTATCTGCGAGACACACGGGTGCACCAGATTCTGGAAGGCACCAATGAAATCATGCGCTTGATCGTTTCAAGGCATTTGCTGACTCAAGCGGATATAGAAATCATTCAATAACCGCCAGACAAAAACCAAAAATTTTAGATTTCACAGGCGTATTAAAGCGGCTGTGATCAACACAAGGGCGCTACCCATGACTGACAAGCTGTTGCTAGAAATAGTCAACCACACTGCCATTCTTACCATCAATAATCCCGGTGCCAACACCTGGGATGCCGACAATCTGACTGCGTTGCGGGATAGGGTGGCAGAGCTAAATTCCAATGATGAAATTTACTCGCTGGTGATTACCGGCCAAGGAGAAAAATTCTTCTCAGCTGGCGCGGACCTGAAACTGTTTGCCTCGGGAGACAAGCAAGTCGCCCGCGATATGGCTGATAAATTTGGTGCTGCGTTTGAAGCGCTGGCGAACTTTCGCGGCGTCTCGATTGCCGCAATCAATGGATATGCCATGGGTGGTGGGCTCGAGTGCGCCATGGCCTGCGATATTCGTATCGCCGAAGCCCAGGCCGTGATGGCGTTGCCGGAAGCCACCGTGGGGCTTTTGCCCGCGGGATTGGGTACGCAACACCTCGCGTGGTTAGTGGGTGAAGGCTGGGCAAAGCGCATGATTCTCTGCGGAGAGCGAGTAGATGCGGCTACTGCCGAGCGTATCGGGCTGGTCGAAGAAGTAGTGGCCAAAGGTGAGGCGTTGAGCAGTGCCATGGCACTGGCGGCCAAGGTCGAAGGCCAAAGCCCAACCAGTGTCAGCGCCTGCAAACAGCTGATTCAGGCGGCGCGCTCCGGCAGTATCACAGATGCCTATGAGGCGGAACGCACAGCATTTGTAAACCTGTTTGAGACACAGGATCAGGCGGAGGGCGTCAATGCCTTTCTGCAAAAGCGCAAGCCTCAATGGAAGAATGCCTAAGTCATGAGTGATGTGTTGTTTGAAACGATCCCGGCAAAGGATGGTCGTCTGCTGGGACTGGTCACGTTAAATGCCCCTGCGACGCTAAACAGCCTGAGTCTTGAGATGATCGACTTGCTGACGCCGCAGCTGAGCGCCTGGCAGAACGATGATGCGATCGTTATGGTGATATTCCAGAGTAGCAGCGACAAGGCGTTTTCGGCGGGCGGTGATATCCAGGCACTCTATCAGTCCATGTTGGCGCATCCGGGTGGTCCAAATCCTTACGCGGAAGCTTTTTTTGAGCGAGAGTATCGACTCGACTATTTGATTCATACTTACTCAAAACCGACGCTGGTGTGGGCTCATGGTATTGTCATGGGCGGTGGGCTGGGCATCATGGGGGGTTGTAGTCATAGGATAGGGACCCAGACCACGAGACTGGCTTTGCCTGAAATCACGATTGGGCTGTTTCCTGATGCCGGAGCGACCTGGTTCCTGAGCCAAATGCCTCGGCACTGGGCTTACTTCATGGCCTGGACCGGGTGTCATCTGAATGCCGCAGATGGCCGGCTCGTGGGCTTGATTGACTACTTGATCGATAACCGCCAGCAAGCACAGGTGCTTGAGCGCCTGCTCGCTGAATCCTGGAGTGCTGATGGTGAGATCAATAAACAGCGCCTTGATCAGATTTTGCAGCAGGCAGAGACGCCGGCTGCTGAATTTCCGCCGAGTCAATTAGCACCTCTTGAGACACGCGTAGCAGCGGTGATGACGCAGGTTCTGGCAACTGAGGATCCTGTGTCAGCGTTTTCTGCGGCAGTCGACAGTTTCGCAAACGATACATTTTTAGCGCGCGCTGCCAATGGTATTAAACGCGGTTCGCCAACCACGGCGCATATTATTCACGAGCAACTTAAGCGAGCGAAAGGCATGTCTTTGAAGCAGACTTTTGAGTTGGAGTTAGTGATTGCCGTGCAATGCAGCCGCCACCCCGATTTTACGGAAGGCGTCAGGGCGCTGTTGATTGACAAAGACAACACACCTCAGTGGCAATATGGTGGTGGTGAAGCCGTGCCTGTGGCGTGGCTGCAAGCGCATTTTACACCACCCTGGAAGACTAACCCGCTGGCAGATCTGCCGAGTCGCTGAAAGCCGACAAAAAGGAGTTTAATGATGACAAGCATTGGATTTATTGGGCTGGGTAACATGGGCGGTCCCATGGCAGCCAACCTGTTAAAAGCGGGAAACAAGGTCAAGGTCTTCGATCTGGTCGCCTCTGCGCTGGCAGCGCTTGAGTCGCTGGGTGCGACCCCCTGTGAGACAGCCGCGGCGGCTGTAGTGGATGTGGATATCGTTGTATCTATGCTGCCCGCATCGGTACATGTCGAGCGGCTCTATCTGGGTGATGGTGCCGGCGATCAAGGGATTCTTCCAGCGATATCGCCCACAACGCTTGTGATCGATTGCAGCACTATCGCCGCAGCAACAGCGCAAAAGGTCTCGGCGGCTGCCAAAGCGCGCGGCATCACCATGCTTGATGCGCCCGTGTCTGGCGGTGTGGGTGGTGCGGTTGGTGGTACCCTGACGTTTATTGTCGGTGGACCTGCCGAGGGACTGTTACAAGCAAGGCCCACACTTGAGCAGATGGGTAAAAATATCTTTCACGCGGGGGCTGCCGGTGCCGGCCAGGTTGCAAAAATCTGTAATAACATGCTGTTGTCGGTTTTGATGACAGGTACGGCCGAGGCACTTCAACTAGGTGTGGATAATGGCTTGGATCCCGCTGTGTTGTCGGAAATCATGCGCAAAAGCTCAGGCGGCAACTGGGCGCTAGAAGTTTACAATCCTTACCCTGGGGTCATGGATGGCGTGCCTGCTTCGAAAGATTATACCGGTGGCTTTCTGGTAGATTTAATGATCAAGGATCTGGGTCTGGCGATGGAGGCGGGGCTGGCAAAAGGTTCTGCAACCCCGATGGGCTCGCTGGCCCGTAATCTCTATATTTCACATGGCAAAAATGGCTACGGCCGAAAAGATTTCTCGAGTATTCAGCGGGTTTTCCTCAAGGCGGCAAACGAGGACTGAAATTGCCGTCGGCCGCGCTGGAGCATTCGGCTAAAGCCTGTTGAATCAGCAAGCCAAAACCCGGATTCCTAGGCGATCAGGCTTAAGACGAGTTTTTCGCCGCTTTCGAGCTGACAGTGAGTGTCATCGTCAGAAAGCTGGGCAACCGCAAGAAACTGGTCGCCGGCAACAGCGACGATCTGACCCAAGTTGCCGCCCGTGGCAGAAACGATGGGAGTGCCAGGTTTAACAGGCGTGTCGCACTGGCCACGATGCAGTCTTCGTTTGAGCACTCCGCGGTATTGCATTCGAGCGACAATTTCCTGGCCAAGGTAGCAGCCCTTGGTAAAACTGATGCCGCCAAAGTGCTGCAGGTTGAGCATTTGCGGAATAAACTCTTCGCTGGTCGCCTCTTCGAGCCAGACATAGCCATCATTCAGCTCTGCAGTTCGCCATTGGTCGAAAAGCGCCTCATGGGTCTCAGAATCGGGTAACAAGATATCGTCAAGGGTTGAAGGGCTTCTGCACCAGTGTTCATATCTTGGGCCTGCCGCACCGACCTGCAGAGTGATGCAGTGGTTCGTCTGTAGCTTAAGATCCTGGTTCAATTCGCCCAGACTGCCCATGCAATGGTATTCAGCTGATTCGTCTTTGAGGGTTGCTTTAGAGAAGACGATATATTTTTTCAGAAACGACAGGGTTGGCGCTATCAGCGAACGGTGCATGCGCAGCAGGAAACCTTGCTCAATGGCGACGATGCGATAATTGCTCAGCATTCGACCCTGAATGTTACAGGTAGCCCCCAAGCCACTGCCGTCTGAAGCCAGATGTTCGAGGTCACAGGTGGTATAACCCTGAAGAAATTTCAGCGCGTCGCGGCCGGTGATCGACAGGAAACCAAAATCGGGTAGGGGGATGACGTTTTTCATGGCAACTATTCTACATCTCGGCTGAGTGGAAGCGGTATAATTTTTCAAATTTCACTGTGAAGTCAAAACCACATGACCGAAAACCTGGAACTTAACCGTCTTCGCTGGCGCTGTCGGCGAGGCATGCTTGAGCTGGATCTACTGCTTGGACCTTTTTTTGAAGCTGTCTATTTATCTCTGGATGAACAAGTTCAGCTGAGTTTTCGGCGGCTGCTGGAACAGGAAGATCCAGAACTGCTGGAATGGTTCAGTCAAAAATCTCGATCCGCAGATCCGGAACTGGCAGCATTGGTCGATATGATCCTGCAGCGAGTGCAGCCTCCGGCTTGACTCAGGTCTAATTTGCTACTCTACGTTGCCACTCTACGTTGCCACTCTACGAAGTCACGAAGTCGGTTTTAGTCACTCCCTAACAGCAGATTGCAGGAGGCGAAAAAGTATGCACTCGCCACTGGTGACTCGGCAACTCAGTCTGCGTATACAGCCCTCTGCGATCTTCTGTCTCTTGGTGTCGCTGGTGCATGGCGCGGCAGGGCTTGGACTTTGGCTGACGGGTTTGCCCAGTCACTGGTCAGTGGCCCTGGGCTTGATGCTTCTGGCCTCCTGGTTGAACGCATTGCTACGAGACGGACTGCGGCTGGGTGCGAAAGCCATTACGGGCCTGCGGTTACAATCGAAAGGCTGGTCAGTGACCGGTAGCCAGGGAAAAGAAGCTGCCGTCACCCTTGTTGCTGGTCAAGTGGTAACAAGCTGGCTGGTGGTAATGCGATTCTCAACGCTAAGCGGGCAAACACTCATGCTGGCTCTATTGCCGGACAGTCTGCCTGCCGAGGGTTTTCGGCATATCAGAGCAATATTACGACTGGGTCCGCCCGTCCACCGTGAGCCCCGGTAGTCGTGATCACTCCATTCGATTCACGATTCAAGTCGCCATTCAACCTGCCGTACCAGCATTTGCGGGTTCAGCCAAAGTTAGGCGGTGTCAGAATAGTGTCGAGCGCCATCGGCAGCAGGTTGGGATAGTCTAGTGTGTAGTGCAGACCACGACTCTCTTTGCGTTGAATCGCTGACTGAATAATCAATTCAGCAACCGTGATCAGGTTGCGTAGTTCAAGTAAGTCGTTGGAAATTTTATAGTTACTGTAATATTCGGCGACTTCCTGCGACAACAGTCGGGTTCTACGTCGAGCACGCTGCAGGCGCTTGTTGGTTCGAACAATACCCACATAGTCCCACATAAAGCGGCGAAGCTCGTCCCAATTGTGAGATATCACGACGTCCTCATCGGAGTCTGTGACCTGAGACTCATCCCATGCGGGTATCTCAACGTTCGACATCGGTGTCTGCTGCTGCTGCTGAATGTGCCGCGCTGCAGCTGTCGCAAAGACCATGCACTCCAGCAGAGAATTGCTCGCCATTCGATTGGCGCCATGCAACCCGGTAAAGCTCGATTCGCCAATCGCAAACAAATTGGGAATGTCGGTCGCGCCATTAATATCGGTCTTGATGCCGCCGCAGGTGTAATGGGCTGCAGGCACGACAGGTATTGGCGATTGAGTAATGTCGATGCCCAGTTCCAGACAGCGGGCATAGATAGTCGGAAAGTGACTGGTAATGAAGTCTTTGTCCTTGTGACTGATGTCGAGGTAGACGCAGTCGCAACCCAGGCGTTTCATCTCATGGTCGATGGCTCGAGCAACGATGTCGCGGGGTGCCAGTTCCTCGCGCGTATCGAATCGCTGCATGAAGGGTGTTCCGTCCGGCAATACCAGGCGTGCGCCCTCTCCACGTAAGGCCTCGCTGATCAGAAAGGATTTTGCCTCAGGGTGGTACAAACAGGTCGGGTGAAACTGGTTGAACTCCATATTCCCGACTCGACAGCCTGCCCGCCAAGCCATGGCGATACCGTCACCAGAGGCTGTGTCTGGATTGCTGGTATAAAGATAGACCTTGCTTGCGCCGCCAGTCGCAAGTACAACGAAGCGGGCTTTGAAGAGCTCGACTTCCTGAGTGGCCAGATTCAGAACATAGGCACCAAGGCAGCGTTTGCCTGATTGACCGACTTCATCTTCGGTAATCAGGTCAACAGCGACGTAGCGCTCAAAGAGGGTGACGTTACTGCGCTGCATCAAGTGCTGGGCCAGTGTGCTGCCAATTTCACGACCAGTAGCATCCGCCGCATGGATGACCCGCCTGTGACTGTGGCCACCTTCTTGTGTCAGGTGAAACTCCTGACGGCCGTTAGCTTGTGTCTCAACATCGAATTTGACACCCAAATCTACTAACCACTCGATCGTGGATGGGCTTTGCTCGACGGTATACTTGACCACGTCGAGATGGCAGAGGCCGGCACCCGCGACGAGAGTATCCTGGATATGTGATTCGGTGCTGTCATACTCATCCAGTACTGCCGCGACGCCGCCCTGAGCGTAGTAAGTGGAGCCCTCGCTGCTGACATCTTTGCAAAGCATGGCAACCTGGAAGTCAGCGCTCAGCTTCAGCGCCAGGGTCATGCCGGCAGCGCCGCTGCCGATAACGAGTACGTCATGTTGGTGTGATTTTGTGCTCAATTTTCGGCCTTCTAAAAGCAGAATTGGGGTCGAAGTGGTGACCAGGCATCGACTGAAACGCAAGATTACCGAATGACCCGGAGAAAAGCATAATTTTTATCACTTTCGGCCCCGCAACAGCCTGTAACTGGTATTATTTGCCTCGAGAAATTAAATATTTGGCGTTCTTGCCCGTCCAACGAACTTATAGGCTTAGACATTGTCTATCAGTTTAAGGTTTTGACCGGCATTTCAATTCAGCGCGGTGATGGGAGTGCCGGTGAAAGTTCAAGGGGAGACAGATCGCCAGTTGGTCGAACGCGTACAGCGCGGGGACAAAAGAGCCTATGACCTGTTGGTGCTTAAGTATCAGCACCGTATCGTCAGTCTGGTTAGTCGCTATATGCGTGACCAGGATGAGGTGCTTGATGTGACTCAAGAGGCCTTTATTAAAGCCTATCGAGCTCTTCCGGGCTTTCGTGGCGACAGCGCCTTTTATACCTGGCTCTATAGAATTGCGATAAACACAGCAAAGAATTACCTGGTATCTCGCGCCAGGCGGCCGCCAGATACAGACATTGATGTGGATCAGGGCGACTTTCAGGGAGAGTCTTTGGTCTTGAGTGACATTGAGAACCCTGAGAATCAATTGGAAGGAGAGCAGCTAGAGGCTGTTGTCTACAAGGCAATTGAGGAATTGCCCGAAGAACTTAAAGTCGCTGTAACTTTACGCGAATTTGAGGGTCTCAGTTACGAAGAAATTGCAGAGATCATGGAGTGTCCGGTGGGGACCATCAGATCGAGAATATTCAGGGCCAGGGAGGCGATAGAAAAGAAGATGGCGGCGCTGGGTTAGTCGTTCAAC
>JAYODE010000027.1:0-46164 GCA_038106185.1 Gammaproteobacteria bacterium | reverse complement strand
TTCGCGAAGGCGGCCGAACCGTAGGCGCGGGCGTTGTGGTCAAGATTTTTGCCTAAGCGTCGAGTCTGACGAGACCTCGTTCGATCGCCGGCATCAGCCCCGATCGAACGACTTGTCGAGTCTGTGTGCATAGCCCCGTAGGCTATTCAAAAAAAATTCAGAAAATAGCGGTAATCTTGTAAATAAGGCTTGTAACACAGGTTCGCAGTCGATAATATTCGCGGCCTGAAATTTGAACTATTACAGGGTCTCGATATGAGGCCAGTGTTTGCAAACTTTGAGGCTAAAGCCGAAAAGCGCGCGAAGGGCATGCATCAATGCGCCATCCCGGTAAGGGCATGGGGCTTTTTTTGCCGTAAATTTAGCAAAAACATCAGTATCAAAACGTAATGTGACGACTCTTAGGGTCGAAACAACGAATCCGGGAGACGGGTTGGATGCAAAACCAGAGAATTAGAATACGATTAAAGGCATTTGATCATCGCCTGATCGACATCTCGACACAGGAAATCGTCAATACCGCCAAACGTACCGGTGCACAGGTTCGCGGCCCGATCCCTTTGCCGTCCAGAACGGAAAAATTCACCATATTGATTTCTCCGCACGTCGACAAAGATGCGCGTGACCAATATGAAATCAGAACTCACAAGCGCTTGCTCGACATCATCGAGCCTACAGAAAAAACTGTGGACGCTCTGACCAAGCTTGACTTGGCGGCGGGTGTTGAAGTTCAGATTAACCTGGGTTAATTGGAGCTAACATGACTATCGGTATCATCGGCGTCAAACGTGGCATGACGCGAATATTTACAGAAGAAGGTATCTCAATTCCCGTGACGGTAATTGAAGCAACACCCAATCGAGTGGTTCAACGCAAGACTGTTGAGTCAGACGGTTATGATGCGATCCAGGTGACTTTCGGCGATGTTAAAGCCTCGAAGGTCAACAAAGCCGAAGCTGGGCATTTCAGCAAAGCAAACGTGGATGCCGGGCGTAAGCTCTGCGAGTTTCGCTGCGACGCTGAGGATGCGCTGGTCGTCGGCGATGCGCTGACCGTCGAGCGGTTCGAAGTTGGTCAGAAAATCGACGTCACTGGTCAGTCGAAGGGTAAGGGTTTCGCCGGCGCGATCAAACGACACAATTTCGGCATGCAGGATGCTACGCACGGTAACTCGGTTTCTCACCGCGCGCCAGGTTCTATTGGCCAGTGCCAAAGTCCGGGTCGAGTGTTTAAGGGCAAGAAAATGGCGGGCCATATGGGTGCCGTTAGAGTGACATCTCAGACTCTTGAAGTTGTAAGGGTTGATCAGGAAAACAATTTACTGCTGGTTAAAGGGGCGGTACCGGGAGCGAAGGGTGGCGATATTATCGTCAGGCCTTCAGTGAAAGCCCGGAATTAAGTGGAGTCAGAGCCTTGAATCTCAATATAGTAGAACCAGGAAAAAGTGTTTCGGGACGGGAAGTCGACGTGTCTGAGGCGACTTTCGGTCGCCAGTTTAATGAGGCGTTGGTTCATCAAGTCGTAGTAGCTTATATGGCTGGCGCTCGTCAGGGTACGCGTGCTCAAAAAACGCGCTCTGAAGTCAGTGGCGGTGGTAAGAAGCCTTATCGTCAAAAAGGTACTGGTCGTGCGCGTGCAGGTACTATCCGTAGCCCAATCTGGCGTGGTGGCGGCGTTACATTTGCCAACAAGACCCAGGATTTCAGCCAAAAAGTTAATCGCAAGATGTATCGCGGCGCCATGCAGTCAATACTGTCAGAGCTGATTCGTCAGGAGCGTCTGGTGGTGACGGAAGACTTTTCAGTCGACTCGCCGAAGACCAAGCAGGTACAAGCTCGATTACAAGATCTGGCTTTAGACAATGTGTTGATCGTCGTCGAAGACGTCGATGACAATCTCTACTTGGGTGCTCGTAATCTGCGTAATGTCGAAGTCATCGATGTGCAGGGCGTCAACCCGCTGAATTTGATTGGTTTTGACAAGGTCTTGTTTACGGTCGGTGCGCTGAAGAAAGCTGAGGAGATGCTGGCATGAACGAAGAACGCATGTACAAAATCATATTAGGTGCGCATATCTCTGAGAAGGCGACTGTCATTGCTGAAGCGGCAAATCAGGTTGCCTTCAAAGTGACGAAAGATGCTACCCGTCCAGAGATCAAGGAAGCGGTAGAAAAGATTTATGGTGTTGTCGTTCAAGGCGTCACGACGTTGAATGTCAAAGGCAAAGTTAAACGCAATGCCCGCGGTATGAGCAAAAAGCCGAGCTGGAAGAAAGCCTACGTGCGTCTTGCAGAAGGCCATGATATCGATTTTGCCAGTTAGACTAATCACGCAACACAGAATTTAAGAATTGGGTTGAAATAACATGCCAGTCGTTAAAGCGAAACCTACATCACCGGGGCGAAGATTCGTCGTAAAGGTCTCTAATCCTGACCTGTATCGTGGCGAACCGCATCGTGCGCTCTTGGAAAAGAAAGCCAAGACCGGAGGCCGTAATAATCAGGGTCGGATCACGACTCGACACATAGGTGGCGGCCACAAGCAGAAATATCGGATCATTGACTTCAAGCGCAACAAGGACGGTATCAAAGCGACTGTCGAGCGGATCGAATATGATCCTAACCGTACGGCAGACATCATCCTGTTGAAATATGCTGACGGCGAGCGACGCTACATTATCGCGCCAAAAGGCGTCGCGGTAGGCGACACCATTCAGTCTGGAATCGATTCACCGATCAAGCCCGGAAACACAATGCCCCTGCGCAACATTCCTATGGGTAGTCTGATTCACTGTGTTGAGTTGAAGCCAGGTAAGGGCGCCCAGTTTGTGCGCAGTGCCGGAACGTCCTGCCAGCTAATCGCAAAGGAAGGCGGCTACGTGACACTCAGAATGCGCTCTGGTGAGATGCGCAAGATTCTTGCAGATTGTCGCGCGACGTTAGGTGAAGTCGGCAATAAGGAGCACAATCTGCGCTCTTTGGGTAAAGCCGGCGCAAAGCGTTGGATGGGCGTTCGCCCAACTGTTCGGGGTGTTGTGATGAACCCAGTCGACCACCCGCATGGTGGTGGCGAAGGTAAGACCTCCGGTGGCCGTCACCCGGTATCGCCATGGGGTATGCCGACAAAGGGTTATAAGACCCGTAAGAACAAACGCACCGATAATATGATTGTTCGTCGACGACGATCAACTCGCTAGGAGATAGACCGTGCCGCGTAGTTTAAAAAAAGGTCCATTTGTAGATTTGCACTTGATGAACAAGGTGCAGAAATCCATTGAAACCAATGATAAGCGCCCGATTAAGACCTGGTCCCGTCGTTCCATGATCACGCCGATGTTCGTTGGTTTGACTCTGCAGGTGCATAACGGCAAGCAACACATTCCTGTGTTTATTACAGAGGATATGGTTGGGCACAAGTTGGGCGAGTTCGCTTTGACCAGAACTTTCCGCGGCCACGTAGCCGACAAGAAAGCGCGACGTTAGATATTAGCACTCGAATGACAGAAGTTGTTCGAGACCAGGGTAGAGGAATGAGAAATGGAAGTTGCCGCTAAACTTAAAGGCGCAAAAATTTCAGCACAGAAAGCCCGCTTGGTGGCTGACCAGATCCGTGGCCAGCATGTCGGTGCAGCGTTGGATATATTGAACTTCAGTACCAAGAAAGGTGCACATCTGGTGCGCAAGTTGCTCGAGTCTGCAATTGCTAACGCAGAGCACAATGAAGGTGCCGATGTTGACGAACTGTCAGTTGCCAAAATCTTCGTAGATGAAGGCGTAACAATGAAGCGGATTCGACCACGGGCCAAAGGGCGTGCTGACCGAATCATGAAGCGAACCTGCCATATCACACTTGCGGTTGCCGACAAGTAAACAAGCAGACGAAGAAGTCGGCGTAGATAAGGCTAGTAGGAGACCAAAATGGGTCAAAAAGTAAATCCCACGGGCATGCGGCTCGGGATCGTTAAGGATCACACTTCGATATGGTATGCATCGGGTCCCGCATATGCGGAGAAGCTGCATGTAGACCTCGCAGTGCGCGACTATATCAAGAAGCGCCTTGCGCCAGCTTCGGTCAGTCGAGTTGAGATCGAGCGTCCTGCGCAAACTGCCAGGATCACGATTCATGCGGCGCGACCAGGTATCGTGATTGGCAAGAAAGGCGAAGATGTCGAGAAGCTCCGTAAAGATATTGCGAAGATGATGAAAGTGCCAGTGCACATCAACATCGAAGAAATCAGAAAGCCGGAGACGGATGCCTATCTGGTAGCGCTGAACGTTGCTCAACAGCTTGAGCGTCGAGTCCAGTTCCGACGAGCGATGAAGCGCGTAATGCAGAACGCGATGCGGCTTGGTGCAGAAGGTATCAAGGTACGTGTGGCTGGCCGGTTGGGCGGTGCAGAAATCGCACGTTCAGAAAGCTATTTAGAAGGACGTGTACCGTTACACACACTGCGCGCTGACATCGATTATGCGACCGCAGAGGCGCTAACGACTTATGGAATTCTTGGCGTCAAGGTCTGGATCTTCAAGGGAGAAGTGATCGGACAGCGTGACGACAAAGAACAAAAAGCCAACATACAAAGTTTTGGATAAGCAAAATGTTACAGCCCAAACGAACCAAATTTAGGAAAATGCAGAAGGGTCGTAACCGCGGTTTGGCCCACCGAGGTAGTTCTGTCAGTTTTGGTGAATTCGGACTCAAGGCGACTACTCGAGGCCGTTTAACTGCTAGACAGATCGAAGCCGGTCGTCGGGCTATGACTCGACGAGTGCGTCGAGGCGGTCAGATCTGGATTCGGGTTTTCCCGGACAAGCCAATTACAAAGAAGCCTTTGGAAGTCCGTCAGGGTAAAGGTAAGGGTAACGTTGAGTATTGGATCGCCCAGATTAAACCGGGCAAGGTACTCTACGAAATGGAGGGTGTGTCAGAGGAAGTTGCGAGAGACGCATTCCGTTTGGCCGCAGCGAAGTTGCCGTTTGCAACATCGTTCGTTAAACGCACAGTCATGTAATCGAGTCGGAAGATCGAAATGAAAGCATCAGAACTACGAGATAAGTCAGCCGAGGAGCTCCAGCAAAGCCTTATTGGTTTGCTGAAGGACCAATTCTCATATCGTATGCAGCAGTCAACTGGGCAGTTAACTCAGACCCACTTGCTGAAAGCAGTTGCCCAGGATATTGCGCGAGTAAAAACCGTGCAGACAGAAAAGAGCAAGGTGAGTGAATGAGTGAGTCAAGCGTAGCGCGAACAGCCAGTGGTACGGTTGTTAGCAACAAGATGGACAAGACAATCACTGTGCTGGTTGAGCGAAAGGTTAAGCACCCCTTGTACGGCAAATACATCAAGCGGTCGAACAAGATCCACGCTCATGATCCAGAGAACCAGTGTCAAGAAGGCGACAAGGTGACGATTCAGGAAACGCGACCTATTGCCAAGACTAAGACCTGGAAGCTGACATCGATTGATCGCAAGGCAACTGTTATTTAAGGCTAATCAGTCGTCGAATAGAGACGATTGTTCTTGGAGTAGTAAGGCATGATCCAGACACAGACATATTTAGATATCGCAGACAACAGTGGTGCGCGGCGTGTCATGTGTATTAAGGTGCTCGGCGGTTCAAAGCGACGGTATGCAGGCATTGGCGACATCATTAAGGTCACAATCAAAGAAGCGATACCACGTGGCCGGGTCCGCAAAGGCCAGGTTATGGATGCTGTCGTCGTCAGAACCCGCAAGGGAGTCAGACGCCCTGACGGGTCCCTAATCAAATTTGACGGTAATGCGGCAGTGTTACTCAATGCGCAGAAACAGCCCATTGGCACGCGGATATTCGGACCAGTTACGCGTGAATTACGAAATGAAAAGTTTATGAAAATAATCTCGTTGGCGCCGGAAGTACTATAAAGCAGTACGAAAACAAGTCAGGCGATAGCTGAAAGGGTTAAAGGGCATGAGAAAGATCAAGAGAGACGACGACGTCATTGTTGTCACCGGTAAAGATAAAGGCAAACGCGGCACAGTTACCCGTCTGATGGACGATGGGCGTGTGTATGTATCTGGCGTCAACCTGATCAAGAAGCACACTAAGGGAAACCCGCAAATGGGCCAACCTGGCGGCATCATTGAAAAAGAGGCGCCGATTCAAGCATCCAACGTCGCCATCTATAACGGTAAAACCAGTAAAGCGGACAGAGTAGGTTTCAAGACGCTGGAAGATGGCAAGAAGGTGCGAGTCTTCAAATCTACTGGCGAAGAAATAGACTAAACAGACAAGTACCCTTCTGGGGCGAATGGTTAAGACAAATGGCAGATTTAAAAGCATTATACGACAGTGAATTGAAGGCCCAGCTGAAAGCGCAGTTAGGGTTAGACAATGTCATGGAAGTACCGCGCATCACCAAGATCACACTGAACATGGGTGTTGGTGAGGCCATTGGTGATCGCAAACAGCTGGATAACGCTGTCGCAAACCTGGAGGCTATTGCGGGTCAGAAAGTTGTGATCACGCTGGCGAGAAAATCTATCGCAGGCTTCAAAGTCAGGGACGGTTATCCCATCGGTTGTAAAGTGACTTTGCGCAAATCAAGAATGTATGAGTTCCTTGACCGCCTGATCAACATTGCGATTCCTCGGCAACGCGATTTTCGTGGCATCAGCCAGAAATCCTTTGATGGTCGCGGTAACTTTTCAATGGGGCTGACTGAACAGATCGTTTTTCCCGAAATTAACTACGATAAGATCGATAAGATCCGTGGTTTGGATATTGCGATCAGTACAACGGCAAAAACTGACGATCACGGTAGGGCACTGTTACGTGCTTTCAATTTCCCCTTCCGGGAAGCAAGTTAAGAGCGGGCAGAGAACAGATATGGCAAAGCAATCAATGGTTAACCGCGAGAAGAAACGCGCCGAATTGGTCAAGAAGTACGCTGTTCGTCGGCAAGCTTTGAAGGCAATTATCGCGAATCCACTAACCTCGGACGATGATCGATGGAACGCGCAGCAAAAGCTGCAAGCTCAGCCACGAGATGCAAGTCCGGTGCGAGGTATGCGTCGTTGCAGCCTCACTGGGCGTCCCCATGCGGTATATAGAAAATTTGGACTGGCTCGTACCAAGTTACGAGAAGCGGCTATGCGCGGAGACGTGCCTGGTCTTGTCAAGTCGAGCTGGTAACCAGGAGCATTTGAATAGATGAGTATGCAAGATCCAATAGCGGACATGTTGACCCGCATTCGCAATGCACAAAGTGCGAAAATCAAATCTGTTACGATGGACTCCTCAAAAATGAAGGTTGCCGTTGCTGAAGTATTGAAGCAGGAAGGTTACGTTCAGGAATACATCGTCGATGGTGATGTTAAGCCTCAGCTGACAGTCACGCTTAAGTACTTCGAAGGTCGACCTGTCATTGAGGAAATCAAGCGGGTTAGTCGGCCTGGGTTGCGTCAGTATAGAGGCAAAGACGACATTCCAGTTGTGAAAGGCGGTTTGGGTATTGTGATCCTGTCAACTAACAAGGGCATGATGAGCGATCGCGCCGCGCGTGCCGCTGGATTGGGTGGCGAGGTGCTCTGCTCCGTTTTCTAGAAAAATTTTGAGTCCCTGGCAAGGGCGCAGTGAACGAGTATCAGGCAAGGTGCCTGGCCTTAAGATCTACAAGGTTGATTGAATATGTCACGTATAGCTAATAATCCGGTGTCGATACCCGCAGGGGTAGAAGTCACGCTAAACGATACGTCATTGAGCGTGAAGGGTAGCAAAGGAACGATCGCGTTAGATACCCATCATCTGGTGGCGATCAAGCAAGAGGGCAATGTGTTGAAGTTTGCTGCGACCCAGCGCTCAAAAGCGGCGGGCGCCTTGGCCGGAACTTTTCGTGCGCTGGCAGCCAACATGGTGACTGGTGTTTCGACTGGTTTTTCGCGAGAGCTGCAGCTTATTGGCGTGGGTTATCGTGCTCAGGCACAGGGTCGAGTGTTAAATTTAAGTTTGGGCTTTTCTCACCCAGTCGAGTATCAGATCCCCGAGGGTGTTGATATCGATACGCCGACTCAGACTCAGGTCATTGTTCGCGGCATCGATAAGCAAAAGGTTGGGCAGGTTTCCGCCGAAATTCGTGCTTACAGACCGCCTGAGCCTTACAAGGGTAAAGGTGTACGTTACGCGGACGAAATCGTGAAACGTAAGGAAGCGAAGAAGAAATAGCGTTGCGGTTGGTTGCCAACCCATAAATCTTGAGGCAGGTATGAGTAAGAAAAACGACGCTCGACTCAGAAGAGCAAGAAAAACCAGAAAGCACATATTGGAGCTGAACGTGCCAAGGTTGTGTGTGTATCGGTCACCGCGGCATATCTATGCACAGATAATTTCTGCTGCAGGCGATCAAGTGCAGGCAGCAGCCTCGACGCTTGAAGCTTCGCTGCGAATTGGCAGCACGGGCAATGTCGACAGCGCCAGCAAGGTAGGCACCTTGATCGCTGAGCGCGCCAAAGCTCTGGGGGTTGAGAAGGTAGCGTTTGACCGTTCAGGGTACAAATACCACGGCCGAATTAAGGCATTAGCAGATGCAGCCCGTGAAGGCGGATTGCAGTTTTAGAGGATAGATGATGGCTTATAACGACCAGGTAAACGAAGAAGGTATCCAGGAAAAGCTGGTACAGGTCAATCGAGTTGCCAAAGTAGTAAAAGGCGGCCGTATCTTTAGTTTTACGGCTCTGACAGTCGTCGGCGATGGCAATGGTCGCGTTGGCTATGGTCGTGGCAAGGCGAGGGAGGTGCCGTTGGCGATCCAGAAGGCCATGGAAGCAGCACGTCGCAATATGGTCAGCGTAGATCTGAAGGGTACAACCATTCAGTACCCTATCAGCGCACGCCATGGTGCTTCTAAGATTTTTATGCAGCCAGCCTCAGAAGGTACGGGTGTTATCGCCGGTAAGACGATGCGAGCGGTATTGGAAGTCGCCGGCGTTCATAACGTATTGGCGAAGTGCTACGGCTCAACCAATCCGGTGAATGTCGTTCGTGCAACATTCAAAGGTTTACAAACGATGCGGGCGCCCGAGTCTGTCGCTGAAAAGCGTGGCTTGACCGTCGATGAAATAATGGGCAAGTAGATCATGGCTAACGAAAATACAATCAAGGTGACTTTGACCAAGAGCACTAATGGTCGTCTGAAGAACCACAAGGCCTGTGTCGCTGGCCTGGGTTTGCGAAAAATTCACCAGACCGTTGAGGTCATCGACACACCAGCGAACCGCGGCATGATCAATAAAGTGTCGTATATGGTTAGCGTCGAAGGCAACTAGGAGCTTCGAAAATGCGTTTAAATACATTAAAGCCAGCCGCAGGTAGTAAGCACGCCGCTAAACGAGTCGGTCGTGGTATTGGTAGTGGCACTGGTAAGACAGCGGGCCGTGGACACAAGGGCCAGAAGTCACGCTCAGGCGGCGGCGTTCGCCGAGGCTTCGAGGGTGGCCAGAAGCCATTGCAGATGCGGTTACCGAAATTCGGCTTTACTTCTAAAATGGCGAGAACTATGGCCGAAGTAACCCTGTCTGAATTGGCCAAGGTGAATGCCGATGTGATCGATTTGCAAGCATTAAAAGATGCAGATTTGATCAAAGAGAGTATGATCCGCGCCAAAGTCATGCTGTCTGGAGAAATCACCAAGGCCATTACGCTCAAGGGTATTGGCGTAACGAAAGGCGCGCGGGCAGCTATTGAAGCTGCCGGCGGCAAAATAGAAGAGTAATAAGCGCCCCATGGCAACTTCAGTCGCCCAGAGAAAAAAGACCACGCCTACGACAGGTGGAGGTTTAACTGAGCTAAAACAGCGTCTCTGGTATGTGTTACTGGCGATTATTGTTTACCGGGTCGGCAGTCACATACCGATACCGGGTATTGATCCGGAGCGCTTACGTTCGTTGTTTGACCAGAACCAGGGAGGGATCCTGGATCTGTTCAATATGTTCTCAGGGGGTGCTCTGGAGCGGATGAGTATTTTTGCACTGGGTATTATGCCTTATATATCGGCATCGATTATTACCCAGTTATTGGTCGCAACCACGCCATCTTTGCAGCAGCTGCGCAAAGAAGGTGATGCGGGCCGACGCAAGATCTCTCAGTACACCCGTTATGGAACGCTAGTGCTAGCGACAGTACAGGGGCTAGCCATGAGCAGCGGTCTGGCGTCACAGGGTCTGTCGTACTCAGGCAACTTTGCGTTTCATTTCGTTGCCGTTTCGACCCTGGTGACAGGGGCAATGTTTTTGATGTGGTTGGGTGAGCAGGTCACTGAGCGAGGAGTCGGGAACGGCATATCCATCATAATATTCGCTGGTATTGTGGCGGGTTTTCCAAGCGCCATCGGTCAGTCGTTTGAGCAGGCCAGGCAAGGTGAAATTGCTATCCTGGGATTGCTGGGAATAGCGGTTCTGGCGGTGTTTGTCGTGGCTTTCGTCGTTTTTGTCGAACGTGGGCAGCGCCGAATCACTATTAATTATGCGCGGCGTCAGCAAGGCCGAAAGCTCTACCAGGCACAGTCCAGCCATTTGCCGTTGAAGGTTAATATGGCGGGCGTGATACCAGCGATTTTTGCCAGTAGTTTGCTGTTGTTTCCAGCATCCATAGGGCAGTGGTTTGGCCAGTCACCAGGCATGGAATGGTTACAGGATATTAGTTTACAGATCGCACCGGGGCAGCCGCTGAATTTGATTCTATTTTCGGCCGGGATCGTGTTTTTTTGCTTCTGGTACACAGCGATCATGTTTAATCCGAAGGAAGTTGCGGAGAATCTTAAGAAGTCCGGAGCATTCATCCCGGGATACAGGCCGGGAGAGCAAACGGCTAAGCACATTGACACTATTCTGACGCGTTTAACGTTGTTTGGTGCCTTGTATATGACCAGCGTGTGTTTGTTACCACAAATATTGGTTGTCCAGTTAAATGTGACATTCCAACTTGGCGGAACGGCTTTGCTGATTGTGGTAGTAGTGGTTATGGATTTTTGGGCGCAAGTGCAAACTCACTTGATGTCTCATCAGTACGAATCGCTGATGAAGAAATCCAACTTACAGAATTTTGGACGTCGATAAGAGACGATTGGAGCATATAGATGAAAGTGCGAGCTTCAGTAAAAAAAATGTGTCGGAACTGCCGAGTGATCCGACGTAAAGGGGCTGTCAGAATTATCTGTTCAGAACCACGGCATAAGCAGCGTCAAGGTTAGTCGACGTCATACGGATTTAGATAGGAGCGTTTGAATGGCTCGTTTAGCTGGGATCAACATTCCCGACAACAAGCATGCAGTAATATCTCTCACATATATATTTGGTATAGGGCGTAAGACTGCCCAAGACCTTTGTGCCGAGACGGGGGTTAACCCCGCCGCGAAAGTACAGGATCTCACTGAAGAAGAGCTGGACAGATTGCGAACCGAGATTACGAAGCTGTCGGTTGAAGGTGACTTGCGCCGCGGCATCCAGCTCAACATCAAGCGTCTGCTTGATCTGGGTTGTTATCGCGGGATTCGTCATCGACGTAACTTGCCGGTTCATGGCCAGCGCACCAAGACGAATGCTCGTACACGCAAGGGTCCAACCCGGCCCATTCGTAAATAACGAATTAACAGTTAAACAAATTTAGAGCGAAGTGACTGATATGTCTGATACAGAAACTACTCCAACACCAGCAAAGCGCAAAGGCAAGCGCCAAGTTGTCGATGGTTTGGCGCATATCCATGCATCTTTTAACAACACCATCGTCACCATCACAGATCGTCAAGGCGGCGCTCTGTCTTGGGCAACTGCCGGTGGTTCTGGTTTCCGTGGTGCGCGAAAGAGCACGCCATTCGCTGCTCAGGTAGCTGCAGAGCGAGCGGGCACAGTTGCGTTGGATTATGGATTACAGAATCTAGAAGTATTTATTAAGGGGCCAGGACCCGGTCGCGAAGCTGCCGTCAGGGCACTGAATTCCGTGGGGTACAAGATTACCAACATTACGGACGTCACCCCTATCCCCCACAATGGTTGCAGACCACCGAAAAAACGTCGGGTGTAATTGAGGAACTAAGAAAATGGCCAGATATATCGGACCAACCTGTAAGCTTGCTCGACGAGAAGGGACAGATCTGTACCTTAAGAGTGGCGTACGTCCGCTTGAGTCAAAGTGTAAAATGGAAAGCACGCCAGGCATGCATGGCGCGCGCCGCGGTCGCCTTTCCGACTATGCTGTTCAGCTGCGAGAAAAGCAGAAAGTACGTCGTATTTATGGCGTCTTGGAAAAGCAGTTTCGAAACTACTACAAGCGAGCAGATCGTCAGAAAGGCGCAACCGGTGAAAACCTGCTGCTGATCCTCGAGCGACGTCTGGACAACGTGGTTTACCGTATGGGATTTGGTTCAACCCGCGCAGAAAGTCGTCAATTGGTGTCACATAGGTCGATTCTGGTTAACGGTAATGTGATCAATATTCCGTCTTATCAGGTGGAAGTAGGCGACACAGTCACCGTTCGTGAGAAGAGTCGTAATCAACTGCGCATTCAGGGTGCACTGGCACTGAATGCTAATCGGTCCGCCTGTGAGTGGATTCAGGTTAACAGCGACAAAATGGAAGGCGTTTTCAGAAGCCTGCCAGAACGTGAAGAGCTGCCTTCAGAAATCAATGAAAGTCTTATCGTGGAGCTGTACTCCAAGTAGACAGGCTATTCAGCCGCGCTTGGGCAGTCATACTCATTAAAAAATTTAACGAGTCCTATTAAGCAAAGTTCTTTAAAAGGTGTATTTATGCCACATTCGTCATTAGAGTTTTTAACGCCCAAGCATATTCAGGTTGAGCAGGTCAGCGACACACGCGCAACTGTGACACTGGAACCCTTGGAGCGCGGCTTTGGCCACACTCTCGGCAACGCCTTGCGTCGAATTCTGTTGTCGTCTATGCCCGGCTGCGCGATCACAGAGGCGGAAATTGATGGCGTGTTGCATGAATACAGTACGCTGGAAGGTGTTCAGGAAGATGTCATCGAAATTTTGTTGAATCTCAAAGGCGTTGCCATCAAGTTGAACTCGACCGATGCCGCCGAATTGCGGCTCGATAAGCAGGGGCCTGGGATTGTCACCGCAGGCGATTTCACCGTCGGACATGACGTAGAAATTACCAATCCAGATCATGTGATAGCGACACTGAACGACACTGGCCATCTCAAGATGACCGCCAAGGTTGGTCGTGGCCGCGGCTATGAACCCGCTGACGTTCGAATCGCGGACGAAGAGCGCGAGCGAGTGATAGGCAGTCTGTTGATCGATGCGTCTTACAGTCCAGTTCGTCGAGTCGCCTATAAGGTCGATAGCGCGCGAGTCGAACAGCGAACCGACCTGGATAAGTTGATCATTGATCTCGAAACCAATGGCACTATCGATCCTGAGGAAGCGATTCGTCGAGCAGCGACTATCCTTCAGCAGCAGGTGACGGTGTTTGTCGATCTGGAAAGTGAAAATGAGCCGGAAGTTGTCGAGCATGAAGACGAAATAGATCCGATTCTGCTGCGTCCAGTAGATGATCTGGAGCTGACGGTACGTTCTGCGAACTGTTTGAAGGCAGAAAACATTTATTACATCGGCGATTTGATTCGACGAACAGAGGTCGAGTTGCTGAAGACGCCAAACCTGGGTAAGAAATCTCTGACAGAGATCAAAGACGTATTGGCTTCGCGAGGCCTGTCTTTAGGTATGCGTCTTGAAAATTGGCCTCCATCCAGCCTGCGTGGCGACGATCGGCTATTGGGTTAAAGTATTGGTCTGTACCCCGCTCCAGGGGTGCATATTTTTCAGATTGTTATAGAAAGTAATTCAGGAAATTAGGTCATGCGCCACAGAAAGAGCGGTAGACAATTAAATCGAAATGCATCGCACCGTAAAGCGATGTTCAAGAACATGGCTTGTTCATTATTCGAGCATGAAGTCATCAGAACCACGTTGCCAAAGGCGAAGGAGCTTCGTCGAGTTACCGAGCCGATGATCACACTGGCTAAAGTGGACTCAGTGGCTAATCGCCGGCTGATTTTCGCCCGAACTGGTAGTAAGGCCACAGTGGGCAAACTGTTCACAGAGATTGGTCCAAGGTATGCGGAACGCCCCGGTGGCTACACTCGAATTCTGAAGTGCGGTTTTAGAACCGGCGACAAGGCGCCCATGGCCTATGTCGAGATGGTTGATCGACCGATCCCTGATTTCGACAACGTCGAAGAGATTGATGACGACGCTTAAGTCCGGGCAGCTTATTAAGTAAGCCGGTAAAGCCTCGATTTCAACTGGGCGAGCAAGTAAAGTGAAAAGACCGGGTATTCCCGGTCTTTTTGCGTCAGGAGAAAGCTATATGACCTACCAATCTTTTGTACCGACAGTCAGGACGCTGATGGGCCCCGGCCCTTCCGATGTCAATCCCAGAATCTTGACGGCGATGGCGAGGCCGACCATTGGTCATCTAGACCCAGAGTTCATTCGCATGATGGATGAAATCAAGGGGATGCTGCAGTCAGCCTTTCAGACTCAAAATCAGCTGACGCTGCCAGTTTCGGCGCCGGGATCGGCTGGCATGGAGATCTGTTTCGTGAATCTGATGGAGCCAGGAGATAAGGTTATTGTCTGTCAGAACGGCGTTTTTGGTGGCCGTATGACGGAGAATGTTCGCCGGCTCGGTGGTCAGGCAGTCATCATTGAGCAGGCTTGGGGTCGAGCGGTTGACCCTGACCAACTAGAGGCAACCTTGCGCCAGCATCCTGACGCCAAGATCGTGGCCTTTGTGCATGCAGAGACTTCCACAGGCGTGCAGTCTGATGCAAAAGCACTCTGCGCCATCGCTAAGGCGCACGATTGCTTAACGATTGTGGACTGTGTCACGTCATTGGGCGGTACCGAGGTAGCGTTGGATGAATGGGGTGCTGACGCCGCCTACAGTGGTACGCAAAAATGTCTGTCCTGTGCGCCTGGCTTGTCGCCGATCAGTATGAGCCAAGCTGCGGTGGATACCATTAAGGCTCGAACTGTACCAGTGAGTTCCTGGTTTCTAGACCTTAACCTGGTCATGGGCTACTGGGGCGAGGGTCAAACCCGTAGCTACCATCATACGGCCCCGGTTAATGCGCTTTATGGTCTGCATGAAGCCTTGGTCGTGTTGCATGAAGAAGGACTTGCGGCGAGTTGGCAGCGTCATGCTTATAATCATCAGGCACTAAAGGCCGGGCTCGAGGCGATGGGCTTAACGTTCTTCGTGCCGGAAGCTGAACGGCTGCCGCAACTCAACCTTGTCACTGTGCCGGAGGGTGTTGATGAAGCCAGCGTTCGGCGGCAATTGTTGCAACAATACAATTTGGAAATCGGTGCCGGTCTGGGCAGTCTGGCGGGCCGAGTTTGGCGCATCGGTTTGATGGGTTTTGCCAGCAATCCCAAGAATGTGCTCTTCTGTGTCAATGCACTTGAAGCCGTTCTGTCACAGTATAACGCGCCCATTCATCGAGGTGTCGCGACCGCGGCAGTGCAATCGGCCTACAAAGGCTAAAGTTGGCAAGTGCTCACTTTAGCCAAGAGGCGGGTTGAGTTGTGGTTATTGGGCCGAGATTTTCTTGTCCTGGCCGTGAGCTCCGCGCAATACCGGTGATAGGAACTGGCCGGTAAAAGAGTGTTGACAGTCGGCAACCTGCTCAGGGGTACCGCTGGCGATAATTTGACCGCCGCCGGATCCGCCTTCCGGCCCCAAGTCGATAATCCAATCAGCTGTCTTAATAACATCCAGGTTGTGTTCAATGACGACGATGGTGTTGCCATGATCTCGGAGTTTCGCCAGTACCTCTAATAATTGTTTAATGTCGTGGAAGTGCAAGCCGGTGGTGGGTTCATCCAGGATATAGAGCGTCTGGCCTGTATCGCGCTTGGATAATTCCCTCGCTAACTTCACGCGTTGTGCTTCTCCCCCAGACAGGGTTGTGGCACTTTGACCCAGTCGAATATAGCCGAGTCCCACGTCCATTAAGGTTTGTAAGCGTCGCTCGATCATGGGTACGGCATTAAAGAACTCATGGGCGTCCTCGACGGTTAAGCTTAAGATTTCGTGAATGTTTTTATGCTTGTAGAGCACCTCAAGGGTTTCTCTGTTGTAGCGTTTGCCACGGCACTCGTCGCAGGTGACATAAATGTCGGCAAGAAAATGCATCTCCACCTTGATTAGGCCATCACCTTGGCAGGCCTCGCAGCGCCCCCCCTTGACGTTGAAACTGAAGCGTCCAGGCTTGTAACCTCTAGACCTGGCCTCAGAAGTCGCTGCGAAAAGTTCACGGATGGGTGTAAAGATATTCGTATAGGTCGCCGGATTGGAGCGCGGCGTACGTCCTATTGGGCTTTGGTCTATGTCCACGACCTTGTCCAGATGTTCGAGTCCTTCGATGGTGTCAAAGGGTGCTGTCGCAGGATGAACCGCGCCATTCAACGCCTTCGCCGCGATGGGGTACAGAGTTCCGTTGATCAAAGTCGATTTTCCCGAACCAGAGACACCAGTGACGCAGGTCATAAGTCCAATAGGAATGCTCAAGTCGACCTGCTGCAGGTTATTCCCCCGCGCGCCGAAAATACGCAATTGCTTGTCTGGATCAGGTGGCTGGCGCTTCGCGGGTATGGAAATCTGGCGTTTGCCAGAGAGATACTGGCCGGTAATTGATGCCTCGCTGTTGAGGATATCGATCAGGTTGCCCTGTGCAATCACCTGGCCGCCATGAACGCCAGCGCCGGGCCCTATATCGACAATGTGATCGGCGGCTCTGATAGCATCCTCATCGTGTTCCACCACAATCACCGTGTTACCTATGTCACGCAAGTGCGTCAGCGTATTGAGTAAACGCTGGTTGTCACGTTGATGCAGGCCGATAGAGGGTTCGTCGAGTATGTACATGACGCCCACCAGTCCGGCGCCAATTTGACTGGCAAGTCGAATGCGTTGCGCCTCACCCCCTGATAACGTATCGGCACTTCGGGACAGAGAGAGATAATTGAGCCCAACATCAATCAAGAAGTGCAAACGGGCGCTGATTTCCTGTAACACCTTATCGGCGATTTGCTGACGCTGCCCCTGCAGTTCAAGGCTGGAAAAGTAGTCCATGGCCTCTTTGATCGACCAGCGCGTTATTTCAGACAGAGATTTGCCGTTGATGGTTACGGCTCGCGCATCAGGATTCAAACGTGCACCCTCGCACAGGGGGCATTGCTGGGTGCTGAGAAATTTTGCCAGGCTATCCCGCACAAGACCCGATTCAGTTTCACGATATCGGCGCTCCATGTTGGGAATGATGCCCTCAAAGGGATGGGCTCGAGTATAGATATCTCCTTTGTCGTTAACGTAGCGAAACTGAATCATCTCCGAGTCGTTGCCGAAGAGAATGGTCTGCCGGTGCGTAGGTTCAAGTTCACCAAAGGGTGTCGTCATGGAAAAGCCGAAATGATCTGCGATAGAGGTTAACATCTGATAGTAATAAATATTTCGACGGTCCCAACCGTGGATGGCACCTTCGGCAAGCGATAACTCTTCGTCGAAAACGATTTGCTGAACGTCAAAAAACTGCTTAGCGCCGATACCATCGCAACTAGGGCAGGCGCCTGCGGGATTGTTGAAGGAAAACAAGCGGGGTTCCAGCTCCGTAATTGAATGGCCACACTCGGGACACGCGAAGCGCGAAGAAAAGACTATGTCGGGTTTGTCGCCGTCCAGAAAAGCAATGGCGGCAAGTCCCTCTGACAGGTTGACAGCAGTTTCGAATGAGTCAGCGAGACGGGTCAAGAGATCGGCTCGAACGCGAAACCGATCTATGACGACTTCTATCGTGTGCTGTTTGTTTTTGTCCAATTCCGGCAAGGCGTCCAGGTCGGCGACGATGCCGTCGATACGAGCGCGAACAAAGCCCTGTGCCCGCAACTGACTGAAGAGATGCAAATGCTCACCCTTGCGGGCCTTTATCACCGGTGCGAGCAATAGCAGGCCTGTACCTTCCGGAATCGCCATGACCTGATCAACCATTTGACTGATGGTTTGTGCCTCCAGTCGACGACCATGTTGCGGACAATGGGGCTCGCCAACCCTGGCAAACAAAAGACGCAAGTAATCATAAATTTCAGTAATGGTACCGACGGTTGACCGCGGGTTGTGATTGGTTGACTTTTGCTCGATGGAGATAGCGGGAGATAAACCATCTATATGGTCGACGTCAGGTTTCTCCATCAAACTTAAAAACTGTCGAGCGTAGGCTGATAGTGACTCAACGTATCGCCGTTGTCCCTCAGCATAAAGGGTATCAAAAGCCAGGGAGGATTTACCTGAACCAGACAGGCCGGTAATAATGACCAATTTGTTTCTGGGTATGTCAAGGTCGATGTTAGCCAGGTTGTGTGTCCGGGCGCCACGGATAGAAATAGTGTCCATGAAGAAAAACGTACTCAGTGAAGTGTGGGTATACTAACAGTCTGACCCTAAGATTATGCGGTAAGTTTGCACGGCCATAGCTTCATTCGAGTGTCAGTGGAAGCAGGATTTTGGTATCATCCGTCGCGTTGGGATTGTCCTATGTTTGATATGCCGATCGCAACTCCACACTGATGCTTTCGCTCTTACATACCTGACATCTTTATGAACAAACAAGAATTGCGGGCCGCAGTCTCGATCGGCCTGCTGTATATCATTAGAATGTTGGGTCTTTTTATGGTCCTGCCAGTGTTGCCGGTAGTGGGGTCGGAATTGCCCCTGGCGACACCCCTGCTGATCGGTTTAGCGCTGGGTATTTACGGTTTGTCCCAGGCGGTGCTGCAAATTCCTATGGGGCTCCTGTCAGACAAGTTTGGGCGCAAGCCAGTGATCTTGGCTGGTCTGCTGGTGTTTATTCTGGGCAGTCTGGTTGCCGCCACGGCAGATACCATCTATGGCGTACTGGTTGGTCGACTGCTGCAGGGCTGTGGCGCCATCGCCAGCACGCTGCTGGCGTTGTTGTCGGATGTCACACGAGTTGATCAAAGATCCAAGGCCATGGCGATCGTCGGAATCAGCATTGGTGCCAGTTTTGGCGTCGCTCTAGTCGCTGGCCCTTGGATGTTTGCCCAGATGGGCCTATCGGGAATTTTTTATTTCGCTGGGGCCAGTGGTCTACTTGGCATTTTGGTCCTGTTTACGCTCATCCCCAGCCCCCAGTTAGCTGTGCGCAATCCTGAGATTGGGATAAGACCTGAGCGCTTGCTCGAGATTGCTGCAAGCCCGGATCTACGCCGAATGATGCTGGGCGTCTTTATGCTTCACTACCTCCTCATGTCGGGCTTCTTGGTTTTTCCAGTCTTGCTGGCTGCTACCGGTGAGATCGAGATCACTGACCACTCTCTCGTGTACTTTGGCCTGCTACTGATCACTTTTGTCCTCATGGGGCCGTTTATGTGGTTGTCTGATAAGCCGGCCCTGACGAAACGCATGTTGTTACTGATGATTGGTTTCTTTGTCCTCGCGATGCTCATGATGGCCAATGTGGTCAGTTTTTATCCAGTTCTTGCGGCACTGGCGGTATTTTTTATGGCCTTTAATCTGCTGGAGGTCATTCTGCCGGCGTTAGTCAGTCGTGCCGCGCCTGCTGGCGCAAGAGGGACGGCGATGGGGCTCTATTCGAGCGCCCAGTTTGCCGGTGCCTTTGCGGGTGGCGCCCTTGGCGGATTTCTGCTCTCAAGTGGTGATCTCCTATGGCTGCTGTGCGTCAATGTCGCCCTCTGTTTAGTGTGGTTTATCGTCTCGCTGGGGCTGAAAAAAACCGGTAATCTGGGTAGTCGAGAGTTTCATTTGGAACATCTCTCGCAACTCAGTGCCAAAGAGGTCGCAGACAAGTTATTATCTGTGCGAGGTGTGCTTGATGTGGTGTTATTCAGCAGTGAGAAAACCGCCTACTTGAAGGTCGATAGGGATCAACTTGATGAAGCCGCGCTGGTTGCATTGGCGCGTGATGAATGGGTCGTTACTCGATAAGTTGGTCGCGACAGAATTAATAACGAGGAGAGCAGAATGGCAAGAGGTATCAATAAGGTAATCTTAGTGGGTAATCTGGGTAATGATCCGGAAACTCGCTCCATGCCAAATGGCAGTGCCGTAACCACCATCAGTATCGCGACGACTGACTCCTGGAAAGATAAGAATTCGGGCCAGCAGCAGGAACGCACCGAATGGCATCGCGTCGTATTCTTCAATCGACTCGCCGAGATCGCCGGGCAGTATCTGAAGAAGGGCTCCAGTGTCTATATTGAGGGCGCACTGCGAACTAATCAGTGGGAAAAAGAAGGACAGAAACACTATACAACTGAAATTATAGCGAATGAAATGCAAATGCTCGGCGGACGTGGCGACACTAGCGGCGGTCGTCCGGAGTATGGCAGCAATAACGACGCTGGCTACGATCGTGGTTTTGACCAAAGCCGCGGAGGTGATGGCAGGAATCAGAGGAATATGGCAAATAATGACTATGCCGCACCACCCAAAGACGACTTCAACGACGATATTCCCTTTTAGTCGAGTGTGCTAGATCTGCCGGAAGAACAGTACTAGAAGAGCAGTACTAGAAGAGCAGTAAAAGCAAGATGCCGCCAAGGACCAGGCGATAAAGGACAAAGGGCATGAAGCCCAGTTGATTGATGACATTAAGGAACAGGCGGATACACGCATAGGCGCTGATCGCCGCCAGACTGCAGCCTAGTCCGAGTGTCAGCCAATCGACGCTCAACTCACTGGTCACCAGATCGATAGTCTTGAGTAGAGCGGCGCCCGCTATTGCGGGAATAGAGAGTAAAAACGAAATTCTCGAGGCACTTTCTCGAGTAAACCCGCAAAATAATGCGGCGGTCATTGTTACACCCGAGCGAGAAGTGCCGGGGATCAGTGCGAAGCACTGGGCTACGCCAATGATCAGGGCTTGGCGCCAGGTAAGCTCCGAATCTGTTCTGGTCTGCCGACCCTTGATGTCGGCGAGCCAAAGCACCAACCCGAAACTTATCGTCGTGATAGCTATCACAGCAATGGATCGCAGGTTGATTTCGACCAGGTCCTTTAAGAGGAATCCCACTGGGATGATGGGCAGGCTGCCAATCAGTAAGTTGATGGCCAGGCGACTGTCCTGGGTGGTTTTGCCCGAAACCAGAGAGGCCAGTGTGGCGCTGATCAAATGGCCAAGATCGATGCGAAAATACCAGACGACAGCTATCAGTGAGCCTAAATGTACCGCCGTGTCAAAGGCGAGCCCCTGATCCGGCCAACCAAGAATTTGAAACGGTAGGATCAGATGAGCAGAGCTGGATATGGGTAGAAACTCTGTCAGGCCTTGAATCAGCGCCAGACTGATGATGTGTAGTATATCCAATTGCGCAGTACACTCGATGGGCAAAAGGGAAGTGTAGCGAGCGCTGGCAGTATAGACAAACAATCTCGTGTGAACGTGTTCGATCCCCGGCCCGCCGGTACGGTGACAAGGTAAGAAGCCCGCTGATTTTGATGATTCGAACAGGAAAGTAGAATTGCAACATGACTGAAATCCCGCTGTTCCCGTTACCACTGGTGTTGTTTCCCGGTGGCCGGTTGCCATTGCAAATCATTGAAGCGCGCTACCTGGATATGCTCACCGCCTGTGTGCGCAATGATTCTGGTTTTGGCGTGGTCATGATCAAAGAGGGGCGGCAGATCCTTAATCATCGTGAAGAGCAACTGCCCAGCATTGCATATACCGGAACCCTGGCGAAGCTGATTGATTTTGATCAGGGTACCTCGGGTTCTCTGGACATTCTTATAGAGGGCCAGTGTAAGTTTGTCATTCGTGATCAATATGAGCAAGACGATCGATTAATGCTGGCGCAAGTTGAATATCTGGCGCCCGAGGTACCGGCAACGATTCCCGAAGACAAACAACACCTCGCCAGCTTATTAGAGTCTTTGCTCGAACATGAAGCCGTCAGGAATTTGAATCTGGTCGTCGACTTATTTGACGCGACCGCCGTTGGTGGTCGCTTGACCGAGTTGCTACCCCTGCCGAATCTGTTCAAGCAACGGATGTTAGAGATGAAGAATCCACTGGCGCGCCTGAATGATCTAGAGAACTTGATTACTCGAATGCAAGATTCTCAAAGCTAGAGGTGGCCGACTTCAATTCCGCTGCAGTCGTCTGTAATCAATACCCTCTCGCCAGCCTCGGCGGGTCAAGGGGTTCTTGGTGGCGTAGGCTGAGAATGCCGCCTCGACAAACCGATACGGCAGTTCGTGATCTCGGCCAACAGGAATGCCGAGCCTGGGACACTGGATATAATCCAAAGAAGCCGGCTCGGCAGCTTCCAGGCGAAACTCATTCTGTTTCAGCTGCCGCTGGTTCCAATCGGGCACCTTCAGATCAAGGGATTTGCAGAGCAGCGTCTGGCCATTACACAGTCGAGCTGCGGGCCTTGGGCCTTGACTGCCGGGGTTCAATCGCTGCATGACTACCAGATTTTCAGTCGGTGACAGTGAATCCGCATGCGGAAAAGCTGATTTGATGAGCACGCCATTGCCATCACCGGCGGCGGAAAAGTTCAAAGAGTCGCCGCCGCGAGCATAATACATATAAATAGTACCAGGTGGCATGAACATGGCCCGGCGTTTCTCCGTGTAGCCGAGTGAAGAATGACTGCCTCGCTCGTGGCGATAGTAGGCCTCAGTTTCAATGATGCGGGCAGCGAGCCACACTGGCCCCGTACTGGTCTGCACTCGACGCCGGAGTATCGTGCCGAGCAGAGCAATCGCCAGGGACTCAGCAGTTTGATCGAAGAAATCGGGGTGCAAGCTGGGCATGATTCTGAGTTAGGGAGACCTACCTCCATCGGTTACAATAGGCGTCTGTCTGGGCAAACGACGAGCGGTGAGTGATAAGTACTAACAATAAGTACAAAAATAAGCACAAAAATAAGCATTAAAAATAACTACTAAAGATGCGTATTAAACATCAGAAGCGCGAAATGGAACAGCTTGCTCGAGCGACGGACTGACAACACAAAGGTCAAAGTGTCAGTTCGAAGCGAGAGCGTCATCAGGACGCTTGCCAGCTCAGATGACAGTTGAACTCAAGTCTTTCCGCCGCGGGCTTGAGCGTATGGTCCATTAGAGCGGCTGCAGAGCACTGCGAGACCGGTGCTGGCGCAACGATAGTAGATTCACGGGGTCGAACATTGAGCCAGCGTGGCAATGGCAGCCGATCCATTGATGAGTGTGGCGACGGCCAGTTGCGGCTGTAAGGGTATAGGGGTGGCTTGGTGCTGAAAGCAAGAGGCGCAAACTAAAATGGGACTCGCCATTATGGGTGGTACCTTTGATCCGGTGCATTTTGGTCATTTGCGCTCGGCCGTGGAAGTGCGCCAGGCATTAGGGGTTTCGCAGGTAAAATTGATTCCTGTTGGCATACCGGCGCACCGCGAACGGCCGGGCAGCACACCGGAACAACGACTTGAGATGTTGCGACTGAGCACTGAGGAAGTCGAATACTTGCAGATCGACGATCGGGAAATTTCTCGAGGTGGTACCTCCTATATGATGGACACTTTGGAATCCGTTCGCGCTGAGGTGGGTACCGATTTGTCAGTATCGCTGGTACTGGGTATCGATGCGTTTGGGCTGATACACCAATGGCATCGCTGGCGCGAGCTATTGGATGTCGCGCACCTGGTGGTGTTGCGCCGGCCGGTTGCCGCGCCAATATTGGTTCCCGAGGTGAGTGAATGGATAGCGGGCCGGCGAGCCGATGTGGTGCAGCTGTTGGCGCAGCCAGCAGGATTAGTGTGTGAACTGCAGCTCACGCAGCTAGACATATCCTCGACTCAGATCCGGCAATATGCCAGGGCGGGAGAACCCATAGACTATCTGCTGCCGGCAGGTGTCATAAAATATATTCGCCAACAGGCGTTATACCGAGAAATTACTTAAAATGCAGGCACAGAGCAGGAGCAATACACAACCCATGCAAGCCGATTCAGATAAGGTTGATTTGAAAGCCGTCGCTATCGCGGCCCTTGAAGACTTAAAGGGTCTTGATATCACAGTGATTGATGTCACCAAGCAAACAGATGTCACTGACTACATGATTGTTGCCACAGGTACGTCCAACCGTCACGTCAAGTCCCTGGCGAACAATGTTGTAGAGGAAATGTTGAAGCGGGACATCAAGCCACATGGCGTTGAAGGTTTGGAGGACGGCGAATGGGTACTGGTAGACCTGGTGGATGTGGTCGTTCACATCATGTTGTCCCAGACTCGAAAATTTTATGATATTGAGCGTCTCTGGAGTATGAGTGCCGAAAGCCGTGAGGCTCGAAACCAGGAAGAGTGAGGTCTGCAGCCCCTTGTTGATTGAATTGCTAGCGGCCGGTACTCGACCGCCCGAGTGGACAAAAATCGGCTATTCTGAATACCAGAAACGTCTGCCGCGGGATTGGCAACTGCAGCTGCGTGAAATTCCTGTAGCACATCGTGGCAAAAATGAGTCTGTTGCTAAGTTAAAGGCCGAAGAAGGCAAGCGTATACTCGCTCTGTTAAAGCCAGAGGCGCATGTTATTGCCCTCGACAGCCGAGGTGAGGGTTGGAGTACTCGAGAGCTGGCAACCAATATTGAGTCCTGGATGAGTCGCACCAGTCACTTGCAATTGATCGTCGGTGGGCCTGATGGTTTGAGTGATGAGTGTCTACAACGAGCGAATGATTGCTGGTCGTTATCGAAGCTGACGTTTCCTCATTTCCTGGTCAGGGTCCTCTTAGCGGAGCAGCTTTACAGGGCTTGGGCCGTGATTAACAACCATCCGTATCACAAGTAGCTGGACGAGATATGGCTGAAGCACTAGCGCTAAAGGATCATTCCAGGGAGAGTCAAATCTTCCTTGATCGGGTTGTCGTTGGATTTACCCTGTTGATTATCTTGACGCTGTGCCTGGTCGCTCGAATGTTCTACCTTCAGGTCGTCAGCTACGACCTGTATACGACGCTTTCAGACCGCAATCGAATTCAAGTTCAGTCGCTAGCCCCTGTTCGTGGCTTGATCTATGACCGGCACGGCGCACTCATCGCGGACAATATGCCGTCTTATCGTCTGACGATAACCAAAGAGCGGGTCACAGACTTAGATCAAACTCTGACGGCGCTTAATGAAATTGTTGGCTTAAGCGATGATGAAGTTGAAACATTTCGTCGCCGCCTGGCAAGGCGCCAACGACCCTATGAATCGGTTCCGGTGTTGCTACGCCTGACACAACAAGAAATCGCCAGAGTCAGTGTCAATCGCCATGTTCTACCAGGTGTGAGTATCGAAGCCCAGCTGTTGAGGCATTACCCCATGGGTGAGTTGATGGCCCATGCTGTTGGATCAGTGCGTCGAATCAATGAAAGCGATGCGCGCACTATCGACTCAGTCGCTTATTCGGGGACAAATCACATAGGCAAAGTCGGGGTCGAGCGATTCTATGAGGAACAATTGCTGGGTCAGGTGGGTCACCAGCGGGTGGAAACGGATGCTCGAGGTCGTGTGATGAAAGTGCTGGATCCCGGCGCTGCAGTGTCCGGGTCTGATATAACCTTGCATGTTGACGTGGGTCTTCAACGCGCTGCGAGCGACGCGTTGGCGGGCAGGCGCGGAGCGGTTGTTGCCATCGAGCCCAGTACCGGCGGCATTCTCGCGCTGGTCAGTAATCCCTCCTATGACCCCAACTTGTTTGTCGCGGGTATTGATCAGGCAACATACTCAAGCTTGCGTGACTCAGTCGACGTACCCATGTTTAATCGAGCGCTTCAGGGTCAGTACGAACCAGGCTCGACGATTAAACCTTTTCTCGGTTTGGTGGGCCTCACGACGGGCATCACCACGCGGGAATATGCCATCAATGATACGGGTGCGTTCCAACTGCCTAACAGTTCTAGATTGTATCGTGATTGGAACTGGAAGAAGGACGGTCGAGGTGGACATGGTCTTGTAAACCTGCAGAAGGCCATCTATCGATCCTGTAATATTTATTTTTACGAGCTGGCTTTAAAGCTAGGCGTAGATGTTATTCACGATCATCTCGACGATTTTGGCTTTGGCATCAATACAGCAGTGGATCTGCCAGAGGCGCGAATGGGTCTGCTGCCTTCAAGGCAATGGAAGCGCTCCGCCCGCAACGAAGCCTGGTTTCCTGGCGACACGGTGAACATTGGCATCGGTCAGGGTGATATCCTGGTGACGCCCTTGCAGCTAGCGGCTGCGGTCGCAGTGCTTGCTAATCGCGGCAAAATGATAGCACCGCGAATGCTCAAGTCCAGTAGTCGGCCGATTGCGGCGGTGACGACACCGCTACTGCCTGATATCGATCACGTGCCGGCTGCCTACTGGGATCTGATCATCGAGTCGATGAGTATGGTGGTGCATCGAGGCAATCAGGCGTGGGGAGAAAACGGTACCGCTTGGTCCTATATAGGTCGCGATATTCCCTATCGAATGGCGGGCAAGTCGGGTACAGCGCAAATCGTCGAAATTGCGCAGGGTGAACTTTACGATGCCGACGAACTGAATGAGAGGCAACGAAAAAATGCCTGGTTTATCGCCTTCGCGCCACTCGAAAATCCCACCATTGCCCTTGCGGTGATGGTTGAAAATGGTGGCGGGGGGAGCGAGTTTGCGGCACCGGTTGCGCGCAAGGTCCTTGATTATTATCTGCGCGACTATCAGCCGGTGGCAGAATTTGACGTGAGGACCGGCGTTGAAAAGCAACACCGGGTCATCGCCGGAGTGAGTGAGGGCAGACCATGAGTCATGATTTTGTTCGCCGATTACCCGTGGGCAGTTTTGCTCAATCCAGTTTTGGCAGGTTTGGGCAGCGATTACATATTGATATGGTATTGATATTGTTGCTGACGGTGACCTGCGCTTATGGGTTGCTGGTGCTTGATTCAGCGGTCAATCGTGAAAGTGCGGCGGTAATATCGCAACTGATGAAGCTTGGGGTGGCCACACTGATTATGATCATCATGGCGCAAATCCCTCCGGTATTTTATTTACGTTTAGCGCCTTGGATGTACGTGGGAGGTCTCGCTATGTTGGTGATGGTCTTGTTCTTTGGCTACAAGGTCAATGGCTCGACTCGCTGGCTGCGAATTCCTGGTGTCATCAATTTTCAACCCTCTGAAGTTATGAAGCTTTTAGTGCCGATGATGCTTGCCTGGTACTTCCATGATCGACATTTGCCCCCTAAGGCCAAGCATGTGTTTTGGGCGGCGGCCATGATTGCCTTACCCGTGGTACTGATTGGTGTCCAGCCTGATCTTGGAACAGCGCTACTGATCTGCGCGTCTGGCTTGCTGGTCCTGCTGCTCTCAGGAATACAATGGCGCTACGTTTTCGGCGTATTAGGCCTGGCCTGCCTGTCGGCGCCGGCGCTGTGGTTTGTGATGCGTGACTATCAGCGACAACGCGTGTTGACGTTATTCAATCCGGAAAGTGACCCGCTGGGCGCCGGCTGGAATATTATTCAATCAAAGACGGCCATTGGGTCTGGAGGCCTGTATGGTAAGGGTCTGTTTCAAGGCACTCAGTCTCATCTGGACTTTTTGCCCGAAAGTCAGACAGATTTCATTATCGCTGTTCTGGCTGAAGAATTAGGTCTGATCGGTGTTATGGTGCTGTTGTTGTTGTATCTGTTGATTACAGGCCGAGGTTTAGTGATGGCGGTGCAGGCCCAAGATTCCTTTGGCCGATTACTCTCCGGCAGCATTGTCTTCACTTTTTTCGTCTATGTCTTCGTTAATATTGGCATGGTCAGTGGGATCTTGCCAGTAGTTGGCGTGCCCCTGCCTTTGGTCAGCTATGGTGGAACCTCTATCATGACGTTATTTGCAGGTTTTGGTTTGCTGATGTCAATTCATTCGCACCGCCGGATTAGCTTATGATTAAAGCCTTTGATATTGGTAGTTGGGCAGTGAGAGTTGAACATCGATTAAAGTAAAACGACTAACAATAACCTGCTTGTGGGCATCTATTTACAAGAATCGACCAAAAGGAACCTGTGTAAAACCCATGGAATCAAGATTGAACAGAATCAAACGACGAGTAGGGGCCAGTCAATGTGTCGGCCTGGTTTTGCTCCTAGGTCTAAGCCCGCTGGTGGCGGCGCAAGTGGAGTACCTTGAGCGCCCCGAAGTTCGAGCATTTATCCAAGATCTCGCTGCGACTGAAGGATTCGATAGGAACGAGCTCGAGCCCGTTATTGCGGCGGCTAATTTTCAGCAATCGATCATAGATGCCATATCTCGACCCGCAGAGAAAGTTCTGACCTGGAAAGAATACCAGGACATATTCCTTACTCAGCGGCGTATTCAGGAGGGGCAGAAGTTCATGTCAGAGCAACATGAGGCCCTGACCCGTGCGCAGCAGCAATATGGTGTTCCCCCGGAGGTTGTCGCGGCGATCATAGGTGTCGAGACAATGTATGGTGGTAACAAAGGCCGTTATAGGGTTATCGACGCATTAGTGACGTTGGCGTTTGACTACCCGCCGCGTAGTCAATTTTTTCTCGCTGAGTTGAAACACTTTTTGCTGTTAGCCCGAGAAGAGCGCCTCAACCCATTGGAACCAGTAGGCTCCTATGCCGGCGCCATGGGCTTTGGTCAATTCATATCGAGCAGTTATCGACATTATGCCGTCGATTTTGATGCAGATGGCAAGCGTGATATCTGGCAGAATCCGACCGATGCGGTGGGCAGCGTTGCTAATTATCTGGCAGTGCATGGCTGGCAGGCGGGTGAGGTCGTGACAGTTCGAGTCAACGCACAAGGCCCTAATAACCCGGCAGACGCTGCTCGGCTTGATGATGTCTACAACAAAGACCTGAAGCCAACCACCAGTTTATCGTCGCTTAGCAGTCTTGGACTGCCACTGAAAAACGTTCTAGAGGACCCAAATACGCTGGTGTCACCCATGAAGCTCTATGGTAAACAGGGTGAGGAAATTTGGCTGGGATTCCAAAATTTTTACGCTATCACTCGCTACAACCACAGCAAGCTCTATGCTATGGCTGTATTTCAATTAAGCGAGCAGCTCAAAAAGGTCGATCTTGCGAGCAAGTCGATTCGTTAGGACAGATAATGGAATGCGCCAGTTGCTCATGATGACTTCATCACGCTCAATACTTTCTGCGATAGTTCTCGTATCTTTGCTGTCAGCCTGTGTTGCACCTCAGGTATCTTCGCCGCAACCGCCACTGAAAATGCCGTTGATCGGTTCCGGGCCATTGCAGAGTCACACCCGTGGCAACAAGAGCCCCTATGTGGTGTTTGGTGAGACCTATACAGTGATGCCCAGCAGCTTGGGCTACGTGGAAATCGGAATTGCCTCTTGGTATGGTAAAAAATTTCATGGTCGACTCACGTCGAACGGCGAGGTTTATGACATGTATCAGTTGACGGCTGCCCATAAGGCATTGCCGCTGCCGAGCGTTGTCAGAGTGACCAATCTCGATAATGGGCGCAAGGTCATAGTGAGAGTAAATGATCGAGGTCCATTTCACTCGGATCGAGTGATTGATTTATCTTATGCGACTGCGCTGCAGCTTGGATTTGCTGATCAAGGGACGGCGCCGGTGGTGATTGAAGCAATAGACGAAGAAAATTATCCTGATCAGGATGAATTGCCAAAACATCATGAGTCGTATTACCTGCAAGTCGGTGCCTTCTATAAAATCGCCGGCGCTGAGCAGCGCTTGGCGGTTATCAATGACTTGATGGCACAACAGGGCTTTGCGGTTGACGCACGGATACTGCAAAGTGAAGTCTCAAAGTCAGTTTTGCATAAAGTTTGGCTTGGCCCCATCGATACAATAAGTGGTCGCGATGAGATTGCACAATTAGTTCAAGACCGAAACCTGGGGACACCGATTCGCGTTCAGGTTGAGTGAATGTAGTTTTGTCGTCTCATTTCAAGTCTGCCAAATAGACAGATAAACAGATAAACAGATAAACAGATGAATAGGGATCTCATGGTTCAAAAATTAATAATGATAGTTGTGCTGTCACTGACTTCAAGCCTGTCTGTTGCAGCGCCGCCGATAATTCCAGCGCCACCGCAACTCTCAGCATCCGGTTATTTGCTGATGGATGCGGATACTGGCGAAATTCTGGTCGAGTTCAATAGCCGGCAGCGGTTACCTCCAGCCAGCCTGACAAAGATTATGACAAGTTATATTGTGGCCGAGGAACTTGATCAAGGCACTCTGGCAGAGGACGAAGAGGTAGAGGTTAGCGTTAAGGCCTGGCGTACTGAAGGTTCTCGGATGTTCGTTCGAGAAGGCACCAAGGTCAAAGCCAGAGATTTGATGAGTGGCGTTATTATCCAATCAGGTAACGATGCAAGTGTGGCGCTGGCAGAGCATATCGCGGGAAGTGAAAGCGCGTTTGCCGACGTGATGAATCAGCAGGCTGCTCGTTTGGGTATGGTAGATACGCACTTTGTCAACGCGACTGGCTTGCCAGATGAGGACCATTACACAACGGCGTTTGACCTGGCATTGCTGACGGTGGCGTTGATCAATGATCATCCGAGTCATTATGGGTTGTATTCGGAAAAATACTTCACCTATAACGATATCCGTCAACCTAATCGAAATACGCTGCTGTGGCGCGATAAAACAGTGGATGGCGTAAAAACCGGCCATACGGAAGCTGCTGGTTACTGTCTGGTGGCATCTGCCGTGCGCGATAACATGCGTTTGGTTTCCGTCGTGATGGGAACTCAGTCAGAGGAAGCGCGAGCCACAGAAAGCCAAAAATTGCTGACTTATGGCTTTCGCTACTATGAAACTCTGCATCTCTATGAGGCACAGCAATCGTTGAATGAAGTGCGTGTCTGGGGTGGCGACAGTTCCAGCATTAAAATGGGCCTGACCAATAAGGTTGCGCTGACAATACCCCGAGGTGCTAAAGAGAGTCTTGCGGCAACCCTGGATATCGATCGAGTAATCAAGGCCCCCATTCAGCAGGGTCAGTCACTTGGCGTGCTCACGATCAGGCTTGATGAAGCTGTGATACATGAAGAGCCGTTGGTGGCCTTGGCACAAATAGACGAGGCGGGATTTTTAAGTCGGTTGTGGGACACTTTGGCGTTGTTTATCCTCCAGCTGCTCAGCGGCGATCCGTTGAAACTCAAGTAACCTGGCCATGCTACAATATGCCCGAAGCACTCATGCCGAAAAGACTATGACAGAAGAAGCGCCATCACCAATCACAATTGTTTTTCCGTGCAATTATCCGATCAAGGTTGTCGCTGACAGTCATCCGGAGTTGGTCAATCGAGTCATCGCGATCCTGCAATCCTATGATGCTACTGTTACGGTAGAGAAGGTCAAGGAACGCGCAAGCCGTAGTGGTAAATTCACCTCCGTCACGGTGCAGTTCATTGCAACTGGCGAGGCTCAACTGAAGGCAATGTTCGAGCAACTGAAGACCCACTCCTGGGTTCACATGGTTCTCTAGCGCATGAAAGCCCTGCACGTTCGGCGTGTTCTTAATGGTGGTCTGCAGGACTACCAGACAACCTGGGCGGCGATGCGGGACTTTACTGATACGCGAGATGTAACAACCACCGATGAACTTTGGTGGCTTCAACACTCACCTGTGTTAACGCTTGGACAGGCAGGCAAGCCGCAGCACATTCTTGCCGCTGGCGACATTCCTGTGGTTCATACCGATCGGGGTGGCCAGGTGACCTACCATGGCCCTGGGCAGTTAGTTGGTTATTTGCTGTTTGATCTGCGGCGCTTAGGTTTTGGCGTTCGAGATCTGGTCTCGGCGATTGAGGCTTCGATTATTGACTTGCTGTCGACCTATTCTATCGCCGCGGTTGCTCGACGCGATGCGCCGGGAGTTTATGTCGATGGTCGTAAGATTGCAGCTCTGGGTCTGCGCATCCGCAAGGGTTGCAGTTATCACGGTCTCAGTCTGAACGTCGATATGGATTTAGAGCCTTTTGAACGCATTAATCCCTGCGGATACCAGGGTTTGGCAGTCTGTCGAACCAAAGACCTGGGTATTCAGGCAGATATTGGCACTCTGGCAGACAAACTCACATCACACCTGATGGCGCGATTCAGGTATGATTCGAGTCGCACTTCAGGTGTGCTTTAGCTTAGCCTGAATCAAGTACCAATCCATTTCATATTAGAGAAGCCCGTGGCCAGAGACGAACGAAATATATTGATAGAAGGCGAGAAGCTACGTGGCGCAGACAAGGTTCGACGCATCCCGATCAAGGTGATTCCAACAGAAACTTTCTTGCGCAAGCCCGACTGGATTCGAGTAAAAATCAGATCAAGCAATGAAGTCAATCGAATCAAGGGAATTCTTCGAGGCCGCAAGCTGGCCTCAGTCTGCGAAGAGGCGTCATGCCCAAATCTGTCTGAATGTTTTTCCCACGGGACTGCGACGTTTATGATCATGGGCGAGATCTGCACTCGCCGCTGCCCATTTTGTGACGTAGCCCACGGCAAACCCAAGGCATTAGATGCCGATGAGCCCAGGCAGCTGGCGGAAGCCGTCATGGAATTGCGTCTCAAGTATGTGGTGATCACTTCTGTGGATCGTGATGATCTGAAAGACAGCGGAGCGGGTCATTTTGTTGATTGTATTCGAGAGATTCGGCAGCAGTCTCCAGCGACTCGAATTGAAGTGCTGGTGCCTGACTTTCGCGGGCGTATGGAGATTGCACTGGAGAAGCTGGTTGTCGAGCCGCCAGATGTGTTCAACCATAATTTGGAGACAGTGCCGCGCTTGTACAAGAAAGCCCGTCCAGGTGCTGACTATGTCTGGTCATTGAAACTCCTGCAGCAATTCAAGGCGGTTCAGCCGGCAGTGCCGACCAAGTCAGGGTTAATGCTGGGGCTCGGGGAAACCCTTGACGAGGTAAAACAGGTCATGGCAGATCTGCGTCAGCATGATGTTAATATGCTGACCCTCGGCCAGTATCTGCAGCCGAGCCGAGATCATCTGGCCGTGGAGCGATATGTGCACCCCGACGAGTTCGCAGAGCTGGCTGAAGTCGGACAGCAGATGGGCTTCGCCCATGTTGCCAGCGGCCCACTGGTGCGTTCGTCCTATCATGCTGACCTGCAGGCCAAAGGTGAGTTCCAGGGCTGAGTCAAACCTGTCCAAGAAGGCGGTAAGATGGAAAAAGTCAGATTCTACTTCTCATTTCGTTCACCATTTGCAGCCATTGCCTTCTATCGCTTGCGGCGTGCACCGCAGTTTAATGGGGTTGAATTCGAACTGATTCCTACCTGGCCGGATATTATCTTCGGTGGCCACATGGATAACCCTACCGATAATCTTTTCAAGATGGCCTACATCTTCCACGATGCAGCACGTCAGGCTGCTGCTGCCGGACTCGACCCGGCGCCACTTAAGGCCTTGGCCGAACGCTACCGGCTGCCAGACAGCGGGGACTACCGCAGTCGTAAAGTTGGCGTTGAGGTTGGTCAGGAGAATTGGCACATACCCCATTGTGCATTTCTGTATGCACAATCTCAGGGGAAAGGTTGGGCCTTTGGTGATGCGGTCTTTGCGCGTCGGTTTAATTTTGATGGACAAGGCGCTGCCAATGTCATGAATCCGCGAGTGATCAAAGAGTTAGCGGAAGGTCTTGGCCTGGATGGCGACCTGGCCGCTGGCGCGCACGAATCTAAGGCGTGTCAAGCAGCACTGCCGTCGATCATCAGCCATAGCGAGCGGGACGGTGTTTTTGGTGTGCCGTTCTTTGTGCGTCAAACCGGTGCCGAGGAAAAGTTCTGGGGTAATGATCGGATTGAATTCTTGTTACGATCCCTTCAGGCCAGCCCTGATTTGCCCAATATCACCATAGCCAGCTTGGCGACCATTCAACCCGGTCGAGACTAGTCTTCAGTTCAGTCCGCCGCAGGCAGAGCAGTCGGGGTTTTTTGGCAGGCGTAACTTGCGCCACTCCATCTGTTTGGCGTCAAACACCAGCAGATAACCGGCCAAGCTGGTGCCAAATCCGGCCAACAGTTTCATCGCTTCCAAGGCTTGAATAGTGCCGATAATACCCACGACGGGTGCAGCGACTCCGTTTTCCGCGCAACTGGGTGCTTCACCGCTGCTGTTCTGATACAAACATCGATAACAGGCTGAAGTCGGCTGAGATGGGTCATAAACCATGACCTGTCCCTGCAATTGTACGGCAGCGCCCGATACCAAGGGGGTACGCTTTTTCACGCAGGTGTCGTTGATCACAAAGCGGGTCGCGAAGTTGTCTGTAGCGTCTACCACCAAATCCACATCACTCAGCCACTGGGCTAAGGTGTGCTCGTCAAGTCTTTGACTGATCTTGGTGACGCGGGTCCCGGGATTAAGCGAGAGGATGCTGGCTTCAGCAGAGTCGACTTTAAGTTGACCGATTCGATCTGTAGTGTGAGCAATCTGTCGTTGCAGATTGCTCAGGTCCACATGATCATCATCGGCAAGGATCAGGTGACCAACGCCTGCGGCCGCCAGATAGAGCGCAACAGGACTGCCAAGCCCGCCCATACCTATGATCAGCACGGAGCTGTTCAGCAGTTTTTCCTGGCCGTCGATATCTATCTCCGGCAGCATCAGTTGGCGATTATAGCGAAGCAATTCTGCATCATTCATGACAAATGATCCTGCTTTGAGCCCGGCCACGACGCCATGATGGCACGGGGCTGTTGATTAAGGTCGGCATAGCACTGGATGTTGGTAAACTCGAGGGCGCGAAGTCGCTGTTCAAGCTTGACCTGCTGATGATAACCATGTTCAAGCAGTAAATGGCCGCCGGGTCGCAGGCATCGAGTCGCCTGCTGCAAAATGGTGTACAGGTCAGCAAAGCCGGCATCAGCGGCTACCAAAGCTTGTTGAGGTTCGTATGACAGGTCGCGCAGATGAACGTCATCGGGCTCTATGTAGGGCGGGTTGGCGACAATGATATCGAGGCTCTGGGTGCGCACGGCTTGAAGCCAGTCAGCCTCGATAAAAGCGATCCCTGGTGTTCCACAGGCATTAGCGTTGTTCTGCGCGACCGCCAGGGCCGCTGCACTTTTATCAGTCGCACAGACATTCCAGTGACGACGCTCCCGTTGAATGGCGATCGCAATTGCGCCAGTACCGGTGCCTAAATCCATGAGACAAAATGCGGGTGCTTCAGGCAAGGTCAAAAGCACCTCAACCAACAGCTCTGTCTCGGGTCGAGGAATCAGGGTTGCCGCGGTGACCGCCAGATCCATGTCCCAAAAGCCTTGGGTGCCGAGTAAATAGGCGACGGGTTCACCCTGTGCACGACGATGTAGGAGCGCTTCGTACCCCTGGACCTGGGATTCATTCAAAAGATCGAGTGAATGCGTGAGTAGCCAGGACCGTGACTGTCCAATGACCTGCCCCAGGAGTAACTGGCTATCCAGTTGCGGACTGTCACTGGCATCCGTTAAGGCGGCAGCACCTTGAAGTAACGCTTGGCCGACGGGCAGTGGCACCAGAATTTCAGTCATCGGTATCCGCGCCCAAAGCGCTCAGCTGGTCAGCCTGATACTCCTGAACTAACTGATCAACAATTGGCGAGAGATCACCGGCCATTGTCTGTGCCAGCCGATGCAGCGTCAGATTGATGCGATGGTCTGTGACTCGACTATCCGGGAAATTATAGGTCCGAATTTTTTCTGATCTATCACCACTGCCGACCAGGTTGCGGCGGGTAGCCGCCTGCGCATCATCCTGGGCTTGTTGGGCCTGGGTCATGATCTTGGCTTGCAGCAGGCTCATGGCTCGCGCTTTGTTCTTGTGTTGAGAGCGTTCGTCCTGACATTCGACGACGATACCCGTAGGGATGTGGGTCAGCCGTACTGCCGAATCTGTCTTGTTAATGTGCTGGCCGCCGGCACCCGAGGCGCGGTAGGTATCGACACGCAAGTCACTCTTGGCAATTTCAATTTCGTCCAACTCCTCAACTTCAGGCATCACGGCAACAGTGCAGGCAGATGTGTGAATACGCCCTTGCGACTCGGTCTGAGGCACCCTTTGCACTCTGTGAGTACCAGACTCAAACTTGAGCAGACCGTAAACATTCTTGCCCTCGATTCGACTGATGATTTCTTTATAACCGCCGTGTTCACCGCTGCGTTCGTTGAGGATCTCAAGTTTCCAGTTCTGGTTCTCAGCGAACCGTTGGTACATGCGTAACAGGTCGCCGGCAAAGATTGCAGCTTCATCGCCGCCGGTGCCGGCACGGATTTCCAGAAATATATTGTGTGAGTCGTTCGGATCCTGAGGTAATAGCAATCGCTGCAGCTCTGTGCTCAGTGCTGTGATATCGTTCTCAAGCGTGACTAATTCATCGGCGGCCATCGCCCGTATCTCGGGATCGCTGTCATTGGCCATTAACTGCGCCTCTGCCAGCTCATCGTTGGCTTGCTCATAGCGTCGGTAGCACAGCACGACAGGCTCTATTTCCGCATATTCCTTGGAATAATTTCTGAATACATTTTGATCGTTAATCGTCTCGCTGTCGCTGAGTAGTGCCGCCAGGTCGTCATAGCGCTCAAGGAGTTGCTCAAGCTTGGCTTTGAGTGATGCTTTCATGGTTTAGGTATCCAGGCTCTGGTCGTCATCGCCGAGTTGAAACAAGTCTTCTATAGCAGAGAGCATGTCTTCCCGGCCCTCGGCGCTGGCCTGTTTGAGTTGAATGCTGGGAGTGTGAATGAATTTGTTGGTCAGTTGGTTGGCCAGGCTGGTCAGGACGTCGGCGGCAGCATCGCCTTTGCTGAGACGTTGTAAGGCTTTATTCAACTCGGCAGTTTTAATGCGCTCATGGCGGTGGCGAAAGCGCTTAAGCATATCAACTGCTTCCCGTGACTTATGTTGACGCTGGAAGTCACGAACGGCTTGCTCGATGATAACCTCGGCCTCGAGCGCCGCCGCCTGGCGACCGCTCAGGTTGGCTGAGATGATTTTCTGTAAGTCATCGATGCTGTACAAATAAATATCACTGAGCGAGTCCACTTCCGGCTCAATATCTCGAGGTACCGCCAGGTCCACCATAAAAATTGGTTTGTGGCGACGTAATTTCAGTGCCTGTGCAACGCTGGCCTTGTTGACCACTGGCATAGCACTGCCGGTTGCTGAGATCACGATATCCGCCTGTACCAGTTGCGCCGGAATGTCATTCAGATCTGTGGCACTTGCGTCCAGCTCCGCAGCCAGTTGCTGGGCATTGGCGAGCGTTCGGTTGGCGATGACGAGCTTTCGTACGCCCGCGTTCTTCAAGTGTCTTGCGACCAGCCCAATCGTTTCGCCGGCGCCGACGAGCAACGCATTGCATTCAGTAATGTCAGCAAACAACTGAGCTGCCAGGACGACCGATGTCGAGGCAACAGAAGTGGGGTTCTGCCCGATCGCGGTTGTTGAGCGAATATGTTTGGCAACGTGATAAGTGTTCTGGCACAACCGATTGAGTTCGGCACCCATGACCTGGTGATGCTGAGCGTGGCTGAAGCAGTCCTTCATCTGGCCAAGAATTTGGGGTTCGCCGAGAATCATAGAGTCCAGACCCGCAGCAACGCGCATAATATGCTTGATCGAGCTATGCCCCCAGTAGGTGTAAATACTATCGCTGAGCGTCTCCACCGGTAGTTGGTGATATTCTGCAAGCCAGTGAATAATGGTCTCTGGTTCGTTATCGGCATGAACTGCATAGATTTCAGTGCGGTTGCAGGTCGACAGAATGGCAAGTTCCTGCAGCCCAGCACTGGCCTTTAGCGCGGTCAGCGCTTGCGCCAGTTGGCTTGAGGTAAATGCAATCTTCTCGCGCAGCGCAATGGGCGCTGTGTGATGATTGATGCCGACAATCAATAAATCCATGGGTTAGTAGCCAGTTTCCGATCATTCAGGCGTGGTCTGGGTCGTTACAGGCTCAACAGAGGGCTGATTCTGCTCGATACGATCCGATTCGACGATTCGAGGAGAGAAAAATGAACCCCGACACGCTGTTTACATACTAATTAATCTGTCAAAGTATCTGTTAAATGCTTTAGTTCATCTCAACTTTGCGAGCGACTGTTGTACCACTGGTGTGATGCACAGGTCGTCTATTGTACGTTGGTTGTGGTACGGAAAATAGGGATTGTAGCAGGCCCGACCGGTCTATTGTTCGGCGGCAGCTGCCAGCAATGCCTGTTTAAAATATTAAACTGGGATACCCCTATCGTGAATAACCTATTCCTGGCGCTAAAACACTGGGTGCCCAGAGTGATTTTGGGGCTGTTAATCGTGCTTTTAGCGGCTTGTGTGAGCTCGAGGTCTGAAACCGTCGAGACCACAGCAACCGAGCCAAAGGCGCCGGACTTGCTAGTGCATGCCTTGGAGGCTGGGCACCCGCCCGAAGAATACCCGGTGGCACCGTTTCCCAATGACGCGCTGTATCAATTACTGGTCGCCGAGGTCGCAGGCTATCGCGGTGATTTTACGACTGCGCTGAAAAAATATCTTGAGATGACAATCGAGACCCGCGATCCGGGTGTCGCAGGTCGCGCGACCCGATTGGCAGTCTACATGAACGATGATGTTGCGGCGCTGGCGGCAGCGTTAATTTGGGCTGAAGTTGAGCCAGACAGTTTGGAGGCTCAGCGCCACGCGGCTCACCAACTTATTCGCATTGGTGACCTTGAGCGAGCAGTTATCCACATGGCGGCGATTCGCACCCTGGGTGGCATCGCGAACTTCGATATCTTTGCCTACCGTTCCGCCGATCTGGATCCGACAGAGCGCGATGGACTGCTGGCGGCCATTGAACGTATGCTGCTGGAATATCCTTCAGACCCGCAACTGCTGTTTTCCCAGGCCGTCTTGCTTGAGCAGGCGGGTCGCTATACGCAAGCACTGGAGATTGCCGATGAGCTGTTGTTAGTCGAGTCTAACGTCAATATCGTGATTCTAAAGATCAATGTCCTCAAGAACAGTGACCGAAAACCTGAGGCCCTGCAGTTTTTAGCGACTCAACTGAAGACAGGTGAGGATAATCGACGCTTGCGCTTGATTTATGCGCGTTTGCTGTTCGAATCAGAGCGGCTGAAGGAAGCACGGCAACAATATGAGGTGATTCTCGAGCAGAGTCCTGGAGATGGCGATATTTTATTAGCGCTGGCATTAATTGCCCTTGAGCAGAATGACGTTGAAGTTGCTCAAGACTACCTGGCGCAAATGCTCCGCTGGAATCAACGCAGCGGAGAAGCACACTTTTATCTCGGGAGCATTGCCGAACAGCAGGAGGATTTGGTGACGGCCCTGCGAGAGTACCGACAGTCAGGTCAGGGTTATGAATATTTACCGGCGCAGTCGCGAATCGCCAATATACTGAGCAACCAGGGTCGCCTCGATGAAGCCAGAAGCTATTTGGCAGGCGAACGCCGTGATCATCCGGAACTGGGTGTTCAATTAGTGATTATCGAGGCGCAATTGCTTGGCGAGCGTGGTATGGACGATGCGTTGTTTGTGCTGCTGGACCAGACCATTGAACAAGATCCGATAAACATTGATCTGCTCTACTATCGCGCGATGGCCGGCGAGCGATTCGACCGTCTGGATCTCCTTGAGCGTGATCTCAAGCGGGTACTTGAGCTGGACCCTGACAATGCCGATGCGTTAAACGCGCTGGGTTACAGTCTGGCCGATCGAACCGATCGTTATGATGAGGCCTTAGTTTTGATTCAGCGCGCGCTGGCAATTAAGCCACAGGAAGCTGCGTTCATTGACAGCCTTGGCTGGGTTCATTACCGCTTGCAAAACTATGAAGAGGCCGTCGTTCAATTACGTCGTGCGCTGGCGTTGTTTGAAAATGATGAAGTCGCGGCCCATCTTGGCGAAGCTTTGTGGATGTTAGGTGAGCCAGCCGAGGCGCTGGAGGTCTGGAACAGGGCGCTGGAGCTAGCGCCGAATAGCGACATTTTGAAAAAGGTCATGAAGCGATTTATACAACCTTGAAACCATTCTTGCATCACAGTGCAATGATCTTGTGCCTCACCCTGGGACTGATGGGCTGCGCCACTCGAACCCCGCCAGAGGTACCCAGCGGTTTGGCGATCGCCTCAAGCTGGGCTCTGGATGGCAAGCTCGGCATAGTCTCGGCCGGACGCAGTGGAAACCTCAGCATCTCCTGGACCCAGGACGCCGATCAGTATGAGATAAGCCTCTATGGGCCGCTCGGCATGACGGTCGGCCATATTTCCGGGTCGGCGCAGGGCGCAGCAATGGACCTTGGGGACGGCCAGCGCCAGCAGGCGAGCAGTCCGGAAGCCCTGGTGCAAGCCGCACTTGGCTATGCTTTACCTGTAGCGCCCATGGGCTTTTGGGTGCGGGGAGTGCCCGCACCTGGGACGCGATTCCAAGCCATCGAAGGGGGGTTTAGTCAACAGGGTTGGGACATACTGATACGTCGTCAAGGCTTGCTTGGGCCGGAAAAAATTCTTCTACAGCGCCCGGAAATGAAGTTGCTACTGGTGGTTAAAACGTGGCGCTACTGAACTTCCAGCTGCCAGCGCCCTGCAAGGTGAATCTGTGCCTGAATATTATCGGGCGCCGACCTGATGGCTATCACGAGTTACAGACGGCCTTTCAATTGCTGGATTACGCTGACCAACTCAGCTTTGCGCCAGCCGACACTCTGCAAATCGGAGCCCTCAGCGGGGTCGCGACCACAGACAATCTCATCTATCGAGCGGCTCGCAAGCTGCAGGCAGCGACTGGCTGTGTGGCGGGGGCCAATATCCAACTGCAAAAACGCATTCCCAGCGGCGCTGGGCTCGGCGGTGGCAGTTCTGATGCCGCAACCACCTTGATTGGCTTGAACCTGCTCTGGGGTACGGGCCTGACACTCGATGAGCTTGCGATACTGGGGCTGGAGTTAGGCGCTGATGTTCCCGTTTTTATTCAGGGCCGATCAGCCTGGGCAGAAGGCGTCGGCGAGCGCTTAGAGCCTCTCACATTGCCGTCACGCTGGTTTGTGGTCATTCAACCCGATTGCCAGATCAGTACTCGAGAAATATTTTTACATCCGGATTTGACACGGAACTCAAGTCCGATCACAATAGCGCGCTTTTTAGAGCTAGGCTCTTCAAACGACTGCGAAGCGATAGCGCGCATGCTGTATCCGCAGGTTGATGAAGCATTACAGTGGTTATGCCGCTGGGGCCTTGCTAGAATGACCGGCACGGGATCATGCGTCTTCCTGGATGTTGAGACGCAGGCACAGGCTGAAGCGATTCAAGCAGCTGTGCCAGCGAAGTGGGGCAGTTTTAGTGCGAAGGGACTCAACGAGTCGAGTCTGCACCGGGCCTTGAGAACGCTGGCCTTGTGAGCAGTGGATCGAAAGAGTCGTTCGAGCTGCGAAGCGGTTGTGAATAGGCTGCAAAGCGGGTCTCAAGCGGGGCTCAGTGGCTCAAGGAAAGTGCTGTAAATAACAGTTAAGTAGATTAAAAATAGCAGTTCAAAAAGTTTGATAGTTTGTCGTAGAAGCGCAGAGATTGGGGTGTCGCCAAGTTGGTAAGGCACAAGGTTTTGATCCTTGCATGCGCAGGTTCGAGTCCTGCCACCCCAGCCATTTTTAACCCGTTCGCTGATCACTGAGAGCGCGTGTTACACATCTCGGAAAGAAATCGTGGCTGAACTTAAGATCTTTACCGGAAACGCTCATCCGGAACTGGCGCGTCGGGTTGTCGACAGACTTCGAATGGAGTTGGGTCGAGCTGATGTCGGCCGCTTCAGCGATGGCGAAGTCAGTGTTGAGATTCACGACAACGTGCGTGGCAAAGACGTGTTTATTTTGCAACCGACTTGTGCGCCGACCAACGACAATCTGATGGAGCTGATTGTCATGGCCGATTGTCTGCATCGCGCTTCGGCGCAGCGAATTACTGCCGTCGTGCCCTATTTCGGTTATGCCAGGCAGGATCGTCGGTCGCGATCTGCAAGAGTACCTATTACCGCAAAAGTCGTCGCTGATATGCTCGGCATAGCGGGCATCGATCGTTTATTGACCATTGACCTGCATGCGGACCAGATTCAAGGGTTTTTTGCCATGCCGGTCGATAACATTTACGCCACGCCCGTGTTGTTGACGGATGTAGAGCGTCAGGGTTATCAAAATTTGATGATCGTATCTCCCGATGTTGGCGGCGTAGTGCGCGCTCGAGCCATGGCTAAGCAACTGGACGATGCAGATCTTGCGATTATTGATAAGCGTCGTCCTCGTGCCAATGAATCAGAGGTGATGCACATCATTGGTGACGTTCGCGGTCGAACCTGTCTGCTGGTTGACGATATGGTGGATACAGCCGGCACTCTGTGCGCAGCGGCGAATGCTTTGAAATTAAATGGAGCGACCCAGGTCGTCGCCTATTGCACCCATGCGGTTTTGTCGGGTAATGCCGTCAAAAACATTAGTGCATCCAGTATGGATGAGCTGGTGGTCACAGATACAATACCGCTGCGCCCAGAGGCGCAGGCCTGTAAGAAGATTCGGCAGCTCAGTATTGCCGACGAATTGGCTGAATCGATTCGACGAGTCAGCAACGAAGAGTCGTTGAGTGCACTCTTCACGAAGAGAATTCAACCCGCGCTTTTCTAGAATCGAAGAAGATTTTGGGCAGGTTCGGGCTGTTTAAAACCCAATAGTGGGCAATAGAAAACAGCAGGTTGTTACGGTCGCGGTAACCCCTGGTGTTGATTTCAGGAGAGCAAAAATGGCAGTAGAATTCGAGCTAAATGTTCAACCGCGAGCTGACTTGGGGAAAGGTGCGAGCCGCCGCCTGCGTCGCTTGAATGATCTGGTACCTGGCATCATTTATGGTGGTGGTCAAGATCCCGTAGCAATTACCCTTTCTCACAAGGATATTCACCGAGCCTGTGAGAACGAGGCGTTTTTTGCGCACATCATCAAGCTGAAGAATGCTGATGGCGGCACTGATAGCGCTATCATCAAGGCATTGCAGCGTCACCCGGCGAAAGACCGGATTATGCATGCAGATTTTCTCCGCGTGCAGATGGACCACGAAATTACTGTCGAAGTCCCGTTACATTTCCTTAATGAAGAGTCTTCACTCGGAGTCAAGCGAGATGGTGGCATGGTTTCTCATGTCATGTCTTCAGTGACGATCGCTTGTTTACCCGCAGACCTGCCCGAGTTCATTGAAGTAGATATAGCTAACCTGGCCCTGGGTGACTCCATTCACATGAGCGATATCGTTCTGCCAAAGGGCGTCACCATTCCAGAGCTTGCGCTGGGTGCGGACCACAACCAGGTGATCGTATCTATCCACGCGACTCGCGCAACGATTGAAGCTGGATCATCTGAGGGTGGCGAAGGCGCTGCTTAAATCAGCGCTACAGGCTATAACGATCAAGTGCCCGGGCTGATCCAATGAGTACACCACTTCGTCTCATTGTCGGGTTAGGGAATCCGGGAGAGCAGTACGCACGAACCAGGCACAATGCAGGTGTCTGGTTCGTTGCTCGCTTTGCAGAACAACTGGGTGTGCCATTTAAAAACGAGAAGAAATTCTTCGGCCAGATTGCCACTGTCAATTTTCTACAACACGAAATTCGCTTGTTAATTCCCAATACCTATATGAACGAGAGCGGCAAGTCTGTGGGTGCGATTGCGCATTTTTACAAACTGAAGCCTGAAGACATTCTGGTCGCCCATGACGAGTTAGACCTTCCCGCGGGTAGCATCCGTTTCAAGCAGGGCGGAGGGCTTGCTGGTCATAATGGTCTGCGCGATATCACTCGAGCCCTGGGTGGCAGTCAGAGTTTTAACCGACTTCGCATCGGAGTTGGACATCCAGGGACTAAATCAGATGTTATTGGGCATGTACTGAGTTCCGTCAGCCCCACTGACGAAAAGCTGATCCTTCGTTGTATCGACGAGGCCCTAGCACTCATGCCGCAAGCGGTTGAGGGTGAGTGGGAGCAGGCCATGAATGCGCTGAATGGCTTCAGTGCTAGCTAAAGTAATAAGTATTTAACATTTCAAGCAGCGCCTGGCGCGGCAAATTCGGCGGCGCCGGCATCACTGATCCATTTAAAGGAAATTGTTCATGGGCTTTAATTGCGGCATTGTTGGTCTGCCTAATGTCGGTAAATCGACCCTCTTTAACGCGCTGACAAAGGCCAGCGTCGGCGCAGAAAACTTTCCGTTTTGTACGATTGAACCGAACTCGGGGGTCGTTCCCATGCCTGACCCGCGTCTCAACAAGCTTGCTGAGATCGTCAAGCCGCAGAGGGTCGTGCCCACCAGTATGGAGTTTGTCGATATTGCCGGGCTGGTTGCTGGTGCTTCCAAAGGGGAAGGGCTGGGCAATAAGTTTTTGGCCAATATTCGAGAGACCGACGCCATCGCCCATGTCGTTCGCTGCTTCGAAGACGAAAATGTCACGCATGTGTCCGACAGTGTCGATCCAGCGCGAGACATCGAGGTCATTAATACCGAGCTGCAGCTGGCGGACCTTGATTCCGTTGAGAAGGGAATTTTTCGATTCAGCCGAACTGTGAAAAGCGGTGACAAAGAAGCTATCGCTCGAGTTGCTTTCCTGGAGCGTCTGCAGGCGCATATCAATGAGGGTAATCCGGCGCGAACCTTTCACTTTAGCGATGATGAGCGAGCGCTCGTGCGCGAGTTGCACCTGCTTACCATGAAGCCGGTGCTGTATATCGCCAACGTTGATGAGGAAGGTTTTGAGAACAATCCCTTGCTGGATACCGTCATGGCAGTTGCTGCTGCGGAAGGGGCCGAAGTGGTCGCCATCTGTAATAAGCTTGAAGCCGAAATTGCCGAACTGGAAGACGAAGAGAAAGCTGAGTTCCTCTTCGAGATGGGCATGCAGGAGCCAGGGCTTGATCGCGTGATTCGAGCCGGTTACCGGTTACTGGGTCTACAAACCTATTTTACTGCAGGGGTCAAAGAGGTACGAGCCTGGACGGTTCGGCAGGGTGCTACAGCGCCTCAGGCGGCGGCCGTGATTCATACGGATTTCGAGAAAGGCTTTATTCGGGCCGAAGTGACCGCCTATGACGACTTCGTGGCCTTCAAGGGCGAAAATGGCGCCAAGGAGGCCGGTAAATGGCGTTTGGAAGGCAAAGAGTATCTTGTTCAGGATGGGGATGTGGTGCACTTTCGGTTCAATGTTTAAGGGCGCAGACAATACCTTTAGTCTAAATCTAGTCTAAATCGCAAACGGAGAGAGTGATGTCCCTATTGAAAATTGTCGCCAGCGCAAGATCAGAAGGTTCTCTGAGTCGACTGATCACCGACGAGCTTGTTGTGGCCTTGCAGCCACAGGCAGTGATCACTCGAGACCTCGCACAGGATGGCTTTCCCGTGATGACGGCTGAAGATCTGATGGCAATGTTTGCCAATGCCGATGATGCGCGCGCCTCTTTGCAGTCTCATCTACAGACTTCAGCACTGCTGATTGAAGAGCTGATGGCCGCCGAAACCCTGGTACTGGGTACACCCATGTACAACTTTGGCGTACCGGTTGTGGTCAAGCAATGGATCGATTACATCTGTCGCCATGGAAAGACCTTCCAGTACACTCGTACCGGCCCCGAGGGACTGACAAAACTCAAGCAGGTTTATTTGGTGACCGCCAGCGGCGGTACTCAGATTGGTGGCGAGAATGACTTTGCCAGCCGCTACCTGGAGCAGGTCTTGCGGTTTATTGGTGCGCAGAACGTCCAGCATATTGCTGTCAGCGGCTCAAAAGGGCGTCCTGAGATGGTGCTGGCCGATGCGCGCGCTCAGATCAAGGCCTTGCTTCAATAGTCAAGGATGAGCCCTCGACCGGTTCAGATCTTCGGTCAAGATGGCAGCAGCGTCACGTGAACTGAGAAAGTCTAAATCTTGACAAAATTTCAGTGAAATTAGAGAATGCGCGTCCTCAAAGACGAATCGCCTTTCACAAGAGTGGTTTGCCGGCGCGATACAAGCGTCAAAAAATGAAAGGGTTGAAGAGTTAAAGCGTGGCTACGTAGCTCAGTTGGTTAGAGCACAGCATTCATAATGCTGGGGTCGGTGGTTCAAGTC
>JAYODE010000065.1:0-8027 GCA_038106185.1 Gammaproteobacteria bacterium | reverse complement strand
TGATCAGTGCCAGTGATCAGTGCACAAATCAGCGCCGGGCGCTGTTAATGCAAACGGCGAGGTGGGAACCTGACAGGAGCTGGCTATGGAACTTAAAGCGATTCAGTATGTGGTGCAAGACGGCTTGGCGCTTATCACGTTGAACCGTCCGCAGCGCATGAATGCGTGGACCGGGCGCATGCATACGGAATATCGTTGGGTTCTGTTGCAGGCGGAGCAGGACCCTTTAGTAGGGGCTATCATAGTGACCGGTGCCGGCCGAAGCTTTTGCGTGGGCGCAGACAGTCAGGCATTGACTGGTCATATTAAGAAGGGCGCCTATGATCCTGGTACACCAGATACGCTGGCTCAGCCCGGTTATGGCACTCATGAGGCACTGGATGCGAACTTTGCCTATCATTTCGGTCTGACCAAACCCGTTATAGCGGCGATTAATGGTCCGGCGGCAGGGGTGGGGTTGGTGTTGGCTTGTTACGCCGATATTCGCTTTGCAGCCCCTGGGGTCAAGTTGACCACCGCCCATGGTAAGCTCAATTTGCCCGCAGAATTTGGCTTGTCCTGGTTGTTGCCAAAGATGATCGGCCTGGCTCGCGCGAACGACCTGTTGCTGACCAGTCGAATCTTTTTAAGTGACGAAGCCTGTGAATTGGGACTAGTGAATAGAATCGTGGAAGCCGAGAACCTGTTGGCAGCCACCAAAGAGTATGCGCAGTCGATGATCGGCGCAGTTTCGCCCGCGTCCTTGCGTGAGACCAAGCGCCAGATCTACACAGATTTGCATCGAGATCTGGCGAGTGCCGTAGTCGACAGTGAGGCGCTCGTCAGCCGTATGATGCAAGAGCCGGATTATGCCGAGGGGGTGGCTGCATTTCTCGAAAAGCGCGCTCCACGCTGGACCGGTCAATCATCGACCTAGACAGTGCTAAAGCCTAGAACTCCTGTGGAAAAACAGAAGCTGGAAAAACAGAAGCTGGAAAAACAGAAGGTGGACAAATTGAAGCTTGAAATACTGAAGCTTGAAACACTGAAGCTTGAAACACTGACGCGCTAAAACCGAAAAAAAGAAACACCACCCTGATGGAGGGATCTAGACTGAACGCTAACAGCGAAACATCCACTGTAGACACCGCGAACCACGCGCCTTATTACCTGCCCTTGGCCGATGAGGTTGAAATCTTTCTTGCCGCCTATGAGCAGCGCTTGCCGATCCTCCTGAAGGGCCCCACTGGCTGTGGTAAGACTCGATTTGTTGAATATATGGCCCATCGATTGTTTCGTGGCGATGACGCCAGTTTTGATCGGCGGCAGGTTGAAACACCGTTACAGACAGTCGCTTGTCACGAGGACCTGAGTGCGACGGATCTGGTCGGGCGATTTCTGCTGCAAGGCGATGAAACTGTTTGGCAAGATGGTCCCTTGTCGCGAGCAGTTAAACAAGGCGCTATCTGTTACCTGGATGAAATTGTCGAGGCGCGCAAGGATTCTACGGTTTTAATCCATTCCCTGACTGATCATCGACGCATTCTGCCTGTGGAAAAGATGGGGTTGATTCTTGATGCCCATGAAAATTTTCTACTGGTCATCTCCTACAACCCGGGATACCAGAATGTTTTGAAGGACTTGAAGCCCAGTACACGGCAACGATTTATCGCCATCGATTTTGATTATCCGGAGCAAGCCAGCGAGGCTGAAATCATCGCTCATGAAAGCGGAGTCGATTTGCAGTTGGCTCGAGAGTTGGCTCTGCTCGGCGCCAAAGTCAGACACTTGCGCCATCATGGTTTTGATGAGGGAGTTAGCACTCGTCTGCTGGTATATGCAGGACAGTTGATGGCAAAAAATGTATCTCCGATTCGAGCCTGTGAGGTCGCTGTATGCCGTGCAGTCTCCGATGACGTCGATGTTCAGCGCGCCATCAGGGAGTTGGTAACGACGATATTCGCGGAATAGCTTGATGACTAACCTTCATCAGATAGGCGTCGAGCTCGATAAGCTGAATGCGGCCAGTGCGGCCGCTTTTGGTGTCACTGCTCAAGCTCTGCAATCGCAAATCGAACCCGCTGAACTCGATGCCTGGGCGGTTGTCTGTCTAAAAATTGCGGGTTCTGGCTGGCATGGTTGGGAGGCAACGAACCTCTACCTGGCTTTAAGTCTCGGCTTGAGAACAGCGGGCGGCAGCGAGCTCCTGCTCGGTGTAGGCCGCTATGGCTCAGCGCTCTCAGGTTTCTCAATTGACCCCTGTGTCAGTTATTTTCGCGGCGTCGAGACCCTGGTGAATCATGCATCGATCGAACTGTTGCCGGCAATCGAAAGGACTGGAGTGACGCTGACGAGCAAATATACGCATGCCGCTAACCTGGTAGCTGACTATTTCAAAACAGCCTTTGCAGTCGCACTACAAGCGTCTGGGTCAGAATTGTCTCATTGGCTGAAAATTGCTGACAAGGTTGTCAGGTTGGAACGCGCTGATATCCTTCAGCTGTTGGCGTTAAGCCACTCAGCCCCCAGGGTCTCGTGGGAGATCACTGGACAATTGTATGAGCAGGTGCCAGTCGCTGCCTTTGACTACCTGCGTTGCCACGAGCAGCTGGCGAACACCCTGTCAAGGGACCAGCTACAGAGACTGACTGAAAGATTATTAGTCTATATTAAAGGCGACCATGCCGTGACTGGCTGGCTGACATGCCTGACCAATGTTCTACCCGCGCTGGCTCATAAGGAAAGGGACAATCTTCTGCAGATGCTGGAGCAATTGCAGGATGTCCGTTTGGCGGAAACGCTGGTCGAGACCGTCCCGAATTTGCCAATGGCCGACTGGCGCATTCTGGATGCCTGGCTCAGTGGCGTGTTTGACTTTGGGGCCCGTCAGCATGAAACAGCGATGGCTTATCTGGGCCTTGAGTCCGCCAGGTCGGCTGAGTCGTTGGCCGCTCTGCAAGGCCAGCTGCAACTGGCAGATTGTCAGCGTTTATTGCAGTTTTATACGGAAGCTTTTGTCGGCGCTCGTTTGCGCGTGATCAGTCGAGCGGAGCCGGAGGCGCGCGGGCAGCACCTGGCCGGTACGGACGGTACAGTGATAGTACTGCCGGAGCTCGCCGCCGATTATGCCACTCGGGCCGAGAACTTTAGGTTCTATAAGGCCGCCTTACTCCATCAGTTGGGCTTTTACGAATTCGGCACCTTTGATTTCCAATATGAAGCCAATCCCCTGGCTTTTACCGCTTACTTTCGACGTTTTAATCATCCTGCTCTGGCAGGCGTGCTGTTCCAGCTGCTTGAAGATGCTCGAGTTGACTGGCAATTGGCGCACGCGTTTCGTGGCAGTCGTGCAGATTTCGTCTGGCTCAAACAGGACGCTCTGTTGCGTCGTGAGTCAGTGATCATTGCGACCGAGACGGGGCTGTGCCTGGAAGCGATTGTACGCACCGGAATTGATGCCGAATGGCAGCCAGAACTGTTCTTGCCAACGACGAGAGAGATTCGCAGTGTGACCCAAACGCTGCAGATCCCGGGAGCATCAGTCTGGGATACGATGGCGGCGGTACGCGATTGTTATGAATTAATTGTTCGCCTCAGCCCTTCTGCAGATGAGGCCGACTGTTGGCTGGAGATGCCACAGCAGGTAAATTTCCGCGGTGTGATGGAGCCGGATACTGTTCGCGTCAATTTACAGTTGGGCTTGCTCGCCGATGAAGATCTGGACCTGGTTGATGATGACGCTGAAAAAATGGGTATGAGTATGATGCTCAACCCGGGTGATATCGACGTTGACAAGATGAAACAGGCTGAATTGGAAGGCGCTGGCATGTTGCTGAAGGAAATGGATCGCTTGCCAGATGAAATGAGCGAGCAGAGCAAAAAAGAGGCAGCCGCTGACGAGAATACCATGAAGGCCTTGTTAGAGGCTCGAGCGGCGCCGCAGAGGGCTCGAGAGTTTCAGTATGATGAGTGGGACTTTGTTATCAATGACTATCGTCGGCGCTGGTGCACATTGTATGAAATACGCGAGGTTGACGAAGACCCGGCTTTTGTCGACGAGGCATTGCAGTCTCTGCGCGGCCTGGGTGCGCGGGTTCGGCGCCAGCTGAATATGCTTCGACCCGAGATGCTGGCGAAGGTCAGGGGTCAGTTTGATGGCGAAGAGCTGGATATGGAAAAAGCCATAGAAGCCATCGTCGATCGCAGGGCGGGTTTGAGTCCTGAGGATCGTATTTATGTACAAAGACAGCGCAAGCTCAGAGACGTCTCAGCGTTGTTTCTCCTGGATATGAGCGCGTCGACCGATGATCCGGTGCCGGATCCTGATGCTGTTGTTGTCGAGCCAGTGTTTGTTGATCCAGACAGTCACGATTACTTGCGAGACTACTATGAGGCCAACCCGCCCTTAGTCTCGGCACGAACCAAGCGCATTATTGACCTGGAGAAAGAAGCGGCGATTCTGATGGCCGAAGCGTTACAAGACCTGGGTGACAACTACGCGATCTGTGGTTTCTCAGGCTATGGTCGAGAGCAGGTTGAGTATTTCGTGCATAAGGATTTTACAGATACCTACAATCGAAAGGTGAAAGATAAAATCGGTGGCATCAAGCCCTGTCGCAGCACGCGCATGGGTCCGGCGATTCGCCACGCAACACAGCAACTGATGAAAACCGAGTCGCGTATTAAGGCCTTGATTATTTTGAGCGATGGCTATCCGCAGGATTTCGATTATGGCAAGGATCGTAACAGCCGAGAGTATGGGGTTAAGGATACCACTCGTGCTCTGGCGGAAGCGCGCCAACAAGGTATCTCTGCCTTTTGCCTGACGGTGGATCCATCTGGTCATGACTATCTGCGAGAGATGTGTCCTGACCAGCAATATATGGTGATTCAGGACATCAATGATTTGCCTGGCGAGTTATCCAAGGTTTACCGCGGTTTGACCGCTTGACGAGATGTCGAAGCTGTTTGAATCGTCTTGAGGTTTCAGATCGCCATTAGCAGCGAGTACTAGGATTGTCTGGCCCTCGAGCCAGACCCTGTGATGAATGAGGTGTGGAGTGCCCAGGCCGAATATCTTGATCTTTATGCCAGACCAGCAGCGGGCTGATGCCATCGGCTGCTTTGGTAACCCCTATGTGCAGACGCCTCATATCGACGCGCTGGCCGCCCGTGGCATGCGCTTTGAAAATGCTTGGGCGAATAATCCTGTGTGTGGTCCGTCGCGAGTTAACCTGATGACTGGCTGGTATCCGCATACTCGCGGGCATAGAACCCTGACCCACCTTGTTCAGCAACATGAACCCAACCTGCTCAAGTACCTTAAAAACGGCGGTTATCAAGTCGCCTGGGCTGGCGCAAGGGGTGACGTATTTGCGCCGGGTGTTACCGAGGCTTCAACCCATTTTAGTGGCTGGACCACTCGGCCGGAAAAACTTGGCATGGGTCCGCAGTTCGAGGTGCAGTCAGCCCTGTATAACGTTTTCTACCATGGTCGACGTTCTGGCAATGGTGTCTGGATGGATTTCGATGAAGCAACCACGGTCACCGGCATCGATTGGCTCAAGACCAAACCCAAGACGCCCTGGTGCCTATGGATGCCGCTGATGTTTCCGCACTTGCCCTTTGAGGTAGAGGACCCCTGGTACTCACTCTATGCCTCTGCGGATGTGCTCGATCGTTATGCAGGTTTCGGTCAGGACAAGCCGGCGTTTCATGCTGCCATGCGCGACAAATTCGGCACACACAGGATCACGCCGGAACAGTGGCGCGATATTATTCGAGTATACTATGGGATGATTTCACGGGTGGATCATCAGCTTGGCAGGACTATGCAGGCGCTGGAAGCCTCAGGTCAGCTGGACAACACACTGGTGCTGTATTTCACCGACCATGGTGAATACGCCGGTGACTTTGGGCTGGTGGAAAAGTGGCCCTCTGGGATGGATCGCAGTCTGCTGCAGAATCCATTGATTATCGCCGGGCCCGGCGTCAAGTCAGGCGTGACCACCAGTAGCTTTACTGAGATGGTGGATATTCTGCCGACACTGCTCGAGCTGGCAGACATCAAGGTCGAGCACACCCATTTCGGTCGTTCATTGGTGCCGGTGCTGAATGACCCAACGACCTGTGTGCGTGACAGGGCCTTTTCGGAAGGTGGTTTTGCGCTCAACGAGCTCGAACTGCTGGAGACTGCCGGCGGTGAATATGCCAATAAGGCCAATCTGCAGCATGAACAACCATCCATCGTCGGTAAGGCCATTGCAATGCGCACTGCTCGCTACACGTATGTTTATCGTCTCTATGAAGATGACGAGATCTACGATCGGCTGACTGACCCCAACGAGACACATAACTTGATCCGGCGAGCGGATTTGCAAAACACCATCAAAACGTTGCAGTCTGATGTCCTTGAATGGCTGTTTTCGACCTCTGACGTTATACCCTGGCAGAAGGATCCCAGATTCCCCAAGGTACCCCAAGGTCAGCATACGCCTTTTGCCAGCTGAAGCTTTGTACTCGTGTTAGCCAGGTTAGTTGGGACCTCGCTTGATTCAGGTCTTTATACTTTGGCGCTACTGGCACGAATAGTAGCCACTGGTTGCTCAACTCACAGGGGGGCTTGTACCAGTGGGTTCAGACAGTGGCAGGGTTTTCGATGTCAGCAAGGGCGTCGAGCGCGTAACTCAGAGCGTCCACGGTCAATTGGATATCCTCGTCATCAATGATGAAGGCCGGTCCAATACAGATGATGTCTCTGACCGCGCCTGTGCCGCCCGGATAAAAGAAGACACCTTTGCTCATGCCGTGGCTGATGATTTTATCCGTGACTCGTAGTGCTTGCGCGAAAGGCGTCAAGGTCTCGCGATCGGCAACGACCTCGATCCCTAACAGCAGGCCGGTGCCGCGAATCTCTGCAACCCGCGGGTGCTGCGACAGGCGCTCGATCAAAGCTGCCTTCAGCCGCTTTCCCATGTTGTTAGCACGCTCAATCAGGTTGTCCCGTCGCAGTATTTGCAAAACACGAGTGGCCGCTGCGCAGGCCGCAGGCATGGCGCCAAAGGTATGAAACATCACGTTAAAGCCACCGGCGGCTATGCCGGCCGCCACAGCATCTGTACCAAACACGCCGGCAATCGGGGTATAACCGCCCGCCAGTCCCTTACCTGCGACGAGTAAATCTGGCTTGATATCATAATGATCACAACCAAATTTTAGCCCAGTTCGACCAAAACCCGTCATGACTTCATCCATGATCAGCAAAATACCATGTCTTTTGAGAATCGACTGGACACCGGCCCAGTAGCCCTTCGGTGGTGCTATGGCACCACCACTGGAACCATTGATGGGCTCGGCGATGAGCGCGGCAATCCTGTCTGGGCCGATCTTCGTAATCGTCTGCTGCAGGTCATCCAGATAATATTGGGTAGCAAGGGTGTCGTCGGTGCCAACAGGACAGCGCAGGGGATAGGGTGTTTGAATCTGGGGGTAATTTGCCAGTATACCCTCGAGGCCTCTCTTGCGTTCCGGATGGCCCGAGGCCGCAGCCGTGGTGATAGTAGTGCCGTGATAAGAAATGCTGCGGGTCAGGATCATCGTGCGCTCTGGTGCGCCGAGCCCCGCATGGTACTGAATCGCCATCTTCATCGCAGCTTCATTCGCCTCAGAGCCGCCGGAGGCCAGATGTATTCTGGTCAGATGAGGCGGTAACCAGTGCTTCTGTAGTTCAGTCACCAGGGCTTGGCGTTCCGGCGTCAGCCAAGGTGGCATGATAAAGGTACAGTTGATCAATGCTTCTCTGACGTCGTCGGCAACCTCTGCAACGCCGTGACCAATATTTGACACGATACAGCCACCGGCTGCGTCAAATATTTTTCGTCCATCTGTCAGGTACAGATAAGCGCCTTTCGCGTGAGACACAGAGATCGGCGTTGAACCCGGAACAAAAGGCCAGTTTACCGGTTGGTGCATGGAATGGGTCTCAGGTTAAAGTCTTGGCTGGCATGATAGATTCTTCCAGCGTTAATAAGAAGCCCGGAATAAGAAGC
>JAYODE010000026.1:36530-46545 GCA_038106185.1 Gammaproteobacteria bacterium | reverse complement strand
GGACCGAGTCTTAGCGCTCCTTGATATAGATCAGTAAGAAAGTCTGACTGAACGAGACGATAGGACGCAGAGCAGTCACTCAAGGCAGCCACCGTTTCTCAAACATTTCCAGCCTTATCTCACCTTTAACAGCAGCACCAGTAGTATCGGCGTACAGATTGCCTGCAACAGTACAAATCGAACCAGAACCTGAGTATTTGACCAACCCAGGTTGTGTCTGACATGGTCGTGCAATGGGTAGCGTATTTTTCTGAAGATACCTATCTTAAAAAACCGCAACAGGACCACCTTAACCATGCCAGTGGCGCCGTTGGCGAGTACCATGAACGCGACCACAAGAATCAAGAACGGGTTGCCGGTAGCCAACACCAGCACCCCCAGTAGCAGACCTATGGGGCGCGAACCGGCATCACCCATCAAGACGGCACTGGGATAACTGTTATGCCACAAGTAGCCAGCCAGAGAACCGGTCAGCACAAACGCCATGATCGCCCATTCAGCTCCCAACTCATAATGGGGTACCAGCAGATAATTAGCGATCGTAACGTGGCCGACAATGCCATACAGAATCACGCCAAGAAACATGGCGCCGAGTCCAGAGAGGCTGGCAGAGAGACCATCCACGCCATCGCTGCAATTAGTGGCATTAATGGCAACCCAGATAAGCACTGTCGATGCGGGCACAAACAGGTAGGGGCTGACCTCAATCGCGTCTTTCACTAAAGGCAGCCAGATCACATAAGGTGCCATTTGACAAATAATCATAGACGCTAGGATTGCAATCGCCAGGTCAAATGCACCGAGCTTGTATTCGCTCCAACCGCCTACCGCTCGGTCATCCAGATAGCCCACCAGCATCGCCGCCAAAACACATAAATAGATGCCGAAAAAAGACCAATGAAACGGTATGACGAGCAAGCTGATGACCACAAACAGTGGAATAAATAGAATACCGGCACTCACGGGCTTGCCAATACTTTTATCGGCGTCGACAGCAAAGGCTCGGCCACGATCTGTGGGTAACAGGTGCCAATATCTTGGTAACAGCCACCAAGTCGACAAGGCGCCCAGCGCAGTTCCCAGTCCGGCAAGAAAAATATAAGAGTTCAGTAATCGAAAAGGGCCCGCAATCTCTGCCAGATATTGGCCAAGGAAATACAGCAAGTGAATAACTCCCAGGGTAACCAGCGACTAGTATAGAGCCTCGCCGCGGGAAAAGAATGAATGATTGTTGGAGATCAGCAGTTGCCAGCAGAAATTATTCACTTGCCGTTATTGATCAGCCTTCAATCAAGCCCGCAGCGAAGGCATCGAAAGCACAACGCCTGCTACTGACGCCCCGAATGAGCGCCAACTTGTCGAAGGCTAGCTGTTACACTGGCGTTTTTGTCAGTCCGCAGATGAGGATAAAGACTCGCCATCGATCACTGTCAATACCATCTCGGGGCACCGACATTACTCAAAAACTGATGCGCCAAAAGGCTATTGACTGACCTTAGACAGGTCTGGCGCATTGTGGGACTGGATGGCCGATTTGCCAGTCGTCTGCTCCTGCATCGCAGCAACCGCTCGTTCATTCTCCATAATCTTGGCAACCACAGCTTGGCCGGCTCTTTCAAAAATTTCTCGATTGTCGATCACGTGCTGCTGAGACTCTCGGTATTGATTCAAATAACCGTTAACCGCCGGCACCACATACCGTGCAACAAGATCCCAACTGTTGGCATTGTCACGAGGAGTCGCCCAATCATGGACAAACCCAACAACGGTGCCAAAGCCGCCACTGACCTCAACCATTTTTCGCACTGCCGCGATCAGATCGTCTGGTGTACCAATGACCAGTGCCGAACCTTCAGAAAAAGCCATGGCATCAATGGCCTCGTCAGCGTTCTTATAGGCGACAGCGCCTGGGCGCATAAGAGTGCCGACCGTATATTCATTGTGCCAGCGTAACAACCCATGTTTGGCTTGTTCTCGAGCAAGCTCTCGCGTTTCAGCTATGTGCCAGTTCATGACAATGCGCCAGTCTTTGCGGTTGACGGTCTGACCGCTTTTGGCAGCTGCATCCTCGGCGAATTTCCATTGAGTGGGTAACGCCTGAAGTCCAGCGGTTGAAGTCGAGCCGATAGACAGAACACCAGCACCATATTTACCCGCCAGTGTCATGCCTGACGGCGAAATCATGGACGCTACCGCAAAGGGCAGGTCTTCCTGCAGGGGCAGCAACTGCAGGGCCGCATCTTTTAATGTAAACCAGTCGCTTTGGTGCGAGAAACGTGGCGCGCCGCTTAACAGTTTTTTAATGACACCGATGGCCTCATCTTGCCGGTCTCTCTGCACCATGGGGTCGATGCCCAATGTATAGGCGTCTGAGGGCAGGGCACCAGGCCCGCTACCAAAGATCGCGCGACCACCTGTCATATGGTCAAGCTGAACTATCCGTTGTGCGACATTGAACGGGTGATGGTAAGGCAGGGACACGACACCAGTACCGAGCTTGATTTGATGACTGCGCTGACCCGCCGCGGCAAGAAACATCTCTGGAGACGCGATCATCTCCCATCCGGTTGAGTGGTGTTCACCACACCAGAATTCGTCGAATCCGAGTTTATCGAGTTGCTCAACCAGATCCAGGTCGCGGCGAAACTGCAGCATGGGGTGTTCGCCAATCGGATGATGAGGGGCAAGGAAAGCGCCAAACTTCAATCGATTCATGGGTAGAACTCCAAGTATTAGTGCAGGCTATTGGCGTGGGATGCTATCACGGTCTGGGCATTAATGTCTGCGGAAGTATCGGACAAGCTGTCCCGCAAGCTCAATCTAGCTATCAAACAAGCTGAAACTTATCAGCATCGCGCCAGGCAGGGAAGTTCTGGCGGTATTCTGTGAGTGGCTCGCGGTCTAGTAAGATCTTCACCAACCCGTCATTTGCCTGCATGTCTGTGATATCAATGCCATTAAAGTCAATCGCCATTGAGTCACCGGAATAACTGATCCCGGCGCCATCCACGCCGATTCGATTCACGCCCACCACATAGCTGAGATTCTCTATGGCTCGTGCTCGAAGCAGACTGCGCCAGTGCTGCCGTCTGACCTGGGGCCAGTTGGCAACATACAGCAGCAGATCATAGTCGTCATTATTTCGACTCCAAACCGGGAATCGCAAGTCATAACAGACTTGGGGGCAGATTCGAAAGTCATTCAAGGTCACGATCAATCTCGCTGCACCAGCCGTATAGTTGTCGTTTTCAGCAGACATGCGAAACAGATGCTTTTTGTCATAAAATTCGACTTCGCCACTTGGCGGCATCCAGATAAAACGATTATAAAACTGGCCATCGGCCTGGATGATCAGACTCCCGCAGACTGTTGCGCGCAACCTGGAGGCCTGTTCCCGCATCCAGTTTAAGGTCGGGCCACTCATGGGCTCTGCGAGCTGCTTTGACGCCATCGAAAACCCGGTGCTGAACATTTCCGGTAATATCACCAAATCTGCAGGATGCTCAGCTTCAGCCAAGGGCTTCAGCATGGCCGTAAAGTGCTGGCAGTTTTCTGAGGGGGTTTCCCAGGCCAGGTGCGTCTGAACCATGGCGATGCTTAGACTCATAACTGTTCCTGTTGATTAGTGCCCGCTGATGATTAGTGTCTGCTGATGAGTGCCCGCTTTTGGATACAGCGGAATTTCGACAAATGGCGCCTTTCTCAGGCCGGCGCCAGGCGACTGAGTCGTTCTGCCGCTAACGCCAGTGTGTCATCCTGTTTGGCAAAACAAAAGCGCACCAGCCGAGTCGTTGGTGGCGTTTGGTAAAAGACGGACACAGGAATCGCAGCGACCTTACAAACCTTGGTTAGGTAAATTGCAAACTCTGTGTCAGGCAGGTCAGAGAGAGCACTGTAATCAGCAAGCTGAAAATAGGTCCCGCGACTGGGTAAGCACTGAAAGGCTGAGGCAGCCATATGTTGCAGAAACAGATCGCGCTTGGTCTCATAGAAGTCGCCCAGCCCCAGATAGTGTTCGGGATGCTTTTCCATAAACTCAGCCAGCGCCCACTGGGTAGGGGTATGCGTCGTAAAGGTCACAAACTGGTGAATCTTGCGAAATTCAACTGTCAATGCTGGCGGTGCAATGCAGTAGCCCACTTTCCAGCCCGTCGCATGATAGGTTTTGCCAAAAGAGGAGACCACGAAGGCGCGCTCTCGCAGTTCCGGATGAGATAGGGCACTGTGATGGGCAGCGCCGTCAAACACCATATGCTCGTAAACCTCGTCGGCTAACAGGTAGATATCCGTATCTCTCAGCAGCTCAGCGAGCTGAGCTAGGTCAGTGCTGCTCAGAACTGCACCCGTCGGATTATGCGGTGAATTGATAATGAGCAGGCGGGTTTTGGCGTTGATGGTGTCTTTGAGGCGCTGCCAATCTATCTCAAAACGTGGCGCCAGCAACGGAATATGCCGAGTGACACCTTGGCACAAGGTCACCGCCGGTTCGTAGGAATCGTAGGCAGGATCAAATACGATGACTTCATCCTGCGGCTGAACTATCGCCTGAATCGCTACCATTAATGCCTCGGTAGCCCCGGAGGTGATTGTGATTTCCGTCTCTGGATCGACTACCGCGGCAGACAGTGACTGGGTCTTGACCGAGATCTGCTGCCGCAGGTAGGCCAGACCCATCATGGGCGGATACTGGTTATGACCTGCGTGCACATAATGGCTCAGCATATCTGCCAATTTTACCGGCACATCAAAGTCAGGAAAGCCTTGGGACAGGTTGATGGCCTGCTGCTCGTTCGCCAACTGCGACATGGTCGTAAAGATCGTCGTGCCGACCAGAGGCAGCTTGCTTTGCAAAGGCGCTGGTCGAGACTTTAGCGTTGCCTGGTTGATAATAGCCACCTGCAGACTCGGAAAAATTGATGGCGTCACTTTAAGTTGAAGCGGTCCCAGGTTTCAATAGCGGCCTCTGTCGGCCGCCAGGCGGGGACCTCAGGTCGAGTCTTGAAACTTCGATGCCCGCGGCGGTCGACGCTGAGAGGTGCGCCGCTGCAGAAACTTATGCTAGCTCGTTTCTTCCACGCTTTTGTATAGTTGTTCTGCTCTGGCGTATAGTTGCTACTGCAGCCTCGCAACCTCGCAACCTCCAACCTAGGGATACTCGATGCAATACCTCTATCTGACTCTAATCCTGACAACTCTGACTGCCCTGACAAGCTGTAGCGGCGAATCTGAACGCCAGCCTGTCGCCTTGAACGGTAAGCAACTAGCCGACAAGTATTTGATTGTCGATACCCACATTGACGTGCCCTACCGAGTGCACCGCACACCCCAGGATGTTGGCGTTGCGACTGAGTCTGGAGAGTTCGATTACCCGCGCGCAATTGCAGGGGGGCTGAATGCCGCCTTTATGTCTATCTATATACCCGCCCAGGTGGAAGAAGCGGGTGGCGCTAAGACACTGGCAATTGAGCTGATCGAATTGGTCGAGGAGATCGTTGAGCAGCACCCTGCCAAGTTCGCAATGGCCCATTCTACTGAGGCGATTGAGGCAAACTTTAAAGCCGGCCTGATTTCACTGCCGATGGGTATGGAAAACGGTGGTCCCCTAGAGGGTGACATGAGCAATGTCGCTTACTTCTTTGATCGTGGCATTCGGTATATCACGCTGACGCACGCTCGAAGTAATCATATTTCCGATTCCAGCTATGACGATAACAAGCGCTGGGGCGGCCTGAGTGACTTCGGCAAGAAACTGATACCCGAAATGAACCGGCTGGGTATGCTGGTAGACATCTCTCATGTGTCAGACGAGGCCTTCTATGAGGTACTGGATTTGACAACCACTCCAGTGATTGCCTCTCACTCGTCGGCGCGCTTCTTTGTGCCAGGCTTTGAGCGCAATATGGACGACAAAATGCTGGCCCGACTGGCGGCGAATAGGGGTGTTGTTCAGTTGAATATCGGTTCTGGTTTTATCAGCGCCGCGGCCAATGAAAGCGCCCGTACCCGCAGCTCGGCACTTGAGGCCTACGTTGAAGCCAACGAAATAGCGTTAAACACAGAAGCCTTCAGCGCCGCAAGAGATAAAATTTACGCCGAGAATCCCTATGTCTATGCCACTCTGGCGGATGTTCTCGATCATATAGACCACATCGTCGCTGTGGCGGGTATTGACCATGTGGGTATTGGCTCAGATTTTGACGGCGTCGGCGACACCTTGCCGGTGGGCTTCAAGGATGTCAGCCAGTACCCGGACTTTATCGATGGCCTGCTTGCTCGCGGCTATGGGGAAAAGGAGATCGAAAAAATCCTGGGCGGCAACCTGATGCGGGTCTGGCGCGCGAATGAAGCCCATGCTCGGTCCATAAAGCTGGTGACAGAGGCTTCGAAGGTTTTCTCGGCGTCTCAATCTTCAAGAACACAATTAAAATAGATATAAAACAATATTATAGGCAGATATATTAAAGTGCTTTGTTTATTTCTGGCTCATTCAGGTTGCTCGCTCAGCCAGTCTTGAAAAGGTAAATATTCGTCGTATAGCTTCGCCTCCGGGCTGCCAGCGGCAGGGCGCCAGTTATAGCGCCAGACTGCTCTGGGTGGCATAGAGGCCAGTACGGACTCGATGCGTCGCCCGGACTGAAGACCGTATTTTGTTCCTCGATCGATCGCCAGATTGAACTCTGCGTATCGACCCCGTCGATATAGCATAAAGTCCTCTTCACGCGCGCCAAAGGGTGTGTCCTTGCGTTTCTCAAGGATAGGCTGGTAAGCGGGAAGAATCGAATCACCAATGCTGCGCACAAAGGCGAAACTTCGTTCAAAACCGCCTTCGCTCCAATCATCAAAGAAGATGCCACCGACACCACGGGCCTCCTGGCGATGACTCAGATAGAAGTACTCATCACACCACTGTTTCAGCTTATGATAGAGATCCTCACCAAAAGGATCGCAAGCCTGTTTTGCGATCCTATGCCAGTGGACAACATCTTCTTTAAAGGGATAGTAGGGCGTGAGGTCGAACCCGCCGCCAAAATACCAGTGGGTCTCGTCAATCTGAAAAAATCGCAGGTTCGCATGAAAAGTCGGTACATACGGATTACGCGGATGCATGATCATAGAGATCGCAGTAGCTTCAAAGCCTTTACCCGCCAAGTGCGGATTTCGCTCGCTGGCCGCTGCGGGTAACTGAGCACCGAGGCTATAACTGTATTGTACGGCGCCTCTCTCGATATAGCGGCCGCCATCTAGAACACGAGGCCGTGAGTGCGCACCCGTGTCTGTATGAATATCTTCAACACTGAATTCTGCGACACCATCTATGGCGGCTAGCGTACTACAGATACGTGACTGCAGCGCGAGAAAATAGTCACGGACTGATTGCATCTGGGCAGAATTTGGCATGCTGGTCTTACTCTGGATCGCGTCATTCACGTTGCGCAGCACTATACCATACTCGAAACCTGCCCTCAGCACAGGGCTCCACATCTAGCCATAGCATCTGAACATGAAATCTACTTATAATGTCCGGCATCAAATATACCCTGAGGGCGCAGTGATGGATCTTGGATTTAGCCAGGCAGATTTTGAATTTCAGCAGGAAGTGAAGCAATGGATCGCCGAGAATTACCCTGAAGAGATGGCCAACCGGCACAAGCGCAGCGCTAATGGGCACCTGACCAAAGCAGACCATGTCTACTGGCAGCAGGCTTTGTACAAGAAGGGGTGGGCTGGTCTTGACTGGCCAGCGGAACTTGGTGGACCCGACTTTACGGCGACTCAGCGCTATTTGTTTGACCTTGAAATGGCGGCAGCAGGTACGCCAGGCATTCTGCCCTTCGGTCAATCTATGGTTGCACCCGTTATCATGAAATACGGCACTCAGGCACAGAAGGACAAGTATCTGCCAGACATACTCGCCAGCAGAACCTGGTGGTGTCAGGGTTACTCAGAACCCGGCGCTGGCTCTGACCTGGCTTCATTACGCACTCGCGCTGTACGCGACGGTGATCATTATATCGTCAATGGTACGAAAACCTGGAACACCTTAGGTCAGTATGCAGACATGATTTTCTGTCTGGTGCGTACCAGCGACGAATCGATTCGACAGATGGGCATCTCATTCCTGCTGATCGATATGACCTCACCCGGCATCGAGGTTCAGCCCATTGTCACTATCGACGTGCCGGCCGAGGGCTTCCAAGAGATCAATATGGTTCACTTCACCGATGTTAAGGTACCGGTTGAAAACCTTATAGGCGAGGAGGGTAAGGGCTGGACTTACGCCAAGTACCTGCTTGAGTTTGAGCGGGGCAATGCCTACTCACACGGTCTGAAAGCCAGTCTGTCGGCTTTGAAGATGATTGCTGCCAGTGAACCTGCGGGCGAGGGCAGTGCATTGACGGATGATCCTGACTTTCAGCGCAAGATGGCTGAGGCTGAGATTGCCATTCAGGCGATGGAATTCACCGAACTGCGGATCTTGAGCAGCCTGGCGACCGGCAAGAATGTTGGCCCTGAGTCTTCTTTGTTGAAATGCCGAGGCACTGAACTGCAACAGCTGCTGACAGAGTTGACGATCGAAGCGGTGGGCAACTATGTCATGCCATTTGACAATAGCGGCCCGGTCAAGGGCATGAACGTTGAGCCCATCGGTCCTGACTATGCGGCGGTCGCGGCGCCTCAGTATTTCAACACTCGCAAGGTGTCGATCTACGCCGGCTCGAACGAGATTCAGCGCAATATTATGGCCAAGATGGTACTGGGGCTCTAGACACGAGCCTGACAGCCGTCCTGGCCTCAGGTTTCGTCTTTGCTCGTCGAGGACTCAGCGGCGCTCGCTGTGGATCAGGACCTTTGATTTACAGTTGCCGTTTCAGAGAGTCCCGATGAGTCGCTCAGCGCCGTTGACAAGTTCCGCTATCAACTCAGCGGTGGTTGTCGTTTTCAGCAGGCCAATGCCCTGGCCAGACCACATGGCCAGAAAGTCCGGATTATTCTGTTCTTGTGCGCTGGCCCGCAGGGATGCCGACAGCGAGTATTGCAGAGGGTAGGGCAGCATGGTCTCATCGAGGGCCTCTAATTCGGTGATATAACGATTCCGAATACCGCGAGCCGGCTTGCCGGATAGCACGCTGGTGACCACCAGATTGTCAGCCTCGTTATTCAATAGCTGCTGCCGCCAGGCCTGTGTGATAGGGGCCTCCTGACAGCCAAGAAATGCTGTACCCATTTGAACGCCGCTGGCACCCAGTGCTAATGCAGCAACCAGACCGCGGGCATCCATGATACCGCCAGCCGCGATCACGGGTACCGTCACGGCATCGACTATCTGCGGCACCAGCGCCAGGGTGCCGATTAACGCATCGCGATAGTCGCCCTGAAACGTACCCCTGTGACCACCGGCTTCGGCGCCCTGCGCTATAATGGCATCAACACCCACAGAGTCCAGGAATCTCGCCTCGGCGACGGTCGTGGCGCTACAGATGACCAGCGCGCCGGCCCCATGAATCTGGTCAACGGTGGCCTGATCAATCCCAAAGTGAAAGCTAATCACGGGCACCTGTTCTTCGAGCAATAGGTCAAGCTGCTCTGCCACAGGGCCAAACAAGCCAGTGGGTTCTGGCAATCCCTGCAGTCCCAACTCTCGATGATAGCCTTCTAGACGATCGCGCATTCCGGGACCAATCACTGCGGGGAAAGTCAGCTGCTCTGTCTCCGCGGCAAACAGATTGACCTGGAACGGCAGGTCGGTTCCCGCCTTGATATCACGAACCACCCGCCGCAGCTTGTCGGGCTTTAACCCGGCACCTCCCAGACCACCGAGCCCACCGGCGTTACTGACCCGAACAACCAGGTCGGCATTGGTGGCACCCGCCATAGGTGCGAGTAGCACTGGGTGCTGAATACCGAATAGATCAAGTAAGCGCCGATTTCGCCAGTTCATAGCCTTGCGTCCTTGTCTTCCTGCAGTCACTGATAGCAGCGACTAAAATAAAAGGAGTTCAGATATCCAACTCCT
>JAYODE010000026.1:10881-36430 GCA_038106185.1 Gammaproteobacteria bacterium | reverse complement strand
CCAAACAATCTGCCACACAATCTGCTAAAAAACCAAGGCGAGTATGCGTGGCCAGCCAAGATGGCTCGCCGGTAAAGATCTCGGCATACCTGGTTACTTTACACCGTTTGGCGCTGGCGCCATGACAGGCCCGTGGCATCAGGCCGCGCTTGGATCCACTATTCTGACGACTTGCGCTTGGGTTTCCAGCTTCGCCAGCAGGTCCAGTTGAGTCTGTTGGGCGCGATCAACATGTTGCCGTTTGACATGACCATAGCCACGAATTTTTTCTGGCAAGCCCAGCAGCGCCTGTACTGTGGCAACATTTTCTCGAGTCAGCTTCAACAGGCATTGGTCCAGCAAGATTTCATAGTTGTGGATCAGTTCACGCTCAAGCCGTCGGTCCTGAGTGTAACCGAACGGGTCGAACACAGTCCCTCGTAAAACTCTTAGGCGCGCCAGCAGACTGAACATCGGCATCATCCAGCCACCCAGGGTCAATTTGCGGGGCAGACCAGTGTGCCTGTCACGGGGTGCCAGAAGAGGTGGAGCCAGATGAAACTTCAATCGGTAGTTGCCTTCAAACTGTGAGGCGACAGAGCGCTTAAAATCGCCATTAGAATAGAGTCGCGCCACCTCGTACTCGTCCTTGTACGCCAGTAGCTTAAAGTAGTTCTGGGCAAGTGTTATGAGGAGTGGCTCAGCGATGATGTTGAGCGCCTCAAGGTGCGCCTGAAAGCGGCGTATCTGTGTCTCGTAACGATTCGCCAAAGAGATGCCTTGATAGGCAATCAGGACCGCGCGACGATCAGCAAGGATCGCCTCCAAGTCTTTCAGCGGCGCTATTTTTTCCGGTCTAAGGTGAACCGAACTTGGATCGAAGGCCAGCTGTCGACCTAGATTAAAGGCCAGAAGGTTGTCTTTAACCGATGCACCATTGAGTTCAATCGCTCGCACGATGGCTTCATTTGAAATCGGAATAAGCCCCCGTTGCCAGGCATATCCCGCCAGGAGAATATTGGTGGCCATCGTGCTCCCCAGCAGTTGCTCGGCGGCGGCACTGGCATTGAAAAAATAGGTCCGCTGGTCACCGGTACATTCCTCGATCAAGGCATGCATGGAGTCGGCTGGAAAAACGCTGTCGGGGTTGCGGGTGAATTCAGCCGTCATGGCTTCGTGGTCGTTGATAATAGCCGTGGCCCGGTTTCGTTCAACCTTCGCGAGACAATCGTTGGATGCAGCCACCACCAGGTCACAACCGATAATCAGCTGAGCGCCACCGGCCGCGATCCTTGCAGCATAGACTTGGCCCGGGTCATCCGCGATCTGCAGGTGGGTTATCACAGCACCGAATTTCTGTGCGAGACCCGTCATATCCAGCACGGATACGCCCTTGTCCTCCAGGTGGGCGGCGATACCCAGGATCGCACCCAGGGTGGTGACTCCGGTACCGCCAACACCAGCGAGCACAATACCATAGGGTTCGGCCGTACTTGGCAGCGACGGCATCGGCAATTCGCTGAGGCGGACTTCAAGTTGAGTGGGGTCAGGCCGGCGCAGCCGTCCACCCTCGACAGTCACGAAGCTGGGACAAAATCCCTTGATGCAACTCATGTCCTTGTTGCACGCCGACTGGTCAATTTTGCGCTTGCGCCCATATTCGGTCTCGTCCGGTACGACCGACAGGCAGTTTGAGGTCAGGCCGCAGTCACCACAACCTTCGCAGACAGCGGTGTTGATCACAGGCCTGATCTGAGGATCGATGAGCTCGCCTTTCTTTCGACGCCGGCGTTTTTCTGCCGCGCAGGTCTGGTCAAATATCAAGACGGAGGTACCTGAGCAGGCGCGCAGCGCGCATTGCACCGACTCCAGGTCATCACGATCGGCAAATTCTGTGCCGGCTGGAAATTCGCTTTGGTTATATTTCTTAATATCTTCACTGACAACGGCTATTCGATCCACGCCTTCGGCGCGCACCTGAGCCGCTAGCCGAGCCACACTCAGCTCGCCATCGAGAGGTTGGCCACCGGTCATGGCAACCGCATCGTTATATAGAATCTTATAGGTGATATTGTGCCCGGAAGCGATCGCTGCGCGTATCGCCAGCAGACCGGAGTGGAAGTAGGTGCCATCGCCGAGATTTTGAAAGACGTGACGAGTCTCAGTAAACGGTGCCTGACCGATCCAGGTAGCGCCTTCTCCACCCATCTGAGTGAAGGTTTCGGTGTCACGGTCCATCCAGATAGCCATATAATGACAACCTATCCCGCCCATGGCACGACTGCCAGCCGGTACTCGAGTCGAGGTATTGTGAGGGCAGCCGGAGCAAAAATGCGGCAGCCGCTCGACCAGCGCCTTTGGCCGATTCAGATAACGCTCTTTTTCGGCGAGAAACTCCAGTCGGCTTTTAATACTGCTACTTGAATAGAAACGGGCGATACGACCAGCAAGCACGCGAGCAATCATTGCCGGCGTGAGTTCGCCCGTTGACGGCAGCAGCCAGCGACCGGTTTCATCATGCTTACCCACGACTATCGGCCGAACATCGGAGTGCCAGTTGTACATCTGGCTGGTCAGTTGATCTTCGATCAGGCCACGCTTTTCCTCGACGACAATAACCTCGTCCAGTCCTTGCGCAAAGTCACGCATGGCCGTCGATTCCAGCGGCCAGGGCATGCCTACCTTCATGATCCGCAGACCGATATCCGCGGCAAGTTTTGAGTCAATACCCAGGTCATCGAGGGCTTGCATGACATCAAGCCATGACTTGCCCGTGGCAACAATACCCAGACGTGGCGTGACGGTATCCAGCGTTATGCTATTCAAGTGATTGGCGCGAGCAAAGGCCAAAACGGCGCTCAGCTTGGCATTATGCAATCGCACCTCCTGGTCGAGGGGCTTATCGGGCCAGCGGATATGGACATCAGCATCGACGAGACTGGGATATTGGATATGAAGACGGCTCTTATCGATCTGGGTGGAAAAGGCAGCATCCACGGTCTCAGCGATGGTCTTTAATGCCACCCAGCAGCCGCTGAAGCGAGACATGGCCCAGCCATAGAGGCCGAAATCGATAATTTCCTGCACGCCGGCGGGATTCAATACGGGAATCATGGCATCAACAAAAGCGTATTCAGTCTGATGCGGTAGCGTCGACGATTTGCAACCATGGTCGTCGCCTGCGATGGCGAGTACACCGCCGAACCTGGAGGTGCCGGCATGATTGGCATGCTTGAACACATCACCAGAGCGATCCACGCCAGGGCCTTTGCCATACCACATGCCAAACACGCCATCGTATCTGGCGCCTTCAAACAAATTGACCTGTTGTGAGCCCCAAACGGCGGTCGCTGCAAGTTCCTCGTTTACCCCTGGCTGGAAATGGACATTGTGCGCTCTGAGATATTTTTGCGCCTGCCACAGGTTTTTATCCAAGCCGCCAAGCGGTGACCCTCGATAACCGGAAATAAAGCCAGCCGTGTTGAGGCCGGCAGCACGGTCTCGCTCCTGTTGGAGCATCGGCAAACGTGCCAGCGCTTGACTGCCCGTCATATAAACTCGGCCGGTCGATTGCGTATACTTGTCGTCTAGCTGTAGGTCTTTAACAACCATGATCTATCTCCCTTTGGGTTTGGCAGCAGATGAAGTCGAAAGCCAGCGAGGGCGCGGCAGCAGAGTGCTGATTCAGCGGCCTCGAGGCGACACTGGATGACAGGTCACAGTTGAAGGGTTCCGTATACCCTTGTGCCATTTGGCACAGAGGCGATGATCGAGTGCGGGTCAAGTCTCACATTTAATGCAATCATGTTTTGGCTTCCTCGATGCAGGATCGCTGCATACCGATGGGTGATGGGGCCTTATCGAGGATCACTCGATTAAGCCAATGGCTTGAAGTAGCGCGGTAAGCGCTGAGCAGAGCCTAGGATAACGCGTCGCTCGAAAATGAGTCTATCAAGAGATGATGTGCAGAAATAGCTGTCTGGAGACAAGAACCGGCACTGCAACACAAATGCAGTGCGGAGAGACTGGATCAGGCGCGCATTATTGCGCTATCAGGCTCTATGCGGCGTGTTACTGCGACGGGCGGCAAAGGCAAGGATGATTGAGTCAAGGCTTTGGCAGCCTGATCTGGCAGGCCAAGCATGCGTAAGATATGTCGAGTGGTCTCCGTCATGGCTTTACGACTAAGCTGGCCTCGACGGATCTCCTGGCTCACATGTCGTACCAGTCCCGATATCAGGCTATGGGTCAGCACCGGATCATCTACCTTGAACCGACCTCCAGCGCCGAGTTGGATGTCCGCCAGAAGAGGGTCTGAGTCTGAGGACAACAGGTATGGATCCTCAAGATCAGCAAACCGAACAAAATCGTTCCACGCTTGATTGTCTTGGATCTGGGTGAAGCAAAACTGCAGCGTCACAGCCAGGCGCGTTGCCGGGTCTCGCAGAGGGGATCGAAGCACATGCAAGGCCGCGTAAAACTGCCCGCGGATCTCGTCCAGCACAGCCTCAAATGCGCCTTGCTTGGAGTCGAAGTAATTATAGAAGGTCCCGAGACCCACATTGGCTGCGGTCGTGATGTCTTGAATCGAAATTTTTTCGTGGCCGCGCGCCAAAACCAGCTCGTGGGTTGCCCTGACTAATGCTGCTCTCGTCAGCTCGCGCTTAACTGATTTGTTATGATTATCTTTCACGCTGACAACTACTCAAATCAAACTAGAGCCGAGATTCAATCACAGCCACCTCAAGTGGCGATGATACCGCTGCGAAATTGGCAATAAGCTATAGAATCGGCTATTTTGCTGCAATTCGCCAAGAGAAGAGTTGCTTTTTCGATCATGACATTCTCTTGGGGCAATCAATTGAACATAAAGTAAGCAAAAAGTACAGCTAACTCTGCAGGCTCACACGCCTGCCGCGCCCATGGTGTAACTAGACAGACGATCGGAGTCACTGATGAACTTTGAATACAGCGAGCAGCAGGTCGCGATCAAGCAGGCGATTGAGAAGATTTGTGATGATTTCGATGCCGACTATTGGTTAGCCCGGGATCACGATGGTATTTTCCCTGAAGAATTTGTGGCTGCTGTTACCGCCGGCGGTTGGCTGGGAATTGCCATGCCCGAGGCTTATGGTGGTGCGGGACTAGGCATTACCGAAACCGCCATCATGGCGCACACCATTGCCCGATCAGGCGCTGGCATGACCGGCGCATCCGCCGTGCATCTCAACCTGTTTGGCCCAAATCCTATCGTTGTATTCGGCACCGAAGAACAAAAACAGCGCTTTCTGCCGCCATTGATTCAGGGTCGAGACCGAGCCTGTTTTGGAGTGACAGAGCCAGATGCGGGTCTGAACACAACACAGTTGGCGACCCGCGCGATTCGTAATGGTGACCATTATGTGATCAACGGCCGCAAACTCTGGACCACGACCGCCCAGACAGCAAACAAAATCTTGCTGATTGTTCGCACCACCGCCCTGGCTGATTGCCGCAAACCCACGGATGGCCTGAGTCTGTTTTACACGGAGCTAAACCGTGATTGTATTGAGGTTAGAGCGATCGACAAGATGGGGCGCAAGGCCGTTGACTCCAACGCTCTGTTCATCGACAACCTGGTGGTGCCCATTGACGATCGAATCGGCGAAGAGGGGCAGGGGTGGAAGTACCTGCTGCATGGTTTGAACCCGGAGCGCATTCTTATTGCGGCGGAAGCGGTAGGCTTGGGTCAGGCGGCACTGGCAAGAGCCAGTCAATATGCCAAGGAGCGGGTGGTCTTTAACCGCAGCATTGGCAAGAATCAGGGGATTCAACACCCACTGGCAGTCAACTGGATGGAGCTCGAAGCCGCACACCTCATGGTGCAAAAAGCAGCAAGCCTGTACGACGCCGGCAAAGCCTGCGGTGCAGAAGCCAATAGTGCGAAATATTTAGCGGCGGAAGCCGGCTTGCGGGCCTGCCAACGGGCCGTATTGACCCATGGCGGCATGGGCTATGCGCGCGAATACCATGTGGAGCGTTACCTGCGAGAAATTATGATTCCCGTCATAGCGCCGATCAGCCAGGAGCTTATCAAATCATTTATTGCCGAACAGATACTTGGACAGGAAAAAAGTTACTAGAATCCCAAAGGATCTGCGCGGCGTTGAAGGCGCTTATTCTCGTCTAGTCTCGTCTCGTAATGTTTAGTCTCGTCTCGTGTAGAAGAGCGTCGGTTAGTTGAGACTAATAGCGCACCTTCGGCAGATTCAGGGCGCCTTTAACTCGAGGGTTTGCAGATATTCGGTGACGGAGGGGAAATCCCCCCTGAAGATAATGCGATCTGCTTTTCTATCGATTTGATAAGCATACATAGGATCGTAATAAAGACTTAAAAGGGCTCTTATCCAGTCACGATGCTGCTGAAAATCACCCTTTGCCTGAGCAGCAAAGGCGCGCTGCATAGTGGTCTGCAGGCGGTCGTGCTCAACCCCGCCCAATCGCCTTTGAATGCCTTTCAGACCCTCGAAAAACATCGCGCTATGAGCATCCAAAGCCAGTGCCGGGTCAACCAGCTTACGCAGCAACTGCTCATATTGGCCGAGGATATATTCACCAAATATGCGCTCCACGCGATCTTCCATCGCACCTTCCAACAACACCAAGGGCGCTTGCTTCATCGCTTGCTGTAAGGGCAGTGGCAGGCTTACTCGTCCAATCAGGCGACCCTCATCCTCAACCACGACTGGCCTGTCCGCGGCACCTGGCCCGAGTTTAAGGAAGTTAATCGCCACGGCATTCTCGAAATCGATCTGAGCTGGTTGTGGCGCTAACTGCCGCCCAAACGCCGAACCGCGATGATTGGCATGTCCTTCCAAGTCAACCACACGGGTCAGGTTCGCCAGCAGGTCGGTCTTACCATTACCCGTCTTTCCCGCCAGCACCACCAATGGCGGCAATTGGTCAAAAACACTCAGCAGATAGCTACGTAATGCCTTATAACCACCGACAATTCGCGTTACCTGGTAACCACTGGCTTGCAACCACTCAACAGCCAGCTGAGACCGTTTACCACCGCGAAAACAATACAAATGGGCATTAGGGTACTGGTCCAGGCATGACTGCCAGGCCGTCAGCCTGGTTTTTCGAACCTCACCGCTGACCAGCTCGTGGCCCAGCTTTTCTGCAGCATCAGGACCCTTCTGCTTATAGCAGACGCCGACTCGGTGCCTTTCGTCATCGTTTAATATCGGCAGGTTGACTGAGCCAGGAAATGCACCCTGGGAAAACTCAACCGGCGCTCGAACGTCAATCAGCGGCACGTCTGTCGTCAGTAACGCTTTCAAGTCGAGTGTCATGAACTAATGGCGCCTGACTTGGTGGCTGCCAGAATGGCTCTCCAGCCAACTGATGCGATGTCGGCAAAACTGGATAAAACCGGCGGCGGGGTATGCTCGCAAACAATGCTGCCGTTCGGTTTTGAATTCTACCGAAGCGATTTCTCGCGGCCAGAGCGGCGAATACTCGCTGGGTTCAGCTGCGTGCGAATGGTTTGAATGCATGCCAGAAACAACCTTGATGAAAGCGACATAGTAAACCATTGGTCTTGCAGTCGACAGACTGGTGTGGAAATAGAACCCATGGTGCATTCGTCATCAAGGTTCCATGCCCGGGCGTGCGCAATCAAACGAGGGCTCAGGAGAGGGCTATGATCTACAAACGCCTAATAAGCGCTTAATAGACAGGCTCTGTATTTAGGCTGTGTATTTAGGCTCTGTATTTAAGAAGTGCACCTAAGCAGTACGCGGTTTAGCAGCTATCGAGATGTCAGTTTTATTTAATTTAACATAATATAGATTATGCGCATTTCAAAATAATATTTCCGGTAGCGGGTTACCAACCTTCAAGCGCCAACAACGCTTTGCGCCAAAGCCTCTACTCTCTGCAGCCTCTATTCGCCAAAGCCGCTATTCTCTACAGCCTCTATTTGCACAGTGGCATTTACCTCACCGGCATTTGCTTCTGCTGCTGTTCTACTTCTTGAGGCTGGCATCGACCTGAATCAACAACATGAAGTGCATCCTGTGACATTATCTGCCGTCAGATAGACTAATGCACAATAAAGTCTATACTTGTTCGATTGGTCAACAGCCTAATCGCCAGGAACTTAACAAACATTAAGGTACTGTATATGGATTGTCCGAAATGCCATTCAACCATGGAAGAAATTACTTACGGTCGTAACATGACGATCGACCGTTGTACTAATTGCAAGGGAATCTGGTTTGATCTGGGTGAAGCTGAAACCTTAAAAGATAAGTGGATGTCCGAGTTTGTCGACAGTGGCGACCCGGATGTCGGCAAAGAATACAACAAGATTGATGACACCTATTGCCCGCGATGCGGTCAGGCCATGCACAAGATTTCTGATCCGAAGCAACCTCATATCTGGTACGAGGCCTGCAATGATCATGGCATGTATTTTGATGCTGGCGAATTTACGGATTACAAATACGAGACCCTACTGGACAAGTTTCGTGACCTTATAACACCAAAAAGATGACTTTTACTTATGCATGTTACATTTTACGGTGTCCGCGGCTCAATAGCGTCTCCTGGACCGAAAACGGTTAGATATGGTGGTAATACTTCTTGTGTGCATGTCAGGACACGTTCCGGTACGAACCTGATATTTGATGCGGGTACTGGGATTCGTAACCTTGGTTTGTCTCTCGTGCGTCACCAGGAACCCATCCTGTTAATGTTAAGTCATGGCCACTGGGACCATATTCAGGGTTATCCGTTCTTCGCGCCGATTTACCAAAAGGATAGAAATCTTGTTGTCTGTCAAGGCGTTGAGGCGAATGCATTGGCGATGCGAACGATACTCGAACAGATGGACGGATCAAATTTCCCGGTACACTCTGATGCTTTACCCTCAAAGGTTCTGATTGTTGACGAAGTCACAGAATATCTGGCAAACCAATCGTTTAGCACCCAACGGCGCGAACTGAATCATCCTGGTGGTGGCTATGCTTATCGAGTCGAAGAAGATGGTGTCAGCGTCGCCTACATCACAGATAATGAACTCTCTCCACCAAACACGCCAGCGAGTAGCTATGCTGAATGGGTCGAGTTTTGCCATGGTGTCGACCTTCTCATTCACGATGCGCAATACACCGAGGCGGATATGCCCGCGAAGCACGGTTGGGGGCACTCGCTGATTTCCGAAGTTCGCCAGTTGGCGGTTGATGCGCAAGTTAAGAACCTGGTGATGTACCACCATGATCCGGAACGCACGGATTCACAATTAGATGAAATAGCCATTGAGTCGGCACGGTTCTTTAAAACGAAGAATAGCCGTATTGGCTCCTATATTGCGGCCGAGGGAACGACCTTCGCGCTATCAGCCCGTCACGACCCCAAAGTGAGTACTATCGACTTTTACCTCACGGATGCGTGATCGTTATGCTGGCTAAGCTTTGCAAAGTCTCTCTTACCTCAAATTTCTTATTGATATTGGTTAAGTTCGTATTGTTATGCGCATAGTGTCTTTTAACGTCAATAGCCTGCGGGCTCGGTTACATCAACTACAAACCTTGATCAACAGCCTCAGCCCGGACATCATAGGCCTGCAGGAAACCAAGGTGACCGATGAAGAGTTTCCCGTCGACGCGCTCAAAGAAATGGGCTACCAGGCGGTGTTCCATGGTCAAAAGAGTCACTATGGTGTCGCCTTGCTCTCTCGACAAACTTCCCTCAACCCTGTTTGCGGGTTCAGCCACGACGATGAGGAAAGCCAGCGACGTTTCGTCAGCGCCCAATTTACTCTCGCGGATGGTCGTGTTCTGACCGTCATGAATGGGTATTTTCCCCAAGGTGAAAATCGCGACCATCCAACCAAGTTTCCGAACAAGCAGGCGTTTTACGCCCATCTCTATGAATTACTGGCCGGTCACTATGATCCTGACCAGCCGCTCGTACTTATGGGTGATATGAACATAGCGCCGAGTGACCTGGATATTGGCATTGGTGAACCTAACGCGAAACGCTGGCTGCGTGAAGGCAAATGCTGTTTTCTACCGGAAGAGCGTCAATGGTTGGGACGGCTGCTGGATTGGGGCATGATTGACACCTATCGCAACGCCCATCCCCATGTGAACGACAGGTTCAGCTGGTTTGACTACCGAAGCCGTGGATTTGAGGCAGAGCCCAAGCGTGGCCTGCGGATAGACCTGATTCTGGCGTCACGAGGACTTGATCGAGTGACGGCCGCTGGCATCGACTACGAGGTACGCGGCATGGACAAGCCTTCAGATCATTGTCCCATCTGGGCTGACTTTGGGGTTGAGTTGGCGGCGACTTGAGGGCCCTTAGCCGCCCTTCTTCAACCTTCAACATTAGGCGTTAGATTCTAAGGTTAACATCCTTCATTGTTTTCACATCATTCAACGGTAGCCTGACGAAATACCAGACTGAACGAAACAGGGACAACCGGGGTAATCGCTTGTAGGTTGGCAATTTCTCGAAGGGCTTCCAGACCCCTATCCAACCCGAAATCGCCGGTACTGATCATGACCGGCGTGACGCTGCTCACTTGAAAGGCGCTGCTGGACAGCCTGATCAGACGGACTTTGACAGACTTGGTCATCTCAATACCATGCAATGCCAGGCTAAATGGCATATCCAGCACTTGCACGCCCTCCACTTCAAGGGCCAACAATGGCACCAGCTCCAGCTGTGCAGAGACCCTCGCCACAGGGAATTTATCAGTCTCCAGCAGAAGTTCGCGCATACGCTCGTTGCGAATAGGAATCAGAGTCTCCACGCTGTTGAGATCTATGTCGATACGGGCTGCGCCGACTTGATCAACGCTGCCTGAGAGCTTGGTAAACGTGTGAGCCTCAGCTATCGCATTATTCTTGATGGATACGAACGCCAGACTCGACGCAATCGGTTCCAGCTGCCAGTCGGCGAGCGCTTGAGTGGCGACAGCTAGCCAAAGCGTCAACAGCAGCCCGCAGCGCGCGAAAGGTCTGGCTCGCAGCTTGTGAACTGACCCTTTAAGCTTTTTCATAGACGGGGTACCTGGCTGCTGAGTGATGAAGGTTACTGGTTGCATGTTGAGCCCCGCATGAGGTTTAAAGAGACTAATCAAGTTGATTCAGGGACCTGAGCACGGCGATCTTGCGAAGCTGAGGCTGAATGAGCAGGTAGACTGCCACGCCTAAGGTGTCCGCAGCAAGATCCTGTAACTCAAAATGCCGATAGCCCGACCACCACTGGGCTATTTCTATACCAAGACCAAACAGCACGAGTCCTATCCATTTCGGCCAAAATCCTCGCCAGGCGTGATCAAGCAGGAACGCAAGCACAAGAAATGCCAGCAGATGGCCGGCTTTATCCCAGATTAACTCCGTGCCAGGCATCGGATAATGGGCCAGCGCCAAGCCAGTAAACACTATCACAGCGGCCAGAAAGCTGAGTCTAAAGCCGGAACGCAAGTTCGCCATCATCATTGTCAGGCTGTCCGGTATTGGTTAATTTCCTGCCGAGTCGCCATGGCAACGGACCGAGCGGCGATGGCAAAATCTTCGCCGTCAGAAGCGTAGATTACCGCCCGTGAAGAGTTAATGATCAGCATGCCCCCCTGCCCGGCGGCCATCAGCGCTTCTACATCTCCCCCCTGGGCGCCGACACCCGGAACCAGAAAAGGCATATCACCACTGATAGCGCGGATTCGAGCCAGCTCTTGCGGCTGAGTAGCGCCAGTCACTAGACCAATATTACCAAACTCATTCCAGCTGCCAGCCGCCTGCTCGGCGATATACTCATAGACCCGTCGACCATCCTTCAGGACCAGATTTTGGATATCTGCCCCGCCGGGATTAGAGGTTCGACACAAAATCAAAACGCCCTTTTCCTGGTATTCCAGGAACGGTAACAAGGTGTCATGCCCCATATAAGGGTTAATCGTGACTGCATCTGCACCATATCGCTCAAAGGCCTCTCGAGCATAATGGGTCGCCGTACTGCCGATATCGCCTCGCTTGGCATCCAGCAGCACGGGAATCTGTAATTCTCGCAGGTAAGCAATAGTGGCTGCCAGTTGTTCCTCTGCGGCCTGGCTGGCGTAATAGGCAATCTGCGGTTTGAAGCAACAAGCCTGATCAGCGGTCGCATCGATGATCGCCTTGTTGAACGCAAAGATAGCATCAGGCAGCTGCTGCAGGTGCGCCGGTACTCGGTCCAGATCAGTATCCAAGCCGACGCACAGCAGCGATCTCGTTGCCTCCTGGCGGCGAGCAACACTCGAAAAGAAGTTCGTCATATGGGCCTGAGTACTCTTGGTCTATCTGGAAAATGGAGGATTCGACAAAAAACCTGCCCATTACTGGTAAAGGTGACAAATTTTTGTCAGCGCAGTATACGCAAAGAAGTGCCAAAAGCCTACAGGAAAAGGGTTTAAGCTTCTGAAATATATAGACAAATGGCAGATAACCAAAATTGGCATGATCATCGCAAACTGAATTAGTCATACCCCCTATCGGGGCTAAGCAAGCTCACTGACTCGGGAGCAATCAATGTTGACCTCACGATTTCTGACTATGCTGTCACGCGTTACGGGTTGGTCTGATCCTCAGTCTCAGATGTCTCCACCGACAACTGCCACGACCCAGTGGCAGCCTCGCGAAGCACGGCAGGTCAATCTGCAGAAACTATTTATTCAAATCACAGATTGCCCCGACCCGGACATGGTCGGCACTACGATCTCCTGCGAGACGCGAGAGACTTCAGCCAACGGGCTGGGTATTGTCGCGACCACCTGCATTCCTATCGGTAGCCTGTTGGATCTTTGGGTGAATGTCAGCGCCCGACAGGAAAAGTACTTTGTCAGTGGCGAGGTGCGATGGGTTAGTGACGCTCAAGCAGGCAACTATCATATGGGGGTCGAGCTTGCGAGCAGCGAAGTCACCGATATCGATGCCTGGCGCGCACTGCATGCCTAAAATGCCCCTACAGACGTTTAAGCAGGGGCCCTTCGCGACTGTCTTCGACCTGAAAGCCTGCTTCGGCAATGGCGGCACGCAGCTCATCTGCCAGCTGCCATTGTTTGTTTAGCCGCGCTGTCTGGCGTTCCTGAGCCAACGCCTGGACGGCCTCGGGGACTTCTACGACAGCCGGTTGCCAGTGCTCAACATCCAGCCCGAAAACCTGGTCAAACGCCAGCAATGTCGCTTTTTTCTCCCCTGCGGGCAAGGCGGACCTCACCAGATCCCAGGTCAGCGCGAGGGCTCTGGGCATATTCAGATCATCATTCACAAAATTGAGAAACCGCTGATAGAAGTCCGAATTCACAGAGGTAGGCGAGCCCCATTCCCAGGCAGCCTGGTACAAACGCTGCAACGCAACCCCACTGGAGGTCAGACTCTCCCAAGAGAAGGCCATTTGCGTACGGTAATGGGCGGTCAGGCAAAAATATCGGTAGGTCACGGCAGGCAGACCCCGTTCCTGGATCGATGCGAGACGCAAAAAATCGCCCGTCGATTTTGACATCTTGGCGTTGTCCATCTGCAGAAAATAACCATGCATCCAAAAATTCGCCAGTCGAGTGCCACGACTGGCCTCGGTTTGCGCAATTTCGTTAGTATGATGGATCGCGATGTGATCCTCACCACCACAGTGAATATCAAAATAGTCACCCAGGTACTTTGCCGCCATCGCTGAACACTCTATATGCCAGCCTGGAAATCCGCGACCCCAGGGACTTTCCCACTCCATCTGACGCTGCTCATCGGCAGGTGAGAATTTCCAAAGCGCAAAGTCAGTGACGAAATGTCTTTCATTTTCTACCCTTGCACCCTCCATCAAGCCCGCCACGTCGAGTCTGGCCAAGTAGCCATAACGCTCAAGCTTACGCGAGTCAAAATAGATACCATCGCTGGTTTGATAGGTATAGCCCTTGGCTTGCAAGTCGAGGATAAACTCGATCTGTTCTTGAATGTGGTCGGTGGCCTTGCACCAGACGTTCGGCTCTAAGATGTTCAGCAGCGTCAGGTCCTGCTTGAACGCCGTCGCATAAAAGCCCGCCATCTCCCAGGCACTCATTCCGGTGCGACGTGCGCCCAGCTCCATCTTGTCCTCGCCTGTATCTGCATCAGAAGTGAGGTGGCCGACATCGGTAATGTTCATTACCAGCTTGACCTGATAGCCATTCAACGCCAGGACTCGACGCAAAATGTCCTCGAACAGGTAGGTTCGCAGATTACCGATATGGGCATAGTGATAAACGGTTGGCCCGCAACAATATAAACCCACCTCGCCCGGCACCAGGGGTTTGAAAACGCGCACTCGGCGCTCATAGGTATCAAATAACTGCAGTTCCAAAGCTGTACCTTCGTGGCTGTACCTTCGTGGGTGCGCCTTTGTGGATGTACCTTTGTGTATGTACCTTCGTGGCTGTAAATTCTTGTCAATGCCTGTCGCAGCGCATCTTAGAGAAAACCTGACTCAACACAAGCCTCAACCTGCACTGGCTGTGCGCTCGGCCATCACCCGCTCTACCGTATCTACAATCACTTGAGTCTGCTGGTCGATCTCGACGTTTACCGGGTCACCCATCGTCAGCAACGCGAAGTTAGTCCGCCGCAGTGTTTCCGGAATCAAATTAACCGAAAATGAGTTTTGTTGCACCGCCGCGATAGTCAAACTGGCACCATTTAAAGCCAGGTATCCCTTGCTGAAGACATATTTCATCCACTCGGGCTTGCCTTGAAAAGTAATTCTGCGGTTATTTTCGGTATCCTCAATGGCCAAGACCGTCGCAGTGTCCACGACATGTCCAGACAGCACGTGTCCACCCACCTCGGCATTTGCACGGGCTGAACGCTCAATATTGACCTGAGTACCCACCTGTAGGTGTTTAAGGTTTGTCAATGCAAGGGTTTCAGCGATGGCGTCGAACCAGACCTCATCGCCTTTTATCTGAGTCACGGTAAAGCAGGTACCGTTAACGGCAACGCTTGCGCCCGTGATCAAGTCGGCGGTCAAGTCTGTTGGCAGCACGACGCTGAAAGTCCAAAGACCGGGCTTTTGGACTAAAGACGCGATAGGCAGCATCGCTTGAACTATACCTGTATACATAGATTTTTGTCCTGACTCACCGGGAGCCATGCATGAACCGGAATCGCACCTTAACGAGGCCCCTGCAAATTGTCAACGGAGGGTTCCACGACTAATATTACACCTGAAATAAAGCGTTTAGGTTATTGTTTTATATAGACTGAAAATGTTTTGCATTTGATCTGGCTCGGCTGTTGGTCACAGGCTATGATGCGTCTGCCCTCTTCTATAAAGCCGAACGAAACCGTGATAGACCTGCGAAGTGATACCGTAACCCGACCCACAAACGCCATGCTTGATGCCATGCGATTGGCCGAAACCGGCGATGACGTCTACGGCGAGGACCCGACGGTCAATCGCCTGGAGCAGCTCGCGATCGCGATGACCGGCAAGGCCGCAGCAATTTACGTGACGAGCGGCACTCAGGGTAATCTGTTGGCCCTGCTGAGCCACTGCCAGCGAGGGGATGAATATATTGCCGGCCAACAGGCACACACCTACAAATACGAGGGCGGTGGCGGTGCCGTTCTGGGTGGTATTCAACCGCAACCCCTGCCCTTTAATGCTCGAGGTGAACTGGATCTTGACGAGGTGCGGCAGAACGTCAAACCCGATGATTTTCACTTCGCTCGGACTCGTCTTGTCTGTCTGGAGAATACCCAGGCAGGGCGAGTGCTCAGCATGGACTACCTCGCCGACTATTCGGCTCTGATGCAGAGACTTGGCTTGCGGCGTCACCTGGATGGTGCACGTTTGTTCAATGCGGTGGTCAAACTCGGCGTCGAAGCGCAGGATATTTGCCAGCATTTTGATTCTGTTTCTATCTGCCTGTCGAAAGGTCTGGGCTGCCCAATTGGCTCTGTGCTGGTGGGCGATGCCGAGCTGATACAAGGTGCCAGACGCCTTCGCAAGATGCTTGGTGGCGGCATGCGTCAGGCCGGTGTCATTGCCGCTAGCGGCATCTACGCCTTACAACACCATGTTCAACGTCTTGCTGAAGATCACGCGCATGCTGCGCGGCTCGGCGAGGCAATCAAGGAGTTGAAACAAATCAGGCTGGCAAGCCCGGTTGAGACAAACATGGTCATGCTGGATCCCGCCAGTGTCGACATCAGTGCCTTGGCGGCCTACCTGAAGGATCGAGGCATTCTGTTGACAGGACCCCGCCTGGTCACTCATCTGGATATCTCCAGTGCCGATATCGACAGCATCATAGAAGCCCTGCACGCCTTTGAGGCCTTGTCGCACTAGCGCTGCGTAGCCTGCAGGTAACCTCCGTTTAGCCCAAAATCAAACCTGCGATCGCACCGGTCATACAAGTCGCGAGCGTCCCGGAGACCAGGCTTCGAGGCGCAAGGGCCATGATCTCGAGCCTGCGTTCCGGGCACATGGCACTCAGCCCACCGATCATAATGCCAAGGCTGCCAAAGTTCGCGAACCCACAGATCGCATAAGTCATGATCAAAGTGGACTTGGTCGATAATTGGCCGGGTTCGAGCGCTGCCAGCGCAAAAAAGGCGATGAGTTCATTGAGTACTGTCTTGGTGCCAAGGAGAGTCCCGGCGAGCATCGATTCCTGCCAGGGAATGCCCATTAACCAGGCCAAGGGCGCAAATAACCAGCCTAATATGCGCTCTAGCGTCAGAAACTCGCCGTTCAGATGCGGCAACAGGCTAAGCATACCGTTGACCAAAGCCACCAGACTGATTAACACCATCAACATGGCACCGACATTGACCATCAACCGAATTCCGTCGGCCGTGCCGCGGGTCACCGCATCCAACAAACCCTGGTAGCGCACGGGATCCACGAGTTTGTCGCTGCCCGTTGATTCATCGCCTGGAATCATGATTCGCGCGATCATAATCGCCGCTGGCGCGCTGATAACAGATGCCGTGAGAATATGACCCAGGGCATCCTCGATCACATTCTGCAGAATAATCGAATAAAATATCATGACCGAGCCAGCGACAGTGGCCATTCCACACGTCATGACGATAAACAGTTCGCTGCGGGTCAGCCTGCCCAAATAGGGTCTGATCAACAAGGGCGCTTCGACCATACCAAGAAAGATATTGCCTGCCGCACTGACCCCGACCGCGCCACCAACCCCCATACTTCGACGCAGCACCACAGAGAATCCCCGAATGACCATCGGCAACACGCGGTAATACCAGAGCACTGCTGAAAGTACCGTGAAAAACAGAATCAAGGGCAAGACGCGAAAGGCTAAAATGTAGGTCGAACCTGCGTCGCTGACCGCATAGGGATAAGCAACGTTTGCGGGATCACCACCCAGATAACCGAAGACGAATTGCGTACCCGCATCGGTAGCACCGGCCACAGCGACTACTCCTCGATTCAAAAAGGCTAAGCCCTCCTTCACCAGGGGCACCTTAAACATCAGCAACGCCAGCAGAAATTGCAGCCCAACACCCGCCACCAGGATTCGCCACTGCGGCGGGCGGCGATCCTCTCCCAACCCCCAGCCGATAGCGATAAACATGAGCAGACCAAAACAAGCCTGAATCATAGAGGTAAGGTCTGACATCGCGGTTATACTCTGGCTTAGAATCGATGAAGCGTTCGAAATCAATGGATGATTCGTTCTACAGCAGCCCGTCACTGAGGCATTGCAGTGTTCGAATATTTCCATGAACCCAGACCTAAAAGCAAACAGGTTCGTACCAGGGAGTAAGAGATCCATGTCTACCGTCATGGTATGTGGCAGCATCGCGCTGGACTTGATTGGCCGCTATGCCGGCTCATTTGATACTTATCAGAATAAATATCCAGTGAGCGCGCTGAATATCTCGCTGCAACTCGCCCAATTAACCACGAGCTTCGGTGGCTGTGGCTTGAACATCGCCTATGGCCTGCACCAACTGGGGGTCAAGGTATTACCGGTCTCAGCCGCGGGTCGAAATTTTAACGATCATTACCGCCAGCATCTGCTGACGCTCGGCATCGACATCAGCAATATCAGCATAGACCCGGATTATGCCCAATGTGCAACGGCAGTGCTGATCACAGACGATCACGGCAATCAGATCACCGCATTTCACGCGGGTGCTGCGGTTTCGCCCCGTCGCCCACTGCCAAGCGCTATTTCCGGCATTGAAGCCGTGACTTTAGCAGTTCTGGCGCCGGAAGACGCACCCATCATGCTCCGTCAGGCGCGCGACCTGGCGGCCTTGGGTATTCCCATTATGTTTGATCCCGGCCAGGGTCTGGCTGAGTTTGATCGCGCTGACGTCCTCGAGTTACTGAATCTTTGCCACTACCTGATCGTCAACAGCCACGAATGGGAGGTGCTGCAGCACAACACCGGGATGAGTGCCGAGGCTATTCTGACCGGCGACCATCAGGTCATTGTGACGCAAGGTGCAAACGGTGTGGACATCTATTCAACAAACCAACCGCCGCTGCGGGTGCCGGCAGTGACCAGCACCCGTGTGGTCGATCCGACCGGCTGTGGTGATGCGTTTCGAGCCGGTTATATTTATGGCTTACTTGGCGGCTGGTCGGCGCAAACCTGCGCGCAACTGGGTTGTCTGACGGCAGTCTACAATCTGGAAAGCGAGCAAACTCAGCGCTATCAAATAGTGCCTGCGGAGTTTGCACAGCGCTACACGCAAGCTTACGGCCTGGCATTTCCCAACTAATCAACGGCGCTTGGCTTCACCAGGCTACGTAGCCAGGATGCCAGGCGATTACCCTGCAGCCGGCGTCGGTAATAGTCAGCCTCAAAGTCATCGTAACTGGTCTCGGCGGTAAAAAGTTGTTGGCGAGTCGTCAGGTGTGTAGCGTCAAGCGTGCCAATCACTCGCGCCGGGTTACCGGCAACAATCGAGTTGTCTGCGACATCTTTAGTCACAACGGCCGAGGCGCCGACGATACTGTTATTGCCGATGCTAACCCCTTTGGTAATCAGGGCGCTGTCTCCAATCCAGACATTATCTTTCAGCGTGATGGGGCTATGAGCACCCGGTGCGTAGATGCGATGCTGCAGATCATGCCAGTCGGCATCTGTCAGGTAACAGTTCATGGCCAGCATGCAGCTGTGACCGGTCGCTATGGCGGCAGCAGACGAAATTCTAACGCCGGGACCGACAATACTGTAGTCGCCAATGCTGATACTGCCTAAGCCTTCGAAAACCGCCAGACGCACCGGTTTGTCAGCCAGCGCCATAAAGTGAACATGATCACCAACCCGAATATTAGGACCGGAAATCTGTAAATGCCGTGGATTGAATACCCGCAAATCGACGCCACTGGCATCAAATTGCGGGCGACACACCGCATCCACATAACGTTGATTTAACCAATCTGAAACCTGTTTCAGCCAATAGGGCCGATGATCGTGACGCACTTGCCGGCTCCTCTTTTATTGCCGCCAGTCTGAGTAAATCGCCGAATGAAAACAAGGATGGAATGCCTCAGGTTTCTGTGTAAGCATTAGCCTCTTTTAATGGTAGCTCGGGTAAACAGAGACTATGCAAGGCGGTAGAATAATCTTCCTCAACGGCACTTCCAGCGCCGGCAAGACCACTCTTGCCCATGAGCTGCAGGAACAATTGCCAACGCTTTATTTACATATGGCATTGGACCAGTTTCGAGACGGGCTGCCTAACAAGTACCGCGGTCTCAATGCCCCCGCTGGCAGCCTCGGCGCTCAGGGTTTGAATGTCGTGCCGGTCCATGACGCCCACGGTGTGCACACAGCCGTGCAGTTCGGCGCGACCGGCAAACAGATGTTGTGTGGTATGCGCCGAGCCATTGCCAGCATGGTCAAGTCAGGAACCAACGTCATCATCGATGACATCATTCTGGAACCCGAGTTTCTCGATGATTACCTCGAGGCATTCGCCGGTTTGTACGTCTTGTTTGTCGGCGTCCAATGCCCAAGAGAAGTGCTTTCTGCCCGCGAGAATGCCAGACCGGGACGTTTTCCAGGTACTGCTGTGGGACATTTGGAGGTCTGCCATGCGCACGGCCAATATGACGTTCGCGTCGACACCTCAAAGGACTTGCCACCGATTTGCGCCCGGCAAGTTATCGACTTTATGCAGACCCAGTCACCCAGAGCCTTTGCCGCATTGAGTCAGTTAAAAGCCGTCAAATAAGAGCAGTCAACTAAAAAGCAGCTAACTAGAAACAGCCACCTAACAAGAGTGAACTGTCCATGAGCGTGAATACCACTCGGCCTGAACAGGCGCCTGCCAACGATATACTTGGCCATCCACGGGGACTTTACGTCCTGTTTTTTACCGAAATGTGGGAACGCTTCAGCTATTACGGCATGCGCGCCCTGCTCATGCTCTACCTGACCAAACACTTTCTGTTTGGTGACCGAGAGGCCGGCTTGATCTATGGCAGCTATGGCTCTTTGGTGTATGCGATGCCGGTGATAGGTGGTCTCATCGCCGATCGATATCTGGGCTACCGTAAAGCGGTGGCATTTGGCGCTTTTCTCCTGGTTTGTGGTCACTTTGGTATGGCCTTTGAGGGTCAAGCGGCGGTGGAACAATGGGTTGATGGCAAATGGGTGGTAGAGCGGAACGAGTTTTATGCGCAAACCTTTTACCTGTCTTTAGCGGCCATCATCATTGGCGTTGGTTTTCTCAAAGCGAATATCTCAACGATGGTCGGGCAATTATACGGCGCCAAGGATCCCCGTCGTGACGCCGGGTTTACGATCTTTTACATGGGGATCAATCTGGGCGCCTTTACCGCTACACTCGCCTGCGCCTACCTGGGCGAGACCTATGGCTGGCGCTATGGCTTTGGCCTTGCGGGTATTGGCATGCTGTTTGGCCTGCTGGTATTCCACATTTACAGACACCATCTGCTGGGGTTTGGTGAGCCGCCGGCACCCGAATGGCTTGCTGCGCCACTCCTACCCGGTATAAACCGAGAACGTTTGATCTATCTGCTGGGTATCGCCGGGGTATTTGGCATCTGGCAACTGATTCAGCAAACATCAGAACTGGGCCTGTTACTGCTTGTGTTGGGCGCGGTGGTCCTCGGCTGGGGTATCTGGTTCTCGCTGGCGCGTTGCAGCCCCGTTGACCGTGATCGCATGCTGGTCATGCTGTTTTTGATTGCGGTGTCGGTGATGTTTTGGGCGCTGTTTGAACAAGCGGGTTCATCTCTGACCCTGTTTACTGACCGTAATATTCACATGGGTGAGTTCTTCACAGCGGGTATGTTTCAGGCGCTAAACCCCATGTACATTATTTTTCTGGCACCCCTGTTTGCCTGGGTCTGGGTCAAGCTTGCCGCCCAAGGTCTTGAACCAACAACCCCTGCTAAGTTTGGTCTCGGTATTCTTCAAGTCGGCCTGGGGTTTGCTGTGCTGGTCTACGGCAGCTCTCTGGCAGGTCCCGACGGCAAGGTATCCGTCATTTGGCTGGCGCTGATGTATCTGCTGCATACCACCGGCGAGCTATGTCTCTCGCCGGTAGGCTTATCCATGGTGACCAAACTCTCGGTGAAGCGCATCGCCGCCATGATGATGGGCGTCTGGTTTCTGTCCAGCGCGTTTGCCGCCTATGTCGCCGGCATGATCGCAGGAGCCATGGCTATCGATGACCAGGGTACTGGCGTGGTTGATGCAATGGCGTCACTGGCTGTTTATAGCTCGGTGTTTGAGAAGCTCGCGCTCGTCGCCATCGGTCTGGCGATCGTCGTATTAGCACTCTCACCCCTTCTGCACAGGCGCATGCACGGCATCCGCTAGGCGATGGTCGCGATACCTCGATAGCTATAGGTGGCGATTTTGGGTCCGGGAATATAGCCTTCGGTCAGATCGACAAGCTTGAAACCATTGGCGAGTAGCGAATGATCCGGCCGGCGGTTTAAGTGGCAGCCGCCCGCCAGTTTATTCCAAACGGGATTAATGCGTCGCTGCCAGGCAGCGATGGATGGCTCTGGCGACTCCCCATGTTCGATGAAAATCAGCTTACCCTTGGGCTTTAACAGCCGTCGGACCTCTCGCAATGCTGCATTCGGGTCGGGTATCGTACAGAGACTCCAGGTCACCAAGGCAGTATCAAAGGTCTGATCCGCAATCGGAATCGCTTCGGCACTGACTGCCAGGAACTCTACGTCCAGTTGTGCCTGGCCTGCCATCTCACGAGCATAGTGTTGTAACTCCAGCGACGGATCGACACCAGTCACCTGTACTCCCTGAGGGTAAAACGGCAGGTTAAGACCCGAGCCGACTCCGATTTCCAACACGCGGCCACTGGCCAGTGGCACGAGCTGGCGTCTTAGCCGCGTCATTTCAGGGGCTTTCATCGCCAGATTCAGAAGTCTTGGCAGCAGATACTGATCATAGAAACCCATGGGCAACTCCGTTAGTGACAGCCAGAAACCGGCCCGTTCGATGCCATGATACTGCGTTTTTAATCATTCTGTAGCTTTGTAGAGACGCCCTTTCACATACGGATACGCTGTGCTGGCTCGAGTGAAGCAGAGCGACAGATTGATATCCTCAATCGTCACAGGAGCGGAACGCTATTAGTCAGCTTAATCAACCTTCTTTTCGACCGAAAGGCCGCTTCGATCCGCTTTTTACTGGGCTACACTTCATGTAGATTAAACGCAGCGTGACTTAACAGCGCCAGGTTCAACTGTTTTATAACCAAGGCGGGTTCTGGGTGAGTAATTCACCTTGATGCTCGTTTCAGGAGCTAGCCGACTATGCCCGATCAGTCAATGCCACCCCCGACTTCAACGCCAGACTCTCGGGATCCTGCCTGGCAGGCGCAGATTGCAACACTGTCGAGGTTGCTTCAGGAGGCTCAGCGCATCGTGGTTTTTACCGGAGCTGGCATCAGCACCGAGTCGGGCATTCCCGACTTCAGAGGTCCGACTGGTGTCTGGAAAACCATGCAACCCATCGATTTCAGTGACTTTATCCGCTCAGAGAAGGTCCGCAGAGAGTCTTGGCGCCGCAAGTTTACCGGACCTGATGTCATGGCGACCGCGTCGCCCAATGCCGGCCATGCGGGTGTTACAACCCTAGCCCAACGGGGCAAACTACACTGTGTCATCACGCAAAATGTCGATGGCTTGCACCAACGAGCCGGCGTCAACGAGGAGCTCGTCATTGAGATTCATGGCAATGCTAACTATGCGACCTGCCTCGACTGCCATCAGCGATACGAACTGGCACCGCTGAAGCAGGCTTTTTTAACGAAAGACCAGCTACCCTATTGCCAGGTTTGTGGAGGCATCGTCAAAACTGCGACCATATCATTCGGCCAGTCGATGCCTGAGGTAGCAATGCAACGGGCGCACGAGGCGGTTCTGGCGTGCGATCTGTTGCTGGCTATGGGCTCTTCTATGAGCGTCTATCCGGCCGCCAGCCTGCCGCGTCTAGCCAGCCAGTCCGGCGCGCGTTTAGTCCTGATTAATAACGAGCCCACTGACCTGGACCGTCTCTGTGACCTGGTCATCCATCGACCCATCGGCGAAACCCTATCGGCTGCCCTGGGACATGCCTAAACCGAACCTAGCCGCCGCGCAATACACGCGAGTAGTTTCCCAGGATCAAAGGGCTTACGGATCCAGTCAACACCGGCATCTACCAGCCAGTCGGCATCCTTAGCAACAAAGTCTCCGGAACAAAGAATCACCGGCAGGTCTGCACTGACTCGACGCAGCGCGCGAATAAGATCAGAACCTGATAATGGGGACATTCGCTGGTCAGTGATCAACAGGTCAGTGCTGAAAGGTTGTTGCATCAAGCGATTAAGCGCCACTATCGGATCGTTGAAAGCCGTGACCTGATAACCCGCCTGGCTGAGAAAAACAGTCAGAAAATCGGTCACGGCTGGCTGGTCATCAACTACGCTAATGCGCCAGGGTCTTTTGACTGTCCGGGTCGACTGGAATTCAGGCTGTAAGTCGTGATGCGGCAGATAAACCGTCAATTGTGTCGAGTCTGTCCCGGAATCCAGTGTCAAATGTCCTTTCAACGCGTGTATCCAGCGGCTCAATTCTGCCAATGGGCTAGCGCCGCCCACAGGGGGGGTTGAAGCACTCCGCTTAAAACCATAAGCGCGATAATGTCGATCTAGCACAAGCCCGCCTTGGTCGAGCGAAAGGATTAACCAGGCAACCGGCGCAATCACCTCGCCACAGACACTACAGGTCGTACCCAAGGCTGCTTGTTTGAGCTCTATTTCGGTGCCACCGGGTTCCACACTCCCATCAGCTAAGGCGGCGAACTGCGCCATTTTTTGCCGTAGGTCGCGCAATCGGTCCTGCTGTTCTGATGACAACGACAAACTTTCTCTGGATAAGTGGATGCCAGAAGGTTCCTTGTCATCGGAGGCCAAAGACGCCTGTTCTCCCGCGCCTTTGAGGCTTTCTTGCGGCGCAGAGAGCCACTCACGAATACTCAGAGCCGCGTCTTCTATCCTGGCAATATAAATATCCATATCTATCTCCCTTCGCTGCTCGGCTGACAGGGCTTGCTGCAGCAAGTAGATATAACCCAGGATAACGGCATTGGCGTTGAGCAAATCGTGGCGCTTCGCTGAATTCGCGAACCCATCTATGACTTGAGGGGTAGCCGATAGCTCACTCGACGGGTTCGGCGCCTCCCAGGGCGTCTGACCTGCAGCTGCGACGACTTGCAGACCATAAGCCCTGATCATTTCACCTGACTCCGCCTTCACACTGCTGACAGCAATGGACATCACCTGTCGCTCAACGCCATTCGGACCAGCAATGCGGTGATTTACCTGAAAGGCATCCGTCTTACCACTCAGGTAATCGGTGAGAGCAGCAATGACTCGGCCCTGATCCTGGGGCGCAATAATTTCGCGCCACAGGCCTAACGGGTACTCTGCAGCCGATGAATCAAACCCAAGATAGGTACGCCAGCGCTCAGATAATTCCAGGCTTTGCTGGACCAGGTCCAGGGTCCAATATCCCCAGGGCGTCTGCATCACTGTATCCACCATTGGCACCAGGGGTATTTCGGCTATAACCAGCCTACAAAGTACCAAAATGGCTTGAGCCGCATCGGACTGCCCTCTTGAGTCTCGATATTTCAGGAATTGCCACTCGCATTCCCGCACCTCCGCGGACTTCAGCAGAGCCGAGAATGTCAGCGAAACCTGGGTGTTAGCTGCTAAACGCCGCTCAATCAATGCAACTACTCGGCTACGATCCTTGATAGGAAACAGCGCACTGAGCTGCATCGGGGCTTCGCCCTTCGTCGGCAGGCAAAAATGCCGAGTCGCCATAGGGCTTGCACCCATGATGTCGAATCTCTCGTTGAGCACAAATGCCGGATACAGCGATTGCTGCATAAAGAGCTCACAGACCCTTTGAAGAGGGCTTTTCTGCCCCGCGCTTAGTTGTTGAAAATTGATTGATTCATCGCCCGCCTGCTGAAATCTGTGGTGCTGCAAGCTGTCTTGCGAAAAGCCAGCTTGAGAATAGCCAG
>JAYODE010000026.1:0-10781 GCA_038106185.1 Gammaproteobacteria bacterium | reverse complement strand
CAGCTTGTGAAGAGACAGCTTGCGAAACGCTATCCCGCCAATAGCGGCGCTCGCTCGCCAGGCACAAATCAAACCGATCGTGACTCAGGCGTTGAAACAGTTTGAACTCGTGATTGAGCCGATCTCCGTGCCGACTGACAAGGTTAAGGGTTGGCGGATTGACGCTATCAAAGTCCGCTGGCTTTCGCAGTAGGTCTTGGAGCCTCTCAAACTCGGCCTCCGGATAGTGCGCATATTCATTAAACAAGGTCAGGCACTCGGCACTGCTGCTATAACCCAGTAATTGGGCGAATGCTTGATTGCACTGAGTAAGACGTTGGGTTCGAGTCAACTGAAACAGCGGCAGCGGATTTGCCTCGTAGAGCTGGCGCCAGTTTTGCTGACGCCGCCAGACAAGTATCAGGACCACTATGAGGATCAGGAGCAATACTGAGCTCACAGCCAACAAATGATTGTCCATACCGGCATTTAAACGGTGTCCGGACCAAAAAGCCACGCTTACGCGATTGGATCCGATCAAGGGTCATGAGTAGATCGGAGGATTACCCTATTAAAAGCCAGTTTGTTATGATCGATTTTTGCCCGTGAGAAGACACATCCGTGATCGTTAGAAACCTGACCTTTCAAGTATTTATTGCGGCCCTGCTGGGCATCGCCGGCGCCGCCATTTTTGCCGATGCCAGCTGGCAGCAGATGGTCAAGCCGCCGTATGCGTATGAATTAATATTGTTGGTAAAACAGGTCTTTCTCGCTGCATTGCGCATGCTTATCGCGCCTATGATCTTCTTCTCGCTCATCGGCGGTATCATCGGCATAGGTAACATCATTCGTTTAAAGGCTCTGGGTGGTATTACGGTAAGTTACTACCTTCTGACCACCTTTATCGCCATCAGCCTGGGGCTGCTGGCGGTATTCTTTATACATCCCTGGACCAGTTATCCGCCCGCAGTGGAAATGAGCGGCACCGTCAGCGCCATCAGAACCATTGATCCCGGCAGCGAGTCAGTCGTGCTAGTGCTCCAGCAAATTCTGACTCAAGCCTTCGTCAATCCATTTTCCGCACTGGTAACCATGAATATTCTTGGCATCGTAGCCAACGCCCTGTTGATTGGCGTCGCTATGGTGCTGGTGGTGCCTCAGGACAGCAAACTCTACGAAATCGTTGAGCACATCAACCGCATCATCTTTAAAATTTTAAGCTGGGTCATTCGCCTGTTGCCCTTTGGCATCTTTGCCATCATGTTTGATTTTACCCTTAAGCTAAACACAGGCGATGGGCATACCGCCAACTTTCTCAGTCAGCTGTTCAGCTTCGCGGGACTTGTCGTCATTCTGACGCTGGTGCATGGCCTCATCGTTTTACCCGCTATAGGGCTTATCTTCGCTCGACGCTCGCCGATCAAAACACTGCGTCAAATCAGCCGACCTCTGCTCGTCGCCTTTAGCACCTCGTCGAGCTCAGCGACTCTGCCTGTCTCCATGCAGGCCTGCGACGAGCAACTGAATATACATCCATCAGTGAGCAGTTTTGTCCTGCCTCTGGGCGCCACCATGAACATGGATGGTACGGCTTTGTTCGAGGCAGTAGCGGCCATATTTCTGGCCTATCTGTACGGGATAGAGCTCAGTAATATCGCGATCGTCACGGTGTTTCTGATGTCGATGATTTCGTCCATAGGCGCACCAGGCATGCCCACAGCTTCCATGTCAGGCATGCAAATGGTGTTGATTGCCGTCGGCATTCCACTGGAAGCGATCGCCATATTGCTGGTCATAGAGCGTCCCCTCGACACGCTGCGCACTGCAGTCAACGTCGAAGGGGATCTTATCGGCGCGATGGTTGTCGACCATTACACTCGGCCGGCTTAAACCAGATTATTTCCGCGCTGGCACAAACGGATGTGTGCTGGAGAGACCACCGTCCACGGCGATGGCTTGACCATTGACATAGCTGGCCTCATCACTGGCCAGAAAGAGCGCCATATTGGCGATCTCATCAGGGACGCCATAGCGGCGAGTGGGATTCAGCTGTCCGATTCGGTCCTCAGTGCCTCTTTGCCTTGCACGTTCAAAGGTCGGCCGGGTCATGCCGGTCTCGATCAAGCCGGGACAGATGGCATTGACCCGAACGCCGGTGCCAGCCAGAGCATTGCTCGCTGTTTGCACCAGACTCACGACCCCCGCCTTGCTGGCTGAATAGGGAATTCCACCGGCGTTAGCGCGCAAACCTGCAACAGACGCTGTACAGATGATACTGCCCTGTCCTTGCTTCGCCATGTAGGAGCCGCCTAATTTGACGGCTAAAAAAGGTCCAATCAAATTGACCTGCAAAATATGCTGCCACATAGCTTCTGTCTGCTCCAATAACGGCACAGCGCCACCGCTGACCCCGGCGTTGGCATAGATCACATCCAGACCGCCAAAAAGACGTAAACAGGTGTCAATATAAGACTGAACTCCGACTTCAGTGGACACATCTACGACGAGGCTCTGGATCTCACCGACCGCCTCTCGTAATGTTTCTGCCAGCCCTTCACTGCTGACGTCAACCGCCAGCACCTTGGCGCCCTCCAGCGCAAAGCGCCTGGCACTGGCGCGACCAATGCCGCTACCGGCACCCGTGACGATACAGCATTTACCCGCTAGTCGATTCATGTTTACCCCTCACATCAGAATGTCGAGTCGCTTAAACTTGCGACAAAATCAGCCTCGCAAAATGCAGCAGAAACGCTTTGTGCTCAGCCGAAATCTGCAATCGTACCAGACTGTCTTCACCGGCTTTGCTCATCATATATTCATAGCAACTGGTCAAGGTCGCGCCTTCACCCAACACCTTTGCCAGCTCTTCATTCAAGTAATCGTGCAATATACTCAAGTCTTCTACTGCAATACCACTGCGCTCTGGGTCCAGCACCGCGTTACCCCAGACTGTCATGAGGTAGACTCGAAACATATCCTTATCAACAAAATTTTCGACGATCTGGCAGCGATCGACAATATCGGCAATGGCCGAGCTGAAGTGCAGACGTATTTCACTCATATCCATGGCTTGGGCGCTTTCATTCAACGGTTAGACAAGTCGAAAGTATACCTGAAGTGTTGGCGACTGGTCGTCCCTATCAAGGATGTATACACTGTCTGTTACCTATTATCGCCTGCATTTGAATTGACCCGTGACTGAAACGTCTGCTCGGCCTCGAAAGATTATTCATATCGATATGGATTGCTTTTATGCCGCCATAGAAATGCGCGACAACCCGACACTGGCTGGAATCCCCTTGGCAGTTGGCGGTGCTGCCGATCGACGCGGCGTCATTACGACCTGCAATTATGAAGCCCGCGCCTATGGTATTCATTCCGCGATGGCCACGGCCTATGCCATGCGGCTTTGCCCCCATCTTACCCTGGTCCCTGTCAGGATGGCTTACTACAAGTCGGTGTCCAGGCAGATTCGCGCAATCTTCGATCGCTACACGGATCGAGTCGAGCCACTCAGCCTGGATGAAGCTTATCTGGACGTCAGCGAGAGCTCGCTATTTGACGGCAGTGCGACGCGTATCGCTGCGGATATTCGTCGCGCGATTCAGGCTGAATTAGGATTAACCGCCTCTGCTGGCGTTGCGCCTAATAAGTTTCTAGCGAAGATCTGCAGCGACGAAAATAAGCCGAATGGTCAGCGTGTCGTAACCCCGGCTGAGATCGACGATTTCGTTCGGCGCCTGCCGCTGGGAAAGATTCCTGGCGTTGGTAAGGTCACCGTCGAGCGACTGGCGCGACTTGGCTTGCAAACCTGTGATGATGTTCGTGTTTTTGGTGAGACTGAGCTGACGCGGCACTTTGGCCGTGGCGGCGCGACCATCTACCGACGATCCTGGGGTATCGACGAAAGGCCCTTGGTCACCAACTGGGTGCGCAAGTCGCAAAGTGTTGAACGAACCTTCGCGGTCGACGTAAAGTCCATCGCAGACGCCCAGAGCATCTTGCTGCAGCTGATTGAGGAGCTGCAGTTACGTCTGGCGCAGCAGGCAGATCGAAGGATCCGTAATCAGCAGGTCAAGCTCAAATTCGCCGACTTTCGCAGCACGACCATCGAGCGGTCCAGCCAGAGCCTGAGTCCGCAATTGTTTGCCGATCTACTACCCCTCGCCTGGGCAAGGGGCGATGGCCAACAGATTCGATTACTTGGAATTGGCGTCAGTTTTGTCGATATCAGTGACGATCCTGTAAATCACCAACTCAAATTGTTTGCAAACGAGTGAAATTCACCCTCCAACCAGCGCAGATTTCTGGCGCATTGGGGTATGATAGGCGGCTTTAAAATCAGCCCCAATAAATCATGCGAAAAACCAAGATAATTTGCACCATAGGACCGGCAACGGCATCCTACCCCATGCTTGAGAAAATGGCCGCAGCTGGCATGGACATAGTGCGCCTGAACATGTCACACGGTGATCACAAGTCAGCCGCGCAGGTGATCAAGTCGATTAAAACTCTGAATCGCAAGATCGATTTCCCTATCGCCATATTAATGGACACTCAAGGGCCCGAGATCAGAACCGGGGATCTGGTGAAAGAACTTGAACTGAAAAATGGTGCCGTCATCTCCATTACGGTTCGCGACTCAGTCAACGTCGAAGAGTCCTCCTTTCATATTCACTATGATGACCTGATCGAGACCGTTAAGGTCGGGGATCGTATTACCGTCGACAACGGCATTATCAATCTAGAGGTCTTGGAAAAACAAACAGATGGGATAATGCGATGTCGTGTGATTGACGGTGGCATCTTGAAAAGTAAACGCCATGTCAACTTGCCTGGGATACGGGTCAATTTGCCCGCCATCACGAAGAAAGACCGCGCAGACATACTGTTTGCCATAGAGCACGAACTGGATTTTATCGCCCTGTCTTTTGTGCGTGAGGCCGCCGATGTGCGCGAATTACGGGCACTGATGGGCGACAAGGCTGGCAAGATCAAAATCATAGCCAAGATTGAGGATCAGTCAGGGGTTAATAATCTGGAAGAGATCATCGCCGAGGCTGACGGCATCATGGTGGCGCGAGGCGACCTTGGCGTAGAAATCAATGTTGCTGAGCTACCCAATGTTCAACGCCGTATTGCCCGATTATGCGCAGAACAGGGCAAGCGCGTCATAGTCGCCACCCACCTACTGGAATCCATGATTGAAAATCCGATTCCAACCCGCGCTGAAGTGACGGATGTGGCCAACGCCATCTACGAGGAAGTCGACGCTGTGATGCTGTCTGGCGAAACCACCGTGGGTAAGTATCCGGTGCGTTGCGTCGAGCAACTGGTTGCTATCGCCAATGCCACCGAGAAGTCTCCGGGTTTAAACTTTACTCAACATCTAATCTGTCGTGATGATAAGCAACATCTGGCTCTGACGGCCGTTAACCTGGCTGAGTCGCTGGGGGCTAAGGGCATCGTCGTGGTGACTCGCCGAGGATTTATGGCAGACTACCTTACCAACTGTCATCCGCAGAATACCCGCATCTACGCCTTCACCAACGACAGCCAAACCCGTCGCCGCCTGATGCTCAATCGTAACCTGTCACCCTTTAGAACCGCCTTTTCCAGTGACCCGGAGAAAACCCTGCAGACGACCTTTTCAGTCTTGAGAAAACGAGCCGGATTGATCAGTGGCGACAAGGTTGTGGTCATCTCTGATGTGCTGGCGGGCTCGGGTATAGATGCGATTCAGATCCGTACCCTGCCCTGAGGCATCATACGCGGGCGTTGGCCCTTTGCCTCTTCAACCGACACCCAGAACCAGCCTGTCTATTTGTCGTCAACGTTGCAGCGCAGGGGCATCCTTCAACTGCATATCGTCCTGTATCGTTCTGGACGCAAGATAATAGTGCAAGGCTGACCAGATATTGCCAGCCACCGCCAGAATCAAGAGAGCATAGCGAATTGCCTCGACGCCATAATCTGCCGTCAGATAATCACTGAGGGCGCCAGCGAAAACTGGCCCCAAACCCAAGCCAATAAGGTTCAAAACAAACAATAGAATGGCAGAAGCCGTGGCCCGCATCTTGGGTGGGACCAATGTTTGCGTCATACCAAAGGTGGGTCCCAGATACATGGGCCCAAGAATCGCACCGGGTATGGCAAACAGCAAAGCAAGCCATGGCACGTCTGTGGTGTAAAACAGAAAAGCAAACGGTACCGACAGAAATGTCGCGACACCGGGGAACAGCATATACCAGCGCTTATCTTTTTGGCCAAATCGATCCCCTAAATAGCCACCTAGATAGGTGCCCAGTATGCCGGTCAAGCCAATTAAAAATAGGTAACTGGAGGTTTCAGCGAGACCATAACCATGTATTCGCATGAAATACGCGGGCATGAACAAGCCGACGCCATAACCGACAAAGGCGTGCAACGCGCCGGCAAACGACAAGTGTCGAAAGGATCGCAGGCTCGCCATAAAGTGCAGAGTCTCAACCAACGTGAAAGCCGGTTCTACTGGCTTAACAATCACCGGTTTTTTGGCACCGCGCAGAGGCTCGCGAATCGTAAAGTAGACGACAAATGACAACAGAATACCGGGCAAGCCTACCAGTAAAAAGGCCATTCTCCAGCCGTAGTATTCTCCTATCCAGCCACCGGCTAGCGTGCCGATAGCTCCGCCAATGGGTATACCCATTGCATAGGTTGCCAAGGCTGTCGCGCGCTTTGATTCCGGAAAGTAATCGGAAATCATCGAATGGATCGGTGGCGAGCAACCAGCCTCGCCAATGCCAACCCCAACCCTGGCGAGCAATAAACCACCGAAGGATTTCGCCGTGCTGGTCAGCATTGTCATAGCACTCCAGATAAAAATCGCGAGTGCAACGATGTTTTTTCTTGTCCCTACGTCTGCCCATCTGGCGATGGGTATTCCGGCAAAGGTATAAAACAGAGCAAAGGCGATACCGCCCAACAAACCTAGCTGAGTATCACTCAACTCGATCTCTGCCTTGATGGGCTCAATGAGAATTGAAAATATCTGGCGGTCGATAAAGTTGACGATATAAACCAACAAAAATAGACCTAATGCGTAACGCAAATAGCCCTTGCTGTATCCTTCTGCAGACTCTCCGCTTGCCTCTTCTTGCTTATTCATACCACCCACTCGTGTAAAACCATGAATTTATTTATGGCCGCCCACCAGATAACAGAAGCTTAACATCACTGACCAGTAATGTTATCGACTGCTCGCTGTCCAGGTTAGGGCATCACCACCTCAAACAACCAGACCTCACCGGCCTCTAGCATGGCATACACGTTCGCATCACTGGTGTCTGTAGAACCGAGTCCGTATTTAGCTGCGAACTTGCGCATCACCGCAGGCACCTGGGGCTGGTCAGTCAGTCTATTTAGGCGTTGGGGATAAATTGCGCCATCAACTCGTATTAAAATGGCATTGTCTTGCGCCACATAGGCAGGCCATTGCTTCCATATCTTGCCGAGCGTCGTATTCATATAACCACTGACAAAATAGAGCTTACCGTCCAGGACCACCAGCCAAATGGTTCTGGAGGTTGCCGGTGAACGCGTTTGAAACTCGATGGTTTCTCGACCCTCCAGAAACGACCAATCATCGATGCTCGCCTGAGCTTGACCGGTGCTGAACTCACCACCCGAGAGCATGCCAACGGGACCGTCAGAGAAACGCATCAGCACCAATAGGGTGACGCTCAGTAGCACCAACACCAACAAGATAGTGCCTATTAGTCTCTTCACTCGCCTGCTCCCCCGCTATTTTTGGTGTCTAATCAAGGGCTGACATTATCACATTTTTTTGTCAGCATGCTGCTTTCGTGGCCGTCACTGCTGTCACAAGACACCACCAAGGCTACGATCGTAGGCCAGTTAGCCAGATATACTAGATAGGTGCATTTTCAAGATCATGACGGATCGTCTTTCCGGCCATCACATAGTGAAATGTCGACCAGCCATACACGAGAACGACAATCATCAAGGCGTAGCGCAAGCCCTGATCGCCGTATTGCACGCTCAAGACGTCACTTAAAATACCGGTCAGCAGAGGGCCCAAACCAAGACCGATGAGATTGAGAACAAAAAACAGAATGGCTGATGCCAAGGCTCGCATGCGCAACGACACAATCCCGTGAGTCATGGCGATGGTGGGCCCCAGATACATGGCACCCAACAACACGGGAATTGTATACACCCAGAGTGCCATGCTGTAATCATTGAGCATATAGACGGTCAGCGAAAACGGCACCGCCCCCAGGGTCGCTGCAGCAGGAATCCAGACATACCAGCGCTTATCCTTGACGCCAAATTTGTCGCCAAGATAGCCGCCGAGAAAGGTGCCGGTGGCCCCTGCTGTACCTGATATTAATCCCAACCAGGTCGCCAACTCACCCGTCGAAGTCAAGTCATACTGACGGATAAAAAACGACGCAATCCACTGACCCACGCCATAACCAACAAAGGCATGCAAACCCGCGGCGATGGATAAGTGCCGAAAGGATTTACGGGACCACAACAGCGCAAACACCGCTTTAATAGGGGGTGTTGTGCTCTCCGTGGTGATATTTTCAGATTGCCCGCGCCGAGGTTCTCGTAAGGTGAACCGCACCACCAGCGCCCAGAGAATGCCGGGAATACCAATCACAAGAAACACGGTGCGCCAACCAAAAAAATCGTTGACCCAGCCACCGATAATAAACCCGAACAGGACGCCAAAGTTGATGCCCATTGAATAGATCGACAGGGCCGTTGCCCGCTGCTGCGGTGGAAAAATATCCGAGATCATCGAGTGTGCAGGCGGACTTCCCCCTGCCTCACCAACCGCGACTCCGATTCGAGCAAGCAATAGATGCGTAAAATTCTGCGCGGCGCCAGACACGGCTGTCATCAGGCTCCAGGTCGCTATCGCAATCGCAACAATATTGCGCCGTGTACCTTTGTCTGCCAGCCGTGCAATCGGTATGCCCAGCACCACATAGAATATTGCAAACGAGATGCCTGACAGCATGCCGAGCTGCCAATCCATGAGGCCCAGATCTTCCTTGATACTCTCCTGCAGGATCACGAGAATTTGACGGTCAATGAAACTGAAGATATAGACAATCGTCAGAACCCCCAGCGTGTACCACTTATAACCCGGCGTAAATTGCTCGACGGCCTGCTGGCTTTGAGTCGAATCTACCGCCTCCCCGCTGACACTGGTCGTTGATTCACTCACTCAGTCTTCCCCTGGTTTGGCGCTTGACTGAGCCGCACTGTTAGTCTGGGTTGGCAACCTGAATCAAAAGCTGGACTCAAAAGCTGGGCTAAAAAGTTTGCCTCGAAAGCCTGGCTCGGTTCTTACCAAGGACCTTCGACCTCCCCCTTCATTCACTGACATTAGGTAGGCCAACCCTAAATGTCAAATGCGGTCCATCTTCTGCCAGAGCAATCCAGCGACGATGATCGCCAGACCCAGGTAAGTTGTGCTGTAGATAGGCTCGCCCAGTATGTAATGGATCAACACCAATGACAGGAACGGCGAGAGAAAAACCAGATTACTGACTCGGCTGGTATTCTCTGCCAGCTTGAGCGCCTGTGACCAACACAAGAAAGCCAGGCCCATCTCAAAGATTCCCACATAAACCGCCGCCGCAAGGCCAATATCGAGGCGGACGATCGGCGTCGAAAACAGCAGGCATGCCAGCAGCGCCAAAGGGACAGCGCAGAGAAAATTCAGGCATAACGCTAACAAGGGCTCTCGAGTATCACGCAGATTCAATATCCAATAGCTGGCCCAGATAATCGTTGATGCCAGGGCCAATAGGACGCCCACAGGCTCCTGAATACTGCCCAACTGCCAATCTCCCTGAGTCGCGATCAGCACCACCCCCCCGTAGCAAACAGCGGCAGCGATTAAATCACGGGCAGTCATTTGCTGTTTCAAGAACACCACAGACATAAGTGTCAGCACGATCACCCAGGTCTGGTTAATGGGCTGGGCTATCTGCGCAGGCAACCGATCATAGGCAGCGAATAGAATCAGGTAATACAACAGCGGGTTAAGCCCGGCTGCAATAAGCGTGATACGCCAGTGGCTACGAAAGGTGGGCAGCAGCTCGTTCAGTCTACCCTGCAGGTAGAGAGCCGCCAACAATACAAGAGCAGAAGCCAGTGTTGCGTAGAAGATAAGCTGGAATACGGTGAGAGAACCTAAAGCCAGCTTAAAAGCGGTAGCAACGGTTGCCCAACACAGTACCGTCGCGACACCATAGGCGTATGCCTGACGTTGATTGACCATAGTGAGGTCCTTGAGAACGTCCTAATTATGCGAACCTAAGCTAGAAAAGCCAGATAACTTGCAAGCTAAGCAGGGCGCTGGCCCGCCTTCAAAACACCCAGCAGAAGCAAGCCGGTGACTGAAACGCTTGAAATGGTGCCCGGGGTTGAAAGAGCCCGTTTTTACTCGGCTCAGAGCTATATTGATGCATTTCTGATGCAGATTAAAAGCCTAGCAATGCGAGCTGCTCTTGCTAGAGCTACTCCTCCTCAGCAACTCTAGCAACCTGACCGACCTGTCTACTCCCCATCAACACGCTCGAATCTGCGGCTGATAAGCGGCGCGCGTTCGCTGTGCATAATTGAATGGTTCTGCCAGTAAATCAAGAGCCGGCTGCTTCTTTCTGCAGGCCACCCCGGCTGAGTTTGCCGCCTCCCCCATCACTCGCGGAGACATAACTCGCGGAGACATAAAAGGGAGAGTAGCTGAAAATAAAGGGTTCGCAATACCAGATATC